>CAXFAF010000008.1:0-54075 GCA_964001285.1 uncultured bacterium | reverse complement strand
TTTATAGTTATGAGTTTTTTAGTAATCTTCGTTTTCTTAATGTATCTTTCTACTAAAACCCTTTGGAGAGATGTTCATTAGTTAAACATTGAATCTAAAATTAATTATATCACCATCTTTAACTTGATAATCTTTTCCTTCAGATCTAATTTTTCCATTATCTTTAGCGCTTGAAAAATCTCCTAAGTTCATTAATTCTTCAAAATTAATTGTTTCTGCCCTTATAAAACCTTTTTCAAAATCTGTATGAATTTTTCCAGCTGCCTGAGGAGCAAAAGAACCTTCTTTTATAGTCCAAGCTTTGGATTCTTTTGGTCCTGAAGTAAAAAAAGTAATTAATTTAAGAGCCCTATATCCTTCGGTAATTAATTTATTTAAACCAGGTTCTTTTAATCCTATTGTTTCAAGAAATTCTATCTGTTCCTTACTATCAAGCAAGGATAACTGGCTTTCTATTTCAGCTGAAATATTAATTTTTTTAGCATTTGTATCTTTTATGTAATCTTCAACTGATTTAGAAAATTTATTTTCTTTGTTAACACTCTCTTCATCAGTGTTGCATACATATAAGATTTCTTTATTGGTTAAAAGTTGAAATTCTTTTAAGTAATTTTTTTGGTCTTCATCTAGTTGAATATTTTTGATAGATTTCCCATCATTAATATTATTTAAAAGCAAATCAATTAATAAAAGTTTTTCTTTGGATTCTTTATTGCCACTCCTTTCTTTTTTTTCTAAAGCAGGAATTTTATTCTGTAAGTTTTCTAAATCAGAAAGAAGGAGTTCTGTGTTGATGATTTCGATATCTCTGATTGGATCAATTTTACCATTAACATGAGTAATATTGTCATCTTCAAAGCATCTAATTATATGGGCAACCGCATCAACTTCTCTAATATTTGCGAGGAATTTGTTTCCTAAACCCTCCCCTTTAGATGCTCCCTCGACAAGACCAGCGATATCTACAAATGTAAGTCTAGTGGGTATTGTCTTTGATGAAGAACTGATAATAGATAATTGATTTAGTCGATCATCCGGCACATCAACCTCTCCAATATTAGGTTCAATAGTACAAAAGGGATAATTTTCCGCTTGGGCTTGAGAAGTTTGCGTTAGGGCATTAAATAAAGTCGATTTTCCTATATTTGGAAGACCAATTATTCCACATTTAAAACCCATTTACTTCATATTTGATTGAAATTTTTTAATATTTGCATCAATAAGAAGGTCGAAATTTTTTACTATTTTTGAAAGGATCTTTTCAAATTCTTCATTCTCCTCTTTTGTAAAATCTCCCAACACATGATCGTTAACTTTATCTTTATCACCAGGGTGATTGATGCCAATTCTTAGGCGTAAATAATTAGTTCCTATATTCTCATCGATAGAAGCCAATCCATTATGTCCTGCATTACTTCCGCCTTTTTTCAGTTTTATATCACCAAATGATAAATCTAAATCATCATGGAAAACAAAAATTCTTTCAGGATTGATTTTATAAAAATTTGAAGCTTCTCGAACAGCTCTTCCAGATTCATTCATAAAAGTTTGGGGTTTAAAGGAAATTAATTTGGTATTTTCATAAGAACCCATTGATGTTCTTCCTAAAAATTTTGTTCTGCTTCTTCCAAATTTAAGCTGATTAGTTAAATAATCGAGAACCATAAATCCAACATTATGGCGGTTGTTTTTATATTTTTCCCCCGGATTACCTAATCCTACTAAAAGTATTGTTTCTTCTGACATAGACAAATGATTTTCCTATTCTTTGTTTTCTTCTTTAGTATCTTGACTGTCTTCTTCAGTTTTTTCTCCATCACCTTCTGCACCTTCTGCACCTTCTTCTCCTTCTTCTCCTTCTTCTCCTTCTTCTCCTTCTTCTTCTACAATTTCTTCTTCAATTTCTTCAACAGGAGCCGTTACACTAGCAATTGTAATATCTCTATCTGTAATAACAGGATTAACATCATCGGGTAAATTTACATCGGATAGCTTAACACTTTCTCCCATATTAAGAGTTGATATATCTACATCTAGAGATTCTGGTATTTTAAGGGCAGGGCAGTCTAATTCAACTGTATACCTCGTAACAGTTAACACACCGCCTGATTTAATACCGGGAGAATCATCTTCGCCTACAAAATTTACTTGGATTTCAACTGAAACTCTCGCATCTTCCGCTAAACGTAACATGTCAATATGTATTATATTATCTTTTACTGGATCAATCTGAATTTCTTTAGGAATTACTTTCATTTTATCGCCATTAGATAATTCGAGATCTAATAATGTAGTTAACATTCTACCAGTATTATATAATTTCCATGCTGATATAGAATTTATATTTATTGATATTGGATCTATTTTGTCTCCGTAAACTATGCAAGGAACCTTACCTTCTTTTCTAGACAATTTTGTAGAAGACTTTCCTACTTTTTCTCTTAGCTCACCTTTTAATAAATTAGCCTCTGGCATAATTTAATCCACCTTTTTAATTAAAACTCCAATGGGCTTATACCCTCACTTTGATTTCAAAGCAAGTTAATCAAACAGACTTGATACAGATCTTTCTTCTGATATTCTTTTGATAGCCTCTCCTAATAGATGAACAACACTTATTGTTTCTATTTTATTTGATTTTTCTACATCAACTGTTTCTTGAATAGTATCAGTTACTACTAACTTAGTTAAAGCTGAGTCATTCACTCTTTTTGTTGCTTCGCCAGATAAAACACCATGTGTGACATGGGCATATACTTCTTTTGCCCCCGAATTAATTAAAGCGTCAGCAGCGTTACATAATGTACCTGCAGAATCCACAATATCATCCACCATAAAGCAGCTTCGGTCTTTAACATCACCTATAATATTCATTACTTCAGATTCACCTGCTTTCTCTCTTCTCTTATCAACTATCGCTAAATCTGAATTTATTCTACTTGCTATTAATCTAGCTCTAACAACACCGCCAACATCTGGAGATACGATCATAGGATTATTACTTCCAATTTTTTCTTTTATATCAGAAGTTAGAACTGGAGCAGCAAAAAGATTATCTGTCGGAATATCAAAGAATCCTTGAATTTGCCCTGCATGAAGATCCATGCTCAATACTCTATCAGCTCCGGATTTTACAATGAGATTTGCTACCAATTTAGCAGTTATTGGTGTTCTTGGGCCAGGTTTTCTATCTTGCCTTGCATATCCATAATAAGGAATAACTGCAGTTATTCTTTTTGCTGATGCTCTTTTTAGGGTATCAATTAGAATTAATAGCTCCATAAGATTGTCATTAGCGGGAAATGAAGTAGATTGAATTATAAAGACATCTTCACCACGGCAATTTTCATTCATCTCAATAAATATTTCTTTATCAGAGAACTTTTTTACTGTGCAATCTGCAAGCGGAGTTTTGAGGTATTTTGCTATATTTTCTGCTAATAGCCTATTTGAATTTCCAGATACTAATTTCATTTTTAAAATCCTTGAGCCTTATTTAGCAGGGGATTGGATACTAATCAAATCCTTCTGGAATTAATTTATTTTTTGGAGCCAAAGCAATTACTTTAAATAATTCACCCATTTGATCTTTTTCAATGATTCTTTTAATTCCTAACTCTAAATTATTTTTATCTTTTCTATTTTTTAAAGTTTCTAATAAAATTTCTAACCTTTTCAATGCTCCCATTTTAATGAAAAATTTTCTTTGTGATATTGGTCCGAAATAATCCATATTATTTTTAATAGCAGAATATATAATTTGAGAGAAATTAACATGAGCAGTTAAATCTACTTCACCAGGAAGGTCTAATGGATTTACGAATTTATGATTTTTAATAGCTTGAAGAGTATTTCCGTATCCTGATACATAACCGTAATCAATGAATATTGCTATGCCATTGTTTTTTCTTAAAAATTCACCTATTTTTGAGATAAAATAATCAAGCATTAAATTAATTTCAAAAAAATCTGCTTCGGGTGGGGCTATTTTTAATGCATCACGATATATTTTTTTATTTTCTATATCTCTTAAACAAAACCTAAATTGATTATTTTCTAATTTTACGAATACTTCTTTCCAATTGCCCCCCTCTTTTTTAAATTGTTTAATTGGAAAAACATCTAAAAATTCATTACCTATAAATAATGTAGGTAAGTTAGGAATCTCCGAAATTTTTTTGTAATGTCGAGATTGTGGAATTTTATTTTTTTGTTCTTTAATTAAATGTTCATTTATTTCTAAAAAACCATATCTAGTATTTTTATTTTTATTTATTCTAGAGATATCTTTTAAAAGTGTTCCTTTTCCGCCACCTAGGTCAATAATCTGAAAATCACAATTTAAATTAAGTTTTTTGAAACAATCAAAAGCCCAGACACCTATTATTTCACCAAAAATCTGTGATATTTCAGGAGCAGTTATAAAATCTCCTGACTCTCCAATAGGTTTTTGAGATAAGTAATACCCATTTTCTGGTTCATTCATAGCTATCTGAATAAATTCGGAAACTGGTATAGCTCCTTTTTTAATTATATTTTCTTTAATTTTTTCCATTTACTCTGATTGAATAAATTATAAGAATTAATCCTGTAATTAATAATGGAATTGATAGAATCGTACCCATTGTTATAAAATTATAAATATATCCAATATGCGCATCTGGTTCTCTAAAGTTTTCGATAAATATTCTAAACGCAGCATACAGAAATAAAAATGACCCACTAATAAAACCCTTATATTTTAGATAATCTTTTTTTATGAGTATAAATAAGATTATTAAAATTAATATTCCCTCTAAAGCTGCCTCATAAAGTTGACTTGGGTGTCTTGGAGTAGGACCGGCATTAGTAAAGATTACTCCCCAAGGCATTGAAGTTGTTTTTCCCCATAATTCAGAATTTATAAAATTTGCTAATCTTCCAAAAAATAAGCCTATAGGAACTACAGAACAAACTACATCGCCCAATTGAAGTAAGGAGATTCTTTTTATTTTAGAAAAAAATATTAAAGCTAAAATAACACCTATCGCTCCTCCATGAAAGGACATCCCTCCTTCCCAGATTGCTATCAAACTTAAGGGGTTAATTAAAATTAAAGATGGTTGATAAAAAATTATATATCCTATTCTGGCGCCGAAAATTATACCTAATACTATCCAAATGAATATTTCATCTAAATGTTGGGTTGTAATGGAGGTTTTATCGGTTATAAAAATTCTTCTTACGATCCATTTAGCATAACTTAATCCGAGAAGCATTCCAGCTAGATAAGCCAAGCCATACCATCTAACTTCTAATGGTCCTATAGAAAAAGCAACAGGGTCAGCATTAAGTAGAATTTCAAGCATAAGTTATTTATAACAAATTTTTTTCTTAAATTTCTGTTTTTATATATAAATCTTGCACTAATTATAGTATAATTTATTAACGAACCTACTATATATAGATATAATAATGATCCCTTTAACCGAAAAAGAATTCGTAGATGACCCCTTTGAGATGATTGAGGTGATAGCAAGCCTCCATGATTGGACTTGTGAAAGATCAGATCGCGAAATCTCAATTTTAGCAAATGGCAAGCACAATAATTATCAATTATCTGTTTCCTTCCAGGATGATTATGAGGGTTTAAATATTGTTTGCGGTTTTGATATAAGATTTAATGATAGAAATAAATATCAGATTTTTAAACTAGTTTCCTCTATAAATTCACAGATATGGCTAGGTCATTTTGATATTTGGGAAAAGGACGGTTTAATTATTTATAGAAATAGTTCAGTTTTAGGAAAAAATAATATTTCTCATGAGTTTATTCAAAAAATGCTGTTGGATGCAATTAATTCGATAGACCGATATTTTCCTGCCTTTCAGTATATCTTATGGGCTGGCAAAACTAGTGAAGAGGCTTTGAATACGGTACTTTTTGAAACAAAGGGGGAAGCTTAAAAAAAACTATGATGAATCCAAAAATCTTACTTGTAGGTTGCGGTAAAATGGGTGGAGGTCTTTTAGAGGGTTTGATTAGTTCTAAGAATTTTAATTTTGAAATAGAGGTCTTAGATCCTTTCATAAGTAAAAAAAATAAAGATTTTTTAATAAATAACAATATTAATTTCTTTGATAGTATAGAAAAGAAAAGTAAGAGTTCTTATCAAGTAGCGATAATAGCAACAAAACCTACAATTTATGAAAATGTACTTAGTGATTTAAAAAATAATCTTTTAAAAGCAGAAGATGCTTTAATTATTTCTATTCTTGCAGGTATAAAAATCGATAAAATAACCAATATCATAAGTGACTCTGCAATAGTTAGAGCAATGCCAAATATTGCTGTTTCTGTTTTCGATAGTATGACTGCCTTAATAGGAAACGAAAAGGTAACACAAGAACAAATTTCTACTACAGAATCTATATTTGAGTCTGTTGGAGAAATTACTTGGCTTAAAAAAGAAAGCCAAATGGATTCTTTTACAGCAATATCTGGCTCCGGCCCAGCCTATTTCTTCTATTTAATGGAATGTATAGTTGAGATTGCAATTGAAGAAGGTTTTGAAAAAAAAGTGGCCAATAAAATTGCTAGACAATTAATTTTAGGGTCCGGAAATTTGTTAAAAACATCTTCATTCGACCCAAAAGAATTAAGGGATAATGTAACATCACCTAATGGCACTACAGAAGAGGCTTTTAAAGTCTTAATAGGTAAAGAAAGACATTTTTATAAACTCCTAAATAAGGCGATAAAGAATGCAAAAAACAAAAGTGAAGAGCTTGGTAACTTTTGATTTTACTTAGGAAAATTTAAAGATACTTTTAAACCGCCCAAGGAACTTTCAGACATTGACATTTTTCCGCCATGATTACTTGTAATATCTTGAGATATGGATAGACCCAATCCTGACCCAGGGATATTTTGATTTCTTGATGTATCGAGTCTAATAAAGGGTTTGATGGCTTGATCATAATCTTCTTTTTTTATACCTGGCCCATCATCTTCTACAGAAATAATTATGCCATCTTTATTTTCATCTAAAGAAACAAGTACTTCGTTACCATATGAGCCCGCGTTATTTATAAGATTAGTTATACATCTTTTCATAGCTATAGAACGACATTCAAAAAATATTGGTGTAGATTTTTTATTAAAATTTATTTTCTTATTATCTCTTTTGTCAGATTTTATAATTTCTCTAATCATTAGCTCTAGGTCTATTTTAGATGCTTTTTCTCTCGTAACATCTTCAGCAAAATCAAGATATGTTTCGAGCATTTTTTGCATTTCGTTTACATCTGAAAGTAATTCTTTATTTGTTTTATCATCTGAAAGCATTTCTATTTGAAGTTTCAGTCTTGTTAAAGGAGTTCTTAAATCATGACTAACTCCTGCAAGCATAAGAGTCCTTTGTTCAATAAATCTTTCTATTCTTTCTTGCATTTTTAGATATGCTTCTGCAGCTTCTCTAACTTCTGAAGCACCAGAAGGCTTAAAATCCTCCATTTTCATTCCTAACCCAAATTGCTGTGCTGCTTTTGATAATTTTTCGATAGGTTTAATTTGTTGGCGCATAAACATGACAGCCACAGAAACCAATAAAAGAGAAGATATTACCATCCAAACTAAAAAGATATGACTGTTTGTGGCATAGACATTTCTTCTTGGTATTGTGAATTCATAAACACCGTTTAATTTTTCTATTTGAACTATTACTCTTTTTTCGTATGTATGGGCATCAATCCAAAAATTATTTTTTAAAATTTTAGATAATTCTTTTCCTAAAGTATTTTCTACAAGATTTACTGGCTCAGGAAGATTGTTTACAAGTTTTTGATTAGGAAAAAATTTGACATCTACATCATAAAGCCTATCTGATAGTTTCGTTATTCTTTCAATCCCCAGAATGGGTTCAATATCAATAAATGTTGTAATTTCAGAAGCAACCGCCGATGATAATTTTCTTGTAACTAATTGCCAGTGTCTATCAAGAAAGACAAAAGTTAAGATTCCCTGCAATATTACTATTGGAATAATAATAATTAATAATGATCTTGAATATAAACCTTCAGGCATAAATTTTTTTAATTTTTTTGAGGTATTTGAAATGAACATCTATTTATCAGGTCTTAATATATAACCTTCTCCTCTTACTGTTTGAAGCCATAAAGGCATTCTTGGGTCTTTTTCAATTTTTCTTCTTAATCTATTTATACCTACATCTACTGATCTACCAGGTTCATCGATTCCTGCTAGTTTTTCTCTGTTCAATGGTTCACCTGGGCTTTTTGCGAGTGCAATAAGAAGATTCATCTCTCTATCTGTTAAATAAACTCTTTCATTAGATTTAGTTAATTCTCTTTTTTCTATATTTAAAATGAAATCCCCAAAAAATATTTCATTATCAACTCTTTCTTCACTTTTTGATCTTTTTAAGATTGATAAAACTCTTAAGAGTAATTCTTTGGGATTAAAGGGTTTGGTTAAATAATCATCCGCTCCAATTTCAAGGCCCTCTATTTTTGCTTCTGTACCTGATTTTGCGGTAAGTAATATTATTGGAATTTCAGAGTTTTTTCTAATTTCTTTAGTTAGTATTAGTCCGTCATCACCAGGCATCATTATATCTAAAATAATTAAGTCAAATTTAATAAATTGTAATTTCTTTCTAGCTTCATCTGATCCATTGGCAGTAGATACTATAAAGTCTTCTTTAATTAGATATTGACTTAATAAGTTTCTAATTCTTTCATCATCATCTACAACTAATAGATTATAAGTTACTTCTGACACTATCTCTTCCTCAATTAATCAGTTTAATATACAAAATTGATCTATCAAATAATTATGTTTACTTAATATAGACTATTGTATTTATTATTAGTCTTTATAATCTCAATAGTTAAATAATATTAGTATCTTGGGTATGTAAATTGAATATTGAATCAATGGAAAATAAGGAAGGTCTAATTTGGTATAATGGCGATCTAGTAGATTGGAAAGATGCTAAATTACATCTTTTGAGTCATGGATTGCATTATGCTAGTTCAGTTTTTGAGGGCGAAAGAGCTTACTCAGGTAAAATATTCAAGTTGAATGAACATACTGAAAGATTATTAGATTCTGCTAGTCAACTTGACCTTAATGTACCTTATACATTGTCCGAAATTAAGGCTGCATGTTGTTTAGTCTTAGAAAAAAATAATTTAACAGATGCATATATTCGGCCTATCATTTGGAGAGGGGCAGAAACTATGGGCGTTTCAGCACCTAATTCTAAAATTCATTGTGCAATTGCAGTATGGGAATGGCCATCCTACTTTAGTCCTGAAGACAAGTTGAAGGGCATAAAGTTAACTCTTTCTAAATGGAAAAGGCCATCACCAGAAACGATACCATGCAAAGCAAAAGCTGCAGGATTATATATGATCTGCACACTTTCAAAGCAAGAGGCCGAATCAAGAGGGTATGACGACGCGTTAATGTTAGATTGGAAAGGTCAGGTAGCTGAAGCTACTGGAGCAAATATCTTTTTTATCATAGGTAATGAGATTCATACGCCAGTTCCAGATTGTTTTTTAGATGGGATAACAAGAAGAACAGTTATTGAAATTGCAAAAGTACAAGGATTAAAAATAATTGAAAGAAAGATTGAAATTGATGAACTTTCAGACTTCGAACAGTGTTTTATAACCGGAACTGCTGCTGAAGTTACCCCAGTTTCAGAAATAGATAACTTTAATTTTTCTGTAGGCGATCAAATAATGAAACTTTCAGACTCATATATTGATTTAGTCAATAATTGGGATGGCGATTAACCTGATTGCTCAACCCATTTTGATTCGTTTCCGAAGTCTTCTTTTTTCCAAAAAGGTGCGTTAATTTTTAAAAAATCAATGATAAATTGATTAGCTGCAAATGCCTCTTTACGATGTTTTGAGCATGTTATAATCATAACAATTGGCTCCAAAGGATCTAAATTTCCATATCTATGAATTATATAGCAATATGAGAGCTCCCACTTTTTAAAGGCTTCTTCTGCAGTAGAGTTAATTACTTTTTCGGCCATTTTTTTATAATTCTCGATAAAAAGCTTATTAATGTTTTTATTAAAAGACTCACCTCTGACTGATCCAACAAAAGAAACCATAGCTCCTGATAATTTTTTTGATTCAATATATTTTATAATTTCTTGGGTATTAAATTGTTCTTCTTGAATATAAACTTCTATCATTATCCACCTGTAACGGGAGGAAATATTGCTATTTCTTTTTTATCTTTAATTTTAAAATCTTTTTTAACATGATCTTCATCACAAGCTACATGAATAGAATCCTTATCATATAATGCTATTTCGTATCTTTCTCCTAAAGAAATAAGGTAATCTAGCAGCTCATCAACTGTTTCTATATCTGAAGAAATTTCCACATCCTCTTCAGATTTTCCTATTATTTCCCTTATTTTAGCAAAATAGATGATTTTCAATAACTTTCCTTTTTATAAAAAATATAAACTTTTTTTAGATAACTAAAACCTGTCAAAAAGGATAGTAATGCAGCAGGAATAATTAAAAAAGAGAAATACCAAGACAATTCCATCATAAAATTTAAGATATTGTTATTAATTCCTATATGAGTAAGGGATATGTACATTAAAGAAGATGATATAGCTATGAACTGAACAGTAGTTTTCCATTTTGATAGTAAGGTAACTTCAAGTATTAATTCTTCTGATTTAGTGCTTTCCCTTAAACCAGATACTAATATTTCTCTAAATATTATAATTATTGATGATACCATAAATAAATCATTAAATTTACTGATAAGTGGAATTAAAGTTAAGATAACAAGGAGTTTGTCCGCTATGGGATCTAAGATTCTTCCTATCTCGGTTTCTAGATTATTCTTTCTAGCCAGCCATCCATCAAAAAAATCTGTTATTGAGGCAAATATAAAAAGTGTAAAGGCTACTAAATATAATACACCTATTGATAGGGTATTATCCAATAATAAAAGTAATGGTATAATAATGGATATTAAAATTCTGGAAGAAGTGAGTATATTTGGCATAAAAGAACCCTAAATTAGTTTACCTCATTAAACCAGTTATAAATATTTTGAGCTAAAATTTTTGATATTCCATCTACTTTAGATAATTCTTTAATTTTAGCTTTGCTTACACTCTTTGCTGATCCAAAAGCATTTAGTAATTCTTTTTTCCTTTTTGATCCAATGCCAGGAATTTCATCTAAAGGATTGTAGGTAATATTTTTTCCTCTTTTCTGACGATGTATCCCTATCGCGAACCTATGTGCTTCATCTCTTAATCTTTGAATATAAAAGAGTGCAGGGTCATTTCTCCTTAGAATTATTTTCTCACCATTCAATAGGTGAATAATTTCGTTGTTGTCATTACGATTTCTACCTTTCGATATCCCTATTATTTCTAAGTTATCTAATTTTGCTTTTTTTAAAGCCTTTTTTGCCATTGATAATTGGCCTTTTCCTCCATCTATTATAATAAGGTTAGGGAATTCATCGCTGTTCGAAGGAATATTTCTTAATCTTAAAAACCTTCTATAGAGAACCTCATACATCATTTCAAAGTCATCGTTAGTTTTTGCTTCTTTTATATTAAATTTTCTGTAATTGTTTTTTGAAAAACCCTCCTTGGTGGCCACTATCATTGCCCCAGTTGAAAAAGATCCTTGGATATGACTATTGTCAAAAACTTCAATTCTATTTGGCGTTTCCTTTAATTTTAAAGCCTTTTGTATATTTTTAAGATTTTTAGAAGTGCCTAACATATCCTGAGTGTATTTTTTTAAAGCTTCTTTAGAATTTTCTAATGCGTGAGAAATAATTTCTTTTTTTTCACCTCTTATAGGTGTTTTTATTTGTACCTTATTCTTATTTTGTTGAGAAAGTGCGTTTTGAATTAATTCTTTTTCATTAATTTTATGATTTATTAAAATTAATTTTGGAGAAGGTCTGTTATTGTAAAATTGTGGAATAAATGATTGCAATATATCGATTTCTGTTAATCCATTTATATCTTTTATAAAGAAAGGTTTATTACCAAGGTTTTTTCTTGATCGAAAAAAGAAGACCTGTATGCATGCGTATTTTTCATTTTTAATAATGGAAAATACATCTGCATCAATTAAATTTTTAGGATTTATACTAAAAGAGTTTGTTAAATTTGAAAGCGACTTAATTTTATCACGATAATAAGCTGCTTCTTCATATTTTTGGTTTTCCGATGCAACTTCCATTTTTTTTGCAAAGTGAGATTTTATTTGTTTAGAGTCACCTTTGAAAATTTTTTTTACATCATTAACCAGTTCTTTATAATCTTCTTTGCTGATTTTGCTACCACAAGGACCACAGCAACGTTTAAGATGATAATTAAAGCATGGCTTATTACCGGCTTTAACCTCTTTGTCACTACAAGTGCGCAATTGAAATGTTTTCTGCAAAATATCTAATGTCCTATTGACCGCACCCGCATTAGCAAAAGGGCCATAATAGTGCCCAGGTCTTTTTCTTGCCCCGCGATGTTTTTCTAGGCGCGGAAAATCATGTTCATTTGAGATGAAAATATATGGAAAGGTTTTATCATCTCTCATAAGAATATTATATTTAGGTTTATGTGCTTTTATTAAGTTTACCTCTAATAAAAGTGCGTTTTCTTCATTTTCAGTAGTAGTAAATTCTATACTCCGAATTAACTCAGCCATTCTTTTTATTCTTTTATTTTCTAAATTTTTTCTAGAGTAGCTTTTTATTCTTTTTTTAAGATTTTTTGCCTTGCCGATATAAATTATCTCACCATTTTCATCCAACATTCTATAAACACCAGGTTTATTAGGTATTGTTTTTACTGTTTTATTAATTATATCTTTTGCGTTTATCATTTTTTAAAGGATTTTGATTGCTATAGCTTTTTTAATATTTAATGTTCATTTTGTATATTATTGGCTGTGGATAACTTTGTTGAAAAGTCACTATAAAAAGATCGTTAATCATTTTTTTTATACATAATATTATATATTTTTTTTCTTATTTTAAATAAGTAATTGTATTTAATAACTTTTATTTCATTCTTCTCATGAATTTTAATTTTAATACTAAGTTTTTATTATAATTAGCTACTTTTTTTGCATTGTGAACAATTAGTGTTATTTTATAGAATTTTTATTAAACTATTGATTTATTTAATTATTTTATTATTCGATATATATCTTATTGCTTTTTCTTCCCCATTTTAAGTGTTCACCACCGTCTAAAACTAGCATCTGGCCTGTAAATGACTTATTATTTAAAATAAATGTAATAGCATTATTAATTTCTTCTAAACTCGGCCCTATTTTTAATAAAGTAGATTTTTTTTGAGCTTCGAAATCTTTTTTAGTTTGCCTTTTTCCTTTTAGGGTTGGACCTGGACCTACTGCGCAAACTCTAATTTTAGGACTTAATGCTTGTGCAAGAGATTTTGTCAAATACCATAAAGAATTCTTTGATACTGAGTATGATAGAAAGTCTGGCCTTGAAGATAATACACTTTGATCTAAAAAATTAATAATAACTCCTTTTTCACCTTTAGGTAATTGTTCAGAAAAAGCTTTAGACAAAAAGAAGGGTGCTTTTAGATTTATTTCTAAATGATCATCCCATATCCGACTTGTCACGGTTTTAATCGTATCTTTATTAAAAACAGACGCATTATTAATTAGTAAAGATATATTGCCGAATTTTTTATTTACTTGAGGTATGATTTTATTTACTTGAGTAAAATTTGATAAATCTGCTTTTATGAGATCGGCTTTTCCTTTGAATTTTCTTATTATTTCGAGTGTTTTTTCCGCCTCTTTCCTACTTGAATTAAAATGAATTATTACATGCCAATTATCTTTAGCAAGCGCCTTACAAACTGATGATCCAATTCTTTTTCCGCCCCCAGTTACTAGAGCATATTTCTTTCTCATTTATAATTCCTTTTTCCTATCTTTTTTTTAGTTCTTTTCCTGTTATATCTTTTGTTTTCTTTATACATTGGATCGTTGGAAAATTTAAGTGATGCTTCCTCAAGTCTTCTTATTTCATCTCTTATTTTTGCAGCGTTTTCAAAATCTAAATCTTCTGCAAATTTTAACATTTTTGAGTTTAAATCTTTAATATGTTTTTCATAATTATCACCAATTAAAATTCCATCCTCAAAGAATTCTGGCGCTTCAATTTCTAAGTGATCTCTTTCATAAATGCTTCCTAGAATGTCTTTAATATTTTTCTTTATACTTTCAGGTGTAATACCGTTTTCTTTATTATATTTTTTTTGTCTAGTTCTTCTTCTTTCTGTTTCTCCTATAGCTCTTTTCATCGATCCTGTCTCTTTATCAGCATAAAGTATAACCCTTCCTTCTACATTTCTAGCGGCTCTACCTATAGTTTGAATTAAAGAGGTTTCTGATCTTAAGAATCCTTCCTTATCAGCATCAAGAATAGCAACTAATGCACATTCTGGTATATCAAGTCCTTCTCTAAGTAAATTAATACCGACAAGCACATCAAATAAACCAGTTCTTAAATCTTTTAAGATTTCAATTCTTTCGAGAGTATCAATATCTGAATGTAAATATCGCACTTTTATACCTTGCTCATTCAAATATTCTGTTAAGTCTTCAGCCATTTTTTTTGTTAATACAGTTACTAATGCCCTCTGATTTATTTTTGAAATTTCTTTGCACTCAGATATTAAATCATCTATCTGATTTTTAGCTGGTCTAACTTCGCATGGAGGATCTATAAGCCCAGTTGGTCTTATTATTTGTTCAACAAATGAACCTTCAGTTTCATTAATTTCCCAATTACCCGGCGTTGCAGAAACAAATATGCTTAATGGCCTCATAGCCTCCCATTCTTCAAATTTTAAAGGCCTATTATCTATGCAAGATGGCAATCTAAATCCATGTTCTGCAAGCGTTGATTTTCTATTAAAATCTCCTCTATACATTCCACCTAATTGAGGAACGGTTACATGGCTTTCATCAATAAAAACTAAGGATTCTTTAGGTAAATATTCAAATAATGTTGGCGGAGGTTCACCAGGTTTCCTTCCGGTTAAATATCTAGAATAATTTTCAATTCCTGCGCAAATACCTGTTACTTCCATCATTTCTAAATCAAAATTGGTTCTTTGCTCAAGTCTTTGCATTTCAAGCAACCTATTAGAGGATTCTAATTCCTTTAAACGTAAGTCTAGGTCTTTCCTTATTTTCTTAATTGCTTGTTTGATTGTTGGTCTTGGTGTCACATAATGAGAATTTGCATAAAGTTTTATATTATTGAGATCACTTTCTTTATTCCCAGTTAAAGGATCAAACTCACTTATTGATTCAATTTCATCTCCCAACAAAGATATTCTCCACACGATGTCCTCTAGATGAGCTGGCCAAATTTCTATTAAATCACCCCTTACTCTAAATGTTCCTCGTGTAAAATTTGTATCATTCCTTGTGTATTGTAATTCAACTAATTTTCTCAGAATTGGTTGTCTTTCAATTTTTTCGCCTTTGGACAAATTTATTGTCATGTTGGAGTAAGTTTCAACGGAGCCAATACCATATATACAGGATACTGAAGCAACTATTATAACATCTCCTCTTTCCAATAATGATCTTGTGGCTGAATGTCTTAAGCGGTCAATTTGTTCATTAATTGATGCATCTTTTTCAATATAAGTATCAGTTCTTGGCACATAAGCTTCTGGCTGGTAGTAATCATAATAGGAGACAAAATATTCAACTGCATTATCAGGAAAAAAATCTCTGAATTCACCATATAATTGGGCTGCTAAAGTTTTATTTGGCGCCAGTATTAGCGAAGGTTTTTGGCATTTTTCAATTATCTGAGCCATTGTAAATGTTTTGCCTGAACCTGTTACTCCTAAAAGGATTTGAGACTTTTCTTTGTTATTAATTCCCTTAGTAAGTTCTTTTATAGCATTGGGTTGATCCCCAGATGGGGTGTAATCAGTTTTTATTTTGAAAGGAGATTTTAGTTCCATTTTACTTCTGATTTTAGACGGGTTTTCCCAAATTTTATCGCCTTCAAGGCTAGACTCATGTGATTTCATTAGTCGACTAATTCTTCGCTGAATTCCTTTATTCTTTCACATGCAATTTGAAGGTTTTCCATTGATGTTGCATAAGATATTCTGAAATAGGGTGATAATCCAAAAGCCTCTCCATGAACAACGCTTACTAATTTTTCTTTTAATAGCAACATAGCAACATCTTTATCATTATTGATGGTATTTCCTTTATACTTTTTTCCAATCAACCCTGCACATGAAGGGTATACATAGAAAGCCCCTTTGGGGTTTAAGCAATTTATACCTTTGCATTTATTAAGATTTTCAACTACAAAATTTCTTCTTTCTTCAAAAGATCTTACCCAATCATTTAGAAAACTTTTAGAGCCTTCTATTGCTTCAACTGCTGCCCACTGACTGATGGAGGAAGGGTTTGAGGTAGATTGACCCATTAGTTTTCTCATGGCATCAATTATTTCTTTAGGACCTCCGCAGTAACCTATTCTCCACCCGGTCATTGAGTATGATTTGGAAATACCATTCAAAGTAACTGTTCTTGAAAAAAGATCATCATCTAATTCGGCTATTGTAGAGAATTTTTCAGAATTTTTATAAAGAATGTATTCATAGATATCGTCCGAAATAATATAAATATTTTTATTATTTTTTAAAACTTTAGCTATTTCGTTCAGTTCTTCTTTTACATACACTTCACCAGTTGGATTTGAGGGAGAATTTAGAATTAACCATTTAGTTTTTTTTGTTATGGCTTCTTCAAGATCTTTACTAGATATTTTAAAATTATTTTTCGAAGTGGTTTTTATAATTTTTGGAACTCCTCCTGCCAATTTGACTATATCTGGATAACTAACCCAATATGGAGCAGGTATTATTACTTCATCTCCTGGATTTACAGTAGAAATAATAGCATTAAAAATTATTGATTTTCCGCCTGGGGCAACAGAAATATTTTCTTTTTTATAAGATAAATTATTATCTTTTTTAAATTTTTTGATTATTGCGTTCTTTAATTCATCAATTCCATCTACGGCCGTATATTTAGTTTCTCCTCTATTAATTGCCTCAATTGCGGCATTTTTTATATTAATGGGAGTATCAAAATCAGGTTCACCAGCACTTAAACTAATAATATTCTTTCCTTGAGACTTAAGATCTCTAGCTAATTGAGTCATGAGCATAGTAGCTGAAGGTGGTATATTTTCTATATTACTAGATAGTTTTATTGACATTTTATCACCAAATAACAAGAGTGCCCAAATTATGCCTAATATTTATAATATGCAATGAACATTATATGTTTATGATAATATAGCTTATGTTGTCATCTTTTTTTTATATATAAATAAAATTAATAATGAATAAAGAAATATTAGAAATAAGTTCCGCTGCAACTGTTAAGAGAATCTGGAAGAGTTATGCTTCTGGATTATCGGGTTATTTGTCTGTTGCTTTATTATGTAATGCTGTTGTTGCTTTAAGTACACCTGCTCTTCCTGAGTTAATTAGAAGGGTAATAGATGATATATTTGTAAATAAAGATGAGAATATGTTAATCATTTTGCCAACTATAGCTGTGATGATTATGTTTGTAAGGGCTATAGGAACATATGGTGCAAATGTATCAATCAATTTAATAGGTCAAAAGATTGTTGGTTCATTACAGAAAGACCTATATTTATCATTGCTTAAGGCGGATATTTCATACATTAATTCTATTCACTCTGCGAGATTTATTTCAAATTTTACTGCCGATTCCACAAAATTAAGAGAAACAATGTCTTCTGTTGTAGTTAACTTATCTAGAAATATTTTGATGGTAATGGGGTTAATAGGTTATTTGCTTTGGGTTGATTTTAACCTGGCTTTAATCTTTCTTCTGGTTTTGCCTCCTGCGGCAATAGGTTTAAGGTATCTTGGAAAGAAACTGAGAAAAGCAATAAGAGAAAGTCTTGAAGAAATTGGAACATTATCATCTTTGGTATCTGAAACTCTAAAAGGTATAAGAATAATTAGGGCTTATAGAAAAGAAAATTTTTATACTAAGAAAGCGAAAGAGATAATTGATAAAGTAGTTTCTCTATCTATGCGAGGTGTAAGAGCTAGATCAGCTTCAGCTCCCATTATGGAAATAGTAACTGGCTTTGCTATAGCTGGTATAATTTATTATGCAGGTGGAAAATCCATATCAGGGAACATGAGTGTTGGAAGTTTTATGGCTTTTACAACGGCTGCTGGGCTGCTTTATGATCCATTAAAAGCTGTTGCAAATCTGCAAGCAATGCTTCAAGAAGGTGTAGCTGCATCTCAAAGATTATTTCCAATAATTGATAATAAACCAAAGATAGTTGAAAAAAGTGTTTCTCAAGATATTGAAAAACCTTCTGGTTTAATTGAGTTCAGTAATGTTTCTTTTTCCTATTCAGAAAATAAAGATGAAATGGCGATAGAGGATATTTCTTTCGTTGTTCAGCCTGGTGAAACTATTGCATTGGTTGGACCATCAGGAGCTGGAAAAACGACATTACTTAATTTGGTTCCTAGGTTTTATGATCCTATTAAAGGTCTAATAAAAATTGATAATATTGACCTTAAAGATCTCCCATTAAAAACTGTAAGAAATACATCGGCTCTGGTATCTCAGGATGCTTTAATATTTGATGCATCTATTAGAGAAAATATTATTTTTGGCTCCGATGAGATATCTCAAGAGCAATTTAAACTAGCTTGTGAAGAATCTTTAGTGGATGACTTTGTTCGCGATCTTCCTGATAATTACGAAACTCTTGCCGGTGAATCTGGCGTAAAGCTTTCAGGTGGTCAAAAGCAAAGAATAGCTATAGCGCGGGCAATGATTAAAGATTCCCCTATATTGCTACTTGATGAAGCCACTTCGTCATTGGATAGTGAAGCAGAATCAAAAGTACAAATAGCTCTTGAAGCCCTTTTAAAAGAAAAAAGCGCATTAATTATAGCTCATAGATTATCAACTATAAAAAATGCTGATATGATATATGTTTTTGATCAAGGAAGAATAATTGAAAAGGGAAAACACAAAGAATTACTAGAAAAGAATGGATTGTATGAAGTTCTTTTTAAAACTCAATTTCCGGAGGGAGATATTGATTAAAGGTGTTTTTAGCAAAGTTTTACCTTATTTTTTTTCAAATTATATTAAATTTGTTTATTTAACTAATAAATGGACGCAAATAAATTCAGATATTGCAAAGAATTTTTGGCTTGAAAAAAAACCATTTATTTGGATGCATTGGCATGGGCAGAGTTTAATGCTGCCTAATTTATGGAGTCATTCTGAGCAAGAACTTAACGCATTAGTTTCTCGTCATGGTGATGGTGAGTTAATTGCTAATACTTTAAACAATCTAAATGTTAATTTAATTAGAGGTGCTGGTAATCCCGATAAATTGGGTTTAAAAGAAAAGGGCGGTACTGTTGCTCTTAGAGCTATGGCAAGAGTTTTAAAAAATGGGGAATCTGTATCTTTTACAGCTGATCAGCCTCCAGGACCTGGTAGGATTGCTGGAAAAGGGTCGTTAATATTGGCAAAAATCTCAGGATGTCCTGTAATTCCTGTAGCAGCCTCTACCTCAAATAAATATGAATTTAATAATTGGGATAAATTTACAATTAATTATCCTTTTGGTAGGGGAGTAATAATTTGGGGTAACCCAATTTATGTTGAAAAAAATGCTTCCGAAGTTGATATTGAAAAAAGTAGAACTTTATTAGAAGACTCATTAAACGAGATCACTATTGAAGCAAAAGAATTTATTAAGAGATAATAATGCCTCTAACTATTAAACTTTATAGATTTTTATCTCATGCAGTCATCCCCTTTTCATGGATAATCATAATTTACAGAGCTTTAAGAAATAAAGAAGATTTGCAAAGGGTAAAAGAAAGGTTAGGAAAATCAAGAATTAGAGATGAGAGTGAATATATATGGATACATGCAGCCAGTGTTGGAGAGCTTTTATCTATATTGCCATTATCAAAAAAATTGTTAGAAAATAATTATAAAATCTTAATTTCTACAACGACACTAACATCTGCTAATTTATTTAAAAGTACATTTCCAAAGAATATTTTACACCAGTACATTCCTTACGACACACCAATTTATGCTAATAGATTTCTTTCAAATTGGAATATTAATCAGGCAATATTTGTAGAATCGGAAATTTGGCCTAATATGATATTAGAATGCAAACAAAAGAACATTCCTTTATTATTGATTAACGCTAGATTAACTGAAAAGTCATTTAATAGATGGAAGCTTTTTAGAAAATCTATTAAATATCTATTAAATATTTTCGAATTCACTATTCCGCAAAATAAAGAGACACTTAAAAGATTAGAAGAATTAGGTGCTAAAAATAATCTCTATTTTGGAAATATCAAGCATGATGCAAAAAAACTTCCTATCAATAATGAGAGATTAAATAAAATTGAAGAATCTATTTTGGGGAAGAATTTGCTGTTAGCTACTTCAACACACCAAGGTGAGGAGGAGGTGGTTTTTTCTCTATTTTCCAAACTAAAAGATAAAATTGACAATCTATTGTTGATAATTGCACCTAGACACCCCGAGAGAGGTATGTTTATTTTTAATCTGTCAAAGAAATATAACTTTAAAGCTCATCAAATTAAGTTTCTTTCCAAAGAAGAATTTCCTGATAAAGAAACCAAACTTTTTATTTACGATAAAATTGGTGAATTAGGTGAGCTTTATGATATTGCTCCTTATGTAATTTTAGGCGGTGCCTTTAAGAATCTTGGAGGCCATAACCCAATTGAGCCTGCAAGATTTGGAACGGCAATCTTTTCGGGATCTAATTTTTTCAACTTTAATGATGATTTTAATAATTTAATTAATTCTGGAGCAGCAATGATTTATAATGAAGATAATATTTCGGAATTAATTCTTAATAATAAAAAGATTGAAGACATGGGATTAAAGGCAACTGAATATGCTAA
Organism: uncultured bacterium; assembly: GCA_964001285.1. GTDB lineage: Bacteria > Pseudomonadota > Alphaproteobacteria > MED-G09 > MED-G09 > AG-430-B22. Next base: position 32,978 of record CAXFAF010000008.1, on the reverse strand, counting down.
TAATTTAGGGGGAGCTACGGATAGTATTATTGGAGTAATTAATGGCCTCAGAACAGATGCAAAATAATTCTTTTTGGTGGAAAAAGAGACCTAGTTTTCTTGTATTTTTAAATTTTTTACCGGAGCTTTTAATTTCTTTAAGGAATTTATTTATAAAACCATATGAATCAAAATTAAAAGTTCTCTGTGTTGGAAATTTTACATTAGGCGGTTCAGGAAAAACACCTATGGTAAGATATTTAAGAAATCTTTTGGAAGAAAAAGGATATAAGTGTGGAGTTTTATTAAGGGGGTATAAGGGTTCTGTAAAAGGCCCAATTGAAGTTAGCTATAATAACCATACTTCTAAAGAGGTAGGCGATGAAGCGTTAATGCATTCAAAAGATGGCTTAACTATTGTTTCAAAAGATAGAGTTAATGGATGTAAGTATCTAGAAAGAATGGGTATAGATATAGTAATTCTTGATGATGGGTTCCAAAACCCATCACTAAAAAAAGATTATAACTTATTAATGGTTTCATCTACTCAAGGTATAGGAAATAACTTAGTTCTTCCTTTCGGACCATTAAGAGAAACATTAAAAAGATCTTTGAAGAATGTTAATGCAGTAATTAAATCCAATTATTCTAAAAATGATCATTATTCGTTTGATATCATTTCAAAATTTTATAAAGATATTTTGACTGCGAATTATATTACTAAGGTTGATAATGATATTTCTAAGAATGTAATTCTTTATACAGGAATAGCGGATCCTTTAAAATTTTCACATGCAATTCGTAAAAACAATTATCGAATACTAGAATCTTTTATTCTTGATGATCATGAAGAAATAAATGAGGAATTAGCAAATAAAATTCTAAATACTGCCAAAGAAAAAAATGCAGATATAATAACCACTGAAAAGGATGTTGTTCGTTTAAATCATACAAAAGAAGGTTCTTACAGGAAGGAATTATCGTTAAAATCTAATATAGCAAAATTAAATATTGAGCTTGATAAAAATTATTTAATTGGGTTGATTGAAAATGGTTTAAATATAACTCATTAAAATATTGCATAGCCTCCATCAACAATAAACATATCGCCTGAATGATAAGAAGATGAGTCAGAGGCCAGGTAGACTGCTATTCCAGAGAAATCTTCAGGGTCTCCCCATCTTCTCATTGGCACTCTAGTAATTACTTTATCAGTAAATTTTTGGTTATTTTGGTTTGCTTCAGTCATATCTGTTGCTATCCATCCAGGTAATATAGTATTTGCTCTTATTCCGTATCTGGCGTGCTCTACAGCTATACCTTTGACCATAGATATAATTCCACCTTTTGATGCCGAATATGGTTGAGTTCTAGCAGCACCCTCGATCCCTGCTAAACTAGCAACACCAACAACAGATCCTCCAGCATCACCATTATTTGCTCTTTCAATCATATGCTTAGTAGCTTCACGAAAAGTAAAAAAAACTCCATCAAGATTTACAGCTAAAACTCTTCGATATGCAGATGTATCCATATCTTCGAATGATCCGCCATGTACATTCAATCCTGCGTTAGCAAATACAGTATCGACTCTTCCGAAATCGTTTACTACAGATTTCATATTTTCTTTTACCTCTTCTTCTAATGATACATCTACCGCATAACAATTTACTTTTGTTCCATATTGACTAAGTTCATTTTTTGCAGATTCATTCTTTTCTTCATTTCTTCCCCAAATGGCTATATCAGAACCACAAGATGCCAAGCCTTTTGCCATTCCTAACCCTATACCACCATTTCCACCGGTAATAAGCGAAACTTTTCCTGATAAATCAAATAATCCTTTTTTCATAATTGTTGCCTTCTCTAATTTTTTTATTAAACATAGTATCTAATATGTACTTAAAATATATTTTTATATTCCTAATAATATATAGCAAATCTTTATTTGCAGAATCGTATTTTGATAATCTTAAAATTATAAATAATTATAATGAAGGAATTACCTATAATGTTGAGGTAGTTAAATCTCAAAGAGGTCAAGAACTTGGCCTAATGTATAGAAAAAAACTTGAGAAAAAAACAGGTATGCTGTTTATTTTTAAAAAAGAAAAAAAGGCAACTTTTTGGATGAAAAATACATACATACCATTAGATATTATCTTTATAAAAAAAAATGGAAAAATAGACTCCATAAAACTTAATGCTAAGCCCTTGGATACAAAAAGCATTAAATCTAAGAATAAGATAGTTGCCGTTTTAGAGATAAATGCGGGAGAAGCAAAGCAATTTAATTTTGATATTAATTCGAAAGTGGAAATAAATAAGTTTATAAATTTCTAGTAGGTTACTTATATAAAACTTTAATTATTTCATAAGATTTTCCTCCGCCTGGCGTATTTACCTCAACTTCATCACCAATTGTTTTTCCTATTAGAGCTTTAGCTAAAGGAGACGATATAGATATCTTTTTTTTCTTAAAATCCGATTCAATATCACCAACTATTTGATAACTAGCCTCTTCATCAGTATCAATATCCACTAATTGAACATTTGCACCAAATTTAATATCTTTCCCGCTAAGGGAAGACGGATCTATAACTTCAGCCCTACTTAACAAGTCTTCTAATTCCATTATTCTGGTTTCATTGTGACCTTGCTCTTCTTTTGCAGCATGATATTCAGCATTTTCTGATAAATCGCCATGCGCTCTTGCTTCAGCAATAGCATTAATTATTCTCGGTCTTTCAATAGTTTTGAGACTTTTGAGTTCTTCTTCAACTTTTAATTTTCCATCACTAGTAATTGGTATCTTATCCATAATATTTACACCCTGCTATATTATGCTTTAAGGAATAAATTTATTCAATTTTTACTTTTATAAGATTGGATTGTTTTTACATTCATCTTACCGCTTTTTATTGCCTTTATACCTTCAACGGATGCAATTGCCCCTGATACTGTTGTGTAGTAAGGGATACTGTTTTCAAGTGAAGATCTTCTAATAGATTTTGAATCTTTTACAGCTTGAGGCGTTTCGGTTGTATTAAATACTAAAGAAATATTATTGTTGTTAATTTCATCCACAATATGCGGACTTCCTTGTAATACTTTATTGATTCTTTTTGTGGTTATACCTTTTGTATTTAGGAAATCTGATGTTCCGCCAGTAGCTATAACTGAGAATCCCAACAATTCAAGTTCCTTGACTGGTTCGTAGATTTTTTCTTTATCTGAATCCTTGACTGAAACAAAAACTGTCCCTTCTGTTGGAACAATTGTTCCACCTCCAATTTGACTTTTAGCAAAAGCGATACCAAACTCTTTATCAATTCCCATAACTTCACCTGTTGATCTCATTTCTGGACCCAAGATTGTATCAACACCTGGAAACCGTTTAAAAGGAAAGACAGCTTCTTTGATGGCTATATGTTTTAATTTTTTTTCTTCAAAATTAATGTCTTTTAATTTAACCCCAGTCATAACTTTGGTTGCAATTTTAGCGACAGGATTCCCAGAAACTTTTGCCACAAATGGAACTGTTCTACTTGCTCTTGGATTGACCTCAAGAATATATATTTTATCATTTTTAATTGCAAACTGGACATTCATTAAGCCTTTAACATTCATCGATTCAGCAATTTTAATAACATAACTTTTTAATTTATCTATAATTTCTTCTTTTAATGAAAACGGAGGCATTGAGCATGCTGAATCACCAGAATGCACTCCTGCCTCTTCAATATGCTCAAGAATTCCTGCAATATAAACTATCTCACCATCCGATAAGGCATCAATATCGACTTCTATAGCGTCTCTAAGATATGAATCTATTAATACTGGGCTAGAACCTGAAACAATAACAGCCTCATTAATATACTGATTTAATTGTTCTTCGGAATGTACTATTTCCATTGCCCTCCCGCCCAATACATATGAAGGTCTTATTACTACAGGATATCCTACTTCTCTAGCAATTTTTATTGCTTCATTTGCAGACTGAGCTATTCCATTATTCGGCTGGATAATGTTTAATTCGTCCATTAGCTTTTTGAACCTATCTCTATCTTCGGCAAGATCAATGGCATCTTGATTGGTCCCTAAAATTTTAATAGGAATATTATTTATTTGAAAATCTTTAGAGAGTTTTAGTGGTGTTTGTCCGCCAAATTGTACTATTGCACCTAAAAGATTTCCATTTTGTGATTCAATATTTATTATTTCTGAGACATCTTCTAATGTAAGGGGTTCAAAATACAATCTGTCAGATGTATCATAATCGGTTGATACAGTTTCAGGGTTACAATTGATCATAATACTTTCTAGTTTAAGTTCAGAAAGCGCAAAAGCTGCATGACAACAACAATAATCGAATTCAATACCTTGACCAATCCTGTTCGGTCCTCCTCCTAAAATAATAACTTTACTTTTATCTGATGGTAAAGATTCACAATATTCTTCATCAGAAAAGATATCCCCAACATAAGTTGAATACATATAATCTGTATTTGTCTTGAATTCAGCAGCACAAGTGTCGACTTTTTTGAAAACAGGCCTTACATCAAGTTTTTCTCTAAGCTCTCTAATCTCTGATTCATTGGTTTTGGTTAGACTGGCAAGTCGTGAGTCAGAAAAACCAAGGGATTTCATTAATTTCAGATTTTTTTTATCTTTTGGTATACCTTCTTTTTTTATAAGCTCTTCCCATTCAATGATTTCTTTTATTTGTTCGATAAACCAAGGATCAAAAAGAGTAATAGAGCATATTTCTTTGGTGCTCAAACCTTCTCTAAGCGCTTCAGCTATAAGAAGAATTCTATTGGGAGATGTTTGAGACAATTTATGTTTAAGTTCTTTTTTCGAATATTTTTCTTCTGTTAATTCACTAAAACCATCTAGATCATTCTCTAAAGATCTTAAACCTTTCTGTAAAGATTCTTGAAAATTACCTCCAATTGACATAACTTCCCCAACAGATTTCATAGATGTGGTTAAAGTTGGTTCTGAGCCTGGAAATTTTTCAAAAGCAAATCTTGGGATTTTTGTAACGACATAATCTATAGAAGGTTCAAAAGAAGCTGGTGTTGTTGAGGTTATATCATTAACAAGTTCGTCTAAATTATAACCAACAGCTAATAAAGCAGCAACTTTAGCTATTGGAAAGCCGGTAGCTTTTGATGCAAGTGCAGAAGATCTAGAAACCCTTGGATTCATTTCTATAATCACTATTCTTCCGTCTTTAGGATTTACTGCAAACTGAACATTTGAACCCCCGGTGTCAACCCCAATTTCTCTTAAGGTCTTAATAGAAGCATTTCTTAATTCCTGGTATTCACGATCTGTTAAGGTTAAAGCAGGTGCTACGGTTATTGAGTCTCCTGTATGGACTCCCATAGGATCAATATTCTCAATTGAGCAAATAATAATACAATTATCAGATTTATCTCTAACAACTTCCATTTCAAATTCTTTCCATCCAATAACGGATTCTTCAACTAAGACTTCAGTATTGGGTGAATTTTTTAAACCATCTTCAATAATGGTATTAAATTCTTCCATGTTATAGGCTATACCGCCTCCTGTTCCTCCTAAGGTAAATGATGGCCTAATAATTGCTGGAAGTCCTATGTGATTAAGTTTTTCTTTTGCTTCATTTAAGCTATGCGCAATAAAGGATTGAGGTGTTTCAAGACCAATAGATTGCATAGCTATTCTGAATTCTTCCCTATTTTCTGCTTTTGAAATAGCTTCTTTATTTGCGCCTATTAATTCGACATTATGTTCCTTTAAAAAACCTGACTCGGAAATTTCTAAGGATACATTTAAAGCTGTTTGACCTCCCATTGTTGGAAGCATCGCATCCGGCTTTTCTTTTATAATAATTTTTTTTATTATTTCTGCCGTTATTGGTTCTATATAAGTAGCATCAGCTACTTCTGGATCAGTCATAATTGTAGCCGGGTTAGAATTCACTAGAATTATTCTATACCCTTCCTTTTTTAAAGCTTTGCAGGCTTGAGTCCCTGAATAATCGAACTCACAAGCTTGTCCAATAACAATAGGGCCAGCCCCAACAATAAGTATACTTTTGATATCATCTCGTTTAGGCATTTTCGTTTTTCTCAATATTCTCTACAAATTTATCAAATAAATAATAACTATCTGTAGGACCAGGTGAAGCTTCAGGATGGTGTTGAACTGAAAAAACAAATTTATCAGTCATTTCTATTCCACAATTACTTCCATCAAATAAACTTATGTGGGTTTCAATTACATTTTTAGGTAGATTTTTATTATTTACTGCAAACCCATGGTTCATTGAGGTAATGTTGACAGAAGATTTTTCTATATCTTTGACTGGATGATTTGCTCCATGATGACCTTGATGCATTTTGTATGTTTCTATACCTAGCGCAAGAGCTATTATTTGATGTCCTAGACAAATACCAAAGACTGGAATATTTGAATCGATAATTTTTTTTATTACGGGAATTATGTATTTACCTGTAGCACTTGGATCTCCAGGCCCATTAGATAAAAAGATTCCATCCGGATTTAAGTTAGTTATTTCTTCATAAGTTGATGTACAAGGAACAATGGTTATTTTTTTAAATCTTGAAGAAAGGCACCTTAAAATATTTTTTTTAACTCCAAAATCTACAACCACAACATGAGCGTTAGATTTTTTTCGAGAAACATTTTTATTAAAAATGTTAAACTCTTTTTCTTTCCAGATTTTTTTTTCTTTACTAGTTACTTTTATTGCTAAGTCTTGATTATTTATACCTTTAAAGGATTCAGTATCAGACATATACTTATCAAAATTAGTAATACCTTTTGGTTCATTTACAATGGTTCCATTCATAAATCCTTTTTCTCTGATTAGGCTGGTCAACGCTCTAGTATCAATTCCATATAAACCAACTATTTTATTAATCTTGAGCCATTTATTAAGATTAATTTCAGATCTCCAATTAGATGGTTCAGTTATCAATGATCTAAATATAGCGCCATTTATATAAGGTTTTGTTGAGTTTTCATTATCATCCTTATTAAGACCAACATTTCCGATATGAGGAAATGTGAAAGTAATTATCTGTGAACAATAGGAGGGGTCAGTCATTATTTCCTGGTAACCACTAATTGCAGTATTGAAACAAACTTCTCCAGAAGATTTTCCTATGTAACCAAAACCAAAACCTTTAAAGATTGTTCCATCGCTTAAAACAAGTGCTCCAGTAGGATTTTCAGAGACCCAACTTACCATTAATCAGAACCCCAGAAAAAAATAAAAAAAATAAAAATATGACTTGAAGAATTAGGTTTTAAAAGTAATCTTAGTCCCATCAATTTCTTTTCTCAATTATTTAAAATAATTAAAAACGAATCAATTATTTTAAAATCAAATTGTCGGAATTTATAAACACTAGCTATGGAAGTCAAGTACTCAAAACAATTGATGATTTTTTTTTATAATTATATATCTTACTAGGTAAGATTTTAAGGAGCTAAATATGTTAAAAGATTTGATTAATGAGCATTTAGTTAAATCCATGAAGGAAAAAAATCAATTAAAAGTCTCGACCTTACGAATGATAAATTCTTCAATTAAAGATTTGGAAATTAGTTTAAGGTCTAACGACGAACAAGATCAAATTAATGATAATGATATAATAAATATTCTTGTTAAAATGATTAAACAAAGGAAAGAATCTGCTGAAACTTACAAGGATGGTGGCCGAGAAGATTTATATCAAAAGGAAATTGATGAGATTAATATTATTGAAGAATTTATGCCTAATCAGCTATCAAGTGATGAAGCAAAATTAATTATAGATAAGTTAATAACTGATAATAATATTAATGATATGAGTGGAATGGGAAAAATTATGTCACTTTTAAAAGATAATTATTCAGGTCAAATAGATTTAGGTTTAGCGTCTAAATTAATTAAGGAAAAAATTAATTCTTAAGGTATAATTAAACAATGAAATTCTCCAAATCTTTATTAGATGAAATAAGGGATAAAATTGAAATTTCCGATGTAGTTGGAAAGAGAGTAGAATTGCAAAAAAGAGGTAAAGAGTATGTTGGTTTATCTCCTTTCCAAAATGAAAAAACACCTTCTTTTACAGTAAATAATGAAAAGCAATTTTATCATTGTTTTTCTTCTAATAAACATGGTGATATTTTTACCTTTTTAGTTGAGGTTGAAGGTTTTTCTTTTCCTCAAGCGGTAGAAAAATTAGCTGATCAAGCCGGAGTAGAAATTAGAACCCTGTCTAAAGAGGAAGAAAAGAGGGTAATAATTAAAAAAAAATTATATTCTGTGACTGAAAAAGCAAAAGAATTCTTTATTAATAATCTTAATTCTAACAATAGAGCATTAAATTATCTAAAAAAAAGAGCAATAGATAAAAAAACTATAAAAACTTATGAAATCGGTTACGCGTTAAATGATTTCTCCTCACTTCAAAAATATTTATCAAATCAGGGTGTTTCGGATGAAGAAATGGTCCTAGCAGGCCTTGTTATTGAGAGTGATAAAAAGAAAGGTAGTTTTTATGATAGATATAGAGATAGGATAATTTTTCCTATAAATGATAATTATGGAAGAATAGCAGGCTTTGGAGGTAGGGTTTTAAATAATGAAGATATACCAAAATATATGAATTCACCTGAAACAGATATCTTTCACAAAGGGTCTTTATTATACAATTACTCGAATATTAAATCTCCAGTAAATAATAACAATGATCTTATTGTTGTAGAAGGCTATATGGATGCTATTAGTTTATGTTCAAAAAATATCATCAATGTTGTTGCGCCACTTGGTACCGCAATAACTGAAAGACAGCTTAAACTTATTTGGAGTATTTCTGACTCGCCAATAATATGTTTTGATGGGGATGATGCCGGTAAAAAAGCATCTAAAAGATTAATAGATATTGCAATCCCTAATCTTATGCCAGGAAAAACAATTAGGTTTATTAATTTGAGTGACGGGATTGATCCTGATGATTTTATAAAACAAAATGGCGTTAACGGCTTTAAAAAATTGATTGAAAACTCCATACCACTCAATAAACAAATATGGAATAATACATTTATAGATTCAGATACCTCTAATCCTGAAGGAAGAGCTAACTTAGAGAGTCAATTAAGATCTATATTAAAAAAAATAAATGATAGAGGTATTAAAAAACATTATGGATTGTTTTTTAAAGAATCTTTAGAAAAATCTTTTATCACTAAGAATCTTGCTCAAAAACCAGATAGATTTAATAGATATTTTAATGATTTAGACAAATTAAAAATAGCTGGAAGTAAGGTTGGATCAGGAGAAATCATTCCTTCAGGTTTAGAATCTTTATTGGTATCTGGTATTTTAACATTTCCCTTTCTTCTCGAAAAATACTATGAAAATTTTGAACTTCTAATAATTGATCATAAAAAGTTAAATGAAGTTAGAAACAAATTAATAGCATTTATTGATGTCGAGAAACCGATAGATTCAGAAATTATAGAAGAATTTATAACTAATAATTTTAAAGGCTTTATAGATAATGATCTAAAATTTTCTAAGAAATACTGGTCTAACTTTAAAAATTCAACTATAGAGTCTATTTCAACAACATGGCTTGAAATTTTTAATGATGATCAACATATAAAATCATTGGATATAGAAATAGGTAATTTTGACAAAAACATTGTAGATGATGAGCACGAAAAAAGACTTCTAAGTATATTAGAGCAAAAAGATAATGAATTAAAAAAAATAACTGAAAAATATGGCCAATAGGAAAAAAAATAAAAATAGTGAGAATCAAAATCAAGGTTCAGATGCCGCCTTATTAGACATGTCTGATAGAGCAGTTAAGAAAATGATTAAGACTGCTAAATCTCAAGGATTTGTTACCGAAAAAGAACTTAATAAAGTTTTATCTTCTGAAGAGCTAACTTCTGATCAGATTGAAGATGTTACTTCTATGTTATCTGAAATGGGAATTAATGTAATAGAGAATGAAGATGATGATCAATCTAATGAAACACCGAATGTTTCAAAGAAAGCAACCACCGAAAGAGCTGATAGAACGGATGACCCTGTTCGAATGTATTTAAGGGAAATGGGATCAGTTGACCTCTTGTCAAGAGAAGGGGAAATTGCTATTGCGAAAAGGATCGAAGCCGGTAAAGAGGCTATGATAGAGGGATTATGCGAAAGCCCTTTAACTTTTCAAGCAATTATTATTTGGAGAGATGAACTTAATGAAGGTCAAGTCCTATTAAGAGATATAATTGATCTTGAAGCTTCATATGAAGGGCCAGATTCTAAAAACAAGAAACCAGTTATTGATAAAAATGAAGAATCTGATGATTCCGAAGATGAGTCTTCTGAATCAGATTTAAATGATTATGACAATAATTTATCTCTTGCAGCAATGGAGGCCGAGTTAAAACCAGGCGTTTTTCAGATTTTTGATTCAATATCAGATAAATATAAGAAATTAAGAAAACTCCAAGACAAAAGAAATGATTTAAAAAAACAGAAAAAAGATTTAACGACAAGACAATTGGATAGTTACAATCTTTTTTCTACTGATTTAAGAGAATTAATGAAGCAGTTGTCTTTAAATCCTAATAGGATAGAAGCTCTTTTGGATCATTTATATGACATAAATAAAAGACTAGTTGATCTCGAAATTTCTCTTTGGAAACTCGCAAGTGAGGCTGGTATAGATAGAAAGGATTTCCTTAAGGAATATCATGGCAATGAGTTAGATTCTTCTTGGATAAATAGAGTTGTAAGATTGAAAAGAGATGGATGGCAGAAGTTTGTTAAAGAAAATAGGAAAAGCATTAAAGCTATTTTTTCTGATATCCATGATCTTTCTGATGAAACAGGTCTTGAAATTGAAGAATTTAGAAAAATCGTTCTTAAAGTCCAAAAAGGTGAAAGAGAAGCTGCTATTGCAAAAAAAGAAATGGTGGAGGCAAATCTTCGATTGGTAATTTCTATTGCAAAAAAATATACTAACAGAGGGCTACAATTCCTGGACCTTATACAAGAGGGTAATATTGGTTTAATGAAAGCAGTTGATAAGTTTGAGTATAGAAGAGGATATAAATTTTCAACTTATGCTACCTGGTGGATACGACAAGCCATTACTCGTTCAATCGCCGATCAAGCAAGAACGATTAGAATTCCTGTCCATATGATTGAGACGATTAACAAGCTTGTAAGAACTTCTAGACAAATTTTGCATGAGATAGGAAGAGAACCAACGCCCGAAGAATTATCAGAAAAACTTCAGATGCCTTTAGATAAGGTTAGAAAGGTTTTAAAAATTGCCAAAGAGCCAATATCTCTAGAAACTCCTGTTGGTGACGAAGAAGATAGTTATTTAGGTGATTTTATCGAAGATAAGAATGTTTTATTGCCTGTAGATGCAGCAATTCAGGCTAATCTTAGGGAAACTACTACCAAAGTTCTTGCTATGTTAACTCCAAGAGAAGAGAGGGTTTTAAGGATGAGATTCGGAATAGGTATGAACACTGATCATACTTTAGAAGAAGTAGGTCAACAGTTTTCAGTAACTAGAGAAAGAATAAGACAAATTGAGGCTAAAGCACTTAGAAAACTAAAACATCCAACAAGATCAAAAAAATTACGTAGCTTTCTTGATAATTAAATTATAAAAAGACATTAAGGGGGGCCTGTAGCTCAGTTGGTTAGAGCAAACCGCTCATAACGGTTCGGTCGCAGGTTCGAATCCTGCCGGGCCCACCATTTTTTGAAAGCAACCATGTCATCAAATCAATTTATTTTTTCTTTACAAGATTTATCTAAAAGTTGGCCTGGAGGTAAGACTTTATTCGAGAATATTAATCTATCTTTTTTGCCGAATGCAAAAATTGGTATAGTTGGTGTAAACGGTTCAGGGAAATCTACTTTATTAAAAATATTATCAGGTATTGATAAAGAGTTTAATGGTGAAATAATTGCAGATAAAACAACTAAAATAGGATATTTACCTCAAGAGCCAGAACTGGATTCATCAAAAAGTGTTTTCGAAAATATATCCATTGCACTAAAGGATAAAATTGACCTTTTAAATAAATACAATGAATTATCTATGAATTATTCTGAAGAAATTGCAGATGACCTTTCAAAGCTTCAAGAGGAAATTGAATCAAAAGATTTATGGAATTTAGATTCAAAAATAGAGCAAGCCATGCAAGCTTTAAGATGTCCTGAGAAAGAAAAAGATGTTTCTTTATTATCTGGAGGTGAAAAAAGAAGAGTAGCAATATGTAAATTACTGTTAGAGGAACCAGATTTACTCTTACTAGATGAGCCTACTAATCATTTAGACCCTGAGACAGTTGCTTGGTTAGAAAACTATCTTATAGCCTATAAGGGAACCGTTATACTTATAACTCACGACAGATTTTTTCTTGATAATATTACCCAATGGATACTTGAGCTTGATAGAGGAAAGGCAATTCCATATGAAGGTAATTATAGTAAATGGTTGATTCAAAAGAAAAAACGAGTAGAGCTAGAAGTTAAACATGAAAATGCAAGATTAAGGAGATTAAAGAATGAAGTGGAATGGATTTCTTCTTCTCCAAAGGCTCGTCAAACTAAATCAAAAGCTAGAATTGATAATTATGAAGCTTTATTAAATTCTAAAAATATTCAATCTATTGATGATCCTCAAATAATTATACCAAATGCTCCAAGATTAGGAGATTTAGTTTTAGAGATAGGTAATCTAAAAAAAATAATTGAGGATAAGATTTTAATTGAGAAACTGTCTTTTAAAATGCCTAAGGGCGCTATTGTAGGTGTAATAGGAGCTAATGGAGTTGGTAAAACAACACTTTTTAATATTATATCTGATAATCTTGAACCGTCTGAAGGAACTGTACGGCTAGGTGACACAGTTAATTTGGGCTATGTTAATCAGTCAAGAGAAAGTCTAGATAACTCTAAAACAGTATGGGAAGAGATTTCAGAAGGTAACGATGTTGTAGAAATAAATTCTACTACAATCAATACTCGAGCATATACCAGTTCGTTTAATTTCAAAGGAACAGACCAACAAAAAAAAATTGGACAATTATCTGGTGGAGAAAGAAATAGGGTGCATTTGGCTAAAGTACTTAAATCTGGTGCAAATGTTATTTTGTTAGATGAGCCAACAAATGATTTGGATGTCGAAACCTTACATGCCTTAGAATACGCTATAGAAAAATTCTCAGGATGTGTAATGATTATAAGTCATGATAGATGGTTTTTGGATCGAATTTGTACTCATATATTAGCTTTTGAAGGTAATAGTCATGTTGAGTGGTTTGAGGGAAATTATTTAGATTATGTTGAAGACAGGAAAAATAGATTTGGTGAAGAAAATGAAATTCCCTCTAATATTAAGTATAAAAAATTTTCACGATAATTATTTTAGTAATTGTTTTCTTAATCTTTCCATTAATTTATCTACACTACCATCATTCTTACTTAAAAATGCTGTGAATGTAGATCTTTGTTCTTGAGCCATCCAAACTCCAATAACTCTAATATCAAAAATTTTAAAGTTACCGCTTTTGTTTTTAATTAGGCGCCAATCAATCAATATAGGGTTTGGGTTTTCTAAAAATTTTATCTGAGTTTTAACAATAATTCCAGATCTACCAGTGTCAGTAGTCTTAAGAATTTTGAAATTTCCTGAAGGATATGAAGCCAATCTTATAGAATAAACTTCAGATATAAATCTTTTTAATAATGAAATGTATTCTTCTTTTTTTTCATTTTTTAGATTCCTTCTATATGGCCCTAAAACAAAAAGAGAAATCTCATTTACAGCTAAATGAGAAATAAATATATTAGAAATGGCATTAACTTTATCATCCAATTTTTTTTCTGAATTTCCTAATATATCCAATGTTTCTTGGGCGATATAACCTACATATTCTTCCGGACTACCATAGTAATCATCTCCAAAAGAAAAACTTATTGAAAAAAAGAATATCATTGGAATGAAAAAGAAATTTTTGAATCTATTCATTTATATTTTCCTCTTCCAAATATTGAAAAAAATCATCAACTAAATCAATTTCTTTTAAATTTTCTTTATCATTTGAGAGTCTATTTTGGTAATAAATGGATTTAAGTGAGCTGTAGTAATCTATTGAGGTTTCTTTTAGGTTATCAATAGTTTCCATGTTTCCTGATCGTGCTGATACTGAATAAAGTAAAGTAGGTGAAAGTCTAACCAAAGAATCCTCGTCTTTTAAAATATAGTTTAACGGATTTACAATAATATCTACAATACTGCCTGCTAAATGCCTAGAAGATCTAGGGCCAAAAAAAGGAATCACTAAATAAGCTCCTTCATTTGCTCCCCAAGCTTTAAGAGTTAAACCAAAATCTGTATTATCTTTCTTTAATTTCATTTTGTCTGCGACATCTATAAGGCCTGCTAATCCAACAGTTGAATTAATCAAGAACCTAGCGAGACTTTTAAATGCAAATTTTAAATTTCCTTGAAAAATATAATTGGTAAAATTTATGGGCTCACCAACATTTTCAAGAGCATTCGCAATTCCTTCTTCTATAGGATTAGGAAGAAAGCTATAACCTATAGAAACAGGCCTTAAGATAAAAGTATCGACTTTATCATTGAAATTATGAATTGCTCTATTTGAATTCTCATATGGGTCATCTAGTTCTGAATTAGCAAAACTGAAAGTCGAAGTAGATAAAACTAAAAAAGAGATATAAATTATTTTCCTTACTTTTGACAATTAAGACTCACAATTAATATAATATTATAACTATAAATCAATCTCTTCAACCCTCTCAATTATCTTAGGGTGAAGACCTCTACAGCTTCCAATTATAGATTTTTTTATGGTTTTATTTTTATTATATATTAACTTTCTACCTTTATGATCAGTTACTTTTCCACCTGCTTCACTTATAATTAAATCTCCTGCTGCTAGATCCCAGTCATTTTTTGTGTTTAAAGCCATCATCGCATCAAATTCACCTTTTGCGACTAAAGACATTCTATAAGCAATAGAATTTTTATTAATTATGTTCATTTTTGGCCAAGGTCTTTTCCAAGCAGGATGAAAGAACATAGGCCTAAATGCGCACATATTTGAATTTTCTAGATTTGTTACTTTGGTTGTAAAAATCTGTTTTGAATTTAACCATGAGCCTTTATTTAACTCAGCCTCATATAATTCATTTTTTATAGGATTAAGAATCAATCCAGAAATAGGCCTTCCTTTTAAAACTAAAGCAATAGAAATACAAAAATCTTTCTTTCTCTCTAGAAAAGACTTAGTTCCATCTATCGGGTCAACTAATAGAACTTTGTCAAAATCTAACCTTGTTTGATTCTCTTTATTTTCTTCTGATAACCAGCCGACTTTATTAATCTTTTTTGTTAATGTTTTTTGAAGGTAATTATCTATTTCTATATCTGCTTCTGATACATCTGACCCATCATTCTTTTTCCAGGTCTTAGGATCTTTTTCAAACCATTTAAGAGCTATCTTACCTGCTTCACGAATAGTTTCTCTAATTATTATATGATCTTTAGATGGTTTTAATTTTTTTTCATTATTTTTAATAGTATTCATTTTTCTTCTTCAGAAATAATATGTTTATAAACTTTCTTCATAAGTGTAGGTAGTCCTATATTATTTAAATTCTCTTTATCTTCCCAAATTCCTTTAAAAGATTCTTGTTTAATACCTTTATAAGAATAAATTTCAACTGATAGTTTAAAATGTGAAAAAGTATGTGATACCTTTCCAGGTATAATTGACCAATTGCCTTTAAAAGGGAATTTAAAAGAATTATCACTTTCTTTGTCATTCAAAGTCCATTCAGAAGAAGGAAATTCGAGCATTCCAGGTAAAAGTCCTGACAAGGGTCTTCTTCTTAAATAAATCTTACCTTTATCTGAAACTATCCAAAATAATTTTGCTTTCCTTGTAGGTTTTGATTTTTTCTTTTCTTTAAGAGGAATTATTTGCGTTAAATCATTTTTATATGAATTACAAAAGGTCTGAATAGGACAGACATCACATTCAGGAATATTTGGTTTGCAAATTTTAGAGCCAATGTCCATTAACGACTGAATATAATCACCAATCCTATTTTTAGGGTTTAATTGTTTAGAAATATTACTTAGTTCCTTTTTTGCTTTTTTTGCAGGCAATGAAATTCCATTAAGGCGTAATAGAATTCTTTCAATATTCGCATCTATCACTACAGCATCTTTGTTAAAAGCTATAGCAAGTATTGCTCCTGCGGTGTAAGGCCCTATTCCCGGTAACTTTATTAACTCTTCATATGTGTTAGGAAGTAAATTATTATGTTTATTGGATAATATTTGTGAAGATTTATGAATATTTTTTGCTCTTGAGTAATAACCTAATCCAGACCACATATCCATGACATCAGTAATATCACTTTTTGCTAATTTCTTAACTGAAGGCCACTTTTTAATGAATTTGTTAAAATATGGTTTAACCGCTTCAACAGTTGTTTGCTGTAACATTATTTCTGAGATCCATGTTTCGTAAGGGTTTATTTCATGATTTAATTTTCTCCATGGTAAATCTCTTTTATTTTTGTCATACCAAATAAGAACATTTTTTGATAAATTATCTTTGTATTTAACATTCATGATAAGTGAGACTCAAAATAACTATAAAAAGAGATGATAAAAATTTTTTTCAAACTAAGCAACTAGGTTGGTATGTTTCAAAAATAGCAAAACCTTTTTTTAATAGGCAGGGTTTTGTTAAGGGTTATATTATTGATAATTGGGAAGAAATTGTAGGAGAAAATTATTACAAAATTTCTATTCCTGAAAAATTAAGAATACAAAAAGGTGGCGGTATTCTTACAATTGCTACAGATGGGGCGACAGCAACTGAAATGGAATATATAAAACCTGAAATAATCAAAAAGGTTAATGATTATTATGGATATAGAGCAATAAGTAGGATACGTTTTAGAAATTCATACCTTGAGGGCTCAGAAAATAAACAAGAAAAAAAAGTCATTAAAGAAAAAATAAAGAAAAAAGGTATTTCGATTTCACTAAGTGATTTTGAGGAAGGTAAGATAAAAGAGGCAATAAGCTCGTTAGGAAGATATATTGTTAATAAAAAGGATTGATAATTACTAAGAGGTTAAAATGGGTAGAAAAAATATTATATTAGTTGTAGGCGCTTTCATATTAGCAATAATTATTGCTATATTTTTTCTATCGCCCAATCAAGGGTCTTCTAATTTAAGCGATAATATAAACGCATCAAGAGATTTGGCCTCTACTATAAATTTTTCGCAAAATGTCTCTACTCACATTGAAGGCGATCATATTTTAGAGTTGAACGATCCTAAAAACACCATTGTTGAATATGCCAGTTTAACTTGTCCGCATTGTGCCACTTTTCATAGTGAAGTTTTTCCCAAAATTAAATCTGAATTGGTGGATACTGGTAAAGTAAAATACATTTTTAGAGACTTCCCTATAGACCCTATTGCCATGGCAGGATCCATGATAGCGCATTGCTCAGGTGATGATAAATATTTTGGAGTTATTAATGTTTTATTAAAAACGCAAGATCAATGGTTGTTTGATAATAAGAATCCCTATAATGGATTACTAAAGGTTGCACGTTTAGCTGGCCTATCAGAGGAGGATGTTAAATTGTGTTTAAATAATACTGAATTATTTAATCAAATTGAGAGTAATCAAAGGATTGCAACATCAAGATTTGGAGTAAATGGAACACCTTCAGTTTTTGTGAATAACAAAAAAATATCCACCTTAGATTTTGATACTATTCTAGCTGAACTTAATCTTTCTTATGAATAATTTATTTTATATAGGGAGAAAGCATTGGATTTTAGCAAATTAAGGTTATCAAGTTTTAAATCTTTTGTTGAACCAATTGAAATAGATATTAAGGATGGTTTAACTGGTGTTGTAGGCCCCAATGGTTGCGGAAAATCTAATTTAGTCGAAGCTATAAGGTGGGTGATGGGTGAGGCTTCCTATAAGTCTATGAGAGCTTCGAGTATGGAAGGAGTTATTTTTCAAGGAACTCAAAATAGGCCTTCAAGAAATTCTGCTGAGGTTTCTCTAGTTTTAAATAATAAAGAGAGGGATGCTCCTCTAATTTGCAATGATTCTGACATTATTGAGGTTACTAGAAGAATTGAAAGGGAGGCGGGTTCTGTCTACAGATTAAACGGTAATGATATAAGGGCAAGAGATATTCAAATGCTCTTCGCGGATGCATCTACAGGCGCACGATCACCTTCTTTAGTTAGGCAAGGGCAAATTCAAGAATTAATAGATCAAAAACCAGAAGAAAGAAGAAGAATCTTAGAAGATGCAGCAGGAATCTCAGGTCTCCATGTTAGAAGGCATGAGGCAGAGTTAAGAATTAAATCTGCGGAATCAAATATAGATAGATTAGACGATCTTTTAAAAGAGCTTTCATCGCAAATAAGATCACTAAATAAACAATCGCGTGAAGCCAATAGATATAAGAATTTATCGAAGCAGATAAGAGATTTAGAAGCTCTCCTTCTAGCTTTGAAATATAAGACTATTAATGAAGAATGTGAAAAAAATAAAAATGAAGTTCGTTCATTGAATATTGAGCACCAAAATATAGTTAGAAATATAACCACCAAGAAAACTGAAGAATTAAATATCCAAGAATTATTACCTAACCTAAAAAAAGAGGCTAATGATGCTTCTGCAATTCTTCAAAGGTTAATTATTGAAATGGAAAGGTTTGATAATGATCAGATGCAATCGCAAAGAAGAAAGCAAGAGCTGATCGATCTTATTACTACCGCTAATTTGCAGCTAAAAAGAGAATTACAAATCTTAGAAGATATTGATAATAATGATTTAAACTCTCAAGATGACGAAGAAAAGAATATAAATGAGGATTCTTTTAATAATGAAATAGATAAATTAAATAAAGAGATATCTAATCAAGAGGATAATATAAATATCTTAACTGAATTGGTTGCAGAAAAGAATGCCTTAGAAGGTTTAATTGGAAAAAACCTCAATTCTAATAATTCTTTAATTGAGAATCTTAAAGTTTCTCCTGGTTATGAAGAAGCATTAGATGCTTTACTGGGGGATGAGTTATACCATTCTTTAGATACGAAAAGTGATATTCATTGGAGAAAGATTTCTATTGATTCAGTTGAACATTCCTTACCTGAAGGAGTTGAACCACTTTCAAAATTTGTAAAAGGATCTAATGTTTTAACTGAAAGATTAAATCAAACTGGCTTGGTAAAGAAAGAAAACATTGAAGGACTGATTTCAAAAATTAAATATGGGCAAAGATTAGTTTCTAAAGAGGGCGATATGTGGCGTTGGGATGGATTGGTAGTAACTGCGGGAGCACCGGGGTCGGCTGCAGAAAGGTTAGCTCAGAGAAATAGGCTAATAATGATTCATCAAGAGATTAATGATTTTATAAAAAAATACGGGACTCAAGATGAAATTAGAAAGAAAATTCATGGACACCAAAACAATCTATCTAATCTTAAGCTTAAAGTTGAAAGAATTGGGTTAAATAAGAAAAATACGTCAGAAGTTAAAGAAAGAAGAAAAGTTGCTTCAGAACAAATCGATATTTTAAAAGAAAGAATTATAAAATTTGAGGAAGAAAATGAAAACCTTAGCAATGAACCTAAAGATGTTGATAATAAAAAAATAGAGTTAAGTGAAAAGATATCCCAGTCTCGAAAAAATTCAAATGAAAGTAATGACAGATTGGCAAAAAAAGAAAACTCTTTAAGGTTGGTAGCTGAAGAAATCAGAAATCTTTCTGATCAGGAATCGAGGTTAAGAGAGCAGAAAGGAAGAATTGAAGCAACCTATGAATCTGATAATTCTAGATTATTAGAAATTTCTGAATTGATAAAAAAAGAACACAAAAGTGATGTTTCAAATTTTTTAGAAAAAATAGATATTTCATCAAATCAAGAAGATACAGAAGATATAACAAACACTATTGATAGATATAAAACTGAAAGAGATTCTCTAGGTGGCGTTAATCTTAAGGCTGAAGAAGAATCTGAAGAAATTAAAGAAAGGGCTAATGAAATAAAATCCGAAAAGAATGATCTGGAGGAAGCTATTAAAAAATTGAGAACAGGTATTAATGATCTTAATAGAGAAGGAAGAGAAAGAATGCAAAGAGCATTTTTGGAAGTTAATGAAAAATTCCAAAATGTATTTAAAAAATTCTTTGGTGGAGGTAATGCTGAATTAAAATTTATAGATTCAGATGACCCTCTTGAAGCTGGATTAGAGGTTTTCGCTCAACTTCCCGGAAAAAAATTAATTGAAATGTCATCTTTATCTGGAGGTGAAAAAGGTCTAGTTTCCTTGTCATTAATTTTTGCAGTATTTCTAACAAATCCCTCACCAATTTGTGTTTTAGATGAGGTTGATGCAGCTTTGGATGATAGTAATGTTGAAAAGTTTTGTGATTTAATTGAAGAAATATCATCAAATGTTAAAACAAGATTTATTGTTATTACTCATCATCCTTTAAGTATGGCCAGAATGGATAGGTTATATGGAGTAACAATGCAAGAAAAAGGGGTAAGCCAATTAGTTTCAGTAGATTTAAATGTTGCTGAAAAAATAAGGAATATAGCCTAAAAAATATAAATAATACAATCATTTATCATAGAATATATGTTGTTGACACTTTCTCTTTATATTAGTAATTTCTCTATTAACACCAATCAAAATAAAAAGGAATTCTCTATTTGACCTTGGGTAAAAAACCACAAAAAGATAAAGATAAAGAAATGGAAAATATTATTGAAGAAAGAAAGAGAATTTCTAAAAAAATAGTCGAATTTCAAAATAAATATAAAACGGTATCTTCTGATAATGACGATAAAAGATCTTCTGCTTTCGGTCTAGCTATGAGAATAACAACTGACCTTATTTCGGGAGTTATCATTGGTGGAATTATGGGTTGGTCGTTAGACAGATTGTTTGGAACCGAACCTTGGTTATTGATTGTATTTTTTGTTTTTGGTGTTTTTGCAGGTATATCTAATGTTATTAGAACTGCAAAAAAAATGAATAAATTGGGATAGTTTTATGGCATCTTCAGATCATAGCGCAGATCATCACGGAGCAGGATCTTTTCCAGCAGATCCTATGCATCAATTTGAGATTAAGAGGCTAATTGATATCAATATAGGTGGTTTAGATATCTCATTTACCAATTCAGCTTTGTTCATGGTTTTGGCTGTTACTATTATTAGTTTCATGACAATTTTTTCTGTGAGAAAGAATGCTATCATTCCTTCTCGTATGCAATCCATAGTTGAAATGTCATATGAATTTGTTGCAGATATGGTTAGGCAAAATGTTGGATCTCAAGGCAAGAACTATTTTCCCTTTATTTTTACTATATTTATGTTTGTTCTTTTTATGAATATGTTGGGAATGATTCCTTATGGATTTACAGTAACTAGTCATATAGCTGTTACTTTTGCTATGGCCATGTTGATTTTTATAGGCGTAACCTTAATAGGGTTTATTAAGCATGGGCTTGGTTTTTTTGGTTTTTTTGTTCCAAAGGGTGTTCCAATTTTTATGCTTCCACTACTAGTTGTGATTGAAGTTATTTCTTATTTTACAAGGCCGATAAGTCTATCTGTTAGATTATTCGCTAATATGATGGCGGGCCATACAATGTTAAAAGTTTTTTCTGGATTTGTTATCTTAATGGGTTTTTTAGGTGGTTGGCTACCTCTTGCAGTTATGGTTGCTTTTACAGGTCTAGAAATATTAATTGCATTTTTACAAGCGTATGTTTTTGCTATATTAACATGTATCTATCTTAATGATGCTTTACATATGCATTAATTGTTTTTTTAAAAAAGGAGATTAAAATGGAACCAGAAGCAGCAAAATTAATAGGGGCTGGAATAGCTTGTATAGCTTTAGCAGGTGCAGGAATAGGGATAGGAACTATTTTTGGCAGTTACTTATCTGGAGCTTTAAGAAATCCGAGCGCAGCTCAGTCTCAATTTCCTAATTTATTGTTAGGTTTTGCTTTAGCTGAAGCGACAGGTTTATTTGGTTTGGTTGTAGCATTAATTCTTTTATTTGTTCTCTAAGAAATTCGTCAATTATGCCACAATTAGATTTTTCTACATTTATACCTCAGATTTTTTGGTTATTTGTTAGCTTATCAACTTTATACCTAATTCTTTCAAAATATGCATTACCTAGAGTTTCAGATGTAATAGAGGAAAGAAAAGATATAATTGCTCATGATATTGATGAAGCAAAAAAATTCTCTTTAGATTCTAAAAAAGCAATTGAGGATTTAACTTTAAAAATGTCCAAGGCAAAATCTGAGTCTCAGCAAATTGTTAATAATGCTCTTATAGAAGTTAAAAGCAAGAATGAGACCAAAAAGGAAAAAATTATTTTAGAAATTAATGATGAACTTTTAGATGCTGAAAAAGAGATCTTTGAAAAAAAAGAAATCGCTTTAAAGGATGTTACTAAAATTTCTAAGGAACTGGCAAAAGAAATGTTAGATAATTTATCTATTGGAAAAGTGGATTCAAAAAAATTATCTAATCCTTCTGGAAAAGTTAATTGAGAGGGTAAATAATGTTTAATGCTGAATTCTTTGTTGCTCTCTCTTTCTTGATTTTTTTAGCTCTTGCTATTTATCTAGGATTACCAAGAGCCGTTATTTCTTCGTTGGATAAAAGGTCAAAAGACATCCAAGATGAATTAGATGAAGCTAGAAATTTGCGGGAAGAGGCTCAAAAGATTTTAGCTAAAGAAAAAAAAGCTTTAGATAAGGCTGATAAGGAAATAAAGACTCTTATTGAAAAAGCTAATAAGCAAGTTGAAGAACTTACTAAAAAAGCTGAAGAAAATTTAAAGCAAGATATTGAAAGGAAAAAACAATCAGCTGAGCTTAAAATTGAACAAGCTAAGATTGAGGCAATAAATGATGTAAGGAAAAAAGTTTCAGATCTTTCTTTTCAAATTACGGAGAAATATCTTCAAGAAAATTTAGATGTTAAGACTTCAAAAGCTCTAATTGATGAAAGTATTTCTGAAATTAAAAAAAATCTATAAATTTCATTCCTTAAATCGATCCATTATTTCTATAAAATTACAAGGTTTATGCCTTATATCTAATTGATAAGCTAGTATTTCATCCCATGCATCTGTTACAGCATTTGGAGAACCAGGAAGACAAAATATTAGTGTTTCATTCAAAATCCCTGCAAGTGCACGAGATTGAATAGTTGATGTTTTGATTTTTAGAAATGATATCATATGAAATATTGTAGAGAATCCCTCTATTTTTTTTTCTAAAATTTCTTCAACTGCTTCAGGAGTAACATCTCTTCCTGTTAATCCAGTACCTCCACTTGTTATTATTACATTTGTTTCTTCATTTTTAGACCATTCTAAAACAATATTTCTGATTAATTGTTTATCATCTTTAATGATCTTATAGTTAAATAATTTGTGGCCTGAATTTTTAATCTTTTCTTTAAGTATATTTCCGGAAATATCATTTTTTTTGTCTCTGCTATCTGAAATTGTCATTATAGAAATATTCACAGGTTGAAATTCTTTGTTTTTATTGCTCAATTTTTTTTTCCTTTTCAATGTCTTTTATTTTTTTATTAAGAACTAACATATCTTTCATAGCTAATGACTTGTTCGTTGGTCTTCGTAAAAGATAAGCAGGATGAAATATTGGAAGAGAAGGAATTTCTACTTTATTATTTTGATATTTTTTCCATTCACCCCTAATTTTGGTTATTCCTATATCAATATTTAAAAGGGATTTGGTAGATATCGACCCAACTAGCAGTAAAATATCTGGTTTAATTAATTCTATGTGTTTTTTTACAAATGGTACACATATTTTAAGCTCTTCTGAAGTTGGATTTCTGTTTCCGGGAGGTCTCCAGGGTACAATATTGGTGATATAGCAATTGCCTCTATTCAGATTAATAAAATTCAAGACTTTATCTAACAATTGCCCTGATTTTCCAACAAATGGTTTACCTTCTATATCCTCTTGATTGCCAGGCGCTTCACCTATAATCATTATTTTTGAGTTTTTATTTCCATCACAAAAAACAGTATTTTTTGCGTTTAATTTAAGTTCACAACCTTCAAACTGCTCTATATATAATTTTAGGTCTTCTAAACTTGTAATATCATCTAAAGAATTATTAGAATTATCTTTGCTTTTATCTTTAATGTTATTTAAAGAAGATTTTCTGTTAAGACCAGAAATGGATAAGTCTATTGCTTCAGAAACACCTAATTCTAATTGGAATTTCAAATCATCTAATTTTTTTTCAAAACTTTTTTTCATCTTTATATGAATCTCTTTAGAATAATAACTGATATTGTAAACTGCGACAATCTTAGTAATTTGTAATAGAATAAAAATATTTTAATTAATATTAATAAAATGAGCTTACATGAATGATCAACCTATAAACGAAGTGAACGCAAGGCAAGGGCAAGTATTAGACTCTTCAAAGAGAGAGTCTATGGAATATGATGTTATTATCGTTGGGGCTGGTCCAGCAGGATTATCTGCGGCAATTCATCTAAAAAAATTATCTGATGAAAAAAATTTAGATTTATCCATTTGCGTCTTAGAAAAATCTAGTGAAATTGGTGCTCATATCCTTTCAGGAGCTGTTATAGAAACTGTTGCGCTAGATAAATTAGTGCCTGACTGGAAAAAAATGGATAGCCCAATAAAGACAAAAGTTAAAAAAGATAAGTTATCTTATCTCGGCAAGAATTGGTCATTTTCTATTCCACAAATTTTATTACCTCGGTTAATGAAAAATCATGGGAATTATATAGTTAGCCTTGGAAATGTTTGTAAATGGTTAGGTGAAATTGCCGAAGGTTTAGGGGTTGAAGTTTATCCCGGTTTCAGTGCCGCTGAGATATTGTTCGATGAAAGTAAAAAGGTAATTGGTGTCGCAACGGGGGATATGGGAGTTTCTAAAGAAGGATCAGCGAAGGATTCTTGGGAGCCAGGTATGGAATTAAATGCAAAATATACTCTTTTTTCAGAAGGTTCTAGAGGATCTCTCTCAAAATTTTTAATTAAAGATTTTGAGCTTTCTAAAGACAAAGATCATCAAAAATATGCGATAGGATTAAAAGAATTATGGGAAATTGATGAAGAAAATCATTCTGAAGGCCTTGTCGATCACTCCATGGGTTGGCCTTTAAGCGATGGAACAAGTGGGGGTTCTTTCTTATATCATTTTGAAAAAAATTTAGTTTCTATAGGATATGTTATTCATTTAAATTATACCAATCCTTATGTCTCACCATTTGATGAATTTCAACAATTTAAAACTCATCCTTCCATAAAAAAAATTCTTAAAGGTGGAAAAAGAATTTCTTATGGTGCAAGAGCCATCACAGCTGGTGGATATCAATCAGTTCCAAAATTATATTTTCCTGGAGGTGCATTAATAGGTTGCTCTGCAGGTTTTCTAAATTATCCAAAAATTAAAGGTACGCATAATGCTATGGAAAGTGGAATGTTGGCAGCTGAGTCCATCATAGAAAATTTTGTTTCAGGTAATAAAGATAACAATCTCGATAATTATCAAAAGAAGTATGAAAATAGCAGGGTAGCTAAAGAGCTAAAGAGGATAAGAAACATTAAGCCATACCAATCTAGATATGGAGCTTTATTAGGAACATTATTTGGAGGGGTTGATATGTGGTTAAGCACATTTGGTATAAGCCTTCCTTTTACATTAGGTCACAGTAAACCAGATCATAAAACTTTAAGAAAAGCTTCTGAATGTAAGAAGATAAACTACCCAAAGCCTGATGGAGAGTTTTCTTTTGATAAATTATCTTCAGTTTTTCTTTCTAATACCAATCATGAAGAAGATCAGCCCGTTCATCTAACTTTAAAAGATGATAGTATTCCGATAAATGTTAACTTTAAAGAGTATGAAGAACCTGCGCAAAGGTATTGTCCTGCTGGTGTTTATGAAGTTTTAACTGATGAGAGTGGTGGAGAACCAATTTTTCAAATTAATGCACAAAATTGTGTGCATTGTAAAACATGTGACATAAAGGATCCTTCGCAAAATATAAATTGGGTTGTACCGCAAGGTGGAGAAGGCCCACTTTATGGTGGTATGTAAATTTTTAATGCAAATATCTGAAAAAGCTTTTGGAAAAATCAATATTTCTTTAAATTTGACTGGCGAGAAAGAAAATAATTACCATTTTCTAGTTAGCTTAATTTGTTTTTGTAATTTTTACGATATTATTACGGTCGAAGAATCTAAAAAATTTGATTACGAAATACTAAATAATATTAATTTTGGTGATTCAGACTTAATTCTTAAAACTATCAAAATGTTTTGCAAAAAATTGGATATTAATAATTTACCTAATTTGAAAATTACTCTTGATAAAAGAATTCCAGTAGGAGCAGGATTAGGTGGTGGTTCAGCTGATTCTGCGGCATTAATTCGTGCTTTAGATAAGTTTTTAAATTTAAATTTAAGCGCGGAAAAAAAAATGTCTATAGCAAAAGATATTGGTTCAGATGTTCCCGCTTGCTTATTATCAAAGCCCTTGATTTTAACAGGTTATGGCGATCGATATAAAGAAATAGAGAATGTTGATCACAAAGATATCATAATTGTTTTTCCGAATATTAATGCAAGTACCAAGGAAATATTCAGTTCGATCAATCTAGACAATATAGATAAGAATGAAAGTATATATTTTGAAAATCGAATAAAAGAAGGTATAATTTTTTATAATAATAACAATAACTTAAATAATTATTTTTCAAATGATCTAGAGAGAATATCAACTAAAAAATATCCTGAAATTCAAAAAGTAAAAGAAAGCATTTTAGAAGTAGGTTCAATATTCGCTTCTATGACTGGATCAGGATCAGCTTGTTTCGGATTTTTTGAAAAAAAAGATATTTTAAAAGCTAAACAAAAATTAGAAGCTTTAAATATGGGTTGGAAAATTATTAGCTGCCAGCTAATGGGATCTGATAATTGAAAAATCTACTAATCGCATTAAAGAATCTTTAAACTTTGTTTCTGGAAAAATTGCAAGTGCATCTTTAGCAATTCTTCCGTGGTGATGAGCCTTTTCAAGGGTATCATCAATGGTCTTATGTCTATTTATTATTTTATTAGCTTTTTTTAGGAGATCTTTATTCCTTATTTTATTATTGAAAGAATTAGTTAAAAATTCTCTTTCTGAGTTGCTACCTCTTCTATAGGCTAATATTATTGGTAGAGTTACTTTTCCTTCAAGAAAATCTTCACCTACATTTTTCCCTAGAGAGTCTTTTTCACCAGAATAATCAAGGGCATCATCTTTTAATTGAAAGGCAATACCAAGATTTTTTCCAAAAGAAATTAAAGCATTGATCTCATCTTTTTTTGCTTTTGCTATTAAAGCTCCTACAACACAAGCTGTCGAAAATAACTCTGCTGTTTTCGATTCAATTATTTTCATATACTGATCTTCTGTAGTTTTTATGTTATCTGAAGCAATTAATTGCATAACTTCACCTTCAGCTATTTTTGCTGAGGCATTAGAAAGATTTTTTAAACATTCTAATGATTTGGTTTCAACCATAAGTTGAAAGGCTTTACCTAGAAGAAAATCACCCACTAAAATACTAGATTTATTATCCCAAATTATATGGGATGTTGATTTTCCTCTTCTTACATCGCTATCATCAACAACATCATCATGAAGCAATGTAGCTGTATGCATTAATTCTACAGCAGCAGCAAGCTTGATATGCATAGTGCCTTTATAATTACATATTTTAGATGTGGTTAGGGTAAGAATAGGTCTTAATCTCTTACCGCCAAGACCAATTATATGGTTTGATACATCAGGAATTCTATTTATTTCACTTATTACTTGTTTGCTAATTATTTCATTAACTTTAGAAAAGTCTTTTTGAATTAGTGAAAGCAGACTTTGAATAGGTTCATCGCCCTGATATTTATTTTTTACTAATTTAATTACATTTCCCATGTTTTTCTTATATTTTAGAATTCCTATATGATCAAAGAAAATACAAAAAATAAATTTTTAGGCGGAAGATTAAAAATTTATCAACAAAAGAAAGGTTTTAGGGCAGGTCATGATTCTGTCATTTTGGCGTCTTCAATACCAGCAAAAAAGGGGGACAAATGCTTAGAATTAGGTGTAGGAACTGGAGTTGTTTCGCTTTGTCTTTTGTCTAGGATAGAGGATTTAAAAGTTTTAGGAATCGATAATGACCAAGATGTTCTGAACCTTGCTAAAGAGAATAGTATCATTAATAATTTTCAAGATAAATTATCTTTAATTAAAGGTGATTTAAACAAAGGCCTTAAGGAGTTTTCAAAAATACAAAGGCAGAGTTTTGACCATATTTACTCTAATCCGCCATATTACATAGAGGATGAAATTATTTTTCCTCTTCATGAAAGCAAAAGGAGAGCTTATGAAGGTAATAGCGATACACTCAAGAGTTGGTTAAAAATTGCTCTTACTTTCGTTAAATCTAAGGGGTCAATAACTTTTATAAATCATATTAAGAATCTTCCTGAAATGTTAAATCTTTTTACTTCCTCGATGGGTGATATCAATGTAATTCCAATATTTTCAACTATAGAGAACCCTGCATCCAGATTCTTAATCAGTGGAGTTAGAGATTCTAAAAAGCCCTTAAAATTTACTAAAGGTCTTGTTTTAAATAATAAGGACGGTAAAAACACAAAAAGAATAGATAATATTTTAAGGTTTGGTAAATCCTTATAATATTTAGACTTTATTACTATTGTTTAAGATAGAATTACTATAAAAAAAGAATTTATCTCTCTGGAGTAAAATGTGGCTGCAAAAAATATGGAAGAATTAGTTTCTCTTTGTAAAAGAAGGGGATTCATTTATCAGACAAACGAATTGTATGGGGGTATGCAAGGTTTGTATGATTACGGACCCTTAGGTATAGAGCTCAAGAATAACCTAAAACAAGCTTGGTGGAGTTCAATGGTTTATGAAAGAGATGATATTGAGGGTTTAGATTCTTCAATTTTATCACATCCAAATGTTTTAAAATACTCGGGTCATGAGGATACCTTCTCTGACCCTCTTGTGGATTGTAAGGATTGTAAATCTCGGTGGAGAGAAGACCATATAGATAATAATTCTTGTCCATCATGTGGTTCAAATAATTTAACTGATCCAAGACCATTTAATCTAATGTTTAAAACAAATATTGGGCCTGTGGACGATGGATCTAGTTTTGCTTATCTCAGACCAGAAACTGCCCAACAGATTTTTACAAATTTTAAAAATGTTGTTGATTCTACTTCACGTACTCTTCCTTTCGGTATAGCGCAAATAGGTAAAGCCTTCAGAAATGAAATAACCCCAAGGAATTTTATTTTTAGGGTAAGAGAATTTGAACAAATGGAATTAGAGTTTTTTGTTGAGCCTGGAGAGGACGAGGAATGGCATAAAAAATGGGTAGATGAAAGAGTGCTATGGTGGGGAAAACAAGGAGTTGATAAGAATAGTCTTAAAATTCTTAATGTTGAAGAAAAAGATCTATCTCATTATTCAAAAAAGACAGTTGATATTATGTATAAATTTCCACATGGGCTGGAAGAATTGGAGGGAATTGCAAATAGAACAGATTTTGATATAGGTTCACATACAAAAAATCAGGATGATTTTAAAATTAATGCGAGAGTTAAAAAGAATGAAGATTCTGTAACTAAATTAGCGATTCAAAACAAAATTGATAATACTTGGACTATTCCTTATGTTATCGAACCTTCAGCAGGGGTAGATAGAGGTGTTTTAGCGGTACTTAACGAAGCATATAAAGTTGAAAAACTTGATGATGGTAAAGAAAGGATAGTTCTTTCTTTAAAATCGCATTTATCTCCAATTAAAGCTGCTGTTATTCCATTAAAAAGAAACAATGATGAGCTCGTTTCTGAAGCTTTGTCTCTTAAATCGACTTTACAATCTTTGGGGAAGGGAAGGGTTCTATTTGATAATGCAGGTAATATAGGAAAAAGTTATCGTCGTCATGATGAAATTGGAACCCCAATGTGTATTACAATTGATTTCGAAACTTTAGATGATGATTCAGTGACGGTAAGAGATAGAGATACAATGGAGCAAAAGAGAATTGCAGTTAAAGAAATTCCGAATTATTTCGAAGAAAGTCTCTTATAAAAGGCTGTTATGACTAAATATATACATCCATTTGAAAATCCTTTAACGGATAATCTTGATCAGTCTTTAATAGGAAATAAAGGCTACAATTTGTGTGTAATGTATGAAATGGGTTTGCCTATACCCGAAGGATTTATAATTAATTCTATAGCATCCAAAGATTATATAAATAATTCAGCTTTTGATAAAAATTTTGAAAATGAATTAAAAGAAAATATAAATAGGATTGAAAACAAAACTAATTTAGAAATTGGAAACAAAGATAAACCCCTAATTTTATCTGTTCGATCAGGCTCTAAAATATCTATGCCTGGAATGTTAGATACTATTTTAAATGTTGGTTTGAATAAAGAAATCGTTACATCTTTATCAAAAGACGGAAATAGTTTTTTTGCTTTTGATACATGGAGAAGATTTATTCAGATGTTTTCGCATGTTGTTTATAAAATTGATAATTTCGATTTTGATGAAATCCTAGAAAATTATCTACTAGGAGCAAATTTATCAGCGATCAATCAACTTGATCCTGAAGATTTAGAAGAGATTAGTGATATATATCTTAATTTGTTTAAGGAAAGGATTGGTAAAGATTTTCCCCAAGACCCTTGGCAACAAATTAATGAATCAATAAGAGCTGTTATCAAATCATGGGAAAATGAAAGAGCAATTTCATTTAGAAATATAAATGATATCCCAGAAGATTATGGTTTAGCGGTTACTGTTCAACGAATGGTTTTTGGTAATTTAAATGATCGCAGCGCTTCTGGTGTGGTTTTTACGAGAAATCCTGATACAGGCGAAAATAAAATTAAAGGCGAATATTTAATGAAATCTCAAGGTGAAGATGTTGTTTCAGGTTTTATCACGCCAAATAATATATCAGAATCAGAAACTGATGATTCTTTTGCAGATATTTTTGAAGATATCAACTTACAGATTCATCAGATTTCTAAGGATTTAGAAAAGCATTTTGGATTTGTTCAAGATATAGAATTTACAATTGAATCAGGTGTTTTATGGATATTGCAATCTCGTAATGCTGAGGTGAATGCTCTAGCATCCTTTAAGATTTCAACTGACATGGTTAATGAAGGGATAATAGATAAACCTACTGCAATAAAATTAATAAAAGAAGAGCATATTGAAAAGTCACTGGTACCAATACTTGATGATTCACAAGAATTGATAATTCTAACTAAAGGTTTGCCAGCATCTCCTGGTGTAACCTCGGGTCAGGCAGCATTTAATATTGATGCAATCAAATCTATCAGAGATAAAGGACAAAAAGCTATATTAGTTTTAGTTGAAACAAACACTAATGATATTAAGGCAATGCATGCATCTGATGCTATTTTAACCTCAAGAGGGGGGTTAACGAGTCATGCTGCTGTTGTTGCAAGAGGTTTAGGTAAACCTTGTATTACTGGAGCGCGAGAGGTCGAAATAAATCCTCAAAACAAAACTATTTTGATCGGTAATAAAAAGATTTCCGAATTTGATACCATCACTCTTAATGGACATTCTGGTGAAGTTATTGAAGGGATAGCAAAAACAAAACCTCAAGAACCACCGCCTGAACTTAAAGAAATATTAGATTGGTGTAAAAATATTGCTGGAAGTAATATCAATGACCCAGTGGCTTGTTTAAAAAAAGCTAGAGAAAAAATTTAATAATTATTTTGAAGGCATTTTCATAGGGCCAGTTTTTATTACCTCATCCCTTGCTTTAATAGGGTCCTTAACAACCAACATTTCAAGATCTTCAAGATCTTCTGGAACATACCAATGGATACGATTTTCTTCATAAGCCCGAAGAACTGTTTTAGCGATTTCTTCTGAAGAAATTAATCTCCACATTCCTTCATTTGGTAAATTTACCCTTATCTCTTCTCCAATTAGAGGTGTATCAATTACTCCTGGAAGAATATCCGATACCCTTGTTCCAAAACGGCTAAATTCAGCAGAAAGTGATTCTGTTAGTCCTTTTACAGCATGTTTTGATGCAGAATAAACCGAAGTCATTGGTAGACCTATGACTCCTGTAGAAGAAGATGTACTCAAACATAAAGAATTAGGGGTGTTTTTTAAGAGTTCTACAGAAGAGTAAATTCCATTAATGACCCCAATGAAATTAATATTAATAACCTTTAAGTGATTTTCGTAGGATTGGTCTTCAAAAAAACCACCCTCAGCTATACCTGCATTATTAAACAAGATATCCAGCTTTCCATTAGAGAATTGAGAAAATTCTTTTATACATTGTTCAAAATCATTTTTGTTTGTGACATCAAGTTTTTTACTAATTAAATTTTTTGAATTTATTTCTTTTGATAAAATTTCCAAATTTTCTTCATTAATATCATAACATCCAACCGACCAACCTTTATCAATAAAGAATTTAACTGTGGCTTTTCCCATACCACTGGCTCCACCCGTTATAAACATAAACTTATCAGACATAATTTTCCTCTTAGAACTACCTTATAACGAAAGGCATAATTATGGTAACTTCTTTAGAATAACACTTCCGGCGGAATAACCTGCTCCAAAGGAGCATAAAACACCAACATCATCTTCTTTCATGTCTTCGCTGTATTGTGAAAAAGCAATAATGGATCC
>CAXFAF010000007.1:0-74245 GCA_964001285.1 uncultured bacterium | reverse complement strand
GATTAACTTTTGTTAAAGTTCCTCTAGCGATTTCAACTAATATAATTGTTCCGTCAGGCATATATATTGGCCCTTCTGGAAATTTAAGATCATTCGTTACTTCAATATATTCTTTTGTCATATTCTAATCTTATTTAATTTTTTCATAAATTACCAATGAATGATAAGCATTATCTTCTGCCATTTTGTCTTTTTCTTCTCTACTAACCTCATTGAATAGATCTAAATCTATTCTAGGAAAATAAGCATCCCCTTTAACCTCAAGATCAACTTCAGTAATATAGAGCTTATCAGCAATATCCATAAACTCTTTATATATATAACCGCCACCTATAACCATTAGCTCTTCACCACCTCTTTCATTTGCCTTTATTTTTGCAATTGAGATTGCTTCATCAGGGGAAGAGCAAATAATACCACCATTAATTTCTAAATTTACATTTCGGCTAATAACAATATTATCTCGATTTGGAAGTGGCCTTCCAATTGAATCCCAAGTCTTTCTACCCATTATTATAGGTTTATTATCTGTAATTTCTTTAAATTTTTTTAAATCTGATGGTAGATTCCATGGAAGATCACCTTCATTCCCAATTACCCCATTTTTTGATACAGCTGCAATTAAACTTATCATCATCCGTTACACAGCTATTGGTGCAGATATAATTGGTAAAGGATCGTAGCCCTCCAATACAAAATCCTCATATTCAAAATCAAAAATACTTTTTGGATTTGAAGTAATTATCATTTTTGGCAGAGTTCTTGGAGATCGAGACAATTGCTCTTCTGCTTGGGAGAAATGATTAGTATAAAGGTGGGCGTCTCCAAAAGTATGTATAAATTCTCCTAATTCTAAATTAGTAATTTTTGCAATCATCATAGTTAGAAGCGCATAAGAGGCAATATTAAAGGGAACACCTAAAAAGATATCAGCAGATCTTTGGTAAAGTTGACAGGAAAGTTTTCCATTACTTACATAAAATTGAAAAAGGCAATGGCATGGAGGTAATGCCATCTTTTCTACATCTGTAGGATTCCAAGCAGAAACAATTAATCTTCTTGAATCAGGATTATTTTGTATTTGCTCAATTAACTGAGAAATCTGATCAATTTTTCCATTATTTTCTGAAGGCCAAGATCTCCATTGATAACCATAAACAGGCCCCAATTCTCCATTCTCATCTGCCCACTCATCCCAAATACTAACGCCATTATCTTTCAAATATTTTATATTTGTATCGCCTTTTAAAAACCACAAAAGTTCATAAATAATAGATTTTAAATGCACCTTCTTTGTCGTAAGAAGAGGAAAACTATTCGCTAAATTAAATCTCATTTGATACCCAAACACTGATTTAGTTCCTGTTCCGGTCCTATCAGATTTCTCTTCTCCATTATCTATAACATGGCGAAGAAGGTCTAAATATTGTTGCATAACTACTCCTCGACTCACTTCCTATTTTAAACTAGTTATTTGACTCTTCAAATTTTAATTGATCCCGTATATAATTATATTGCTGTTTACAGCTATGGCAATAAACGGACTATGTAATAAACTTATCGGACCCGGGGGCGGTACCCGGCACCTCCACCATAATTATATGGGGGTGAAATAGGATCGACGAAAGTGTAAAGATTTTCTTTTTGCTCGGTATTGTACCGCCGTTATCGGGCTATTTTATAGTTGCAAATGACGACTATGCAGAGCTACCTCTCGCTGCTTAAGCGCGAGCGCTCAAATTAACTCCTAATTAGTTGCATAATTAGGCGGGGCTTGAGGAGCGCCTGGCAACAGAAGCTTCTCGCTAATTTAAAAATATATTATGTCTCAAGATAAGATTCAGTTTATAATGCTATAACTTTATGGAGTTATTTTGGTAAAAAGTAGAAAAGAAACTGACTCTTTTGGTCAAATAAATGTTCCAAGTAATGCCTACTGGGGAGCACAAACGCAAAGGTCACTTAAAAACTTTTCCATCGGTAATGAAATATTTCCTAAATCGCTAATTAAGGCATTAGGTGTCATTAAATTAGCTGCTGCAAAAGTAAATCATTCTCAAGGAAAGCTAGATAGAAAAATAGCTAATGCGATAATTAGGGCATCAAAAGAGGTAATTGCCGGAAAATTAGATAATCACTTCCCTCTTTCCGTTTGGCAAACAGGTTCTGGGACCCAAACTAATATGAATGCTAATGAAGTTATTTCCAATAGAGCCATAGAAATGCTTGGAGGAAAAAAAGGATCAAAAGATCCTGTTCATCCCAATGATCATTGCAATATGTCACAATCTTCTAATGATACTTTTCCAACTGCAATGCATATTGCTTGCGCAATGGAAACTCTTAATGAACTAATACCAGCATTAGAAAAACTGAGTTCTTCTTTGAAAAAGAAATCAAACAATTTTCAAAATATAGTAAAAATTGGAAGAACCCACCTTCAAGATGCTACTCCGGTTACCTTAGGGCAAGAATTTTCTGGTTATCATTCCCAAATCAAGAACGGCATTTTACGAATTGAAAAATCTTTAGAGGATGTGATGTGTTTGGCTCAAGGTGGTACAGCTGTCGGAACAGGTTTAAATACCAAAAAAGGCTTTGACAAGAAATTTGCTAGAGAATGTAGTTCAATTTTAAAAATAAACTTTAAAACCTCAGAAAATAAATTTGAAGTTCTAGCTGCTCATGATGCATTGCTTGAATTTTCAGGATCATTGAATACCGTTGCTAGCTCATTATTTAAAATAGCAAATGACATTAGGCTGCTAGGTTCTGGCCCTAGAGCAGGATTAGGTGAGATTGAGATTCCAGAAAATGAACCAGGTTCTTCAATTATGCCAGGTAAAGTTAATCCGACTCAATGTGAGGCAATGACAATGCTTTGTACTCAAGTTATGGGGAATCATACATCAATTACAATTGGGAGTAGCCAAGGACACTTTGAGTTAAATGTTTTTAAACCTCTTATTGCATATAATCTCTTGCAATCTATAAAACTCCTTTCTGATGGCTGCAAAAGTTTTGAAAAGAATTGTGTTTCAGGAATAAAGCCAAACAAAAAAACAATTCAAAAACATTTAAATAATTCTTTAATGCTTGTAACTGCTTTGGCTCCAGTAATAGGCTACGATAAAGCTAGCGAAATCGCAAAAAAAGCACATAAAAATGGCACCACCCTAAAAGAAGAAGCAATTAAACTAGGATATATATCCAAAAAAGATTACGAAAGAATTGTTAGGCCTGAAAAAATGATTAAGCCATCATAAGATGGATAATCAAATAAAAAAGACCGTTAAACTTAACGGCCATATAACTAGTTTAGCCTTAGAAAAAGAGTTTTGGAAAGAACTTCAAAAAATTGCAATCAAACAATCCAAAACAATAGATCAATTAATTGAAGAAATTGACACAAATGAAAGGCTTGGTAGCCTAGCCTCTGCTGTTAGAGTATTTGTTTTAAAAACATCAAAAAAGGAATAAATATAAAGTAAATTTAAAAAAAGAAATTTAGATGAATAATATAAACTATGAAGAAATTAACCTTTTTAAAAGATTAAACGAACCACAAAATATAGCCGTTTTTCATAATGAAGGACCTGTTCTTGTTTTGGCTGGCGCTGGAACAGGTAAAACAGGTGTATTAACAACAAGATTAATAAGACTTTTAATGGAAAAAAGAGCTCTACCAGGAGAAATCCTTTCAGTCACTTTTACAAATAAGGCCGCTAACGAAATGAAGGAGCGCATTAGCAGTCAAATAGGTGATCTTTCAACTGGTTTAAAATGGCTAGGAACATTTCATTCTATTGGCGCACAAATATTAAGATTCCATCCTCAAAAAATAAATTTAGATACTAATTTTATCATATTAGATACAGATGATCAGTTGCGGTTATTAAAACAAGTCATAAAAGACGAAAATATAGATGACAAAAGATGGCCAGCAAAACAGTTATTAAATTTAATAGATAAATGGAAAAATAAAGGTCTATACCCTGAAAATATATCTTCAAATGATGGTGATTACTATGCTAATGGGAAAGGTCATCATCTTTATAAAATATATCAAGATAGGCTAAAATATTTTAATGCTGCTGATTTTGGAGACTTAATACTTGAGTGCATAAGACTTTTTGAAAATAATCCCGATATACTGGAATCTTATCAAAAAAGATTTAAATTTATATTAGTTGATGAATACCAAGATACTAATGTGTCACAGTATAAATTATTGAAACTACTTTCTGGAAAATATAAAAATATTTGTTGCGTTGGAGATGATGATCAATCCATATACTCATGGAGAGGCGCAGAAATATCTAATATTCTAAGGTTCGAAAAAGACTTTCCTAACGCTAAAGTCATACGATTAGAAGAAAACTATAGATCTACAGGTCACATTCTAACCGCAGCTTCTAAATTAATTGAAAACAATGAATCTCGTCTAGGAAAAACCTTATGGACTAATTCAGGCCAAGGAGAAAAAATTATCATAAAATCTGTGTGGGATGGTGAAGAAGAAGCTCGGCAAATAACCTCTGAATTAGAAAAACTATCACTTAAAAATTACAATCTAGACGAAACAGCTATTTTAGTAAGAGCAAGTTTCCAAATGCGAGAATTTGAAGACAGGTTTATATCTGTCGGACTCCCATATAAAGTTATTGGTGGTCCAAGATTTTATGAAAGAAAAGAAATTAGAGATGTTAATGCATATTTAAGAATAGCTTTACAGCCAAACGATAGTTTGGCTTTAGAGCGCATCATAAATACTCCTAAAAGAGGAATTGGTGAAACAACTGTAAAAAAGATTAGAGATAGATCTAAACAAAATAATCTACCGATGATTGATTCTATAAAAGAACTGATTGATGAAAAGGCCTTTAAAGGCAAAGCAGAAAATTCTTTAAAAAAATTAGTTGGATTAATTTTCCACTGGAATAAATTAATTAATGAAGAAGATAAGATCGATATTGCAGAAATTATTGTAGAAGATTCAGGATATTTAGACATGTTAAGAAATGATAAATCTCTTACTGCTGAAGGAAGAGTTGATAATGTTTATGAATTGTTTAGATCATTAGAACCTTTTGAAAATATTAAGGCTTACCTCGAGCATATATCTCTTGTAATGGAAATTGATAATAATCAATTTGGAAAAAAAGTTAGCCTCATGACATTACATGCAGCTAAAGGATTGGAATTTGATTATATTTTTCTGCCAGGTTGGGAGGAGGGGGTCTTTCCTAATCAAAGAGCAATAGATGAGGGGGGAATTGAATCCCTTGAAGAAGAAAGAAGATTAGCTTATGTGGGTGTAACACGTGCAAAGAAAAAAGCATCAATTTATTATTCTGCTAATAGACGAATGCATAATCAATGGATTTCTTCTATTCCTTCTAGATTTGTTAGTGAGCTCCCAGAAGAAAATACAGAAACTGATCTATCAAATTATTCAGGAGAAAAGGAATTGTTCCGAGAACAAGAGTTTATAGATTTTGATCAATCAGATTATGATACACCTGGATGGGAAAGGGCAAAATATGAATCAAATAATAAAACCATAGACCATATTGAAAAGAATAATAATTTATTAAATAACTCTCCTTTCCAACTCGGATCACGGGTAATTCATAAGAAATTTGGGGAAGGAAAGATATTAAGTATTGATGGAAAAAAATTAACCATAAATTTTGGAAAAAGCGGAACAAGAAAAGTTATGGAAAATTTTGTAGAAAAGCTATAATTAAAAAATGACAAATAAAATCACGATAAGTACACGATTAAATCAACTAAGACACTTGATGCAAGAAAATCATATTGACGGCTATTTCTTGCCTCATGAAGATGAATTACTAAGTGAATATCTTCCTAAATATACAGAAAGGCTTCACTGGCTAACAAACTTTAGTGGTTCTGCTGGTTTGACTTTTATTGGCGCCAAAAAAGCAATTATATTTGTTGATGGAAGATATACAACACAAGTAAAAAACCAAACAGATAAAAAATTATTTGAATCTGAGCATTTAATTAATCCAGGTTTTATTAATTGGATAAAAAAGAATCCTTATAAGAATAAAAAAATTGGTCTTGATCCAAAAACAATTTCTCAATCAAATTATTTGTCATTAAAAAAGGTCTGTAAGGAAACCGGTATAGACCTGATCGAAACGGATAATCTAATTGATAAAATTTGGAAAAGAAAGAAAAAGAAAAAGAACTTAGTTGAAAGACATGAACTTAAATATTCCGGTCTTGATTCTGAAAAAAAGATAAGAAAAATTATCAATTCTTTTAAAAATAATGCTGCAGATTCAATATTTATATCTCAACCTGAAAATGTTTGTTGGACTCTTAATATAAGGGGAAAAGATCTCGAGCATACGCCAATTCTTAGAAGTCACCTGATTTTAGACAAGCACAGAAATATTGTATTATTTACTGACAATATGTCGGAGAAATCAAAAATTCAATCTTGGTTAGGTAAGAAAATAAAAATATTAAAAACTAAACAAATAAAACAATATCTTGAGCAAAATAATTATAAGAAAATACAATATGATCCAGTATATACAACGCGACACAATGCGAAGTTATTGGAAGAAAACTCAGTCACAAGTTTTGAAACTAATGACCCTACAACCCTCATGAAGGCTTGTAAAAACAAAATAGAAATAGAAGGCGCAAGAAAGGCTCATTTAATTGATGGTATTGCTCTTACTAAATTTATTTATTGGTTAGAAAATGAAATAAATTCAATATCAAAAAGCAAATGCACTGAATTAGGTCTTGCCAATAAATTATTAAGCTACAGAAAAAATAATTCAAATTTTAAAGGTCTCTCATTTGGAACCATATCTTCTTTAGGATCTAATGGAGCAATAATTCACTATCAACCTAAAAAAGAAACCAACAAAAATTGGCATGAAAATGATATATATCTTTTAGATTCTGGTGGCCAATATAAATACGGGACAACAGATGTAACTAGAACTATTTTAAATATCAAAAGAAAAAGGAAAAATAAGCACAAAGAGATTTCTACTAATTACACTTTAGTTCTAAAGGGCCATATAGCAGTTGCATCCGCTCATTTTAATTATGGAGAGACAGGCAAAAAATTAGATCTGCTTGCAAGAAAATACCTGAAAAAACATGGCTTAAATTATGACCATGGAACTGGGCATGGGGTAGGAAGTTATCTTGGTGTTCACGAGGGACCTCAAAATATATCTCCAAGATCTAGAGAACCTTTACAAGAAGGAATGATAATTTCAAATGAACCAGGATATTACAAACCAAATGATTATGGAATTCGGATTGAAAATCTTGTTACTGTTGTAAAGAGTAAAGAAAGGGGGAAAGATTTATGTTTAGAAACCCTTACACTTGCGCCAATTACTAAATTATTAATAAATATGGATATAATGACAAAAAAAGAAATTATGTGGATTAATAATTATCATAAAAATGTTTATAATAAATTATCGCCTTTTATGAATAAAAAAGAAAGAAATTGGCTTAAAATTGCTACCGAAGCAATTGATCCATTTCACTCTCATTTAAGACATTAATATCTAATACTTTAGCTTTTTCTACTTTAGAAACTGTTGGTTTATTGCCAGTTATAAGATAATCAGTTTTTTGTGAAATACTAGAAACAACCTTTGCGCCTAAAGATTCTATCTTAACTTTTGCTTCTGCCCTGCTCATGGATTCTAATGTTCCAGTAATTACGATCTTTTTACCTGAAATTTTACTATCAATATCTACTTTCTCATAATCATTCACAACAACACCTAATGATAATAGTTCTTTTACCAAATTTATTGTCCCTTTATCCTTGAAAAAAATTGTAAGAGAGTCAGTAACTTTACTTCCAATTCCATCAAGTGATTTTACCTCTTCAATTTCATCGAAAGAATTATTTGTGAATATTGAAGTCATATTTTCTAAAGATATAAAGTGACTTGCTAAAAGTGAAGCTGTAGATGATCCCAAATGGCGAATACCTAACGAATAAATAAATCTATCAAAATTTATATTTTTTTTATCTTCAATCGCTTTAAATAACTTTATAGCACTATCCTTAATGGTATTAATTTTTGATTTTGATCCTGAAGTATAAATCCAAATTTTTGGAGGATTATTCTTATATCTCTTTTCAAGTGAAAAAATATCAGTAGGACTTTTTATCAAACCCATATCAAAAAAATCATTAATTTGCTTTTCTCCTAAACCATCAATATCAAAAGCTTCTTTTGAAACAAAATGCTTAACTCTTTCTTTAGCTTGTGAAGAACAAGAAAATCCACCGGTACATCTGATATATTTTTCAAAATTAACTTGATTATTCTGTTCGGAAAGTAATTCTTTTTTAGCTTGAGATCCACATATTGGGCACTTATCAGGGACTTCAATAATTTGAGAATTTTTTTTCCTTTTAGATTTTATTACTTCGATAACTTGGGGTATTACATCCCCTGCCCTTTGAACCCAAACATTATCACCAATGCGGATATCC
Organism: uncultured bacterium; assembly: GCA_964001285.1. Taxonomy (GTDB): domain Bacteria; phylum Pseudomonadota; class Alphaproteobacteria; order MED-G09; family MED-G09; genus AG-430-B22. The sequence goes on along the minus strand of CAXFAF010000007.1, from coordinate 65,721 downwards.
TTTTTCTTTATATCATCATAGTTATGTAAACTAGCATTAGATACTAAAGCACCTCCAATAGTAACAGGCTTTAAACGTGCCACAGGAGTTAGAACACCTGTTCTTCCAACCTGAATTTGAACATCAATAATTTTAGAAATAGCTTTTTCAGCCGGAAATTTATGTGCGATAGCCCATCGAGGATGGTGACCTGTGGATTGCAATCTATCTCGCCAATCAAGTCTATCTAATTTATAGACAATTCCATCAATGTCATAACCAATATCCATTCTTTTGTTTAAAGTATTATTGTAATATTTTTCTAAAGAATTTAGTGACAGATGAACACTAGATTCTACATTAATAGGTAACCCTAAATCATTGAAATATTTTATTATTTCACTATGATATTTAAATGAAATATCAGAAATTTTTCCCCAACTATAAGCAAAGAATCTTAAGGGTCTTTTTGCTGTTTCGGAAGGGTCCAGTTGCTTTAATGAACCTGCAGCAGCATTTCTAGGATTTTTAAACTGATCCTTTCCATTAGCTTTCTGCTGCTTATTTAATTCATTAAATTCTTTATGAGTTATATAAACTTCCCCTCTAACCTCTAAAACCTTTGGAGCTAATTTCTTATCTAAGAACTTAGGAATATCTATAATTGTTTTTAAATTTTCTGTTACATCTTCTCCATAATTTCCATCACCTCTAGTAGCTCCTAATATTAATTCTCCGTTTTTATAAATTAATGTTGCAGATAATCCATCAATTTTTGGTTCAGCTATAAATTCTATTCTTTCATTATCATTCAATAATAAAAAATTCTTCAAACCATCAATCCAATTGTCTACTTCTTCAATATTCTTTGCATTTTGAATAGAAAGCATAGGTATTTCGTGTTTGACTTTTTTAAAACTTTCTAAAGGTTTAGAGCCAACTTTTTCAGTAGGAGAATTTTTTTTCTTTAATTTGGGAAATTCACTTTCTAATAAAATAGCCTCTCTTACAAGCTCATCAAATTCTGCATCAGAAATTTCTGGGTTATCATCTTGAAAATATTTTTTGTTGTGAAATAAAATTTCTTTATAAAGTTTATCAAGCCTAGATTTAGCGTCTTGTTCTAACACGATAGTTTCTTTCATACTTAATTACTGTAAAAATTTATTAATTAAATTATAGGTATCCTTATACCATTCACTATCTGGAAAATTATGACCTAATACAGAAGCTGTTATTTTTGCCTCCTCAATTAAACCCAAAGAAATATATGCCTCTACAATTCTATGTAGAGCTTCTGGTGTGTGACTGGTATTTTGATAATCTGTAACGACCAACCTAAACCTGTTAATGGCAGCTAAAAAAGCACTTTGCTTAAGATAATATCTTCCTATGTACATTTCTTTTCCAGCTAAATGATCCCTTGTTAAATCAATTTTTAATTGTGCATCTTTGGCATAATCAGAATCCGGATACCTTCGAATAACTTCATTAAAAGCTTCAAGAGCAAGTTCAGTTATTTTTTGGTCTCTGGCAATATCAGAAATTCTCTCATAATATGATTGCCCTATTAAATAATAAGCGTATACGGCATGCCTATTACCGGGATGAAGAGATATAAACCTTTGGGCGGAAGAAATTGCCTCATCATACTTATTTTGAAGGTAATAAGTATAAGCAGACATTAACATCGACCTTCTGGCCCAAGGAGAATATGGATGCTGTCTTTCAACCTCATCAAACTCATAAGCTGCCGCCTGATATCTTCCATTTTCGAGATTATAAACTGCATTATTATATATTGCCGCCAATGATCTTTCTCTATATTCAGGCCTATCCCCATCACTTGAACAAGCGCTAATAATAATTGCTAAAAGAATAGCAAGACAATTAATATAAATATTTTTGATAGACAATATTTTCATAGGGTAATTATATTATTAAAATAACAAAAGAGCTATATGAAGGTTAAATATTTAGGCCGACATTAAATGATCTTTATGATCATTAGAATTCATAACATTTTCATCCAATTCAAATATTTCATAAGAATCTTCATTATTAAACAATTCTTTCAATAATAAGTTATTCATATGATGCCCACATAAATATCCTTCATATTTTCCTTGAATTCTGTAGCCAGAGGTAAATATATCTCCTATAGCATCTAAAAGCTTATGAATAACAAATTCATTTTCGTATCTTAATCCTTCAGAATTAATTACCTCGTTATTGTCAATAATTATACAATTTTCAAGACTTCCTCCAAGCCCTAGACCGGAACGCCTCAAAGCCTCAACATCTTTCATAAAACCAAATGTCCTGGCATTAGATATATGTTTTTTAAAATTGAATTGATCCATAGAGATATAAGATTCTTGTTTACCAATTACTCGGTCAGAAAAATCTATAGATGCAAAAAACTCCATTTTACTGCTGGGCTTTAAGGAACATTTCTTATCTCCATCAATAACCTCTACATTTTTTAGGATTCGTAAATATTGCCTTTTTTCAGTTAACTTTTTTATTCCTGCTTCCTCAATAAGAGCTATAAATTGTTTCGAGCTTCCATCCATTATTGGAACTTCAGGCCCTTCTATCTCAATGTCTAAATTATCAATACCTGAACCTGATAAGGCTGCCATTAAATGCTCAATAGTCGATATGTTGCAATTATTATCATTTTCAATGGTTGTACACATGTTAGTGTCAGATACATTTTTATAATTCGCACTAATTGAATTATCAGAATTATCTCCCTCGAGATCTGTTCTGATAAAACTAATTCCACTATTAGCTTTTGCCGGCTTTAGCCTAATATCAGTTAAATCGCCTTTATGTAGCCCTATCCCAGAAGATTCAATAGTTTTTCCTATCGTAGTTTGCCATGGGTAAAAACCGGATGCTAAAGTAAAATTACAAGACATACATTTCCTTTAATTTATTAACTTTATATTTGTTATCAGTGCGTAATAAAGAATCCAAATCAAACATTGTGTCTATTTGTAACTTAAATATAAATATTATTTTTTTCTTAGGAAAGCTGGGATTTCCATTTGGGAATCGAAATCGTCATCATCATTATTATCCAGCCTATCGCTTTTGAATAAAGGGACATCATCATTTTCCCAATCTTCAGGCTCGGGTAATTCTTCAATTACCTGATTATCTTCTTTACTAGTTTTTTCTTTATCTTGAGTATCTTCATTTGAATCTTCTAATTCATCTAAATCAGGATAATCCTCAGTATTTACTGGTTCATCATGGCCAACTTTTCTTACCTCAAGTTCAATTGATTGTGGTGAATCCGCATTATCTTGATTTATTTCATCTATCTGAGGTTTATCTATTTCAACAACTTTATCATCGCTTTCATCATTCATACCGGTAGCAACTGTTGCAACTATAAGCTCATCACCTAATTCTTCATCCATAAATACACCTGTTATTATTTCACAATCATCAGGATTGTTCACCTCATTTTGAATAACATTTGTCGCTGCATCTATTTCAACAGGAGTTATTTCTGTATTTGCGGTAATTGATATTAATAGCCCTTTAGCATCCCTCAAATTAATGCCATCAAGCATAGGATTTGAAATTGATGTTTTTGCAGCCATTACAGCTCTATCATCTCCAGAAGATTGCCCAACTCCAAACATCGCCTTACCAATAAAAGCCATTATTGTTTTTACATCTGCAAAATCGATATTTATTCTTCCTCTTTTTGTAATAAGGGAACTTATTGCAGATACCCCATCGTACAATGTCCTATTTATTATTTCATTACATTCATCAAAGGATGTATCAATATTTGCTACCCTAAAAACATTCTCGTTTGGCACTACAATCAAGGTATCTAAGCATTTTGAAAGCTCATTTATACCATCTTTTGCCATTTTCATTCTTTTTGTGCCGTCATATTTCCAAGGAGTTGTAACTACACCTACAGTTAAGATTCCCATTTCTTTAGCAAGTTTAGCTACAACTGGCGCTGCTCCAGTACCAGTTCCTCCACCCATACAAGCTGTGATAAAGAGCATATTAATACCTTTAAGATAGCTTTCGATTTCTTCTAAAGACTCTTGAGCAGCTTTCTTTCCAATCTTAGGATCTGCTCCCGCCCCAAGACCTTTAGTTATATTTGCGCCTATTTGTATTCTTGTCGTTTGATCATGCTCTTCCAAAGCTTGTGCATCTGTATTAACTGCATATAAATCTACTCCCTTAAGACCACAATCGATCATAGTTTTGAGCGCATTTCCACCCCCTCCACCTATTCCCAACAGTGCTAATCTTGGTTTTAATTTCTCTACCTCTGGTGCAGATAATTCAATAGACAATAGACCCTCCAATAGCTTTTACTATTTTTTCTACTGATTCTTTATAATTAACAAGGAGTTGGGGGATTTAAAAATCCGCTCCCATTATATTTTTAAAAAACTTATTTATAGAACTTCTGTTGTTTTTTATGGTTTCGTGTTCTTTCTTGGATTGTTTTAAACAATGCATTAAAACTCCTGAACATGCTGCAAAGGATGGTCCACCAATATCTTCTGATAAACCACCTATTTTTATTGGTATCCCTAACCTTATATTTGTATCAAGTATTCTTTTTGCAATTTCTATACTTCCCCTTAATTCAGATGTTCCACCGGTTAAAACAATATTCCTTTTTGCTAGATCAGAATAACCTGAACGCTCAATAACTTTTTCAGCCTCTTCAATAATTTCTTCAAATCTATGTCTTATTATAGATACAAGATCACTTAACTTAAATTTCTTCATTATAGAATTATCTTCATCACTAGGCACTTCATAATATTGCTCAGAATCCTTTGACCCCATAATAGCATTACCAAATAAATTTTTTATACCTTCAGCATGTTCAAAAGGCGTATTAAGTCCATAGGCTATATCATTAGTAATATGCCACCCTCCAAGATTTATTGTAGAAGCAAATACAATAGTACCTTCAAAAAAAATAGATATTGATGTTGTCCCACAACCTATGTCTATACAAATAGACCCAAAATCGAGTTCATGATCCTGTAAACATGCTAAAGCTGAAGCATATGGTTTAGCAACAATGCCTTTTAAATTCAGATGAATATTTTGGATGATATTTTCGATGTTAATTAATGGATTTTGATCAGATGTAATGTAGTTTAATTCAACACCTAAATTATCAGCAATCAATCCTGTTGGATCAGCAACATTTCTAGCTCCATCCACAAAAAATTTAGAAGGAACAATATGCATAATTCTTTGATCACCAACTTTATACTTCTCATGAGTTAATGCTATAACATTAGAAACATGTTCTTGATTAATAGTTTTATCGGGAATTTCTAATTTACCTTTAATAACATGACTTTTAATAAAATTTCCTGAAATACATATATATACATTGTTGACTTCAATATTTGCATTTTGCTCAGCCTTATCGAGGGCAAGTCTTATCGATTTTTCAGCTTCTTTAGGATCAATGATTCTTCCATTTCTTATTCCTTTAGACTGACAATATCCTGAACCTATAACCCTTATAGCTCTTTTTTCTCTCGTTATTTCATCAATCTTAGCTATTAAACAAACAATTTTATCGGAACCAATGTCGATTGCCGTAATTACACCTTTTGATTGGCTTGATTTAAATTGTTTTGCAAAAAGATCTTCTTGTTTTATGTTCGACTTCATTGGTTGCTTTTAAAAATCCTATCTGTTGAAATTTCACCTTTTACTCTTAAATCAATTTTTTTATGCCCTTTCTCAATAAGATTATAATCCTTTAAGTGTTGATCTAGTTCGAGAAGAGCATCATTAATATCGCCCATAGGTAATTTTATAAGCACCCCTTCCTTAAAATATAAATCCCATCTCCTTTTTCCTATAAATTTCGTATAATCAATCCGATCTTTTAAGGAAGGATATTGGCTTAAAGCCAATATAAGGCTTTCAACATTTATATCGGCAGACTCTCCAGAAATGTGCAGTAAGTCATCATAGCCATCTTTTTTATTTACCTTTTCTATATGATAACCCTGATCATCAAGAACATAAATTTCATTCTTATGCTCCCAAATAACGGATGGTTGATATTCTTCAATTTTTATATGAATTTCATTCGGAAATTTTCTACTAATACTAGCATTCTTAATCCAAGGTACTACAAGAATTTTCTTTCTTAAATCACCTAAGTCCAAAAATAATATTGGACTGTCTTTTTTAAGCGATAATGTAGATAATATTTGCTCTTTATTAGATCTATATCTGCCATCAAGTTTTAATGTTTCAAGCTTAAAAAAGTTTTCAGCTTTATTGTTAAAGTAAATATTTATTGGGTTACCTTTGTCGTAGTATAGATAAACAGAAATCGACAAAATACTGATGATCAAAAGTGAGATAATATATACCCTACTAACTATTCTCGGCATAGGGCCTCCTCAATAATTAAACAAATTAAATCTGTATAAGATATACCTTGTGCTGATGCCAATTCAGGAATTAGAGAGGTTTTTGTTAATCCTGGATGTGTATTTATTTCTAGAACAAAAGGTTTGTTTGATTCTTCTTCTAATCGAAAATCAGTTCTAGTAATTCCATTACAATTTAGAAGATTATGACAATCAAGAGTCATCTCTTTTATGTTATCATATAAATTTTTCGGCAATTCAGCTGGTATAAAATGATCAGACATTCCTTTAGTATATTTTGTATCATAATCATAGAAATTATTTCTGGGCTTAATTTCCATTACCTCAGTAGGTTTTCCATTAATTATTCCGCATGTTAATTCTCGACCTTTAATATATTTTTCAACCATTATATAATTCCCATATTGCCAATCTTCTAATTCCTTTATCAATCTAATCTTATCTGATTCATTTAAAATTATATAAATTCCTATGCTTGAACCATTATTTACTGGCTTAATCACAAAAGGTGGCTTTAAATCCAAAGAATGAAATTTATTTTTTTCAATTAGCTGATAATTAGGAGTTGGTAGGTTATTTCTTATAAATATCTCTTTTGAGATTGCCTTATTCATTGCTATTAATGATGAAGAAACTCCTGAGTGAGTATATTTAATGTTAAGTTTATCAAGAATAGCTTGTATTTGACCATCTTCGCCAAATTCTCCATGAAGGGCATTAAAACATAACTCTGCCTTAGAATTTATTATTTTGTTAATGAACTCATCAACACAATCAATTGAATCATATTTATAACCAATCTTTTCTAGAGCTTTCTCTACATTTTCTGCTGATTTAAGGCTTATATCCCTTTCATGAGAATAACCTCCTTTTAAAATGATAATTTTACCTTTAAACACCTTTATCTATCTCCAATAATTCTAATTTCCCATTCAAGAATTACTCCATGTTTATTTTTTACTTTCTCAATAACTAAATTACCTAGATCTTCAATATCTGATGCTGAAGCATTACCTGTGTTAACAAAAAAATTATTGTGATCAGGAGATATCATTGCTCCTCCTAATTGAAATCCACTTAAACCAACTGAATTAATTAACTCCCAGGCTTTAACTTCTTTCGGATTCTTAAAAGTACTTCCTCCTGTTGCAACTCCACTTGGTTGAGTATTCTTTTTTTGAAATTCTACTTTTTTTATCTCTTCTGTAATCCTCTTTTTGCTTTTTTTCTTACCTCGAAAAACCCCTGCAATAATTATTTGATCATCCCTGATAATTGAATTCCTATAAGAAAATTGCATTTGATCATTTTTTAGACTTATTATCTTACCGTCCCTATTCATAACCCTTGCCTCAACAAATATATCTTTAATCTCCTTTCCATAACATCCAGCATTCATGGCAATTGCGCCGCCTAAATTTCCAGGAATACCAGATAGAAATTCCATTCCGCCTATTTCATTTTCTAATGCAATTTTTGAGAAATCTTTATCTAACATGCCTGAACCTACTTCAATTGTATTATTTTTAAGTATGTTGAATTCTGAGATACTTGGAGGAATTAAAATCGTCAATCCAGTTAATCCTTTATCCCTAATTAAGACATTTGATAACCTTCCAAAAACATTAATTTTTTCAGATTTATCTGTATATTTTAAAAATCTTGAAAGGTCTTCTTGATCACTTGGGATGTACAAACACTCAGCAGGGCCGCCCACTTTAAACCAACTTATATTTTTTAAAGATTTATTAGAGAAAAATTTTCCTTTTAAACCATAATTACTTTCGGATTGATCAAATTTTTCTATTAATTTATTCATTTGGTTTACTCAATTTACTTATAAAATTATTAGCCCATCCAGAAATACTGCCAGCACCCATAAAAACAACTAAATCACCTCTTTTTATTTCCTTTAAAAGAAAACTTTCTACTGAAAGGAAATCATCAAATTTATAAGCCAGATTCTTGGATTGCTCTTTTATTGATTTGACAATAAATTTAGAGTTATATTTGTTTATTGGTTTTTCTCCTGCCGCATAAACAGGCAATACAACAGTTAAATCAGAATTAACAAAGCTCTTTTTATAATTATGGAAAGTATGTTTAATCCTAGAATATCTATGCGGTTGAATAACCGTAATTATTCTCTTCATCCTTAGTTCCTTTAATGCCTGCAAGGTTGCTCTTATTTCTGATGGATGATGCGCATAATCATCATAAAAACATATACCTTTGTATTCTGATATTAGGGTAAGTCTTCTTTTTACTCCTTGAAAATTTTCTAGAGCTTTTTTAATTGATTGAAAATCAATTCCAAGTTTATGAGATAAAGTTATTGCGCCTAAAGCATTATTTAAATTATGCTTTCCATGCATAGGAAAAAAAATATTTCTATAGATTTTATTTTTCTTATTTATATGTTTAATCTCGACATCAAAAAACTGACCATTGTTTTTTATCCTGATATTTTTTGCTCTATAATTTGCACTTTTATTCGTCCCATAAAAAACTATATTTGCCCTATTTTGTTTTTTAGCTAATTTAAAAGCAGTTTTATCGTCTGAACAAATTGCGGAAAATCCGAAAATAGATGTATTATTTATATATTCTTCAAAAGCTTTTTCTAAATTTTTTATATTTTTATAATAATCAATATGTTCATCATCAATGGAGGTAATCAACCCACAAAACGATGGTAAGTTTACAAAACTTCCATCAGATTCGTCTGTTTCAACAATCATCCATTCACTCGATCCTAATCGAGTGTTAGAACCAAAAGAATTGATAATTCCTCCATTTATAACAGTAGGATCAAGCTTGGATGTGAAAAATATTTCAGAAATTATAGAAATCGTTGAAGTTTTACCGTGACTACCTGCAACGGTAATGGTTTTTTTCATTCGCATTAACTCTGCAAGCATCTCTGAACGACTTACAAGAGGTATCCCTAAAGATCTTGCTTTCTTTAACTCTTTATTATTCGGTTTAATTGCAGAAGAATAAACCAATAAAGATATACCAATAACATTGTTTTCATTGTGACCTATTTTTATCTTAATCCCAATTTTTTTCAGCCTTCTAACATTTGACCCATCCTTTATGTCTGAACCAGAAACTTCATACCCTAAGTTATGCAAAATCTCTGCTATACCGCTCATACCAATACCACCTATCCCTGTTAAAAATATCTTTCCTTTTTTATTTAATAGGTCCATTTTATTTACTCATTAGGCTTTCCGAAAAGTTAACTAGCTTTAATGAAGCGCCTTCATTTCCAAATTTCTTTATATTTTCTGACAATTCATAAAGTTTTTCAGGAAAACTAACTAACTCTTCTATTCTTTTGGCTAAAATGGATGGTTTTAATTGATCCTGATAATAAACTATTGCAGCATCTGAACTTTCTAAGATTTTAGCATTACTCTCCTGATCACCATCTAATGTGCTTGGAAGAGGAACAAAAATACACGCTTTGCCCATTATAGCCATTTCACTAATTGTTGATGCCCCAGACCTAGAAATAACCAGGTCAGAATCATTAATAATTTCAGGAAAATTATAAAAAAATTCTTTGACTTGATATCTTAAGTTATGATCTGAGTAAAAATTCTCTAATTTCCCTATATCTTCTTTTCTCGCTTGCTGAATAATATTAATATTTTTTATAATTTCCTCTGGAAGCTCATTTATTACATTTGGAATTATTGATGATAGAAAACTAGCGCCTTGACTTCCTCCAAATACAAGCAAAGTTATATTCCTAGTATTTATTACTTTTTTTGAATTCTTATAATATAAAATTTTTTCTCTGACAGGATTTCCATAAAAATGAATCTTTTTATTAGTCATTTTTGATAAAATTTTTGTATTTTCAAATCCCATGGTTATACCGTCGGCAAATAATGATAAAAATTTATTTGCTCTACCAAATATTGAATTTTGTTCATGGATTAATATTTTTGAACCACAAATCTTAAACGCAAGTAAAGGTGCTACTGACGGATAGCCTCCAAAACCAATAGATAATTGTGTTCGCGTCTTAAAAGCCCAAAAAAAAGAAAGGATAAAACCCAAAAATAATTTACCTAATACAAATGGCCACTTGTATAACGACCTATTTGTGAAGGTATCCGAAGGAATAAAAACAATCTTTTCTGCTGGAAAATCAATTATTAAGTTTTTTACCCTCTTATCTGTTAACAATATTACTCTGTAGCCTCTTTTTGTTAATTCACTAGAAATTGCGCTTGCAGAAAATAAATGCCCTCCAGAACCACCCGCTGCAATCATAATAAAATTGTTTTTTAGATTTTTCATGGTTTGGAAATCTGTTCTTCATTAATTAAGGGGTAAGCATTTTTAAGATTTTGTTTTGTTTTTTTTGTTAAACATAGAAACATACCCATTCCTATCCCCATAGCTAATATAGAAGATCCTCCATAGCTTATAAAAGGTAATGTCATTCCTTTTGCTGGAATTAAACTTAAATTAACTGCTATATGTATAAGTGTTTGTAATCCAAACAGAATAATTAATCCTGAAGAAGCCAACTGGTTAAAATAATTATTTTGGCTCATTGACCTCATTAAGCCCCTAGTGATTAATAATAGATAGAGAAACATTATTGTTAACGTTACAATAAGTCCATTTTCTTCAGCTATCGCGGCAAAAACAAAATCTGTATAAGCATCAGGAAGATGGTATTTAACCCAACTTTCACCGATTCCCTTACCAAAAATTTGGCCATTTTCAATTGCATCAATAGCTGCTTGGGTTTGTGTTAATTTTGAATTGACCGCTCCACTGCCAAACCAAATCTCTACCCAAGAATCAAAACGAGAGGCAAAGTGAGGAAAAATATAATAAAAAGTTAAAACAGCTATCATTGAAACGATTCCCAATGGAGCTATAATAAATATAGGAAATCCTTGTACGAATATTAAACACGCTAAAGTTAAAAAAAGTAAGATTGTTTGACCTAAATCAGGTTGCAACATAAGCAAAAGAGCGACAAGGATAAACATAGCTAAAGGAATTAAACTGAAATTTTTATTTTTTTCTAACCTAGATCTAGCAAAGAACCATGCTGACATAACAATCAAAGATGGTTTAATAAATTCGGAAGGTTGAATAGTTATATATCCAGCTAAAGATAGCCAACGGGATGCACCACCACTCGATAATCCAATAAATAATGAAAGCACAATTCCTAAAATACTAAGAACAAAAATAATTAAAGATAGTTTTCTGGTAAATCCTTTAGGTAATACAGAAATAAATATCATTAACGAAATCGATAATAATAAGAAAATTGTCTGTTTAATTAAAAAATAATATTGATTTGTATTTAATTGATTTGCCTCAACAGGACTAACGGCCAGGGAAAAGAAAAGTCCAATGCCACCCAGAAGAATAAGTCCAAATAACATAAATCTATCTACAGTAAACCACCATTCACCTACAGGCCCCATGTTTGTTCGAGATATTCTTAACATTTTATATCCAGATTATTGACAATCTTTGCAAAATCATCTCCTCGTTCTTGAAAATTATTATATTCATCTAGAGAACTGCACCCTGGAGAAAGAAGAACACACCCTTTCTTATTTTTTAATGCTTCTATATAGGCCGATTTAGTCGCGTGCTCTAGGTTTCTAGAAACTTCAAAATCTAAATCCTTAGGCGCAATCTTACTTAACTGATCTGAAGATGACCCGATAAAAAAGGCTTTATTAATATTTTTTGAAGATAAATCTAATTTTCTTAAATCATTCTGCTTAGACAAACCTCCTAATATTAAATAAATATCCTTATACTGATTAATAGCAAAATTAGCTGCAGCGGGATTAGTTGCCTTTGAATCATCAATAAATCTTATTTCTTTATTGGCATACACCTCTTTAGTTCTATGATTAAGGTTTTTAAAATTTAACAAAACCTCAAACACATGTTTTCTTTCGATATTAATAATGTCAGTTACGGTAAACAATGCAGGTAAAAGATTTTTATAGGAAAAATTAGATAGATCAAATTTACTTTCCATAAAAGAATTATCATCTTTAACGATAATCTTTTTTGGTAATGGATTAATCTTATCTAAAATATCTTCATAACCTAAACTTTCGTTTAAAATAGCATAATCATTAGAATTCATATTTGAAAAGATTTTTATTTTAGCCAATCTATATTCATCAAATGATGAATATCTTTCTTTGTGGTCTTCAGAAATATTCAAAAGCACAGCAATATCAGGTTTAAATTTATCAATTAATTCAATTTGAAAGGATGAAATTTCAATTATGTATATTTGATTATTATCTCTTGGCTCTATAGACAGTATTGGATTTCCAATATTTCCTAATAAATAAGATTCTTCACCAGCTTCTTTTAAAATCTGATGCAATAAAGTTACAAATGTTGATTTTCCATTAGTTCCAGTAATGGCAATAATTTTTTTATCAAGTTTTGACGATTTGAGATCTTGATAAAATAGCTCTATGTCGCCTAATATTTCGATACTTCCCTTTTTTAAAGCTTTTTCAACAATAAAGGAATTTTTTCCATAATTTATAGGTATTCCAGGCGATGGAATTAATATATCCATTTTCTCCCAAGGCCATTGATTAGGATTAATAAATTCCATTCCTGATTTACTTAGCTCTTGTCTTACAGAATCATCATCATCCCATATAAAAATATTAGCACAAGATTCTTTTAAAGCTTGGTATGTTGAAATACCTGTTTTTCCAAGGCCATAAATAATTATATTTTTATCTTTATATTTATCTGTATTAATCATTATCTTAATTTTAATGTCGCAAGACCTATCAGCGCTAAAGCAAAAGAAATAATCCAAAATCTTATTACTATTGTAGATTCAGACCATCCTTTCTGTTCAAAGTGATGGTGTATTGGAGCCATCCTAAAAACTCTTTTTCCAAATAATTTAAAAGAAACAACTTGAACAATAACTGAAAGGGCTTCCAAAACAAAAACTCCGCCTATGATTACTAAGACCAATTCGTGTTTTGTAATAACAGCAATTGATCCTAAAATTGCACCTAAAGAAAGAGATCCTGTGTCTCCCATAAAAATCATAGCAGGTGGGGCATTAAACCATAAAAAACCTAAACAACTCCCTAAAAGTGCACAGCAAAGTACACTAATTTCACCTGAATGAATTATGTAATTTATGCCTAAATAATCTGAAAAAATTACATTCCCAGAAAGATAAGATATTAATCCAAAACATGCCAAAGCTATCATAACAGGGACTATTGCAAGACCGTCTAATCCGTCAGTTAAATTTACTGCATTAGAAGATCCAACAATTACTAATGATGTAAAAGAATAATATACCAATAAACCAACAAAAAATGCTCCATTGATAAAGGGTACTGATAGAGAATGCCTAAGTTCTAATGTTGATTGTGTTGAGATTAGGTAAATTATAAAAATTGAGAATATTATTTGGAGAAGTATTTTTTTAAATGAAGAAATTCCTTTGGATGTTTGTTCTTTAATCTTTCTTCTATCATCTAAATAACCAATTAAACCAAATAAAAAAGCTAAAACAATAATTATCCATACATAAACATTAGAAAGATCTGACCAAAAAATTGTACTGATAAAAAAAGAAGCTAATATTAATAACCCTCCCATAGAAGGTGTTCCTTTTTTTGTTAAGAGATGGCTAATTGGACCATCTTCTCTTATAGGTTGACCATTTCCTTGTCTAATTTGCATAATTTTAACAAATTGTGATCCAAAAGCTAAAACTAGAATTAATGAAGTTAAAAGTGAACAAACGGCTCTAACGGTAATGTATGAAAATAAACCTGAACCTGGAAATTCGAAACTTAATATTTCAAGGAGATATAAAACCACTACGCAATCTTCCTAAGAGACTTATGAGATAACATTGAATCGATTATTTTATTAAGATTAATTCTCGAAGATCCTTTTAATAAAATGATATCTTTATCCATTGTTATATTTCTTAATTTGGGAATCACCCCATCTACATTATTAAAAATTTCTCCTTTCTTTTCACAATTAATGTCTTCCCATAAATATTTAACCTCACTTCCTATAGCAAAAACTAAATCTATTTCAGATTTATTAATTAATTTAGCGATTTTTTTATGCATTACCTTTGAGTGTTTTCCTAACTCCAACATATCTCCAACAAAAAATATTAATCTTTTATTATTATCTTTGTTAATTTTAACTGCATTAATAGAGGCTTCCATTGAATCTGGATTTGCATTGTAGCTTTCATCAATAATTTCAATATTCTTATCAAAAAAATTAATATGAAATTTATTACCCCTTCCTTCAATAGCTTTAAATCTTTCTAATTTTTTTAAGAATTTCGTATTAGAATTATTTACTATTTTATTGACTAAAATCGCAGGCAAAGTATTTAATGCCATATGCTCTCCAATAAGATTAGTTGAATATTTAATCTCCTTATTGTTAACTCTTGATATTAAGAATGAAGTGGATTTATGAGAGATACCCTTAATAAATTGGGCATCAGATTTTTTTGAGAATCCAAATGAATAGGTTTTTATGTCTTTATCTTTGATTGGATAATCCTTTAAATCACTTAATAATTTGTCATTCACTATTAGATTTCCTCCATCAACTATACCGTCAACTATTGATAATTTTTCTTTTACTATTTCTTTTTCGTTATCAAAAAAACCGATATGCGCTTTTCCAGCATTATTAACTATTCCAATATGAGGTTTTAATATATTAGCTAAGTTAGATATCTCACCTTTCTTATTCATGCCAATCTCAAAAATAGCGTAATCTGCATCCTTCGGCATATTAGACAATGATAAAGGTACACCAATGTGGTTATTGTAAGATTTTTTTGACTTATGAACTTTTCCAAACTCAGATAAGCAATGAGCTATCATTTCTTTTAAAGTTGTTTTTCCAGAACTTCCTGTAACAGAAATAATTTTTGCATTAGTTCTAGATCTAGAATAAGAACCTAATTTAGTTAATGCTTTTAATACATCATTTACAAAAACCACTTTCTTGGAATTTATTAATGAAGGTTTATTAGATATGGCTATCGAAGCCCCTTTATTTAATGCCTCTTCTATGAATTCGTTGCCATCATGGTTAAGACCAGGTAGAGCACAAAATATATCACCTTTTTTTATTGTTCTTGTGTCAATAGATACTCCTGATGCGCTCCAATTATATTCACCATGACCCTCAATAACACTTAAAACCTCTTTACCTTGCCAAAGAACATTATTCATTTAATTGCCTATTATATTTCTTACTGTTTCTTGATCCGAAAAAGGAATCTCATTTTTTCCTATAATTTGTATTTTTTCGTGACCTTTTCCAGCAATAATTATTGAATCGCCCTTTTTACCCGTGCTAATTGCCTTACTAATAGCCTCATGACGATCAGATATTTCTATTGCTGAAGGACAGCCTTTTAAAATAGCTTCTCTTATTTTTTTTGGATTTTCATCTCTTGGATTATCATCGGTAATTATGACTTTATCAGAAAAATTTTCAGCAATTTCTCCCATTATAACTCTTTTAATAGAATCTCTATTTCCTCCGCACCCAAAAACTAAAATTATTTCATTCTCAGTTAATTCTCGTAAGGAAAATAAAGCAGCTGTCAAGGCATCTGGAGTATGAGCATAATCAACATAAATTTTGGCACCATCACTATTTTTTCCACAAAATTCTAACCTGCCCGTGATTGGTCGGAGATCTTTCAAGTGTTCAAAAACAATTTCTGATGGTGAGCCTGAAGCAACAGCTAGGCCTGTAGCACATAATATATTCATGGCTTGAAAATACCCCTCAACTCTCAACGGAATGGAAAAGAGTCTTCCGCTATACTGAAAAACCATCTCCATACCATCTTGATTGGGCGCTAACCTTCTTAAATTAAAGGCATTTGCGGATTCTCCGACTTCAATTACCCCTCTTCCTGTATTATTAATTATAGTTGATAATTCTCTTCCTTGATCAGTATCAATGCAAACAACAGCATAATTTTCCTTAGGAAGTATTTCTGTAAAAAGCCTTTTTTTAGCATCAAAATAAGCCTCCATACTTTGGTGATAATCAAGGTGATCTTGACTAATATTAGTGAAACCAGCAGCTCTAATAGGTACACTATCAATTCGATGTTGAGCTAATCCATGACTTGAAGCCTCCAAAGCCAAATGAGTGATTTTGTTATTAAATAAATTATCTAAAGTTTGATGTAATGCTACTGGATCAGGTGTAGTATTATTAGTATCTTTGATCTCTTCATTTCCAATTATTCCAAGAGTTCCTATGCTGGATGCGTTTAAACCCATTAAGCTCCATAGTTGTTGAAGAAAATTTGTAGTAGAAGTTTTGCCGTTTGTACCAGTTATTGCACAAATTGTTTCAGGATTTTTAGAGAATACTAAGGATGAAATATAAGATAATGATTTTCTTGGATTATCTTTTTTAATAACAGGAACATTCAGTTTATTTTTATAATTTTTTGAAGCGACAACTGCAATAGCCCCCTTTTTAACTGCCTCATCAATATAATCTTCACCTCTGTCTACTTCGCCTTGAATTGCAACAAATATATACCCAGACTTCACTTCTCTGCTATCACAAGTAACTCCTTTTACTAGATTGTCAGAAGAAAAAGATTTATATATATCGTTTAATTTGATCATTAAGAATTTGCCTCTACATAATCTTCAATTGAATCTTTTGAAACATTTTTCTGTGAAATTTTAAGCAATGGAGCAACTCTTTTTATAACTTTTCCTGCTGTCGGTGCGGCATTCCAATAAGCAGAAGTCCCCCTAATATTTTTTTTTCCTTTAGGATCATCTAAGCTCACCAAAATAACATATTCTGGATTCCAACCTGGGAAAGCACCTACAAAGCTTGTTAATATTCCGCAATACCCTCCAGTAGAACATGGTTTATCAGCTGTACCGGTTTTCCCTATAACCTCGTATCCTTCAATATCTGCTTGTTTACCTGATCCTGATTTTACAACTTGTCTCATTACATAACGCATAGCCTCACTTACATCAGAAGATATTAATTTTGCGTTGGTAATGTATTCATCTTTTCTTAGAAAAAGAGTTGGTTCAAGTAAATATCCACCATTCACTAATGCCGCAGTGGCAGACGCGAATGACAACGGTACTAGGCCAATACTATGGCCAAACGAAATCTGTTCCATAGACAGCTCGTTCCAGTTTTCAGGTAAACTTGGTTTACCCATCTCATATAATTCTAAGAATTGTTCATCTAAAAGTCCTGTTTCAGATAGGAATCTTTTTTGTGTTTCTAGACCGACTATTTGTGCAATTTGCGCCATACAAATATTAGATGATTTTATAAGGCATTCAGCTGCATTTAAAAATTGAGCTTTACTTTTTCTGTAATCAGAAAGACATTTTTTACGATTTTTATTAATACATTTCCAAACATCAAATTCATCAGATAGATTAATTTTTTCCTCTTCAAGCGCCATAGCCAAAGTAAACAACTTCATAACAGAGCCCATTTCATAACTACCTTGAACAACCCTGTTAAATCTTAATTCATTAGTTTTCATCTGGGATTGGTTATTTATTGTATTAGGATCATAATTAGGAAGAGAAGCTAATGCTATAATTTCTCCATTTTTCGCATTTAAAATTACTCCAAATCCAGCCTTGGCTTCATAAGTTTCTATTGCTTCAAATAAAGCTTTTTCAAGATAATTCTGAACATTCAAATTTAATGATAGGTGAATATTTTCAGATTGAATATTATTTTTATATATCCATCTTTCTAAACCAGCTGAAGAATTTTCATCAAAATCCCTATTTGAATACCCAATAATATGAGAAGCTAATGTTTTATTAGGAAAAACTCTTCTCCACACATTACTAAATTCAACTTCAGCAACTCCAGAATTAAGTAAATCGTATTGTTCTTTTTCACTTATATCATTAATTAACTCTACATATCTGCCCTTTGAAAGTTTATTTGAAATTGTTTCTGGATCTTCATTTAAGTAAGGGGATAATTTAATTGCAGCTTTTTGAATATCAAATTTATTTGAATTAGATCTATTAAAAACAGAAGCCCTTAAGGTTTTAACGGTTGTTGCCATTAAATTTTTTCCACTTCGATCATAAATATCGGGAAGTGGTTTATTGGTTGCAAGGACTAATGATGTCTTTGGTTCACTAATTACATCTCCTGGAAAAACAGATAAAAAGGTGTTCCTTATTGAAAAAATAACAAAAAATAAAACAAAGATAGAAAGAGCAAATTTTAATCTATTTCTGCTTACATTGATCGGGTTACTAGAAAATTTTCTACTTGAAGAATTATTAAGGTTATTATCAAATAATTGAGAAATATCATCGCCAACAACTATTCTAGAATTAATATTACCTTTTTTCATTTTATTCACCCTCAACAATTCTTGGTGATAAAACTTCTATCTGATCACCCCGAATTGGCTTTAATTTTAATTTCTTAGAGTATTTTTCAGCTAATTTTTCTAAATTGCTTGGGCTAATTATGATTGCCCATTCAGCTTTTAATTGATTTCTTTTATCTAACTCAGTAAATATTTCTTTTGTCAGTATATTATTTTGTTTCTCTAGTTTTATCACTTCATAACTTATGGTGTAATGATAGATATTTATTGAAAGAAAAATTAACAAAAATATAAAAACAAAATACCTCAACATATTATGCCTCCGTATTTTTGGTAATCATGTAAATTCTCTATAGAATTGAAAGGAAGAGATGATCTATAGACCCAACGCAATTTAGCAGATCTTGATCTCTTATTTTCATTAATTTCCTCTTTAGTAGGCCTTAATACCCTTCTAGATTCGTAGACAAATGATTTTTCAATATTGAGAGAATTATATTTCTTCTTTGGTATTGAGTTATCCCTAATAAAGTTCTTTACTATTCTATCTTCTAGAGAATGGAAGGAAATTACTATTAATTTTCCTCCTTCTGATAAAATTTCTTCAGATGATAAAAGGGCATCATAGAGTTCTTTAAGCTCGTTATTTAAATATATTCTTATAGCTTGAAAGGTTTTTGTTGCAGGGTGAATCTTTCTTTTATGCCATTTACTAACTCTTGTAACTATCTCTGATAAATCAAAAGTAGTCTTAATCCTTTTAATCTCTCTTTGTTTAACTATTTCTTTAGCAATTTTTCTTGATAATCTTTCTTCGCCATATTTAAAAATTATATCTGCAAGTAAATTTTCCTTGGCAGAATTGATTAAATTGTATGCCTTATCGCCTGATTTATTCATTCGCATATCTAAGGGGGCATTATATTTGAATGAAAAACCTCTATCGGGGGAGTCTAATTGCATTGATGAAACGCCGAGGTCTAATAAAATACCATCCACGTATTCATGGCCAAGCGATAAGGCACAATTCTTTAATTCACTAAAATTACCTTCTATTGGAAAAAATTCATTTTGATATCTTTTTTTAATATCATTACAAAGTTTTATAGAATCTGGATCTTTGTCAATCCCAATAACTTTACATCTTGCGCTTTCTAATATTCTTTTTGAGTGGCCGCCCGCACCTAAAGTGCCATCAATATAAATTTTACCGTCGGAAGGTTTAAGAATTGAAAGAACTTCCTCAATCATAACTGATTTATGATGGAGCTCTTTCATTAGCATCACTCATTTTCCTTTTTGGAACTAGAGAAATTTAAGGATGGACCAATGAGGTCTCTATTTTCTAAGGCTTTTATTCTTGCTTTACTTTTGAATTCTTTAAATGCTGATGGTTCCCACATTTGAAATTTTTGTCCAAGTCCGGCGAAAGTAACTCTATCATTTAGGTTAGCATGGGTAATTAATTCGCCTGGTAAAGATACTCTTCCATCTTGATCATAATTTAACTGATATGTTTCTGAGAAAAGCGCTGTAGTTAATGCATCAGTTTCTTCAGCAAATAATTGCATTTTTTCTACACTTTCAGAAATCTGATTGATTAAAATCTGCCCTCCTCCATCTATGCACTGAGATGTAAAAGATGGAAATAAATAAACACCTGCGAACCCCTGAAATTCAAGGACTGAACGAAATTGAGATGGAATAGAAACTCTTCCTTTAGAATCTATTTTGTTTTCCGTATTAGACATAAATATTTTCATCAACAATCCCCTTGTAGACATACGCATGGCGCCATATTATGGGTTATCATGGGATTTTATGGGAGTCAATGGTTTTATTTGGAAAAAAACGCAATAATCCCTTGTTTTTGTGGATAACTTTTACATTTATAGAGTATTTGTCAGATGGTTTATAAGCCGGGTTCTGTATCCATTTAAATGGTGATGATCATTCATCTTGAGTTTATGTTACCATAAACTTCTAGCAACCTACCCGAATAGCGAGAAAAGAGACTGTTTCTAATGCTATTCCTATTTGGTCTTGCTCCCAGTGGGGTTTACCTTGCCAAGCTTGTTACCAAACTTGCGGTGCGCTCTTACCGCACCTTTTCACCCTTACCATAATGGCGGTTTATTTTCTGTGGCACTTTCCCTGAGGTTACCCTCGCCGGGTGTTACCCGGCACTGTGTCTCATGGAGCCCGGACTTTCCTCTCCTATAAAGGAGCGATCATCCAACCATCTGACATTTTTTTCTATTAAAAAACAATGGTTTGGTCAAGAACAATTATTATACAGATGCACTTGGCCTAGAATTCAGTCTCTCGTAATAACTTTTTAGGTTTTTGCAATCATCTGGAATGTCAATCTGAGGCCATTTAGCAAAATCAAAACAGACTAAGGCTGAAATATCAGCAATCGTATATCGGTCTAAACATATATACTCTTTATTTTCCATTTGTTTATCAAACCAATGCAACATTTTTATTACCCTTGGACGACTAGCTTCAGACCATTCCTTTACTTGATTTTCAAGAGCAGCCATAGCTGGATGTCCATGTCTATAGGTATTGGCTATACCCATCATAAGTAACAACTCAATTCTTCTTTGCCACATCTCAACTATCGCTATCTCCTTAGGATCTTTTCCCAATAAATTTGGTTCAGGGTGTAAGGCCTCAAAATAACGACAAATAGCTATAGACTCGGTAATATAAGTTCCATCATCTAATTCTAATGTTGGGACTTGTGATAAAGGACTCATCTTTTTATAGTCGTCCTTTTTATGTTCACCCTTCATAATATCTATCTGTTCTGTTGCAATATCTATCCCTTTTTCATTAAGGAAAATTCTTACTCTTCGAGGATTTGGAGCAGGAGCAAATTCATGTAAAATCATTTTAACCTCTTTTTATTTGAAATATTGGTAATCAATGTATTTTATAGTTAAAAATAAACTTGACCATAAGTTTTTCGAAATATTAAGAATGATATATTAATTATCAAGGAGAATACTATGACAATAAGCTTTGAGGATAAGGTCGTAATAATAACAGGCGCTGGAGGTGGACTAGGCCGGAGTCATGCATTGGAATTTGCGAAAAGAGGAGCGAAAGTAGTAGTTAATGACTTAGGAGGTGAAGTTGATGGCTCAGGAGGATCTTCAGAAGCAGCCAATAATGTCGTAAAAGAAATTACTGATGCTGGTGGAATAGCAATTCCTAATGGATCTTCCGTTATAGATGATAAGGGCGTTGAAAATATGGTCGATCAAACAATGGATGAATTTGGCCGGATAGATATTCTTATAAATAATGCTGGGATTTTAAGAGATAAATCATTTTCAAAAATGGAAATCGAAGATTTTACAATTGTAACAGATATTCATCTTATGGGATCAGTTAAACCTACTAAAATGGTATGGGAAATAATGAAAGAACAAAACTATGGCAGAATCTTAGTCACTACCTCATCTACAGGGTTATATGGAAATTTTGGACAATCTAATTATGGCGCAGCAAAACTCGGTGTTGTAGGATTTGTTAATACCCTTAAGATAGAAGGTCAAAAATATAATATAAATTGTAATGTTCTGTGCCCTGTTGCTTATACCAGAATGACAGCTAACCTTATGCCTCCCGAAGCAGAAGAACTTTTGACTCCGAGCAGTGTTACGCCTGCTGTTATTTATCTTTCGAGTGAAAATGGTCCAACTGGTACAATATTGTGTGCTGGAGCTGGAGTTTATTCTGAAGCCAAAATCATGGAAAGTGATGGAGAAAATTTAGGCCTTAATGCTACTGCAGAAGATCTAGAAAAGAATTGGGATAAAATTTCTGATTTTTCTAACGCCAAACCATTCTTTAATGGAGGGGAACAAACTGGAAAAGTTCTTGAAAAGGCAATGAAAGGAAATTAGTTGGATATCAACTATTCAAATTCAGTAAATTTTTCACTCCAGGATTATAAAGAGGAAGCAAAAATATATGATTTAGGTTTTAGGGAGTATGATGCACGTTGGCTTTACCCTGAACAAATTAATTTATCTGGTATTCAAAAAATTGGTATTTCTCTTGGTAACTTAATTCAAAAAACAGATAACAATAAAAAAATTGCTGTTGGACATGATTTTAGATCTTATTCTGAAGAAATTAAGGAAGCTCTAATCGGAGGTCTCATTGCCTCAGGAATTGATGTTTATGATATAGGTTTAACTATTTCCCCTTGCGCATATTTTTCTCAATACCTACTTGACTGCGACAATGTAGCAATGGTTACAGCAAGTCATAATCCTAATGGCTGGACTGGTATTAAGATGGGTGATCAAAAAACACTTACTTTTGGACCAGAAAAAATATCTGAACTTAAAGAATTAATATCGAATTCAGGATTTCCTGATAAAGAACCTGGTAAGTATATATTTAAAAATATAAATAACGATTATATCGATGATTTAACATCTAAAATTACAATAAAAAGAAAAATTAAAGCTGTGGTAGCTTGCGGGAATGGTACTGCTGGAATATTTGCACCGTTAGCTTTGAGTAAAATAGGAATAGAAGTCATTCCTTTGCATTGTGAATTAGATAACACTTTTCCGAACTACAACCCCAATCCAGAAGACATGAAGATGCTCTCTGATATTGGAAAGCATGTAATTAAAAATAATGCTGATATTGGTTTTGGATTTGATGGTGATGGAGACAGAGTGGGAATTGTAGATAACAAGGGAAAAGAAATTTTCGCCGATAAAGCAGGTCTTCTTATTGCTAGAAACTTGTCAAATTACCACAAGAACAAAAAAATTATTATAGATGTTAAATCAACATCTCTTTTTTCAACTGATGAAATTCTTCAAAAAAATAATTCAGAAGTTATCTTCTGGAAGACAGGTCATAGTTACATTAAACGCAAAACCTATGAAACAGATGCAATTGCGGGTTTCGAAAGGTCCGGTCATTTCTTTTTTAATAACCCTATAGGAAGAGGTTATGATGATGGAATTATTTCAGCTATAGAAATTATTAAAGTTCTTGATGAAAGCAAAAATAAATCAATCTCAGAACTTTATAATCAACTCCCTAATACATATTCTTCCCCTACCATGTCTCCAAAATGCTCTGAAGAAAGCAAGTATGAAATAGTTGAAAAAATTAAGCTTATTCTTCAAGAGAAAAAAGATAATGGAGAATTAATTGCCGACCAAAAAATTTCATCTCTACTTACCGTTAATGGTGTCAGGATTATCCTAGAGGATGGTAGCTGGGGATTAATTAGAGCATCTTCTAACTCCCCTAATCTTGTGGTCGTTTGCGAAAGCCCAATCTCTATCGAAATAATGAAAGAAATATTCAATTCTCTTAATGATATTCTGTCTAAATTCTCTGAAATAGGGGAATATGATCAAAAAATTTAAAAAAGCTCTAAGTACATTCTAATTGAAGTTAGAAATAAAAAAATCGCAAAAATTCTTGTTAAAATCTTTTTTGGTAATGAATGAGCATATTTTGCGCCTAAAGGAGCTGAAATCGATGCCAAGGGAGCAATTAGAACCAGTCCTAATAAATTAACATAACCCAAAGATCCAGGGGGAAGATCAGAAATATAAAATCCAGTCAGAATAAAAAATAATGTACCTGGTATCGACAAAAAGAAGCCTAATCCAGCGGATGTACCGACTGCCTTATGAATTGGCATACCAAATAAGGACATTATACTAACATTAAAAGTTCCACCTCCAATTCCTAACATTGAAGAAAATGAACCAACAAACAAAGGGATATTGTAACTTAGAATACCGGTTGGTAATTCTTTTCCAATACGAAAGTTTTCATTGCTCATTAATAAATTAATACAAACTAAAAGAGCAATAGTTGCGAAAAAGAGAGTTAAATAAAAGCCAGAAATTAGTCCTGCAATTATAGCTCCTAAAGCTGAACCAATTAAAGTTGGCATTAACCATTTTCTTAATAAAGACTCGTCAACAGCGTTATTTCTTTTGTGAGTAACATAAGATCGCCATCCAGTAGGAATAATAATAGCTAGAGAAGTTGCTACTGATACATGCATAATTATATCTTGTGAAAAACCTAAAGATGAGAGAACATGATATAAAACAGGCACAACAATTATTCCGCCTCCAACACCAAGTAAACCCGCTAAAAACCCTGATAAAATTCCTGATACAGCTAAAGCCATAATAAAAGGTAAAAGCCCAATACCGTTATAATACATCAAGCAACCTCTTTTTGCGCATCAACGATCTTATTTAATGCTTTTTTAATGATATTTGGATCAAAATTCTTTTTTATGGATTCTTCTGATAAGTATTTTCTCCATAATTTTGCACCTCTAAAACCATGAAAGATTCCCATCATATGTTTAGTTATATGATGAAGGCGTGTACCTTGCTGAAGTTCTTTTTCTATATATGGAATCATTTGCTCAACAACCTCAAACCTATTGATCTCTCTTCTGGTCTTATTATAGAAAACTGAATCGACATCTTTTAAAATATAAGGGTCAATATAAACAGCCCTTCCCATCATAACGCCATCTGGATCGTTATAACCGGTGGTTATTTCTTTATAAGCCTGTGGAATTGAATTTAATCCGCCATTTAAAATTATTTTAAGGTCTGGCCACTTTCGTTTGAGCAATCGAACTATTTCATAATCAAGCGGAGGTATCTCACGATTTTTTTTAGGATCTAAACCATCTAATATTGCTTTTCTTGCATGAATAATAATTGTATTTATTCCAATGTCTTTAACTCTTTCTACTAACTCTGGAAGAACTTTATATGGATCATCATTATCCAATCCTATTCTACACTTAATTGTAACAGGAATACTAACGGCTTCTTTCATAGATAATAAACATTGCTCTATAAGATCAAGATCCTTCATCATACAGGCGCCAAAATTACCCTCCTGAACTCTTTTTGAAGGGCATCCAAGATTAAGATTAACCTCATCATACCCAAAGTCTTGGCCTAATTTAGAGGCTAGAGATAATTTTTTTGGATCACTTCCTGCTATTTGTAAGCCAATTGGATGCTCAGATTGGTCAAATTTTAAGAAAAATTCTTTATCGCCATATATAATCGCATCAGCAACAACCATTTCAGTATAAAGCATAGCTTTGGTAGTTAATTTTCTAAAAAAATAACGACAATGCCTATCGGTATACTCAATCATTGGGGCTATACAAAATTTATGTGATTCCATTTTTGACCTTAATAAATATATAAATATAAAAAAAATATTATTTATCATATATCATACAAAATTACTTGTGCTTTAATTTTAAAATAAACGGTCCGATTAAATTTATTGAGCCGATTTTTCTTTATCAACACTATTGAAAAAAGTTAGCTTAAAAAGTTACACACATTTAATTAATTTTTTTACAAAAAATTCATAAAAAAAATCCAAAGAAGCTTTTATTTATGATAGAAAATAATTAGATAATTATTTATATATATCACTTAATGTTTTATTACAAAAAAGGATCCAAATATGTTTCTTAAAAACTTAAAAAAGATTTCTAAATCTTTGTTAATTTCTTCGTTATTTTTAATTCCTATTTCCTTAACAATCCCTGTAAACGTTCTTGCTGAACAAACTACAGGCGTAATAAGAGGGACTGTAATTGATGAATCAGGTAGCCCTGTTTCAGGTGCATCTATTCAAATAACTCATATACCTTCAGGGTCAAAATCTTCTACAACCACAGGAAATACTGGCTCATTCTATTCTAGGGGACTTCGTTTAGGTGGACCCTTTGATGTGAGGGCCACTAAAGATGGTGAAAGCTCCCTTCAGCAGGGTGTTTATACTAGTTTAGGAGGAGAAAATACTCTCAGTATTAGACTTGGTGGGGCCGATGTTGAAGAAATTATTGTTACAGGGAAAGCAGTAGATCTGGAATCTCTAGGTGTTGGTCCTGGTTCGACATTTGATGCAAATGATATTGCTACTCTTCCTTCAATTGATAGGGACATAAAAGACATAGCTAAATTAGATCCTTTTGTAACAGTAGATAATGGAGGAAGGTTATCTTTTGGTGGTGGTATGCCTCGTCTAATTGGTTTTGTTATTGATGGAGTAAGCGCAAATGATTCCTATGGACTAAGTTCAAATTCATATCCTACAAATCGTATGCCTATTTCTATAGATGTAATAGATCAAGTCTCAGTTAAAATAGCAAATTACAGTGCAGAACTTGGTGAAGCCCACAGTGGTAATATTGTGCTAACAACAAAAGCTGGAACAAATGAACTTTCAGGTTCTTTTACTTACGAAACTTCTCAAGAAAGTGGTGATGAACCTTTTGGAGTAAAAACTGATAATGCTGATCCAGATACAAAGTTGTTCTCTATAGCTCTAAATGGACCCATTATTAAAGATAAACTCTTCTTTTCTCTTGGATTTGAATCTTACGAATCCTCTAATCCAATTCAAATGCAGGCTTTTAGGTCAGGACTTGTTACTAAGGGTGAAGCTGATGCAATTATTCAAGCTGCAAAAGATGTAATTAATTATGATGCTGGGTCATACACTAAAGCTTTAGAAGAAGAAGATGAAAAAACATTCCTCCGTTTTGATGCAAATCTAACTGACTCACAAACACTAACATTAGAATATATTCATGTTGATGGTTTTACAGAAAGTGCTTACTGGAATAGAACTTGGGGACTACCTCTCTCTAGTGACTGGTACACAATAAATAAAGAGTATGAAACACTTAAATTTGAATTGAATTCAGACTGGACTGATAATTTTTCTACAAAAGTTATGTTTTCTGATACTGAGGTTGATAACCCTAATACACCAGTTGGGAGTATGTCTATCGGTGAAGTAGGAATTAGGGTACCTTCAGGTGGAACCGTATTTTTTGGACCAGATCAATATAGGCATGCAAATAAAATTGAGACAGCAAGAAAACAATATGAAATTGCTGCTTACTACAATGTAGGAAATCATGCTCTTACATTAGGTTACAAAAAAATTGAAAATGATATGTTTAATATGTTTTCTAGAAATAGCTTAGGAGAATATGATTATAATTCTGTAGAAGATTTTATAGCTGGTAATCTTAAAGAGTTGGATTACAGAAATGCAGATACAAACATTCCTAGAGATGCTGGTGTTAATTTCAATATGGATTATACCATTATTTATTTACAGGATACTTGGAATATTACTCCTGATCTTACTGCACGTATTGGTTTAAGATATGAAGAAATAAGTCAAGACACTACTCCTGACAAAAATACTTTCTGGTGGAGGTGGACTGGAGATACTTTTAGACCGGCACCAGATAATGATGTTAATTTAGATGGTGAAGATATAACGATGCCTCGTTTTTCCTTAGACTGGCAAGCTCAAGATAATGTTCTTGTCACATTTGGATGGGGTGAATTTAGTGGTAACCTTCCTCCAGTATGGTTTGGTGGTCCTTATATAGATAATGGTATGCGTTTACCTTCTAAAAAACTTAGGGCAAGAAGCAATAATTTACCAACTCCAGGAACTCCAGAAAGTTATCCCGGGGATGCTGCTTTGGCTCTTGTTAGACATAAATTAGGAGATAAAGGTGGATATACAAATATGATGGATAAAGATTTTGGCATTCCGTCTATAACAAAAATGTCTTTAGGGGTCGTTGCTGATCTTGATTTAGGTAGTTTTGGACCTTTCACATTAAGAGCAAATTATATTCATATGAAAGAAGATGATCCTGTAGGTGCATATATTGGTGGATGCGACCCTAAAGGTAATGCTCTTGCAGATAATAGACCTCTTTATGGCGGATGTAGTTATGTTGGTTACCTTACAACCTTTAAAAATATTGAGCCTGAAAGTGATTTATTTGGAATATCCTTTGAAAAATCCTTTGATAATGGAATAGACCTTTATCTCGGATATGCACATCAAGAGAGAGAAATGGCTCACATGATGACAAGTTCAATTATTTTCTCAAGTGCTGTAAGGATGCCTGTTTTTGATCATTTAACTCCAGTAAATAGCCCTTCTCATTACGAGATAGAGCATTCATTTGATTATGCTCTTACTTGGAAAGGAAATATATTTGGAGACCTTGAAACAAGTATAGGTCTTAATGGATTTAGACAATCAGGAAATCCTTTCAGTTATACATTTATAGGGGATTTAAGCGGTTATAGAACAGATGGTGAGAACATAGATCTACTTTATGTGCCAACCTTAGATGATCCCAATGTTATTTATGCTGCAGGATTTGATTTAGAATCTTTCAATCAATTTCTAGAAGATTCAGGCCTTTCTGGATACAGGGGGACTGCTGTTCCAAGAAACAGCTTTAATAGTCCTTGGGCGGGAACATTTGATGTAAGAGTTGCACAAGAACTACCAACAGGAAGTGTAAAAGGAAAAGCTATTTTCTATGTAGATATAGAGAATGTATTAAATTTGATTAATTCCGACTGGGGTGGATTTGAAAATTACGCTGGCTCCACATCAAATTCAAGAGGTGTTATAGAAGCTGAAGTTGATGACCAAGGTCGATATGTTTTCAAAGAATTCAATGTAGACGGTAAACCTGTTCAAAATATAGGTAAATCCGTATGGCAACTTAAAGTTGGTATTAAATATCAATTTTAATCTAAATAGAATTAATTAAGAAAAGGGCGCTATTAATTAGTGCCCTTTTTTTATATAATTTGTATATGAAAAAAAGAATAAGTTCTTTTATAAGTCGTAGAGCATTTCTTCTTGGAAGTGTGGTTATTTTATTTTCATCACTGCCTATTATAAAAAACCTTCAGGCATCACCAAAAAAAATCAAAAAAGTTGCTTTAGGCGCTTGTGTTACTCAAGAACGAAAACAACCTATTTGGAAAAGCATTTTAAAGGATAAGTCGGATCTTTTTATATTTATGGGTGATAATGTATATGGTGACGATAAAAAGACTGGTAAACTTGGAAAACTAAAAAAAGCTTATAATAAACAAAAAACAAAAATTCCTTTTGTAGAATTAAAAAAGACCAATGAAATTTTCGCAATATGGGATGATCATGATTATGGCAAAAACGATGGCGGTGCAGAATACCCTTATAAAAAAGAAGCTAAAGAACTTTTCTTAGATTTTTGGGGAGCATCCCAAAATGATATTCGAAGACAAAGAGACGGTATATATTTTGAAACAAAAAGACTGACCGATGATGGTATAGTTCAATTTATTTTTTTAGATACAAGATA
The DNA here is from genome assembly GCA_964001285.1 of uncultured bacterium. Lineage (GTDB taxonomy): Bacteria > Pseudomonadota > Alphaproteobacteria > MED-G09 > MED-G09 > AG-430-B22. The sequence continues at coordinate 35,633 of CAXFAF010000007.1, read as the reverse complement.
CTTTCGATCACCCCTTAAAAGAACTGATGAGTGGGGGGCGCCTACTAAAGAAAGATATTTACCGGATAACGATCCATCAAAAACATTTCTTGGGAATGATCAGTGGAATTGGTTATCTAATGCTTTAGATGAAAATGCAGACATAAGGGTTTTAGTTTCAAGCATTCAAATTATAGCTGAAGGACATGGGTATGAGAAATGGGGAAATCTACCCTTAGAAAAAAATAAACTTTACGATCTTATAGATAAAAAAGGGATTAATAATATGATATTTTTATCTGGGGATAGGCATGCAGGAGGCATCTATAAAGGTAAAACTAAGGGTGGTAATGATATATACGAATTAACCTCAAGCTCGTTAAATCTGCCAGGTGGTGCTTGGGTGTCAAAATATAAAGGAAAGAAAAGACCTCCCGAAGCAGGCCCTAATAGGATTAACTCCTTATATTTATGGGAAAATTACGGATTGATAGAATTTAAAAACAATAAGGAAATTCTTCTTTCTCTAAAAGATATTAATGGAAAAACAGTTAATAAAATTCAAGTAAATTTTTAACGTCCGCTTGGAAGTTCGTTAAATGGCACTTCTTTATCTACCCTTACATCTTGAGGAAGACCTAAAACTCTTTCTGCAACAATATTTCTTAGAATCTCATCTGTGCCGCCAGCAATCCTGTACCCTGCTGCGCTTAACCATTGGCTTTGAAATATAGAATGTAATAAAGCAATTTCAGCATCATTAATTATTCCTGCAGCACCTTGTAAATCCATAGCAAAAGACGCTAAATCTTGCATTTTTGGAGCTGAAACAATTTTTCCAATGGAACTTTCTGGACCAGGCGTTTCTCCTTTAGAGAGCGCTGTTAATGTTCTCATCTTTGTATATTTTAATCCTTCGGCTTGAATATACCAGTCAGCTATTTTGGATCTCACAAGATCATTTTTTATGGCTGGTTCATCATTAATGTTCAATTCTTTAGCTGCTCTGGTAAGTGATGTATGGTCTGCAGATTTAGGAACACCAATAGCAAGTCTTTCATTCATAAGAGTTGTTAGAGCAACTTTCCATCCCTCACCAACCTCTCCAAGTCTTTGAGAATCAGGAACTCTTACATCTGTAAAAAAAACTTCATTAAAATTCGCACCGCCTGATATTTGCCTAATGGGTTTAACTTCAATCCCTTTGGACTTCATATCCAAGAAAAAAAATGATAAACCTTTATGTTTTGCGACATTAGGGTCTGTACGAACAACAATAATCCCAAAGTCAGAAAAATGAGCGCCTGAAGTCCATACTTTTTGACCATTGATTATCCAATTATCTCCATCTTTTTCCGCCTTCGTTCTTACACCAGCAACATCAGAGCCGGCAGATGGCTCCGAAAACAACTGGCACCAAACTTCCTCACCATAAAGAGCAGGTTTAACATATCTTTCGTTTTGTTCTTGAGTAGCCCAAGCCATCATTGTAGGTATACACATACCTAAACCAATTTCAAAAAATCCAGCAGGTATATTGTATTTAGATTCTTCTTGCGAATATATAACTGATTGAATTGCAGTACCCCCTAGCCCACCAAATTCTTTTGGCCAAGTAATTGCTGCATAACCAGCATCAGCCTTCTTTGCTTGCCACTCACGCGCTCTAGATAAAACATCTTCTTTAACATCGATCGCATCATAACGAGCCGCAACTTTTAAACTATCAGGAGCATTATTTTTGAGCCAATCTTTAACTTCTGAACGAAATTCTGCCTCTTCTTTTGTATCATTAAAATCCATAAATATTCTCCTTTAACTAATATTCTTTTCTTCAAGTTGGTTTACAAGTTTATTTTTCCAAGTTAGAGAACTTCCTAAAGCTAGTCCTAAAACTTGACTTCTTCTATAGAAAAATTGTGTATCAGCCTCCCAAGTAAAACCAATACCACCATGTGTATGAACATTCTCTTGTGCAGCAAAATTAAATGCATCAGTTGCAGCTACTCTTGATGCTGCTGCTGCAATCTTTAAATCAGCACCATCATCATTCAACATCATAGCTCCGTAAAAACTGTTAGATCTAGCTAACTCAATTTTGACATACATGTCCGCAAGCTTATGCTTAATAGCTTGATAGGAACCAATCTGCCGTCCAAAAGCATACCTATCTAAAGCATATTCTTTTGCCATCTTAAGTGAAGCTTCTGCACCACCAATCTGCTCAAAAGCCATTAAAACAGCAGCAGAATCTAATACTCTCTCTATAGCACTCCATCCCTCATCACCTGTATCCATTAGCTCACCCTCAGAATCTTTGAAAACGATTTCTGCGTGGTCTCTTGAAGGGTCTAATGTGCTGATCTGGTTTCTACTTACATTGCTATTATTCAGCTCAGTGATAGCTAAAGCTATATTTTCTGTAGAAGCATCCCTAACAACAACTATAGCAATGTCAGCATAACTCCCATCAGCAACAGGAATCTTTTTACCATTAATTTTTCCATCTAAAATTGATGTTTTGATATTTTTCTCAGTTGGTTCTGAATTCGTTTCAGGTAAAGCGAAAGTTGAAATAATTTCTCCAGATGCAAGTTTTGGCAACCACTTTTCTTTTTGACTCTCCGTACCATATTTTACTATTGCATCTGTACCTAGATAAACTGAAGATGAAAATGGAACTGGAGCAGCCGCTCTTCCTATTTCTTCTGCAATAACACATAACTCTAAAGCACCTAAACCAATTCCACCATACTCCTCTGGAATTGCTGTACCTGTTAATCCAAGTTCTACAAGTCCATTCCAAACAACCTCTGAATAACTGGATTCACCCTCTAAAACATCTCTAACAACATCAATATTGCAATTATCTGCCAAAAATTTAGAAACTTGTTCCTTTAGTAATTTTTGGTCTTCAGAAAAATCAAAATTCATCGTTTTTTATCCTCAAAAAAATAATTTAAACATAAATACAGAAAATAGCAAAACCTAGAAAAGACAATTTTCATAAATTTTCATTATATCTTTATTCCATTCATTATTATATTTTCTTAATAATTTATCTGCAGGGCTTTCTTTGTTTTTTATGGTCTCAAATAGCGGCGTTAAGTATATCTGTTCATCATTACCATTACTGTCTATTCTTTCTCTTCTCTTTAATCCTTCACTTGATATTCTTACAGCCTCTTTAGCTATTTCAAAAACATTATGACTCCCTACTCTACAGTCTAAGCCTTCTTTAGGAGTAGAATTTCTTAATTCTAATAAGCTTTCAAAAGAAACATCATTAACCAAATTAAGAGCGTTTTCTAGTGAAGTGTCGTCATACAATAGACCTACCCAAAAAGCTGAAAGAGCACATACATGATCAATATTTCCAGCATCAGCCCCTCTCATCTCAAGAAAAGTTTTCAGCCTGACTTCGGGAAAAATCGTTGTTAGATGCAATTCCCAATCTTCAATTGTAGCGACTAGATTTTCTTGAGATTCTAATTTTCCATTCATAAAATCAACAAACGAACTTCCAGATAGATCAATATATTTACCATCCCTATATATAAAATACATTGGAACATTTAATGCATAATTTACATAGCTCTCATAACTCATATCCTCCTTAAAGATGAAAGGAAGAATACCGGTCCTATCAGGATCAGTATCTGTCCAAAAATAACTTCTAACTGATTTAAAACCATTTATTTTGTTATCGCTTATTGGTGAGTTTGAGAATAATGCTGTAGCTATCGGCTGAAGAAGAAATGATAACCTTATTTTTTTTATCATATCACTTTCTGATGAATAATCTAAATTTACTTGAGTTGTGCATGATCTTAGCATCATATCTAAACCATGATCTCCCTTTTTGGGCATATATCTTCTCATAATCTCATACCTCTTCTTTGGCATAAGATGCATATCCTCTCTTGACCAGTCAGGTGTGAAGCCAATTGCTAAAAAGGATAGATCCATTTTTTTTGCAACCTGATAGAGTTGATCTTTATGTTCTTGAATTTCTGTTAAAGTTTCGTGGATGCTATCTAACATTGTTCCTGAAAGCTCGAATTGACCTGCGGGCTCAAGAGTTATTGAACCCCCTCCAAGAGAATCAGGTCTAGAAAGAGCAATTACATTATCAGCCTCTTTGACTGGTTCCCACCCAAACTCCCCAAGGTTTGTAAGTAATTCCTTAATGCCGTTTTTTCCTTCATAAGGGACGGGTTTCTTATTTAAAATATCAAATGCAAATTTTTCGTGCTCTGTACCGATTTTAAATTGATTAGGTTTTTTTTCACCAGATCTAATAAATTCAATTAATTGCTCTTTTGATTCGATTCTATCCATAATATTATTTAAAAAATTTTAGCCCTTTTTACTATACCCAATCACCTAAAATTGAATGAAAAATTGTTAATGCGCTGACAATAGCGGTATCTGACCTCAAAATTCTTGGCCCCAAGGATATATTAATTGAATCCTTTAATTTAATAATTTTATTTCTTTCATTTTGGCTAAATCCGCCTTCAGGGCCAATTAATATCGCCCATTTGTTTTTTTTGTTTTTTTTCTTTGCGCTTTTTAAGAGTGTTTTAGGATTGCCTGAAATATTTTCGTCGCAGAAAATTAATAACCTATCTTCAGCAATAGTTTTCCAATTATCCAAAAGATAATTTAAATCTTTGGATTTCTTTACCTTTGGGATAGATGTCAGACCGCATTGTTCTGCTGCTTCAATGGCATTAGATAATATTTTAGAAGACTTTATACTTTTAAATTGTGTTCTTTCAGTAATTATAGGCCAAATTAATTGCGCGCCTAATTCAGTAATTTTTTGGGAAATATAATCTGTTCTTAACTTCTTAACAGGTGCAAATAAAACCCAAACATCCGCAGGCTCTGGTTTAATTCCTATATATTCTTCAACATTAACAATTAATTTATTCTTTTTAATTTCTTTAAGTTTTACTCTCCACTCACCATCATTTTCATTAAATATATTAAACATATCTCCGACTTTTACGCGCATTACATTTTTTATATAATGAGATTGGGATTTATCTAAAACTACAAAACCTTTTGTGATTTCTTTATTTATATAGATTCTTATATTGCTCATAAAAAATAATTCCAAATCATGAATAACATGTTAAATAGCGTAAAAGGAAAAATTAATGGTAAATAACGAAAGTTTTTTTTTAAAGAAAAGCTTATACGAAAGAATCCAGCCCTGGGCAGAATTGGCGCGTTATGATAAACCAATAGGGTTTATGCTCCTTTTTTGGCCTTGTGTTTGGTCGCTTTTACTTTATGGAATGATTTCAAATACAATACCCCCATTGAGTTATTTCTTGTTATTTTTTATTGGATCAATTCTTATGCGTGGCGCTGGATGCACATGGAATGATTTTTTGGATAAAGATTTCGATAAAAATGTAGATAGAACAAAAAATAGACCGCTTGCTTCAGGAAAAATAAGTACCAAACATGCTATTATATTTTTGATCTTTCAATTAATTTTAGGACTTATTATTTTATTGCAATTTAATGCCCTTACAATTCTTTTAGGCTGTTTATCCTTAGCCCCTATATTTATATATCCGCTCATGAAAAGGATAACTTGGTGGCCTCAATTATTTCTAGGAATTACATTTAATTGGGGGGCCTTATTGGGATGGTTATCTTTATCCAATAATCTATCTTACTACCCTTTTGTTCTGTATTTATCATGTATTTTTTGGACAGTAGGTTACGACACGATCTATGCGCATCAAGATAGAGATGATGATATAGTCCTGGGATTAAAATCTTCAGCTATTAAGTTAGGAAAAAATACAAAAAATGCTTTAATTATATTTTATTTTATCTTTTGCTTTATATTTTCTAGTTTAGTTTTAAATATTAGTAATAGTTTTCTAATTTATGCTTTAATTGCGTCGTTAATTATTCATCTATTTCTTCAGATTTATTATCTCGACATTAATAATAGGTATAATTGTTTAAAAATCTTTAAGAGCAATAACAATTTGGGCTTTTTGATTTCCTTTTATCTTATATTGGAAATAATTATTAATTAGATTTCGAAGAATTTATAAATTTAGTTCTCAGATTATCTATAACCTGCAACTCCCCCTTGTTTTCTACATGCCAAAAAGTCCAACCATTACAAGAGTCTTTTCCTTGTAATTTAGCGCTTATTTGATGAATAGAACCATTTTCACCCTTTGAATATATGCTCCCATCAGCTCTTACAGTTGCAGAAAATTTTTTAGCTTTAAGGTTTTTAGGTCCTTTTAAAATACTTCCAGGCTTGATAATGCCGTTTTCAACTAAACTACCAAAAGGTATTCGAATTTGTGATTTCTTAGACTCCGTAACCTGTAATACTTCATTATCTAAAGTTGATATATTATTTAATCTCTTTTTTGCTGCCTTAATATAATTAGCGTTCCTTTCTACTCCAACATATTCTCGACCAAGCTTTTTTGCTACTGCACCTGTTGTGCCTGTCCCAAAGAAAGGGTCAAGAATTATATCTCCTGGATTTGAAGAAGCTAACAAAACCCTATGAAGTAAAGATTCAGGTTTTTGTGTTGAATGAATTTTTTTTCCATTACTATCTTTTAACCTCTCTTTGCCGGAACAAATTGGCAAGTCCCAGTCCGAACGCATTTGAAGACCTTCATTTAAGGATTTCATCGCCTGATAATTAAAATCATATTTTGAATCTTTGCTTGAAGATGCCCAAATTAGCGTTTCATGAGCATTGGTAAATCTCGTTCCTCTAAAATTTGGCATAGGATTGGATTTTCGCCATATTACATCATTAAGTATCCAAAAACCTAGATCCTGAATAGCCTTACCAATTCGAAATATATTGTGATATGAGCCTATAACCCAAATAGTTCCATCTTTTTTAATTATTCTCTTAATCTCGCTCAACCAATTCATAGTGAATTGATCATACTTTTGAAAACTTTCAAACTGGTCCCATTCGTCATTGACTGCAGAAACAGTTGAAGAATCTGGTCTAGAAAGTTCATTTTTTAATTGCAAATTATATGGCGGGTCAGCAAAAACAACATCTACAGATTCTGACGGCAAACCTTTAAGTACACTTATAGAATCTCCTCTATAAATATGATTACGCTTAATATCAACTTTGTTATTTTTTTCATTCATTACACACCTATCCTCTTCGGAAAAAAGAAAATGGTCAATAAAATATATCCCTAGAATTAGATTTTATAGATTATCGCTATATGTTGAGTCTCAATTGTTAGTTAAGACTCAATATCTTGCGGATAGGAGAAAAAGACTTTCTGTGGTGTTCGCTGATGCCATGTATGTTTAATGCATTTTGATGTTCTTTGGTTCCATATCCCTTATTTTTCTTCCAATTATAATGAGGGTATTCTTCATCTATTTTTTTCATAAATTGGTCTCTTTCAACCTTTGCAATTATAGATGCAGCAGCGATTGATAATGACTTGTTATCACCTTTTATTATATTTTCTGAATCAATATCTAAAGCCGGTTTATGAGCTCCATCAATAAGAACAAAATCAGGTTTTAAAAGAAGATTGGTAATTGCCCTTTTCATCGATAATAAGGAAGCCTGTAAAATATTTAATTCATCAATTTCATTAACATCAGCTATTCCCACAGCATAATGATGCTCAGAAACTATCCGTGAATAAATTTCATTTCTTTTTTTTTCAGACATTTTTTTTGAATCATTGATTTCCGCTGGAATATTTGCAGTATCTAAGATTACTGCTGCCGAATATACAGGTCCAGCCCAAGGACCTCTTCCAGCTTCATCAACACCAGCAATTAAATCATAATTTAAATTATTTTTTTTCTTTTCTATGGAAAGATCAGGCACTACTCAGCTGCTATAACATCCTCTTTTTTCCATCTTAATACAGGATTTCTTGCTGCTTTGGTTTCATCTAATCTTCTTATTGGAGTATGTTTAGGTGCCTTTTTAAAGAATTCTTCACCTTCAGAAACTTTACTTGCTAAATGTTTTATAGTCTCAATGAACTGATCAATTGAGTGTTTAGATTCTGTTTCAGTTGGTTCAACCAAAAGAGCGCCATGAACAACAAGTGGAAAATATATTGTCATTGGATGATAACCTTCATCTATAAGCGCTTTAGCAAAATCAATTGTTTCAACACCACTTCCTTCAAGAAAATCATCGTTAAAGAGAACTTCATGCATACAAAAACCTGAATATGCTGAGGTTAGAACATTTTCTAATGAAGATTTGATGTAGTTAGCATTTAATACGGCGTCTTCTGAAACTTGTCTTAAGCCATCTGCACCGTGACTCATCATATAGGATAAAGCCCTAACAAACATACCCATTTGTCCATGAAAAGCACATAGACGACCAAATGAATGAGTTAATTTATCTTCCTTTTCTTCTTCATATAGAACAAATTTATCATTTTCTTTTTCCACAATGGGAGCTGGACAGAAATCAGCTAAAATCTCTGAAAAAACAACTGGACCAGAACCGGGTCCTCCACCGCCATGCGGTGTTGAGAAAGTTTTATGAAGATTTATATGCATTGCATCAATTCCTAAATCTCCCGGCTTAACCTTGCCAACTAAGGCATTAAAATTTGCTCCATCACAATACAAATATCCGCCAGAATTATGGATATATTCCGCAATCTCAATAATATCATTTTCAAAAAGACCGCATGTATTTGGATTTGTAATCATCGCTGCTGCAAAGTTTTCATCAACATTTTCTTTAAAATCTTTAAAATTTAATCTTCCATCTTCATGAGATTTTATTGTGACAACTTCAAAACCTAAAAAGGCAGCAGTAGCAGGATTTGTTCCATGGGCAGAATCTGGCACTAAAACTTTGTTTCTGTGATGTTCGTTTTTAGATAACAAAGCTTTTTTAATAGCAAGCATACCACATAACTCTCCTTGGGCTCCCGCTTTTGGCGTCATTGTAACAGCACTCATTCCAGTTAATTCTTTTAACCAATTAGATATTTCATAAATAAGCTCTAATGCTCCCTGACAACTAGAAATAGGTTGTAAGGGATGAACTTCAGAAAACCCCTTTATTCTTGCCAATTTTTCATTAAGTCGAGGGTTATGCTTCATGGTACATGAACCTAAGGGATATAAACCCGCATCAATAGAGTAATTCTTTCTTGATAGCCTTACATAATGTCGAACGGTTTCTGGCTCACTTAAACCCGGAAGACCAATTTCTCTGTCTTCATAAGATTTTCCTAAAGAATTGTCATTGTTTTCATATTTCTTTAGATCAACTCCAGATTTATTTACATCACCAATGTCAAATAATAAAGGTTCGTCGTGATCAAGGCCTTTATTTATTTCTTTATCGCTCATATTAAAATCTCTTTTGCTTGATTAAAGTAGATATCTAAATCTTCTTGAGTATTCGTTTCTGTCGAAGTTATAATAAGATGATTTTCCAATTCTTGTTTTTCTGGTAATAATCTTATGGCCGGTATACCAGCTAAAATTCCTTTTTGAGACATTAACTCTACAAATTCATTAGATTTAATAGGTAATTTCATGGTGAATTCGTTAAAGAAGCTATTATTTATAGCCTCAACCCCAGGTATTTTAGAAAGCATACTTCTTAAATTTAAAGCGGATTGATGATTTAAGTGAGCCAAATTTTTAAAGCCTATTTCACCTAGTAAAGTTAAATGAATAGTAAAAGCAAGGCTACAAAGGCCAGAATTAGTACAAATATTCGATGTAGCTTTCTCTCTTCTTATATGTTGCTCTCTTGCAGATAATGTAAGAACAAAGCCCTTCCTTCCATCTACATCTTCCGATTCTCCCACAATCCTGCCTGGAAGTTGTCTTAGGAAATCTTTTTTTGTAGATAACAAACCCACATAAGGTCCGCCAAAATTCATTGGATTGCCCAGCGATTGTCCTTCACAAGCTACTATATCTGCACCCATATCGCCTGGAGATTTCATTAAACCTAAAGAAAGAACTTCGGTAACCACAACAATTAGTAATGCCCCTTTATCATGAACAATTGTTGCTAGTTTAGTTAAATCATAACATGAACCAAAAAAATCAGGGTTTTGAACAACTACGCAAGCAGTGTTTTCGTCAATCTTATTTTCTAATTCTTCTAAGTGATCAGTAACGCCCGCACAGTAACTTAAATTTTCTTCATTAATTCCTGAAACTGTTTTAATTACACTAGCATAATGAGGATGAATGCTATTTGATAAAACAACCTTATCTTTTTTAGTGATTCTTTTTGCCATTGAAACAGCTTCTGCAGCTGAAGTCGAGCCATCATACATAGAAGCATTGGACAAATCCATCCCAGTTAATAGGGATACTTGCGTTTGAAATTCATATAAATATTGTAAAGTGCCTTGAGATATTTCAGGTTGATAAGGTGTGTATGAAGTTAAAAATTCTGATCTTTGTATTATATGGTCAACACTTGCTGGTATATGGTGTTTATATGAACCACCGCCAATAAAAAATGGGTTATTATCAGCATGCATATTTTTATTTGCGAGCTTTGACATATGCCTTTCAACCTCAAGTTCCGTCATATGATTTGGTAATTTTAATTCCGGATTAATATCAACCTTATGAGATATCTCTTCGAACAAATCGTCTATTTTTTTGATGCCAATAACATCTAACATTTCCATTCGGTCATCTTTAGTTAAGGGTAAGTAACGCATTTATTCACCTATATGTTTCAAATATTCTTCTTCGGTCATTAAGTTTGAAAGCTCTTCTCTGTTAGATATTTCTATTTGAAAAAACCAGCCTCTTCCTAACGGGTCTTCATTAACAATCTCTGGAGAAGAATTTAGATCTTCATTAGTTTTAACAATTATACCTGAAACAGGGGAATAAACTTCACTTGCGGCTTTTACAGATTCAACAACTGCAATATCTTTACCTTTTTCAGCATTTTTTCCCTTTTCAGGAAGCTCAACAAAAACAATATCGCCCAATTGTTCGCTTGCATATGTTGTAATACCTACTGTTCCTAAATTACCCTCAACATTTAACCACTCGTGTTCCTGTGTATAATAGATTTGTGACATTTATTTCTTCCCTCTATAATAATTATGCTTAACAAAAGGTAGAGTTGTTATTTTTGCAGGTATCCAATTTTCTCTAACATTTAACAAAACCTCTTCGCCTTCTTTTATTTTATTTTCAGAGATATACCCCATTGCAATTGGTTCTTTAAGGGTTGGTGAGTAGCCGCCACTTGTTATTTTTCCAATTTGATTCTTGTTTAAATCAAATATGAGTGTTCCTTCCCTTGCAGGGAGTTTTCCTAATGGTTTTAATCCAACTAGTCTTTTTTCTACACCTAGATTTAAATCATTCTTAATAGATTCATGACCTATAAAATCACTATTTTTTATTCTGTTTTTAGAAATGGACCAATCTATGCCCGCTTCTACCGGAGATATATCTAGACTTATATCGTTTCCGTATAGGCAAAGACCAGCCTCCATCCTTAAAGAATTCCTAGCCCCTAATCCCGCAAGTCTTACTTCCTTATTTTTCAATATTTCTTTAACAAAAGTTTCAGAATATCCATCTTTTATAGATAATTCATATCCGTCCTCACCAGTATATCCGCACCTGGAAATAAAGAATTGCTCATTATTATAGGCAAACCAATCACCTGACATAAAAGGAATATCTCTAATATTTGAAAAATAGTGACTTAAAATATCTGAGGCCTTTGGGCCTTGTAATGCAACTAGAGCTCTATCCTGAATAAGTTCTATTTTATAATTCCTATTTAAGTTTGCCCTTATGTGACTAACATCTTTTTCTTTACAATCTGCATTCACTACTAACCACACATAATCTTCATTTATAGATTTATAAACCATTAAATCGTCGATGATTTTTCCATCTTCATTTAATAGTTGCGTATATTTAATTTGACCTGGGAACATTTCAGAAAAAGAAATTGGTAAGATTCTTTCTAAGGCATCATAAATCATAGATCCAGTAATCTTAATTTGACCCATATGGGAAACATCAAAAAGACTTACATTTTTTCTTGTATGATTATGCTCCGCAATGATGCCATTCTCATATTGTATCGGCAAACAGTAACCAGCAAACGGTACAAGTTTACCTCTATAGTTATTATGGATATCAAATAGCGGAGTCTTTTTTAGATCTTGTTCTAAACCCCAATAAGCTTCAGACATACAATCCTCATGACAGAATAAGTTGTTTCCAACTGCCCTCCTCTGTCATTGGACCCTGAGAGATTTGACAACTCGATGTTGCTTACCCCGTCGGAGAAGTATTTAACTTACTTTCCAGAGTTTTAAATTATTTGCGGTCCTTTTGCCTGAGAGTTTCCGAGGGCGGTTGCTCCTTCGGCGCTAGTAAAGTCTCTCCCGCAAATAAATAGAATCAAAAAGATTCTGTATCAATAATTAAACACATATATCTTTTTGTCAATTCAGTTATTCTAAGCCTACAAGGACTTTGTAAGAAGAACCTGTACGGCCTTCTTCCACATTAGATCTTAACCCCTCAATTGGCACTGAAAAGGTACTTATTGTTTTATTTTTAACTTTAACTGAGACCTTTTTTGACCATTTATTTATGACAGAATCTTCCGGCCCAACAAAGGCTATGAAGATATTAAAAGTAATACTTTGCTGAGATGAAGAATCTAAATTAATAACATCACCAAAAATACCTACATCAAAATTAATGTTATTTCTTCTAAGATTATATTCACATATCATTACTGTTCTATTTAATTCAACGCTAAGATTGAAATTTTTTAGATCTTTACTTTCACTTCCTTTTAAGATTGCAGCTCTTGGGCAAGGCCCAGGGTCAAAATCGGAAGAATTAGAACAACTGACAATCACAAAAACGGTTAAAAAAATAAAAAAGTATTTGAACATATTTAGTTTCCAAAAAGAACTATAACTCATAAAAAGAATAAATAAATTTGTATAATATTGTTATATTAGTTAAATCAGACATAAAATGAATACAAAATTAAAAAAAATTCTATATTTACCCAATCCTAGAGGCTTCTGTGCTGGAGTTGATAGAGCTATCAATATTGTTGAATTATCCTTAAAAAAATATGGTCCTCCCATTTATGTAAGACATGAGATAGTTCACAACCCTTGGGTTATTAAAGACCTGGAGGCAAAAGGTGTCATATTTATTGAAGAACTTGAAGAAGCGCCAGAAGGGGCTCATATAATATTTTCAGCTCACGGGATACCATCTGAGGTATTAGAGGACGCTAAAAAAAGAAAAATGCCTTATATAGATGCAACTTGCCCTCTAGTTATTAAAGTTCATAATGAAGCTAAAAAACTTTACGATCAAGGTGCTCATATTTTTTTAATAGGGCATAAAGGTCATCCAGAAGTCATAGGAACAATGGGTCAAATCCCAAAAAAATTTATAACCCTTATTCAAGAAAAAGAAGATATAAAAAGAATTAATTCAACGGATTATGGAAAAGTTGCACTAATTACCCAAACAACCTTATCCGTTGATGACACAAAAGATATAATTAATGAACTTAAGAAGGTTTTTCCCAAAATTATAGAACCCCCGAAAGAGGATATATGTTACGCAACAACTAATCGACAACTAGCTATAAAGTCGATAGCTAGTAAGTGTGATGTCATATATGTAATAGGAGCAGAGAATTCTTCTAATTCCCTAAGGCTTGTTGAAGTGGGAAAAAAATCAGGTTGTAAAAATACTTCTTTAATATCAAGTATCTCACAAGTTGATTGGGAAGAGATAAAAGAAAATGATAATATTGGACTTACAGCTAGTGCAAGTGCTCCAGATATTCTGGTAAAGGAATTTATAACAAAATTAAAAACAACCTATGAAGTAAAAATTAAAAATATCTCTGTTGCCAATGAAAATATAACTTTTAAAATACCCAAAATATTAAATGAGCGTTAAATGGCGGTTTATACACATGTATCCGAAGAAGAATTAGATATCTTCTTAAAAGATTATCAAATAGGTAAATTAGTTGAATTTCAAGGTATCTCAGAAGGCGTTGAAAATACAAATTATAAAATAATCACTGATACTGGTCCTTACATTTTGACTCTTTATGAAAATAGAGTTGAAAAAAAAGATATCCCATTTTTCTTGGAATATATGTTCCATCTGTCTTCAAATAAAATCAATTGCCCTCTTCCTTTAAAAAACAAAGATAATAGTCTTTTTTCAGAATTAAATGGCAAACCTTCATCAATTTTAACTTTTTTAGAAGGTACATCAACTAATAATGTAACCCCAGAACAAGCTTTCGAATTGGGGTCTGTTTTAGCTAAGATTCACCTGATGAGTTCAAATTTAAATATCAAAAGAGATAATCCTTTGGATATTAACAGCTTCGAAAATTTAATTTCTAATTGTTATCAAAATGCTCAAGAATTTTCTATAGATCTAGAAAAAGAAGTAATTAAGGAATATGAGAGAATTAAAAATAATTGGCCTAATGATATTCCCAAAGGAATAATTCATGCTGATCTTTTTCCGGATAATATTTTGTTTAAAGAAGACAAGATATCGGGAGTTATAGATTTTTCTTTTTCATGTAATGATTTTCTATCTTACGATTTGAGCATTTGCATTAATGCATGGTGTTTTAGAGATGACGGATTTGACATTAAATTATCAAAAAACTTAATCTCAGGTTATCAATCCATAAGGAGGCTCGAAGAAGAAGAAATTAGTAATCTACCAATATTATGTTCTGGTTCTGCCCTTAGATTTCTATTAACAAGGCTTAATGATTGGAAAAAAAATGAAGGGGATGTTGTCGTAACCCCTAAGAATCCGATAGATTTTATGAAAATTCTTAATTTTCATAAAAATATCAGAAAACCAGAAGAGTATGGGGTCTAAATGAGAAAAAAAATTGAAATCTATACCGATGGAGCGTGCTCAGGAAATCCTGGACCTGGTGGTTGGGGCGTATTAATACAAACAGAAGAAAAGAGATTAGAACTTTCAGGGGGAGAAAAGGAAACAACTAATAATCGAATGGAATTAATGGCTGCAATTAAGGCTCTTGAAAATGTAAATAAAGAAGATGATATAATTCTTTATACTGATTCCAATTATGTAAAAGACGGCATTACCAAATGGATTGATAATTGGAAAAAAAATAACTGGAAGACCTCAAATAAGAAAAGTGTAAAAAATAAAGATTTATGGATTCGTCTCGATGATGCAATCAATGAAAAAAATATTTCTTGGGTTTGGGTTAAAGGACATGCAGGTAATGAAGGAAACGAGCAAGCTGATTATCTTGCTCGCTCAGCATTAGAAAAATTATAATTGATCTAATATTGTTTCCGCACTTGAAGCTGAAACCTCACCAGGATTCTCTTCTAGGTTTAATTTAATTAAAGAGTTATCTTCTATAATCATTGAATACCTTAAAGATCTCTTTCCTAGCCCAAATCCAGATCCATCCATAGTTAAACCTAAAGCTTCAGTAAACTCACCATTTCCATCACCAACCATTAACATTTTATCGCCCACATCTTTATCATCACCCCAGGCAGCCATAACAAAAGGATCATTAACTGATAAACAGATTATTTGATCAATGCCTTTATCTAAAATAGCTTGGGAATTATTTACGAAACCAGGTAAATGATGCATAGAACAACCGGGAGTGAATGCTCCTGGTACAGCAAAAAGAATAGATTTTTTTCCTCCAAATAATTCATTTGTTGAAATTGGTGTTGGTCCAGATTCTGTCAAGTGATGAAGTGTTGCCTCAGGTATAGAGTCGCCTTCTTGTATAGCCATAATTATCTCCTAATTATAAAGTAAATATTTTTAAACTGCTGTATAACAGTTAATATAGTATACAGAGTATAGTATTAATTAGTCACTAATTTTTGTATTAAAAATGAATAAAACTGAATCACTTACTGGAAGTTTTTTAATAGCTATGCCATCCATGCCAGATCCTAGGTTTGAAAAGTCAGTTATTCTGCTAACTTCATATTCCAAAGAAGGCGCTACAGGCATTTTAATCAATAAACCATATGAAATGAATATCAATGAAGTTTTTAATAATATGGGCATTGAAAAAAACGAAAATAAAAACGATATTCCGGTACTAAATGGTGGACCTGTTGAAATGGATAAAGGATTCATAATTCACAATGCTGATTTAGAGTTAAAAGGCAGTACTGAGATAGAAGGAATTAATTGTGCCGTTAACACCACTAAAGAGTCTCTTGCAGTTTTATACGAAAAAGAAGCACCTTTGGAAGCTAATTTGTATTTAGGCTACTGCGGATGGACTTCAGGCCAATTAGATAATGAAATAAAATCAAATGACTGGTTAATTTGTAACAGTCATAAAGATATAATTTTTAGTAAGAAATATGACTTAATGTGGGAAAAATTAATTAATGAAATGGGTCTTAATTTAAGCTTTCTTTCTAATAAAAGTGGATTGGCTTAATTTAAGTTTGAAATATCTTCAACCTCACGCCAAACTCTAAGAATATTTTCTCCCCATATTTTCTTTATATCATTTTCTGAATATCCTCTTTTACGCAACCTTTCTGTAACAAAGTTTGTTTGAGAAGCATCGATCCATCCTTCTAATATTCCGCCTCCTCCAAAATCTGACGAAATACCTACATAATCAATGCCAACTAGCTCCACTATATAATCAATATGATCAATCAAATCATCGACTGAAGGTAAGGGGTATCTTTTATTTATTTCTTTCATGCCTTCAGTGTATTCATCTTTTATAGCATGCATTGAAGGTATAAAATTCCTATCACCATAGATCTTTGCAACTTCCTTACCCAGCTCCATAATTGCAAAAAATCTACTGTTATCAACTTTCACATAATTTGGAAAAGCCACAACTTGAATAACGCCACCTTTACTTGCTAAGGCTAAAATTAAATCATCAGAAAGATTTCTAGGATGATCTGCAATAGATTTTGCGCACGAATGAGAAGCGATAACAGGTGAGCGAGATAATTGAATTGCCTCAAAGGCAGCTTCTTCCGAAATGTGGCTTATATCAACCATCATTCCAATATTGTTCATCCTTTTTATTACTTTTCTTCCAAAAGAAGAAATACCATTGTGCATTTTTTCAGAATTATTTAATCTTTTACTTGGGATTGAGCTATCAGATATTTGATTATGACCTATATGAGCAAGAGTCATATAACGCGCACCTAGAGAATAATAATAATCAATTAAGGAAATATCTTCGCCTATAGTATAACCATTTTCAATGCCTATAGCCGCAGAAAGAAGATTATTTTCTTTTGCTCGATATATGTCTTTTGGGCTTAACGCTAAAGTTATTTTTGAAGAATAAGATCTAGTCATATTTACAATAGCTTTAAATTTTTTTTCAGCTAATTCTTTAGCATTTTTAAATCCGGCTTCATTTAATGGTCCTTGAGGCACATAAACCACAAAAAAGCCTGCATCCATACCTCCCTTTTGCATTTTAGGAATATCAACTTGCATATCTGAATTATCACCAGGATCATGTTTAGAGTTTTCCATAAAATCAAAAGGAATATCTATATGCGAATCAAAAGTTATAATCTCGGCACGAATGATACTGCTCAAAAAAATAAAAAATAAAAATGATATTATATTTTTATTAGTCATTTCGATTGCTCACCTTATCTTCAATAAATTCAATTAAGTTGTTCTCATTCTTTTCTAATTTAAAAAATGTTTCTTCAGCCTTTAGAATATTACTTAGACTTTCAGGGATTTCTGGTTCTTTACCAATAGCATCTATCACTGCATCGGGAAATTTAGCTGGATCAGCAGTTCCTAAATTTACCATTGGCACTTTATTATCAATCTTATCTTTTGATGCAAAAAAACCAACCGCTGTGTGTGGATCTAAAACTACTCCAGAACTATCATAAATTTCCTTTATAGTTTTGCTTATATCCTTTTCTGTTGCCTTTCCAGATGTAAAATCATTTCTTATAAATTCAAGAGAAGAGGAGTTTATCTTGAAACCCTTTTCAGCATTTAGTTTATCTATTAATCGATTAAGTTCTTCTGAATCTCTTTTTAAAGCCTCAAACAATAACCTTTCAAAATTACTAGAAATTTGAATATCCATACTTGGTGAAATTGTTGCCTTTACTTCTTCTTGGAAGTAATCACCTCTTGCAATAGCTCTGTGTAAGATATCATTATCATTTGTTGCTACAATTAATTTATCAACTGGAAGCCCCATTTTTTTTGCTACCCAACCAGCTAAAATGTCACCAAAGTTTCCTGTAGGAACAGAAAAAGATATTTGCTTTGAATTAAGCTTTTGATAAGAAGTAAAATAATACACAATTTGTGCAACTACCCTTGCCCAATTTATTGAATTAATAGCTGCAAGATTAGTATTGTTTTTAAATTCTAAATTTTCAAATAAACTTTTAACAAGGCTTTGACAATCATCAAAAGTCCCATTTACTTCTATAGGGTAAACATTACTACTTGTAACCGTTGTCATTTGTTTTCTCTGTCTTTCAGAAACTCTTCCCTTAGGAAAAAGAATAAATACATTAGCAAATTCACTATTTTTAAAAGCTTCAATAGCTGCACTTCCAGTATCGCCAGATGTTGCGCCTAAAATAGTTATTTTTTGATTTCTTTTTTTAAGAGAAACCTCAAAGAATTCAGCTAATAACAACATAGCAAAATCTTTGAAAGCATGAGTAGGACCGTGAAAAAGCTCTAAAAGAAAATTTCCTTCTTCAATTTCTTTAAGAGGAGCTGCATCATCTTGTGGGAAATTAATGTAAGCTTTCTTTGTAAGGATTTTAAGTTGCTCATAATCCAAAAAATCTTCTACAAAAGGGTGAATAACAAAAGCCGCTTTCTCATAATAAGGTCCATCTGGAAGGTCCTGATATTTAATTGCAGGCCAATTCTTGGGGATATACAAACCTCCATCACTAGCTAAACCTGACAAAAGAACATTTTCAAAGCCTAATTCAGGAGCCTTTCCTCTTGTAGAAATATATTTCATAATCTTTTATAATATCTTTTTTTGTAAGCTAATTATATAAACTATTGAATTGTTATCAGTTTTTATTTTTAAGGGGAAATATTAATTACTATCCATGTCACCTGAAGATTTTATAAATTCGTTTAAATATGGAGATTGCGACACAATTAATCCTTTAATTAGGCGCGTTATAGCTAAAAATCCGGGTCCTTTTACTTTTACGGGAACCGGAACTTATATTGTAGGTAATAAAGATCTGGCGGTTATTGATCCTGGCCCAATTGACGAAAATCATTTTCAAGCAATCCTAAAGGCAACAGAAGGAAAAAAAATAACCCATATATTGCTCACCCATAACCATAATGATCACTCCCCTTTGGCTAAAAAACTAAAAAAAGAAACTGGAGCAATGATTTATTATAAAGATTTATCAGATAGCAATGAAATTCAAGATGAATTCGAAGAAGGGTATGATAGAAATATTGAAGGTGATATTCAATTAAATGATGGCGATATTATAAAAACAAAAGAATGGACTATTGAGGCAATTCACACACCTGGACATACATCTAATCACATATGTTATTCATTATTAGACGAAAATATTTTATTTTCAGGGGATCATGTAATGGGTTGGTCAACAACTGTTATTGTTCCGCCTGATGGAAACATGGATGATTATATTAATTCATTACAAAAATTACTTGAACGAAATGAAAAGGCTTTCTTCCCCACTCACGGGCCAATTATTGAAAATCCAAAAGACATTTTAAATCATTATATTTTGCACAGACTAAACAGAGAAAAACAAATCGTTGATGCCATAAAACAGGGAAACAAAAAAATTATAGATATGGTAAAAATTATATACAAGGATGTAGATAGTTCCTTGCATCCTGCCGCAGCAATGTCGACTCTTGCTCACCTTAAGAGAATGGAAAAAAAGAAGGAAATAATTGTAGAAGGAAAAGATTTAGAAGGCGTATATGAATTAACCTAATTATTAAATCTACCTTAAATCTAGCCATTTTATTTCTTCTTCAGAAAAATTTATTTCCAGAGCTCTTACAGAACTTTCTGTTTCAAAAAAATTTCTTGGTCCAATTAAAGGAAAAGAAGGAAAATCTTGATTAAGGACATAAGCTAAAGCAATCTCAATTGGCTTAAAGCCCTTTTTTTTAGCCAATGAAAAACATCTTTTTCTTCTTTCTAAATTTTTATCACTCGACCAGACTCTATCTTGTTCTTCTTTATCTGGATTTGCAGGATGATAAGAGCCCTTTGTTTCCGTATTTCCTAAGAAAAAACCTCTGGCTTGGCTAGACCAAGGAAAAATAGGGATATTTTCCTTTACCAAGAATCTCCTATAATCATCATCGGAACAACTTTCACAACCGGGCCACACTGGTTCATTCATTCTTGCTAAACTGAAATTATTACTAAGCAAACTAAAGGGGTCTTTTTTCTTTGATTCTGAGTATTTAATAGATTCTTTGAACCTATTTAAAGACCAATTTGATGCACCATAAATTTTAATCAAACCCTCATTTTTTAGCTCATCAAGCGCATCTATAAATTCACCCACAGGAACTTCATGGTTATCTCTATGCAAACAATAAATATCTAAACACTCAAGATTTAACCTTGATAATGTTTCTATTAGCTGTGTACGAATTGATTCTGGAAAGCAATCAGGTGTATGCGCACCTTTACCTAAAATAATAACTTCATTTTTTAATTGTCTGGAACTTAACCATTTACCAAGATATTCATCACTTTTTCCAGAATTATAAATGTATGCGGTATCAAAAACATTACCCCCTAACGAAAAAAAATGATCAAACATTGCAAATGCATGATTTATATCCAATTGATTGTCGCAACCAAAAACGAGTCTTGAAGCTTCAATATTTAATCCTCTCACTTTATCCTTCGGGATAATTTTCTCATTTTTAAAAGGTAAAAACTTATAAAATGACGAAGATTTGTTATCTGGTTTATCATAACCATATCTAACACCTGTCTCCTTTCTCCACTTATCAAGGTAAATGGCATTTCCATAACTATCAGAAAGTGAAATTTTATCTGACTCAATCTTAGAATTTTTAAAAGTTTCAACAAAATGATCAATTTGATTAACATAAAGTTTGCTTTCTTTATCAAAAGTAATGACTTCTTCTCTATTATTTGAATCTATATAAACAAGATCAGACTTTTCTTTATTGTACTCTCCACAATGCCAAGGATCATGGATAATAAGCGACTTTTGACCGTTAGATATCTCTACGGAATTTTCTAAATTATCTTCAATAGAAGAACTAATTCTTGCCGTTGAATTATCACTAAAAGTTAGGTTTGCGGATGAATAAAGATCTATGCCATCTCCATTAATTTTCTTAGATTCAAGATCAAACCTAATTGGATCAAGAAATTCTTTACCATTAATAACTCCCGCTACCATCCTAGCCATAGATAAAGGGTAACACCCGATGTCCAAGATTGAGCCTCCCCCCAATATAGGGTTTAGTAACCTATGACTCTTATCAACCTTAGCTTGAAAACCAAAAGATGCTCTAATTGAAACGGGCTTTCCTAGAAATTCTTTTTTAAGAATATCCTTGATCTTTTCTGTCTGGGGATGCATTCGATACATAAAAGCTTCCATAAGAAGCTTATTATTCTTTTTAGCTAAATACATCAAAACCATAACCTCTGCGGCTGTTAAGGTCATTGGCTTTTCACATAAAACAGATTTTTTATTCTTCAATGATCTAAAAGCTAAATCAAAATGAAATGGATGCGGAGTAGCAATATAAATTGCATCAATACTTTTGCTATCAATTAATTGTTGATAATCACTATACCCTAAGCAATTAAATAAAGAGGAAAATTCATTAGCATTTTTATCTGAACGGCTCGCAACAGCAGATAATTCTGATTGATTAGATTCATTTAAAGCTTTAGCAAAAGTTTTTGCTATTGATCCTGTCCCTAAAATGCCCCATTTAACCAAAGTATAAGCCTTTAGGAGAAAATCTTTAAAACGAAGCCAATAGCCGAACCAATAACAAAAATATAAATTGGAGGCATACTAAAGTATAAACCTGGTCCTCTTTTTTCTGCTTCCTCATAGTAATCAAAAGCGTAACGCAATCTTCCGATAGGCCAGATTACACCAATTATTGTTGCCCAAATAGGATCTACTGCAAATGAAAACAGCCATAACCCTGGAAGAAATAATGCTAAATGTTCCAAGGTATTTTGGTGGACCCTAACCCTTCTGACATATTCTTCAGGACCATCATGGGAGGGAGCATTAATTCCAAATATTACTCGTCCTGTACCCGATTTAAAGAGAGTGAAATAATAAACCAAAAGTGCAATACTGCTTAATATTCCAGGGTAAATAAAATCTTCCATCTTTTTCTCCTTCGTTATTACTTAACTCTTTCAAACTCAGTTTTTAAAAAATTAGAGATATAATTATTTTTGTAAAAATCACTCTCTAAAGGCATGATATCATTAAACACCAATTTTTTAGCAACCCTTACCATAATAACCGAAAACTTTAACAGAGAAAATATTCGATAATACTCATAGTTATCTAAAGAAAAACCGGTGCTTTCTGCCCAAAAACCTAGAGCTTCTTTAGCTTCCATTGAGCCTTCCAATCTATCAGTATTTAAACCCAAACTACTTGCATCATCTACCGCTAATCCCCATGCTATATCAGATATTGGGTCTCCAAAAGTCGCCATTTCCCAATCCAATAAGGCTGTTGCTTTAAAATTTTTATATAAGATATTTCCTGGCCTTGAATCTCCCCAACATAATTTTCCTTCATTGAATGTCTTTGGTTTGTTTATTTTTAACCAATCAATTACATCTTCACATAAACCGTTAGTCTCACCTTCCATCCCCCAATCTAAAAAATTTTGATAATATTCTATATCTATGCCTAAAGGATCTTTATTGGAGTATTTTTTATCTAACTCAGAGAGTTGTAATTCTTTAAAATTTAAGAGATGTAACTTATTTAAATAATAAAGCCATTCGGTCCAAATCTTTCTTCTGTTTTCTTTCGTCGCCTTACCAACCATACCTTCGAGATCCATATGGTATGGAGGATTGTCACTTGGCGCTTCTCCATCAATAAAATCCATCAAATAAAACTCTGAACCAATTATATCCTCATCTGATTCGTATAAGAGAATATTGGGAGTTGGGAATCCTTTATTATTTAAAACTCTCATTATATCTGCTTGTAATTTAAGGTTGTAATCAGGAAAAACCTGGTACCCACTTGGTTTTAAGCGTAATACAAGTTTTTTTAACTTAATATCGTCTTTAACGCTAAAAACAAATGTTTCGTTCGAAAATCCAGAGGCAATAGAACTTTCATGCGGTTCTATAACCAAACTCTTGCTTTCAAATTGTTTCTGTGAAGATAACCATTCTTTAAAAAGAGAGAATTTCTTATCAAAATTCTTTTCTGTACTGACTGGCATTATTATCTATCAAACAAATCTTTAAATCCACTAGGCTTATGAGGGCCAAGAATTAATTCTTCTAAAACTCCAATGCCTTCAAAAGATTTGCTTCCTCTTTTAAGGGTTATATCGCTTATTGACTGAATATGTAAAAAAGGTGGATCATGAGGGTCCTCATTTAAATCATAAGTATCATAAGTTTTTTCATCTTCTCCTTTAAAATGCCCATGACCCCATTCTTGATGCATATAACCAAGACCACACATAAAAATTCTTCTTTTTGGCGTTACAGATAAATTAATGATTTCACTATTAGAATCCTCGGCAGTTATCTCTAATAAATCAACTCTTCTGGAACCTTCTTTGTAAGTTACTTTTTTTGATAAATTCTTAAAGTTTTCTACTTCTTTATTCTTTTTAGATTGCCAAATGGAGTGACCATTAATTATTTCTCCTTCAACATTATCTACAAAATGAAATTGAGTCGTAAAATCATCAAAATGAGCTGGATTCCATAACCAATAAAATTGTGGTAATCCCATTGGAGCGGTTGGTTGACTATCATATGCCCCAACAGGTCTAACTCCCCACGAACGATCTCTGGTTCCTAAAGAATTTTTACCACTAAAATTCAATGTCTCATCATTGATATTTATTTCACCGGTCCAAAAACCATGTTGAACCATTCTACATGTATCCATGGTTAGCCGAGGTCCATCATGCAAATACATTTGAGGTTCTTGTAATGGGGCGCTATATCCATCAAAAATAATATTTGCTGAAATATTTGCGTCTTTGTCATTGACGGAAATTTCTAGCTTTTGAAGTGGTTCTATTACTTTTACTTCTATGGGCCCGACCTTAGTATCCAATCTTTCCTGATGCAGAATTCTTGATGCTCTTATGTTATGTTGAATACCTTTGTAAGCCACGGTAAAGGCAGCATCCATAATGTTTAAATTGGGATAAACGCATAGTGCTGCACCAAAAAATATATCTCCATCCTTTGTATAGCCATTAAAGAAGTAACGATCATAAAAATTTCTTGATGTTCCAACCTCTGCTATAGGTGTTGAGCGCTGGTGAATTGGGTAGTCATCTCCTTTTGTAAGCATTTGTCCCTCTCTATTCTTAAGAAATATAATTTGTTAAAAAATCTATCCAATCATTATCATCATTTAAACAAGGTATATAGGTAAATTCAACACCACCTGAAGTAAGAAAGGTTTCTCTAGCTTCTAAATTTATCTCTTCTAATGTTTCTAAATTATCTGCTACAAAGGATGGGCAGACAATTACAATTTTCTTAATTTCTTTTTTAGGAAACTCCTCTAAAATTTTATCAGTAAAAGGCTGCAACCAACCTGGTCCAATTCTCGATTGAAAAGAAACACCCCATTTTTTATCCTGAAGATTAAGCTTTTGGGCACATAATTTAGATGTTTGCAATACTTGCTCTTCATAAGTAGGATCGGTTTTTAGATCTTGTCTTTTGGGAATGCCATGGTAGCTAAAAAGCAAATAATCAAAATCTTTTGGTAAATGTTTTTCTATTTTAGATGAAAGAGCATTTATATAACCATTTTCTTTATAAAATGCTTTAGAAAAAGATAAAGTGATGTCTAAACCCAAATCCTTTGCAACCCTTTCCGTTTCAAGTTTTGTAGACAATGATGTTGCCTCAGCATAGTGAGGATAAAGAGGAAAAATTATAATTTCTTCGCATCCTCTTTCTTTTAATTGTGTTAGTCCATTTTCAATAGAAGGGTTTTGATAGCGCATTGCTACCTCTACAGGAGAATTTATTTTTTTATGGAGTTTTTTAGCAATATGCTTCGTGTTAATTAATAATGGAGAGCCGTCTTCTGTCCAAATAGACTCATAGGCTTTTTTTGTTCTCTTAGATCTAAATGGAATAATTATACAATTGACCAAAATTTGTTGAATTAATTTAGGTAAATCAACAACATAATCATCTGATAAAAATTCTTTTAAATATCTTTTTACTGATGATAATTTTAAATCATCCGGAGAACCAAGATTTACCAGGAGAATACCCTTCATTTATATTAATTCATTTTTCTAGCAATAGGCAAAAGCCAAAAGCCTAACCAGGTGCTAATTATGGCTTTAATTGTCATCATAATAATAGCCGGAAATTGCCAAAAAAATTGATAGATTGGTTTTAAAGGCCATAAATATTCAAAAACGAATTCTTTAAGTATCAATAGATTTTCCGTAAGGAACTGGTTTGTAGAAAGGGATAGTAGGGTATAATCTGTTGAAGTAATTATCCAAATAATCCATGCAACAAAACCAATTTGGATAGGCGTCGTATAAATACAAATATAAGCTATACCTATAAGGAATTTCCTCATTTATATACTATATCCGATTTCCTGAGAAAGAAGAATTCTTTTCTTTTTGACTCCACCCTTAGCTGAATATCCACCTAAATCTCCATTAGATTTGATAACTCTATGACAAGGAATAGTGATTGGATAAGGGTTTTTGCCACATGCATTTGCTACAGCCCGAGCAGAATTTGGTTTGCCAATAGATACAGCGATCTCCTGATATGATCTTGTTTTACCTTTAGGAATTTTTTTTATTTCTTCCCAAACTTTAATTTGAAATTTAGTACCTGAAAGGGGCTTCATCAAATTCCTGTTAATTCTCTACTTAATAACCACAACCTCTCTGCGTCTTCTTCACTTCTTGCCCATTTAGTAGTTTTTTCAATCTTACAGTTGTAAAAATATTCACCAGTTGTATTTGAAACTTCGGGAGATGAACAAAGATATACTGAGCTTTCTGCTCCTTTTTCTGGCGAACGAATAAATGGTTTCGCAATAAAAAATAAAACTTTCTGCAAACTTCCATTATTTTGTCCAAATGCCGTTCCAACAACACCTGGGTGCAAACAGTTAACGCTTACATTTTCGTCTTTAAGTAAAGAGGCCAATTTCTTGGTAAATAAAATATTGGCTAATTTTGAATAACCATAAACTTGGAAAGGTTTGTAAGAACTTAAGGACTGAACATCATCAAAGTTAAAACCTTTTACGAATGCATGAGCACCAGAAGATACATTAACTATTCTACTAGGTGAACCATTTTTAATGTTATCAAGTAAAAGTTGAGTGAGTGAATAATAAGCTAAATGATTTAAAGCAAAAACCTCTTCAAAACCATCAACGGTTTCTTTTCGTTCCATATTTATAAGCCCAGCATTATTTAATAATATATGAAGAGGTATATTAAGAGACTTAAATTCATCAGCAGCTCTTTTTATTTCTTTTTGAGACGAAAGATCTGCAATAATTGAATAAGGTATCATGTCGCTTAGATTCTCAATTTCTTTTGCTAAATCTTCTGCCTTTTTTTCGTTTCTAGCTATAAAGTATATCTTCGCTCCAAGTGATGAAAGCTTAAGAGCTGCGGCTTTACCAATTCCACTAGTAGCGCCTGTAATAAGAACATTTTTTTCTTTTATATCAAACATTAAATCAATCCAAATTGACTAATAGTATTGGTAAATATAACATTTATAACAATTTAGCGACAGACAATAAAAATATAAAAGGTCAATCAATTGGAAATCTCTTTTGAAAATTTTTTATTAGCCGAATGCATACATGGAAAAATGATGTGGCCGGGAAATGATCAAGTGATAGGTAAATGCCTTCCTCTTTATGGTGAATGGTCTGAGGGAGAAAACATTATAATGTCAGAGTTCATTACAAAAGGAGACACAGTAATTGATATTGGAGCTAATATAGGTACGACAGTATTGTCTCTATCAAAAAATGTTGGCAAAGAAGGAAATGTTATTGCTTTTGAGCCTCAAAATATTATGTCACAATGCCTTCAAACTAATTTAACTTTAAATGATATAACAAATGTATCTGTATATACTCTTGGGGTTTCTAGTAAAAGCGGTTGGGCTAACTTAAATGATTCTGATTTTTCTGAAATAGGAAGATATGGAGAGGCTGGAATTTCAGAAAAAGGTACTAGAATTAAAACAATAAAATTAGATGAAATTGAAGTAAACAAATGCAGTTTAATTAAGATTGATGTTGAAGCTCACGAATGGGAAGTTATACAAGGTGGTAAAAATTTTCTAAAAAATCATAAACCTGTTCTTTATATGGAAGCAAAAAAAGAAGTAGAAGGAACTAAAAAATATTTAAAATGGTTATTTGACAATGGCTGGAAATGTTATTGGCATTATGCATTCTGGTATAGAGAAGATAATTATAGAAACCATAAAAAACCTATTCATGATCCGGGAACGGGGGATATGAATATAGTGGCTGTACCCAAAGAAAAATTACAACCCAATAACTTACTAAAGATTAATAAATTTGATGATCAATGGGATGGCGAAAAGTACAAATCTTTTTATATTAAAAACAACTTAACAATAATCTAAAAAAGAAATCTTGATTAAAGGTCATCTAAAGAATTTATAATAGAGTGTCCTATTTTTTTTGATAAAATTGGTGGGACTGCATTCCCAATTTGAAGGTTTTTTTTAGCCCTTGAACCATAAAATTGGAACCAATCAGGAAAACTTTGTAATCTTGCTCCTTCCCTAGTAGTTAAAGCTCTGTTAACTTTTGGATGAATGCATCTAGCTGAACTAGGTGTCCCAAAATTCCTAGTTATTGTTGTTGAAGGTTTCTTCCACCAAAGCCTTCCATAACTATTTGGATATCCTGATTTCGGTCTAAATCTAACCGGTATATCATTTTTTAAACCCCCTTCTGGCAAATATTTCATAGTAGTAGTTAGGTTTTCACCATGTTTAGATGAGTTATGGTCCATTAAAAATTTAGGTGCTTTTTTTCGCATGAGCTTCTGATAATTAGTTTTAGGCAAAGATAAATAATCTGTTGATGAAGAATTATTTCCTATTCTTGGGAGATCTGATAAAGCATCCTCAACAGTTATGTATTTATTATTCAATTGATTTGTATGTGTTTTTTTTGGAAAAAAATAATTAATACCCCTTCTTATTCCAAATAAAAATATTCTTTCTCTAATCTGAGGTACCCCATAATCAGCAGCATTTATTAAATGAAATGACAAATCATAATCAATTGATGAAAATAATTCTTTTATTTCTTTAAATATTAAACCTTTTCTAAAAGAAATTAGACCTTTGACATTTTCATACAAGAATATTTTCGGGTTGAGTGATTTTATAGAATTAAAATATTCTATAAATAATTTAGACCTATTATCATTATTAGATCTTTTCCCTGAGGTAGAATATGCTTGGCAAGGAGGTCCGCCAATCACGACATCGATATTTTGCTTTTCAGCTATTTCATCAAAATTTACATTAGATATTGTCTCTGAGGATATTTCCGTTTCTGGAAAATTGAAACTATACGCAGAGCACATATCTTTATCAATATCATTAGCAAAAACTGTATTGAATCTCTTAGTCTGCTTAAAACCGAGAGTTAAACCTCCGGCACCACAAAAAAGATCAACTAAATTAAAGTTTTTCTTTATTTTGCCGTTAAAGGAGCCCATGCAAGTAAAGTTTTATCATTTGAGTTAGAGTTTGGAACTAACTTAATTCCTCCTTCTTCGGCCATAGTCTTATAGTCTATCCAAGAGACGACAGCTTCAACAGGAGTACCTGGGCCAGAATCAAACACTAGGGGTCCATAAATATTAGCAGTGTAGATTAAATCTTCATCTGTAACCCGCTGAGTTTCTTCGTGTCTAGCCCCTGCTGGCTCATAAAACCACATTCCTGGACCATACCCTTCTGGAGGTCCTGCCCTTACGCCTAAGGCTCCACTAAGCACTAAGAAATCACTTGCGCCAATATGGGTATGAGGAAGAGCAACACCGTTATGCCGAACTATCATTGAAACAAAGCCTGTTTCTTCACTTACACGCAAAAGTTTGAGACCAACATCTGGCATTGTAGGCATTGTAAACCATGGCACTTCCCTTGTATCAACAAAATGAGGATGGGAAATTTCTGAAGATAAGACAGACCCTACATCAGAATCTACCAATGTTGCTGCATTAGATGACGCAATTGCAAGAGGCTCACCTGGGCCATCATAAGTTTGCGGCCCTCTTTCCCAGCATTCAGTTGATGAATTAGGAACGAGTGAAATATTCTTATCTTTTGCAAGATTCATTACATCAGTGCCAGTTAAAATTGATTTAAGGGATCCATCTTCTTTTAGAAATGCTACAGCACTATAAAAATTTGCTAAAACCTCAGCTTCCTCAGTAGCTGTTATAGAATTAACCTTAGAGTTAGCTGAAATAAAACCCCAAGTACCAGGCGCTAAAACACTTTCTTTATCTTCTTGAACATAATTAAGTTGTCCAGAAAGAACTAATAAATCCATACCTCCCAAATATATTGAGCTAGGAAATGAACATCCTTCATCTAATTTAAAAATTATAGAAAACATACCGCTTTCAGGACTTACCCTGATAGGCTTTACATATAAACCCGAGACATCCTTAATCGGAATCCATGGCATTGCATTAGTGTCTATAGACCCTTCTGCGCCAAGAGGATTAAACTCAGGATTAAAAGTTTCTTTTTGTTCACTCATATTATCTTCCCCGTTTTTTTGAAGAGTATATGTAGAAAATTAATACCTGTCAAAAAACCAAATAAACAAATTTTTAATTATGAATAATCTTTAAGCATTTTCTTCAACTCAAGAGAATGCTGTTCTTCTTGTCCAATCAAAGTTCGAGCATACTCTTCAAGATAAATTGATACATTTTCAACATTCTTAAGAAGCTTTTTATATAAGCTTAAAGCATGTTTCTCATGCTCTAAGCTTTCTTGGAGAATAGCCTCAATAGAATGTTGATTACTTTCCTCAATTTTAGCTATTTTTTGACTGGGATGACCGTCCAGCCCTGTTAATAACTCTCCTGCTTGTTGAGCGTGAGTTAAAGATTCATTAGCTTGAGCTTGTAAAAACTCTACTATTGGTATGCGATTTGGGCCTGAGACCATTAAAGAAGAATGTGTATATCTGACAACACCGGCTAGTTCATATTCCATTATCTCATTCAAAATATTGCAAACTTTATCTTGATTAAGCTCTTCCATTGATTACTCCTATTCTTCTGATAAAAGGCTTATAACACAGAAGAATATTGCTTGTCTGTTAATGCAATTTAATTGCAATAATTAAGATAGATTTAGTTGATCAATCCTTTTCGAAAAGCCATAAGTTAATGAAAACATAGAAAAAACTGATAAAAAGGCTATGAGTTTTTGAATAATTGCTGCTGTTACCATTACATCCTTATCTTCTAAAGGGTTTCCTCCAAATAATTGATAAAAAACATATGATGTTGTTAAAATAAGGAATAATGCAATGACAGTTAAGTATCTAATATCTAAAGGACTCCTTAAAAAAACAATAAAATATAAAATTGATGCAGGTATCAATAACCTAAAAGAATTAAGTGCAAAAAACACATGAAGATCTAAATAAAGATCATATGGAGTTAACCCTACTCCAGCAAAAAAACTTGACCCAAGAAAGAAAAATAAAGATCCCAGAAGTGCAAATGTAAAAGATATCTTATCTTCCTTAAATAAAAGAGGAACAAATAAGAAAGAGATACCAGGAAGAAAAAATAACAACATTGATGAATTAAAGATTAGTGAAGAGATAAAATTATTTTGACCAGAGTGAGACTTTTGACCTCCTAGATCACTCAAGAAGTTATGTGTATAAGAATACCCCATTTGTGAAGGATCATAAATGTTTCCTCCAGGGTAAAAGTAAGATGCTATAAAGAAAGCTATAATAAAAGAAATTGTAACAAACCTTATTACTTTAACTGTCCAAAAGTTAATCATCAGGAATTTGAAATATTTCTATTGCATCTCTATAGCAGTTTTAAAGGCATCACGATTGCTAATATTTTCAACATATTGTCTAAGATGGACCATTTCTTTAGGAACACAACCCATTCTGTTGCTCATGAAACATGCATGGCCAAGCATAACATCGGCTGCAGAAAAATTTCCTATCAAGTAATCATTTCCTTCTAAAGCTTCATTTACCGGAGCTAAAGATTTAGTCAATAAACGTTGTGCTTGACCTAGAACAGTCTCATCCCTTCTATCGGGCGGTAAGAGAATCGTTTGAACCACAATGGTATTTATTGGTGGCATAACCATACCTTCACAATAGTGGAACCATTGCAAATAGTTAGGATACAACACATCATCTGCAGAAGGCTTTAAACCACCATTTTTATGCCTTTCTAAAACATACTCAACAATCGCCCCAGATTCATAAATTCTTATATCACCATCATCAAGAACAGGTATTCTTCCTAATGGATGTCTTTTTCTATGTTCATCTGATTTTAAATCTTTTGGATGAAAAGCCATATTATTAACTTCATATGGAAGTTCCAATTCTTCTAGTAACCAGATTATTCTTCCGGCTCTTGAATTTGGGGCAAAATGAACTTTAAGCATGATTATTATCCTCTTTAACAAAATAAATGTTTTAAAAAAAACTTTTATAAACTAGATTTAAAAGATTAATGAAAAAATTTAATTTTACAATTAATTTTATAGGAGTATTTAAATGGTCGGACCTTTAAATCATGTAGGTGTAGCAGTACCATCAATTGAGAAAGCTGCAGAAAATTATAAGAATTTATATGATATTATAGACATTACTGAGCCTTCAGAAATGCCTTCTCAAGGTGTTAGGTTTTGCTTTGTAAACCTACCTAATAGTCAGATTGAGCTTATAGAACCACTCGGAGAAGATTCTCCTATTAACAACTTTCTAGAAAGGAATCCTAAAGGCGGTCAACATCACATATGTTTTGAGGTTAACGACATCAATATTGCAAAGAAGGAAATGGAACACAAAGGCGCAACGGTTTTAAATGAACCAAGAATAGGTGCACACGGAACGCCTGTTATTTTTATTCATCCAAAGGATACTGATGGCGTATTAATTGAACTCATGGAATCACCTAAAAATTAATCTAGAAAATTCTCAATTATTTGGTTAATGGGAATAAGTTTAAAATTTTGATTTATTTTCTTAGCTTGTAAAACAACCCCATCCAAATCAAAATTTTCCATATTCATGTCGTCCTGAGCAATAAGAATTCCTTCTTTAAAATCAGTATTTATTTTACCATTATAAATCTCAATGCCATCAGTTCTTGATACTCCGTCAATTTCCTTATTTTTCTTAATAGAAAATCTGCCTAAATATTTATTATTACTTTTTAAATCATATACTGTGAAGTCACTTGACCCTTGAGATGAAGCTATAAGCAACTTACCTTTTTGATGATTCAACAAAGCCAATCCTTCAGTATCCCCATTAATGTAGCCATTATATTTCGTTGTTCTATCTATTGTTTTTATTTCATTTTCAACCGGTTCTGCATCAATAAAATAAACCCCGGAGTTTTCATCTTCTTGCGCAAAATATAGGATTCCATCCTCATCATCAACAACGCAGCCCTCAGATGTAGAATTAGTCTTAATCTGTCTTTCCAATCTAATTTTTATAGGAAAAAAATTAAGAACTCTATATTGATATATAGATAATGTTAAAGCGTCACTTATGAATATATATGTTGCTTTTGACTTTTTGCTTTTATACATACAAAGACCATAAACACCTTCTAGTCCTGTGATAGCCTCATTTTTATCTAAATTATCTATAACTCCATCTTCATTTATTAAGTATATTATTATTGAATTATTGCTTGCGTTAGAACCGGCTAAGACAGCAAATTTTTTTGCTCCAAAACTGTAACCACTTCTACTATCAATGTTATTAATTTTTCCTGATGGAATAAATTGTAATCTTTTTCCATCTAATGAAAACGAATGCAAGCCAGCTTTCTTGTCTGTTCCAAAAACAATGCTTTCTAAAGGATTTTTAGAATTAAACCAAAAAGCAGGGTCATCTGCCGCATCACCGCCAGTAAAAACAGGATCAGTTTCAACTTCTGGTAAGATTTCTATATTGCTAGCAATTAAATTGCTAGTAAATGCCAATAATAAAATTGTTAAGAAGGTTTTTAAAGCCATCATATCTATTATCACTTTTTTTAATATTATGTGGAAGTTTTATGATAGTTTTTTTAAGCTTAAAAAATAATTAAGATATAAGGAGAAAACAATGAGTTTCATTGGATCCACAGATGACAAATTAGCCCTTCATGAGTTGGTTATGTCTTATGGAGATGCAGTATCAAGAAAAGATTCTAGTGACTGGGGAAATACATGGTCAGAAGATGCTATTTGGAGTGTCCCAAATTTTCCTGGACTAGAGAAAGTTGAAGGAAGAAAACAAATAGTAGAAAAATGGGAAGAAGCTATGTCCAATTACAAATACATTGTATTTATAGCGCTCCTAGGATCTTTGGTAATAGATGGTAATACCGCGAAAGGAACGACATATACTATTGAAGTAGGAACTGATAACGAAGACACTAAATCACAAACACACGGACAGTATCTTGACGAATTTATCAAAATTGATGATCAGTGGTACTTTAAAAAAAGAACCTTTTCAATTTTACATACCACATAAAAAAGCCCCAAATTTAAAATAAATTCAGGGCTGATTTATAATTAATTTATCTATTTATCTTTGATAAGCTAATTGCAGCATTAAAGTTCTACCTGGTTTTGTATAGGCGTATCTATCACCTCTAAAACCATAAATACTGCCTGCATTACCGCCAGATGATGGTGTGTCTGCAGCATAAGTCTGTATATATTCATCATTAAGGTTTCTACCTATCAAACTAAGTTTCCACCCTGCTTCAGGCGAAGCAATGCTAACATTAGCATCAAAGATATGATAAGAACCCTGCATAGCATCAGGAATTGTGTCTCTAAGAACATATTCGTCTGAATATTTAACATTCCCAACTAGCCCAAATTCTAGTCCATTACCGATATCTCCAACATAGTTAAATCCAAGATTGTAACGAAGTTCAGGGGCTAAGCCTTTTTTACTTCCGCTTAGGTTTTGTTCCCATAAACCACCTACTTGAGTTGTACAACCTTCAGAAGGTTTCTGACCAGCGTAACATGGTCCACTAAATTTTACATAATTAGCATCATTATATCCAATAGCCGCAGTTAAACCTAAACCTTCTATAGAAGGTGGTAAATATTGTAATTGGAGTTCAAAGCCTTCGGATTCAGTCTCATCGGCATTCAATGTTCTATAGGCAAAAGTTGCTGAGTTAAAGAAGTTTAATTGTAACCCTTCATATTCATATCTATAAATATCAAATTCTACATTTAATGTACCATCTAATAATAACGCTTTAACACCCGCTTCAATTCCTTCAACCGTTTCAGGGTCATAAGTAATATCTGCTATAGGGTTTGCATTTAAAGTACTATCAATTGATCCATTATCAAAACCTGCTGATTTCCAACCCTCTTTGTAAGCTACAAAATAAGTTATATTTTCATCTGGTTGATATCGTAATGTTACTTCTGGAACTAGCTCATCAAGACTTGTCTTGGCCTCTAACATTCTTCCTTCAACGAATAAAAAACCAAATACAGGATTTACATATGGTTGTGTAAAGAATGAATCTTTCTCTTCTTCAATGTAACGAGCACCAGCTGTTAATTGAAGGGTATCATTAATATCCCAAATCAATTCACCATAAATCGAAATAGTTTCACCATCTGTTCCAGAAATCTTATCGTAGGCTACAAATCTATTTGAAATATCTGCAGCAGAATTTTCTGCCCCAGCAAAAATAACTTCTTGCTCAAATGATCTTTTAATATCGGCATAATAACCACCTAAAGCCCAATTAAAATTGCCTTCATTTTTTGAAAGTATCTTTGCTTCGATAGAGAAATTTTCAAAACCATTAACTTCACCAGCAAAACAATTTACTGTTGGGCCTGAATCACAATCGATAACCCATTGGGTGTCTTGTTCATGATGATTTATGATTGTTCTTATAGCCACAGATTCAAGATCAATATTTAAATCTGCTGTTAGGATTTGAGATTCATATTTTTCACCTAATTCACCACCAAATTG
>CAXFAF010000006.1:0-74384 GCA_964001285.1 uncultured bacterium | reverse complement strand
CAGCTGGATAGAGCACCAGACTACGAATCTGGGGGTCGGGAGTTCGAATCTTCCCCGGCGCGCCATTGGAGATAAAATGTTTGAATCAATAATAATAATTCTTCTTTTACTTTGCTTAATAGCAATAGTTCTATTAAAAATTCCTCAAAAAAAGAGCGAAGCAAACCTAAATGAAGCTATAAAAAAACAAGAGGAAAATCTAATATCGTTAAATAATGATATTCAGGCCTTCAAAGAGCCTATGGGTAGATTAAGAAATTTTTTATCTGGCTCAACCTCAGCTGGTTCTTTCGGTGAATGGAACTTAAAATCAATTTTGGAGGATGTTTTTTCAAAAGATCAGTACCAAGAAAATGTTGAAATCATTCCAAATTCTGGAAAGTATGTAGAGTTTGCTGTAGTTTTACAAGATGGTCTTTTAATGCCAATTGATGCCAAATTTCCTTCAGGAATTTATGATAAATATCTTAATGCAGCAGAAAAATTAGATAAAAAATTAATAGATGAATCTGAAAAAGAAATTATAAGACATATAAAAAAAGAGGCTAAATCAATTAGTTCTAAATATATACTAGAGGGAGTTACTACTGATTATGCAATTCTGTACTTACCTAGTGAGAGTTTATTCCAACTAGTAATGAATTTAAATATCAAAGAAAGTATTCTTAAAGAAGATAGGATATTTATTTTAGGGCCAAATTCATTAGCTGCTTACATTATAAGTATTCAGATGGGCTTTAGGACACTTACTCTTAATAAAAGAACTTCAGAAATAATTAAAGAATTTGGAATGTTCAAAAAAGAATTTGAAAATTTTAGTAATTCAACAGAAGAATTAAGAAAAAAAGCTTCAGCGATGGTAAAAGTAATTGATGAACATGAAACGCGCGAAAAACAAATGAGTAGATCAGTTGAAAGAATGGAAAAATATAGCGATGATAAAAATTAAAATATTTTAAAACAGCCATTTGACTTAAGAAGCACTAAGTCTTATAACGCTCATTATTATTAACCCCAGGGGATTAATTATGAAAAGGACATTCCAACCTAGTAACATTGTCAGAAAAAGAAGACACGGATTTCGGTCTAGAATGGCTACTGTTGGAGGCCGTAAAATTTTGTCCAATCGAAGAGCTAAAGGCAGAAAAAAATTATCCGCTTAGTTTCTCAATGACAACAACTCAAAAAGAAGAAGAAAAAGATTCACAATTAAAAAAAGTCGAGAAAATAACTAAACGATCTGATTACATTCGTGTATCTAACTCAATTTTCAAGAAATCCAACTCTTTAATAATCCAATTCTATAATAGAAAAGACACATCTGGCCCAAGATATGGAATAACTGCATCAAAAAAAATTGGCAATGCTATTAAAAGAAACAAAGCCAAAAGAAGAATTAGGCATCTTATAAAAAATTTGCTTCCAAAGTATGGAAAAAATGGTTACGACTATGTTTTTGTTGCTAAAGAAAAAGTAATTGACAGCCCCTGGGATTCTCTATTGCAAGAAACAAAGATTATTTTGAAAGATTTTAAATATGAATGATATGTCGAGATACTTATTTGCAATTGTCCTCGCTATGGGTGTTTTATTTGGATGGCAAATACTTTTTCCTCCAGAACAAAGTAATGTTTCAAATATTGAATCTTCAGATTCAAACAATAATATTGAACTTAATTTACCTATAGAAATGCCTTTAACAACTTCTAAACCGTGTCCGGATAATAGAGTCACTATATCAAATAACAAAATAGAAGGATCAATTAATCTTTGCGGAGCCAAAATAGATGAAATTTATTTGAAGGATTTTCAAACCTCAACAAAAGAAGATTCAGACTATGTAAAATTCTTTACCCCTTCTAATGACAAAAATGGATATTGGGTTGAATCTGGTTGGAAATCTCCAAAAAATATAAGATATAATTTACCAGGCACTGATACACTTTGGTTATTGGAAGATGGTCAAACATTAACCCCTAATAATCCCGTTACCTTATCTTGGGATAATGGGGAAGGTCTTTTATTCAAACAAAAAATTTCAATTGATGAAAACTACCTCTTCACAATTGAACAAGAAATAGTAAATAATTCCTTAGGATCATTAACTGTCTTTCCTTTTCAACAATTATCAAGAAAGGAAATTCCAGAAGGTCAAGCACTTGGCTTACTTCACGAAGGACCCACAGGCTGGTTTGATGAAAAATTAGAGGAAGTTGATTATGATGATATAGAAGAAAAAGATTTTAGGTCAGAGTTTAATAATGGATGGGTTGGTATTAGAGATAAATATTGGGCAACCGCTATTACATCTCTTGATGGTGATGACAAAAGAGCAATTTTCAAAACATCACAAGAAAACAACGACCTCTATTACAGGATTGGTTTTATTGGTGATCTTACAGCTGCCGCACCTGGGGAAAGTGTGATTTCAAAAAATTTAGCATTTATTGGAGCTAAAGAAGTAAACATTATTCAAAATTATTCTGACCAAGACATATTAACAAGATTAGATTTAATAATAGATTGGGGGTGGTTTTATTTTCTTGCTAAACCACTTTTTTATATTTTAGATCTTCTCTTTTCTTTTTCAGGAAATTTTGGTGTAGCAATATTACTGCTTACAATCTTAATAAAAATTGTCTTTTTCCCAATAGTAAATAGATCTTATGTTCAAATGGCAAAAATGAGAAAAGTTCAACCCGAAATCACTAAATTGAGAGAAACATACGGTGAAGACAGACAAAAAATGGCGCTAGAAATGCAAGCTCTTTATAAAAAAGAGGAGCTGAAACCATTATCAGGATGTTTGCCTGTTTTAATTCAAATACCGGTATTTTTTGCATTGTATAATGTATTGCTAGTTGCTTTAGAAATGAGACATGCTCCTTTTTTTGGATGGATAAAAGACTTATCTGCCCCAGATCCTATATCTATATTTAACGGTTTTGGGCTTATAAATTGGGAATTGCCCCAAATACTAATGATAGGCGTTTTTCATATTTTATTTGGTTTAACATTCTTTCTACAAACAAAATTAAATCCTGCCCCTCCTGATCCAATACAAAAAACATTATTCACATGGATGCCTATATTAATGGTATTTATAGCGGCTAATTTTCCAGTTGGCCTTGTAATTTATTGGGCCTGGAACGGTATTCTATCAATTCTTCAGCAAATATATATAATGAAGAAACAAGGAACAGAAATTGCTCTTTTTGCAAGATCTGAAGAAAATAAAGAATAATTAGTAATATGGTTATGGAAAAAAAAACTGGAAATATTAAATCTCCTGGTAAATGGCTATTTAATCAAAATATTATTTTTACCCTCGGGGTAACTCAATTAGAAAACCTTCCGGAGGAATCATTACCAGAAGTTGCCTTTTTTGGTAGATCAAATGTGGGTAAATCAAGTTTACTCAATTCTATTACCAATAAAAATAAATTAGCTTATACATCAAAGAATCCAGGTAGAACCAGAGAGTTAAATTTTTTTTCAATATCTAATAATTCTAAATCACTTATTAATATTGTTGACATGCCTGGCTACGGATACGCAAAAGCTTCAAAAAAAGAAATAGATAAATGGACAAATCTTTCTGATCTTTACCTTAAAAGCAGAAATAATTTAAGAAGAGTTTTTTTATTAATAGATTCCAGGCGTAAAATTATGCCTATTGATAACGAAGTAATGGATGTATTAGATAATTTTGCTGTCTCATACCAAATAGTTTTAACAAAAGCTGATAAAATCTTAGAAGTTGAAAATCATGCAAAATTAGTATTAAAAGAAGTAGAAAAAAGAAAAGCAATCTTTCCTAAAATATTGATCACATCATCGAAGAATAAATCTGGAGTTGATGAGATCAGAGAAGAAATTGCAAATTTATTAAATTAAGAAGATTGAATAATGACAAAAAGTGAATCAGAAGCAAAAAATTGGTTAAATAATGCGGATATGCTTACCCAGGCTTTACCCTATATGCAAAAATACGCTGACTCGATAGTTGTAATAAAGTATGGCGGCAACGCAATGAAAGATTCAAAATCTATAAAGTCATTTTGTGAAGATGTTGCCCTGCTTAAGCAAAGTGGTTTAAAGCCAGTTATTGTTCACGGCGGAGGTCCTCAAATAGGTAATATGCTAGAACAATTGGGTATAGAAACAAAATTTGAATCTGGAATGCGAATAACTGATGAAAAAACTCTTGATGTTGTTGAGATGGTGCTTTGTGGAGGAATAAATAAAGAAATCGCATCAGAAATAAATCAATCAGGGTGTAAAGCCATAGGAATATCTGGAAAAGATGCTTCGATGATAATAGCAAAAAAACATGATGGTAAGATTAAAGATGAATCAAATATTGAAAAAATTGTAGATCTAGGTTTTGTTGGTATACCAAAAAAAATTAATACAGAAATTATAGAAATATCAATCAATAATGATTTTATTCCTGTCATTGCGCCATTAGGAATAAGTGAAGATGGAAAAACCTTCAATATTAATGCCGATACTGTTGCAGGAGCTATAGCTTTTTCATTAAATGCTAAAAGATTACTTATTCTTACCGATGTTCAAGGGGTCCTAGATGATGATGATGACATCATAGAGGAAATTAGTAAGGAAGAGGCGTTAGCCATGATAGAAAAAGGTATAATTTCAGGCGGAATGATCCCAAAAGTAAACACTTGTATAAATGCTTTAGAAAAAGGTGTGAGTGCATCTGTTATTGTCGATGGAAGAGTAAAGCATGCAATTTTGTTAGAATTATTTACTCAACATGGGGCTGGAACATTAATTAGATAGTTATTTCTTTACAATGGAATTATCAAATATAAAGAATTGGATATTCGATCTCGATAATACTCTTTATTCCCCAGAAGAAGAAATCTTCAGTCAAATTGATGAAAGAATGACAAAATTTATTACTGATAAATTTAAAATCAACAATGAAGAAGCTTTTAATATTCAAAAAAAATATTTTTTAGAATATGGAACCACCCTATCGGGCCTTATGAAAAAAAATAATATAGATAGTGATGAATTTTTAGAATTTGTGCATGATATAGATTTAGATATTTTAAAACCTGATAAAAAATTAAATAAAATTATTTCCAATCTACCTGGAAAAAAATTTATCTTCACAAATGGTTCAAAAAAACATGCCCAGAATGTTTTAAGGAAACTAGAAATGAATGCAATCTTTGACGATATTTATGACATTAAAGATAGCAATTTTATACCTAAACCGAATATGGAAGCCTATACAACTTTTATTAATAAAATGGGAATTGATGTTAATAAATCTATAATGTTTGAGGATATAGCCAGGAATCTTCAGCCCGCAAAAGAACTTGGAATAATATCAGTCTTAATCCAAAGGGACCTGCCTTTAAGAAATGATAAATTTGATATCAAAGAATTTGAATTATTATGGAAAAATAATGATTATGCAGATTATGTAACTGATGACCTAGTAATGTTCTTCAATAAATATTATAAAGAAACTCCTTAATAGATATAAGGAAGCTAAATGGGTAATGAAATTAAAATAATTGAAGATGCTTTTGCTAATATTGAGAATATTAATCCAGATTCTAATTTAGATATTATAAATGCAATAAACAATATTATAGAAAATCTTGATAATGGTTCATTAAGAATAGCTAATTCAGAAAAAGGTAATTGGGCCGTAAATGAGTTCGCAAAAAAGGCTATTCTTTTATATTTTC
Source organism: uncultured bacterium (assembly GCA_964001285.1). Classification (GTDB taxonomy): domain Bacteria; phylum Pseudomonadota; class Alphaproteobacteria; order MED-G09; family MED-G09; genus AG-430-B22. The sequence continues at coordinate 68,652 of CAXFAF010000006.1, read as the reverse complement.
GTATTAATGACATGAAATTAATTGACGGTGGTCCAAATAATTCCAAGTGGTGGGATAAAATAGACTCAAAATTCAACTCATGGGGTGAAGATAATTTCAAAAATGCTGGATTTAGAGCTGTACCAGGCTCAATTGTTAGATATGGTTCTTTTGTAGGTAAAGGTTGTGTTTTAATGCCCAGTTTTATTAATATCGGTGCTTATGTAGATCAATCAACAATGGTAGACACCTGGGCTACTATTGGTTCTTGCGCACAAATAGGTAAAAATTGTCATATTTCTGGTGGTGCAGGAATAGGTGGAGTTCTTGAACCATTACAAGCAAGCCCAGTTATAATTGAAGATAATTGTTTCATTGGCGCAAGATCTGAAGTAGCAGAAGGGGTAATTGTTCGTCAGGGCTCTGTTATATCTATGGGAATTTTTCTAACTGCATCAACGCCAATTTATAATAGAGAAACTGGAAAAACTCTTTATGGCGAAGTCCCTGAATATTCTGTAGTGGTTCCAGGTAGCATGCCATCGAAAAATGTTTCTTCAGATGCAAATTTATCTTGCGCGGTAATAGTAAAAACAGTTGATGAAAAAACGCGATCAAAAACATCAATAAATGAATTATTAAGGGATTAGTATGATCTATGATCCTTTAGAATTAACAACAGAGCTTATTAAATGTCGTTCTGTAACTCCTCAAAATGATGGGGCGATTGAATTACTGTCAGAAAAACTTCAGAAAATCGGATTTAATTGTGAGATTGTAGAATTTTCTGAAAATGATTCCGATTCGATCAAAAACCTATGGGCAAAAATAGGTGACAAATCCCCGACATTATCTTTTGCTGGTCATACGGATGTTGTTCCTGAAGGTGATGAAACCTTATGGGAAAGCCCACCTTTTGATGGAATAAATGATGGAAATAAAATAGTCGGTAGGGGTGCTGTAGACATGAAAGGATCAATAGGATCCTTTATTTCAGCTATCAGTATTTTTTTAGATAAAAATGGAAAACAATTTAATGGGTCAATATCTTTAATAATTACTGGTGATGAGGAAGGAAAAGCAGTTAATGGCACTCAAAAGTTATTAGAATGGATGGAAAAAAATAACCATACCTTTGATGATTGTATCGTTGGTGAGCCAACAAATCCAAATAAACTTGGAGAAATGATTAAAATTGGTCGGAGGGGTAGTACAAATATTACACTTACACTTAAAGGAAATGAAGGACATGTCGCTTACCCACAATTAGCTGATAACCCTATTCCAAAATTAATTTTAATCTTAAATGAACTAATCAAAGAACCTTTGGATGAAGGTAATGAATATTTTGATGCTTCAAATCTAGAAATCACATCGATAGATGCCGGTAATTCTGCTTCAAATGTTATTCCTCCGGAAATCACAGCGAAATTAAATATCCGATATAATGATAATTTTACTAAGGAAAAAATTGAAAGCGAAATTGAGAGTCGACTAAAAAAACATGATTATGAATATTCAATTAATTTCGAACACTCTGGTGATTCATTTATTACTGAACCTGGCGAATTTGTTAACAATCTTTCAAAAATTATAGAAAAGCATTGCAAAATAACTCCCACTCTCTCAACAACAGGCGGTACCTCTGATGCTAGATTTATAAAAAATTACGGAAGAGTGGTTGAATTTGGTCTGGTTGGTGCTTCAATGCATAAAATTAATGAATATTCAAATAATGCAGATATAGAAAAATTAAAAGATATTTATCTTGATGTTTTGAATGATTATTTTTCTTAATAATCAACAGCTTTGAAATATAATCCTTCTGGTGGAGCAATTGGACCGCATTCCTTTCTATTCCTTGTATCAAGTATTTCCTTTATCTTTTTGGCTTTCCATTTTCCTTCTCCCACTAATTTAAAAGATCCTACAATTGAGCGAACCTGGTTGTGAAGAAAGGACTTAGCCTCAAATGAAAAATAAATTCTGTCATCCTTATTTGAAATTTTTATTTTATCTAAAGATTTTACAGGTGATTTAGATTGGCAATTAACTGATCTAAATGTTGTAAAATCATGAGTGCCAACAAGATACTTAGTAGCTTGTTTCATTCGACTAACATCTAAAGGTCTTCCAATTCTCCAAAATAGGTCCTTATCTAGAGTTAATGGCTGTCTTCGATTTATAATTCTATACTCATAATGTCTTAATTTTGCAGAAAAACGAGCATGGAAATCCTTACTTTCTTTTTCAACCTTTATAATGGCAATAGGGTTTGACCTTAAATAATTATTTAAAGCTTCTCTTATCTCATTTGAATTAGTTTTCTTCTTTAGATCAAAATGAGCAACTTGTCCTAAAGCATGCACACCAGAATCAGTTCTTCCAGCACCATAAATCTTTATTTTTTCTTTTGAAAAATCATAAATTGCTTTTTGAATATAATCTTGAACTCCAGTTAAGTCTTTTTGACTTTGCCATCCATTAAAAATGCAGCCCTTATATTCAATAGTTAATTTCCACCTTTGCATTATTCAAAAATTCTTTCGCCAATTAAAAAATTCTTACCAAGTAAATAATCTTTTGAAGACATAACTTTTTTTCCTTCAGGCTGAACTTCATTAACCTTTAAAGATTTCTCACCACAACCAATAATTAAATTATCCAATAAAACTCCGGCTTCTCCATTTAAATTTTCAACACTAGCGCTTATAATTTTCAATCTCTTACCTTCAATTGTTTTTGTCCATGCCCCAGGTGATGGTCTCATTGCATTAACTAAGTTTTTGATATCAAAAGCATTTAACTCCCAATTAATTCTTGAATCATTCTTAGTAATCTTTTCTGCATAACTTGCCAAAGAATTGTCTTGCTTCTGAGCAATGAGTCCTCCATTTACATGATTTAAGATTATATCCTTGATAGATTTTGCCGCTATTTTTGATAAATTATTATGTAGATCCAGGTAACTATCATTTTCTCCTATGTCTGTTTCTAGGGAAGCTAACACTGGACCAGTATCTAACCCCTTTTCCATAAGCATATATGATACGCCTGTTCTTTTGTCACCTGCCATTATTGCTCTTTGAATTGGGGCTGCGCCTCGCCATTGGGGTAACAATGAGGCATGTATATTAATACATCCAAATTTGGGCAATTCCAAAACAGATTCAGGTAAAATTAATCCATATGCTACAACAATCATAACATCTAACTCCAATGCAGAAAGATACTTAACTTCTTCTTCATCCAACTTTAAAGGAGTTCTTATTGTTAAATTATTTTCTAGAGAAAAATTATAAATTGGAGAATTTTTTCTTTTCATGCCTCTACCCGCAGGCTTTCCAGATTGGGTAAAAACACAAGAAATATTAAAATTATCGTTTATAAGACTTTTCAATATAGGTACAGAAAAATCAGGTGTTCCCATAAAGGCAATTTTTATTGAATTTACTGAATCATTTTTGTTCATTGTAACGAGATAAGCGATCTTCTTTAGTAGGATTTTTTTGAAATTTTATTGATTTCTTTATTGATAAATCTCTTTTTAATCTGGAAAGGTGGTCCACAAAAACTATTCCTTCAAGGTGGTCCATCTCATGTTGAATAACTGTAGCCAATAATCCCTTACACTTTTTTTCTTCTTTTTTACCATCTCTATTAAGGAATTTAACAATACATTGATCTGGCCTTTCTATCTCTTCCCATATACCTGGAACAGACAAACATCCTTCTTCAAAAGAACCTAATTTTTCAGAAGGCTTCAAAATTTCTGGATTAATAAAAAATTGTGGATCTTTTTCACTTTCAATTTCTTTATCCATGGTTGAAATATCTATTACAAGCATTCTGAGTGGAATTCCAATCTGAATCGCTGCCAGACCAATTCCCGGTGCATCATACATAGTTTCCAACATGTCATCCAAAATTGACCTGATTTCATCATTTACCTCTTCTACAGGTTGAGAAACCTTTTTTAAAATCGGATTAGGAACTTTTATTATTTCTTTTATAGCCATAGTATTTGATAAACTGCCTTAAAAAAGATCGCAATAAGAATATTTACTAGAATGGTTGTCTAGATTCTATAGCCTCCAAAAGAGTGCCATCATCCATATAATCGAGTTCGCCCCCAACAGGAACACCTCTAGCAAGGCGTGATACCTTTATTTCTATATCGGATAATTGGTCGGTAATATAATACGCAGTTGTTTGTCCATCTATAGTGGCATTCATTGCAAGAATTACCTCCTTAGTATCTGACTTTTTCGCTCTTTCTACCAAACTAGCAATACCTATATTTTCAGGACTTATCCCATCAATTGCTGATAAAGTGCCTCCCAATACATGATAAAGGCCTTTATGAACAGATGCTCTTTCCAAAGCCCATAAATCCGCAACTTCTTCGATAACCACTATAATAGAAGTATCTCTTTTTTTATCTTCACAAATATTACAAGGAGTCACTGTATCAAGGTTGCCGCATATTGAGCATTGAATAATTGAATTGGCCGTATCAATGAGAGATTTAGCTAAAGGTCGCATTAAAGAGTCTGGCTTTTTTAACATACTCAAAGCTAGTCTTCTTGCAGAACGAGGCCCAATACCTGGCATCCTAGCCAATAATTCAATTAAATTATCTATTTCACTTTGACTCATTTCTATTATCGACCTTACTAATTGATGTAATTTTAGAATCTGGAAAAGCTTCCATAACTTTTTTTATTTCTTCCTTATTACTAACTTCATCAACAATATTATTTTGAATATTATTTTGTTTCTCTAAAATTGTGTCTTCGCCTTTTTTTGAAGAAACATTAATTATCCACCTTTGATCTGTCCAATCATAGAGTTTAACTATTAATTCTTTTATAATTTCTTCACTGCCTTCAGGAACATTAATATCTATATGGCCATTTTCAAAACTTACTAGCCGAACATCTTCCTGTAAGAATTTTTTTAAAATCAAGAATTTATGCTTCCCCGCTAACTCTATAATATCCTCAAAGGACCCAATATTATCAAAGCTATTATTCTTTGTATTTTTATCAATATTCTTTGGATTAGATGTAATTTTACTTTTTAATTTTTTTTTTTTATTTTCCTCTGTTTCTTCTATTGAATCAATAATCTCAGCAGGTGTTGGCAATTCTGAAACATAAGCCATTCTAATTACAACCATCTCAAGAGCTGAAAAAGCATTAAATGAATTTTTAATTTCTGTATCTGCTTTTAAGATCATTTGCCAAAATCTTGATAATTTTCTTACATCCAGATCTTCTAATAATTCTGTTAACTTTGAAAAATTCTCAGGTCCAAGAAATAGGTTATCATTTTTCGCCTTTGATACCTTTAGTAAAGTTAATTCATGAACAATATCCCCTAAACTAGAGATAATGTTTATAGGTTCAGCTCCGAGTTCTATCTGATCTTTAATTTCTTTTAAGGCACTTTCGATGTTGCCCATTGAAATTGATTTAAATAATTCAATTATTCGAGCATGATCTGAAAGCCCTAGCATATCCCTTATAGAATTTTCATCCAAATTCTTTTCGCTTTGAGCAAGTGTAATAGCTTGATCTAATATTGACAGACCATCCCTTGCAGAACCTGCAGCCGCCCTTCCTATAACTGATAAAATATTATCAGAAATATCAGCTTTTTCTTTTTGACAAACACTTTTTAATAATTTTAGCATGTTTACTTCATCTAGCTGTCTTAGATCAAATTTTTGACATCGAGATAATATAGTAAGAGGTACCTTATGGACCTCTGTGGTCGCAAAAATAAATTTTACATGCGGTGGAGGCTCTTCAAGAGTCTTCAATAATCCATTAAAGGCAGACTTTGAAAGCATATGAACCTCATCAATAATATAAATCTTAAACCTGGCCGATGAGGTAGAATAACTAACTGAGTCAATTATTTCTCTAATATCAGCAATACCGGTTCTAGATGCTGCATCCATTTCTAAAACATCAATATGCCGTGACTCCATTATATCTTCACAATGGTGTCCATAAGTAGAAATATCTAGAGTTGGTTCATCAATATCTTCAGAACTGTAATTTAAAGCACGAGCAAGGAGTCTTGCAGTAGTGGTTTTCCCAATTCCACGAACACCAGTAAGCATATAAGCATGCGCTAATCTACCAGAGGTAAATGCATTCCTTAATATTTGCACCATGGTTTCTTGACCCAATAAATCAGAGAAGCTTTGAGGCCGATATTTTCTTGCTAATACTCTATAATTTTTCAGAGCGCTCTTATTGTCACTTCTTTCTAAAAAACTATCTTGATTTTCATCATCAATGGTTTGTGAAGATTCTTCACCTTCTAAATTATTTTCTTGTGGATGCTCCAAAATTTCCTCTTAAGAAATCAAATATTAAATATATAATGAGTCTTTAATCAACAGCTAAAGTAAATTCACTGAAACTGTTTATTAGACTAATATTTATTAGTACCATATTATATAATTTATTAAGTTATGAAAGTTTATCCTAATATATTCTCCAACAATCCAGTTGATAGAGTTTCTGATTTACGATCAGATCCAGAATGGGTTAAAAAAACGTTAAAAAGTGACAAAACGATGATAGCTCTTTTTTGGCGGGGGAAAGCTTTTGTATCAACAGTAAGAAATCTCATTTCAGGACATGCGGATGCCGATCAATTAAGTCCTGCTTGGTTTCCTTTAGATTTCTTTAAAAATCAATTAACTGATCAAGACAATTTAATTTTTTTAGGCCTGATAGGAGATATGTCGTTCTTCGCTGTAGATTTATCTAGACTATCTAATCCAGAAGATGTTTTGGGATTAAATGAACTTGGAAATTTTGAAGATTTGATGGTACTCGCACCTCAATCTATTGATCCTGGCGAACTAGCTATGATTGGCCAGGCGAAAGCCATTTTTGAATGGAATAACAGTCATCAATTTTGTTCAAGATGTGGAGAAGAAAGTGTTATGGTTGAAGCCGGTTATAAAAGAATTTGCCATAAATGTAATTCAGAACATTTCCCAAGAACAGATCCTGTCGTTATTATGCTAGCAACATATAAGGATACTGCTTTCCTAGGTAGGCAAAAAAGATTTCCACCTGGCATGTATTCGGCTTTAGCAGGATTTATAGAACCTGGCGAATCTATTGAAGAAGCAGTTGCAAGAGAATTAAAGGAAGAGGCCGGAATAGAAATAGTAAAAGCGGAATATCACTCAAGTCAGCCTTGGGCATTTCCAAATTCACTTATGATAGGCTATATTGCTGAATCAACATCGGAAAATTTTAAATTAGATGAAGTTGAGATTGATGAAGGTCGTTGGTTTACAAAAGATGAACTTAAAGAGACAATTAACGGTAATAATAAAAACGGTTTCTTTGTTCCGCCACCAATGGCTATTGCTCATCATTTAATTAAAGCTTTTGTAGAGAACAAAAAATGAAATTAAGAAAAATTATAGCCTTTACATTTCTAGTGTTTTTTTACGGTGAAACAGTAAAAGCAAAAATATTTATTAGCCCAGGACCTTCTGCTTATGATCAGATACAAGAAGCTTTAATCTTGGCTAAACCATTTGATGAAATACATCTTAATGAAGGAGTTTATGATCTTGAAGATGGACTTTCACTTGATGTTGATAATGTAACTTTGTCGGGCGATGGAATTAATAAAACCATTTTATCTTTTAAAAATCAAAAATCAGGCGCTGAGGGATTATTGGTTACTAGCAGTGGTGTTACACTTAGAGATTTTGCTGTTGAGGATACAATTGGGGATGCCATTGTAGTTAAAAAGGCCGAAGGCATAAGGTTTTTAAGAGTAAGAGCAGAATGGACAGGAGGCCCCAAATCAACCAATGGGGCATATGGTTTATACCCTGTAGAAAGTAAAGATGTCCTAATAGATAGTTGTATTGCTATTGGCGCATCTGATGCAGGTATTTATGTTGGCCAATCTGAAAGAATAAAAGTAATTAACAGCGAAGCAAAATTTAATGTTGCAGGAATTGAAATCGAAAATAGTTACTTTGCTGAAGTAATTGGCAATACTGCACATCATAATACTGGTGGTATACTCGTCTTTGATTTGCCAAATCTACCTCAGCAAGGAGGGCATGATATTTTAGTAAAGAACAATAAAGTTATAAATAATGATACTCCAAATTTTGCTCCAGAAGGCAACATTGTTGGTAAAACACCCAATGGAACAGGAATAATGATTATGGCAAATGAAAATGTTAAAATTGAAGAAAATATCATTTCAGGAAACGCAACAGCAGGCATATTAGTTGTCAGTTACCTAGAGGAATATGAAGATGATAACTACAATCCACTTCCAAATAAAATTTTCATAAAAGATAACTCTTTAAATAATAATGGATTCGATGTCGACAATGAGAGAGCTGAACCAATAGCATTATTAACTGAAGGTAAAGCTCCTGAAATTATCTGGGACGGGGTAACAAATATCTTTGAGTGGCTAGGCTTAAAGAAGCAAAAAAGACTTGTATTAGGGCCAAACAAAACAAAAGATGGTTCAACAGATATGATTAACCTAAATTTAATGACCTATGCAATATTGCCCTGGCTTCATAAAACCAAGAAAAACTATAATGATTATATTGGTGAAGAAATTTCTTTAACTAAAGTCAAATTCATAACTTCATGGCCAGAAAACTAAAAAACCTTTTCTTATTTCTTATTATTACTTTATGCGGTTTTTCTTATTTATCAGCCGAACCTTATAAATACCTCTCAGAATATAATTTTTTTACTGATATAAAGAATCAAATACCTTCAAATAATACAATCCCATATAAAATATCTAACCCATTATTTTCCGATTATTCCTATAAGTTTCGTTTTGTTCACTTTCCTGATGAACAACCAGCAAAATATTCTTATCAAGATATATTTTATTTCCCCGCTGGGGCAACAATAATCAAAACATTTGCATACCCTGTTGATGAAAGAAGTTTAGAAGATGGTTTTTATTTATTAGAAACCAGACTTTTGATTAAAAATGAAAATGGATGGATTCCACTAAGTTATATATGGAATAAAGATCAAACTGATGCATATTTAAAATATACAGGACAAACATTTAATTTGAGCTGGATTAACAAAAAAGGAGAGGAAAGGAAAGTAAGATACAGAGCGCCAAATGTTAATCAATGTAAAACCTGTCATGAAATCAATAAAAATATAATGCCAATTGGACCCAAGGGTCGTAATATGAATATAAATTTCATCTATTCTTCTGGAGAAGAAAACCAAATTAATTACTGGAAAAATCAAGGATACCTTTCTGATGTACCTAAAAAAATTAAACCTAACCCAGCAATATGGGATAACAACGATCACATTATTGGTAATAGGGCTAGATCTTATTTAGATGCAAACTGCGCCCATTGTCATAGAAGAGGTGGTTCAGCAAGTAACTCAGGTTTTTATCTTGATTTGTTAGAAAAAGATTCAGTGACACTTGGCATATTCAAAACACCTGTTGCAGCTGGAAGAGGTAGCGGGGGACTCAAATATATTATTGATCCAGGTAATGCTGATGAATCAATACTTTTATATAGGATGTTATCAACTGACCCCGGAGTTATGATGCCCGAGCTAAGTAGAAGCCTTAGACACGATGAGGCAATTCCAATTATAAGAGACTGGATTAATCAATTAGAATAAAAGCTTCTCTATCCGTTTGTTTCTCCGTGAGATGAAATATCAAGTCCTTCAATTTCAGAAGTTTCATCAACTCTAAGACCAACAGTAAATTTAACAATATAAGTTATAATAACTGTAGCTACTACGGAAAGTGCAAGAACAGCTAACGCTCCTTTGACTTGAATAGCTAATTGAGACGCAGCATTCATACCTTCGGCATATCCGGCGCCACCAATATTAGAATCAACTAAAAACGCCACCAAGATTATACCTAACACACCACCTACACCATGAACTGCAAAAACATCAAGGGAATCATCAATTTTTAGAGTATTTTTTACAATATTAACAAAGAGATAGCATATAAAGCCTGCTGACGCTCCAATAATTAAGGCTCCAATTGGCCCTACTGATCCTGAAGCTGGTGTTATAGAAGCTAGTCCAGCAATTGTTCCTGTTACAAGCCCTATCAATGTTGGTTTTCCAAATTTTGACCAATCCATTAGCATCCAAACTAAAGACGCAGTTGCAGCAGAAATATGTGTAACCACCATTGCCATGCCGGCATTTCCATCAGCAGCTAATGCGCTGCCTGCATTAAATCCAAACCATCCAACCCATAACATAGATGCCCCAATCATAACCATTGCAGGATTATGCGGCGGATCTACTTGTAATGGAAAATTAGAACGAGGACCTAACATCGCTGCTAATACTAAAGCAGAAGATCCTGCAGTTAAGTGAACAACAAGTCCTCCTGCAAAATCTAAAAGCCCTGCTTGGAATAACCAACCATTTCCAGACCATATCCAATGTGTGACTGGCGCATAAACAATAAGTAACCAAAGGGCGCTGAAGAGTAGAACTGCGGAAAACTTAATTCTTTCTACATAAGCGCCAACAATAAGTGCAGGCGTTATTACTGCAAATGTCATTTGAAAAGCAAAGAATACTGTTTCTGGAATATCGCCAGATAAAACATCCCTTCCTACACCTGAAAGAAATACCTTAGAAGTATCACCTATCCACTGATTACCATCTCCAAATGCTAAACTGTAACCAACCGCAAGCCATAAAACTGATGCTAAGCAAGCTATCGAAATACATTGCATTAAAACAGATAAAACATTTTTTGAACGCACTAAACCACCATAAAATAAAGCAAGACCCGGTAATGTCATAAACAATACCAATGCAGTTGATGTCAAAATCCAGGCAGTATTTCCACTATCCATAATTATTCCCTCCAATACTAAAAATTAAATTTTTTGAGTCAAAATTTCAAAAATATTTAATCACAATTAAAACAAATAATGTATATTTATTATTAATCTCAGTTCACACATATTACACATATATGATTTTATGGTTCGGGTTTTATTAGTTTCTCGATGAGGGATAAACGCCTAATATTTTAATTTCTTCAGAATAGTACTTCAATTCATCTAGGGCATTTTTAATAGAATCTGAGTTCGCATGCCCCTCTAAGTCGGTATAAAATTGAGTTGATTGAAAACTACCATCTATTTGATAACTTTCAAGTTTAAGCATATTAACTCCGTTAGTCGCAAAACCACCTAAAGCCTTATATAAAGCTGATGGAACATTTTTAACTTTAAAAACTAGAGTGGTAATATAGTTACCAATAGTATCATCAGGTATAGATTTATCTTTGCTTAATATTAAGAATCTCGTGGTATTATGTCCTTCATCTTCCATATCTTTTTTTAAAATTTTTAGATCATATATTTCTGCGGCTAAAGGTGAAGCAATTGCGGCAATGGAATTATCTTTCAATTCAGATATTTCTCTTGCAGAACCAGCTGTATCAGCACTGACAATTGGCTCTAAACCTAATTCGATTATTGATTTCCTACATTGACTTAATGCCATCTCATGACTTTTGACACTCTTAATATCTTTAATCGAAGAATCTTTTAATGACATAAGACAATGCTGAACTTTTAAGAAACTCTCTCCGATTATATGGACATCAGAAGTAGGCATTAACCTATGAATATCAGAAACTCTACCAGCAATAGAATTCTCTATTGGGATCATAGCTAAATCAACCTCATCATTTTTTAATGAATAGAAAACTTGATCAAAGGTCTTGAGTGCCACTGGTTGAGAATTTTCATCATACATTTTACATGCAATGTGAGAATTTGCCCCGGGTTCGCCTTGATATGCAATTTTGATTTCCATTATTACTTAATAACCTCTCTAGCTAATTTAAGATCCTCTTCAGTATCAACACTGATTGGTAATTTACTAATTAGATCCATTACAATAGTCATTCCATTTTCAAGTGCACGCATTTGTTCTAGTTTTCTTTTTAATTCTTCTTTTGTTTGTTTCAATTCAACAAATCTTTTAAGAGATTCTCTTTTATAACCATATATTCCTATGTGATGATATAAATATTTATTTTTATCTTCATCAAATTTTCTATTAAAATCTTCAACTTGGTTGCTTGTACTTATATCTTTAACATATGCCTTAACAATATTAGGGTTACCAAAATCTACCTCAGAAATTATTTTAGCCCCTAAAGTTGATATGTCGGCCTCATTATTTGTCAAAAGATTAATAATTTTAGAGAGTGCCTTTTTATCAATATTTGGAAGATCGCCCTGTAAATTAACAATATTGTGATAACTATTATTGGGATCATAAATATTCATAGCTTCAAATACTCTATCAGAACCAGAGGGGTGGTTTTGTTTCGTTAAAATTGCTTCACCACCAGCATTTTCAATTACCTTTTTTATTTCTATATTGCCTGTAGCAACAATAACATCAGCAATATTTGCTTCCACCGCCCTTTTATAAACATGAACAATCATAGGGTCACCATTAATATCAGCCAAAGGTTTTGCAGGTAACCTTGTTGATTCTAATCGTGAGGGTATAATTATTAAATTTTTCATATTGCTATTCTTTTGATTTAAACTTATTAAGTACTTTATTAAATTTGTCTAATTTATTTATCTACAAATAAAACGAATATTGATATAGAACACAAGAAATGAATTTAAATGCAAATACAATAATAAAAGGATTCTTTGCTGTACTTTTCACATTATTAATCGTTTCTGGAATTATAAGAACGGGAAATAAATTGTTCTTTGTTGAATCAATTGACCCTCCATCTTCAGAAGAATTACTGGCGAATGTAGATTTTATTGATGAAAGTTATTTTTCAATAGAATCTCAACCAAATAATCAAAAAAACCTTAATCACACTGTTCTTAGAAGAGAAGAGCTTAAGAAAAAAATAAAAAAACAGGAAAGATTTGTAAAACATTTTAAAAGCGTTGTTAGTGTCAATGAATTAGATAATAAGATTATTGCAGTAGAAAATGATTTAAATTTTTTACTAACTGGGAAATCTCATAGGATATTGAATAGAGATAATATTGATAAAAAAGTGATAATCATCGAAAAGAAACTTAATCTTTTAAAGACGATAAGATCTTCATATGGCGCTCAAGGAATTACTGAAATAGCTGAAGCTAATATTGAAACGGAAGTAAAACAACCCGTAAAAGAAAAGCCCAAATTATCATTTGAAGAATTACTTGCAATTGCATCAATTGATGCAGGAAAAAAAGTTTCCTCAAAATGTTCGGCTTGCCATGGTTTCAATGCAGGCGGAAGCAATAGAATAGGGCCTAATCTATGGAGTATTTTGGGAAAAAGTAAGGCTGAAATTTCAGGATTTAAATATTCAGAGGCCCTTAAAACTTTAGGGGGTAATTGGTCAATAGACGAAATGAATTTATGGTTAAAAAGTCCAAAGAAATTTGCGCCGGGTAACTCTATGGCATTTGTTGGACTTAGAAAAGATAAGGATAGAGCCAATCTTATAGCATATTTAAATTCAATGTCTGAAAACCCTATTGCTCTAACCAACACAAAATAATTGAAATTATATTTAATTTAATTTAATTAATTTAGTAGTCTAATAGATGTGTATACGGGGATAAGCAGTTATGGATAAAATTTTATCAAAATCTGATTCTTTCTTTGGTGGTGATACAGTCAAAGCACCTGAACCAAAGTTAGGCAATAAACCTATTCTCGGAGAAAGGTATACATCGAAAGAATTTATGGATTTAGAGTGGGAAAAACTTTTTACAAAAGTTTGGCAAGTTGCTGGTTTAGAACAGCAACTCGAAAATCCTGGTGACTTCTTTACATATGATTTTGGTCGTGAGTCAATTTTATGTGCAAAAGGTGAAGATTCTAAAATTAGATGCTTCTATAATGTATGCCAACATAGAGGAAATAAATTAGTTCAGGTTGATGAAGGCAACTTAGATAGTTTTTCATGCGCTTATCACGCCTGGAAATTTGGCCTGGACGGAAACCTTGAATGGGTTCCTGATGAAGAGGATTTTCCTCAAGGCTCTCCTTGCGGTAAAAGAAATTTAATTGAAATTAAATCAGAGATTTGGGAAGGATTTATTTTTTTTAATCTAGACCCTAACGCAAAAACTTTAAAAGAATATTTACATCCAGTAATGGATCAACTAGAAAACTATCCCATATCGGAAATGATAAGAACACATTGGGTTACTGTTGAAGGTGATTGGAACTGGAAATGTGTACAGGATAATTTCAATGAATCATATCATACTCCTTATGTTCATCCTGCCTTAAAATATTTCTCAGATGAAAAATATTACTCTTGTCAATTCGATATGTATGAAAGTATGCATGCAAGAATGCTTATGCCTGGATTTATTCCTAGTAAAAGTGTTTATGATGATGAAAAAAAAGTTTTAGAGGCTATTTCTCCGGCAATTGAGTATTGGGATATGGATGCAAATGATTATAAAGGTAGGCTTCTTGAAATAAGAAACGATTTGCAAAAGCAAAAAAGGAAACTTGATAAAGAAAAAGGTTATGACTTTAGTAAGTTTACAGATACCCAATTAACAGATCATCACCATTATACAATTTTTCCAAATATGTCATTCAGTGTAAAACCAGATGGAATGCAATGGCTTAGAGGAACACCCCACCCTACTGATCCAACAAAATGTTATTTTGACTATTGGTATCTAACTTTATTTCCAAAAGGAGTTGATGAATATTATTCACATATGCTGAAAAAGAAAACAGCTATAAATACAAAAATTCCTCATCTAAAGGGGCATCACTCTGAAGTAGATGTAGGAGATGGAATTTCTGAAGATGTTGCAATATGGACCAGTCAACAAAAAGGTTTGAGCTCAAGAGGTTACATAGGCGATTATATGCCGGCTCAAGAAAATAGAATAAGATTTTTTCATGAAAATATTGATCGATACCTTTTTAACGAAGAAAATGAATAAGTTTTGAAGGTATATAATGAATAAAAAATTGGAAATAGCTGCAGATAAGATTGAAATAGCAGATGTGGTATATAGATACTGCAGAGCAATAGACAGAATGGATCGGGAACTTTTAGAATCCGTATTCCATGAAGACTCAATTCATCATCATGGAGAATATGAGGGTCCATCATCAGATTTCTGTAACTTTGCCTTCGACATATTAGCTGAAATGGAATTTACCCAACATCTTGTTGGAAATCTTCTTATTGAAGTAGATGGTGATATTGCATGGTCTGAAGCTTATTGGACCGCATATCATAGAATCGCCAAAGGTAAAGAATCTGATATGGGTTTTTTAGCTGAGCATGACACAAGCATTGATGAGGATGTTTTCGTTAGTGGAAGATATATTGATCGCTTCGAAAGAAGAAATGGTGAATGGAAAATAGCTAAACGACAGGGTGTTCATGATTGGATCAGATTTGAACCTGCTAATGAAAAAGGCCAACTAGAAGCACCGGGACCTTCTGCAAGTAGAAGTCGTCAAGATCCCGCATACCAAAGATAGGAAAATTAGTTAACGCTTATCAAAAGTTATAAAAAATTCCTTCATAGGCATAAAAAACAAACTGAAATTGTGAACAGGCTCTTGAAGGGGTTTAGCTAGTTTTATATTTTTCATTCTTTTTATAAGAAATTTGAAAGAACGAATCATTTCTTGTCTGCCTAATAGAGCACCTGGACAATGATGCGCGCCTGAACCAAAAGCTACATGCGCACCAACACCTTCTCTATCTAATTGAAACTGATGAGGGCATGAAAATTTGCTTTCGTCTCTATTAGCCGGTCCATATCCCATCATGACCATTGAGTCCTTAGGTATTGTTGTCCCTGATACTTCTACATCTTTTTGCGTCCTTCTTAAAAGGAATTGAACTGGACTTTCCCATCTTAAAACCTCCTCAATAAAAGGTTTTAGAAGTGAGTCATCCTCATAGAGTTTTTCTACAATATCTGGAAATCTTATAAGAGCCCACATTCCGTGATTAATAGCGCTTTGAGTTGTTTCATATCCACCAGTAATTAATTGATGCATTAAATTTTGAAGTTCATGCATAGATAAAGGCTCTTCATCATCACCGTGAGCGTGAACCATTGCCGACATCAAATCTTCTTTTGGATTTTTTCTTCTATCTTCAAATACATCAGCCAAAAAAAGTTGGGCTTCAAGCTCAATCTTTGCATTTGCAGTTACTTCCTCTTCAGTCGCGATGGGCGCCCTACTTGCACCTAACATTGAGTCAGCCCATTTTTTAAAAGTAGCAACATTGTCTCTCGATAAACCAAGTTGCTCGGCTATTATGATACCAGGCATACGCATAGCAAACTCATCATTGAAGTCACAAGTTCCACTTTCAATAAAATTATCAATTAGCTCGTTAACAACTTCGTCGAGATGAGGTAATAATTCATCTACTCTTTTCTTAGTAAATACCCTATCGACAAGTTTTCTATACCTTCTATGAACAGGAGGATCAGTTCTTTGAAGAGTCTGAACATGCTCCCAGCCTCCACCATCAGTAAGAATATTTTGATGTAACGATGAAAATTCACCTCGGGTCGCTACACTGACATCGTTTGAAAATGTTTCAAAATCTTTAAGAGCCATCCTAATATCATCATATTTTGTAAGCATATAAATTCCGACCTCAGGAATTTTATATACAGGTTGCTCTTTATGAAGCATTTCGTAAAACTCAAAAGGGTCGCTATTAATAAGCGGATCTAAAAAACTGTATTTTTCAATATTACTGTCAGACATTACATAATTTTAAAAACCTCTTATTAGATATTATCCCAATCATGCTTTTTAATCCAGTCCTCAAAATAAGTTGGAGTTATAGAAAATTTATCATACAACTCATCCATTTCAATTGCTAAGGGTGAAGGGTCTTGTTCATTATACCATCTATAAAAAGCTGCCATCCCACCATAGATGGATGGTTTTTCATATTCTTCAGACCCAGTGACTAACTTGCTCATTTGTCTTGCAAAACTATTTGGTTCTAAACTCTGAAAATTTATTTCTCTACCAAGTGCTTTCGTAAATTTCTCAGCAACTTCAGAACCCAATAATATTTCAGGTCCGCCAACAGTAATTTTATCAGCTTTAACATCTTTCTTTGATAAGGCTGCGACCATAAAGGCTGCGACATCTTCAAGACAAATCCAAGAAATTTTAAGGGTTTCGCTGCAAGGATAAGCAAAAATATTACTATTAACTATCGAAGGTTTCGCCCAAAATCTTGATAGATTATCCATAAAAACCACCGATCTAATTACAGCAAAATCCATACCACTTTCTTCCATAGATTTCTCTATTTCTCTTCTTCCATCATGGGCTTCTAATCCATTATCATTAGGGGCAACATAACAACTTGTATTAAAAACTATTTTCTTAACACCCATTTCTTTTCCAGCATTATTTATATTTTCTCCCCATTGTTTCGCAATCGCTCTATCAAAAACAAAAGGTAAATTCATAGCTATACAATCAACATCTCTACAAGCTTCTTTAAGTGTATTAACATCAAATAGATCAGCCTTTACACTCTCTACATCTCCCTGAATTTCACTTTTGTATTTTTCTGGATATCTTGATGCAGCTCTAATTTTATAGCCCTTTTTAATTAACGCATTAACAAGAGGAACTCCTTGATCGCCACTTGCACCATAAACCAAAACTTTTTCCATAATTACTCCTTTTCAGCAAAATTATTTCCTGCAGCATGACAACCAGCAAGATAACCATAAGTCAATGCTGGACCCAAGGTGCCACCTGCTCCCGCATAAACCGAACCCGTACTACCTGCCATAGCATTCCCCACAGTGTACAAACCGTCAATAATTTCTCCTGAGGCAGAAATTACTCGACCAAATTTATCAGTTCTTGCTCCACCATTAGTTCCCAAAGCCCCAATATCTAATTTAACCGCATAAAAGGGCGGTTTATCTATTTTTCCTAAGGTCGTGTAGACACCTGATTGGGTTCTATCTCCATAAAAAGAATCGTAATCACTTTTACCTCTTCCAAACTCAAGATCTTCACCGTTATCAACATAACTGTTAAAAACTTTGATTGTATTTTTCAAAGATTTGGAATCTATTTCAAGTTTCTCAGATAATTCCTTTATATTTTCAGAACTAATAAACCATTCGGGATCATTAGATCCTGGCATAATATTAGAAAAAGGATATTTTTCTCTATAATTTGAATCAAAAATCAACCATGCTGGTAAATTTGGATACCCATATTCATTGGGGTCAAAAAAATGAAAAGCACCGGCCATTGCAGAATAATTAGTTGCTTCATTACAAAATCTATTACCTGATCGATTCACCATAATTGTATGAGGTAAAGTTCTTTCAATTAAAATTGGAGCTGACCTTTGTCCCCCTTCTGGCCATTGATCACCTGGTATTGATAGAACAGGCGACCACCAGGCGCTTGTCATATTGCCTAAAGAAGCGCCTACTTCTTGAGTTAATTTTAATCCATCACCATCATTACCTGGAGGTGACGCAGGAGCATTTAGGGGACCTCTTAAGAAATTATTTACTAAATTCTCGTTCCATTCGAAGCCTCCAGTAGCAATAATGACACCTCTATTTGCGTAGATTTCAAAAGCCTCACCATTATTATCAATCTCAATACCAATGATTCTATTTCCTTCTTTAATTAATTTTTTTGTATTTATCCCAAGCTGGGGTTCAATGCCTCTGTCGAGACAACCTTTGAGAAGAGCCCCAACTAATGCTTGACCCATTCCTCGTGAGTCATTTGAAATTCTTTCTCCCATGATAGAATCCTCTACTATACCTGTTCCTCCACCTAGAGGTGTTTCCCCAAGAGTCATAGGAATTGGTTTTCCGTTACCTCTAACTTTCTCAGCCCAATTTCCAAGTTTACTAAAATCAAATAGATTATTATCTAAGGCTCTTCCTCCGCCTTCTAAAGCACCAGGTCTATCAAGATAATAATCAGGATAACCATCTAATATATAAAAACTTGCGTCGGTTTTTTCTTCTATAAAATCTATTGCTGTTGAACAGTTATCTATAAAAGATTCAAGTAGATTTGGGTCTATATCATTGTTAGATAAAGACATGAAGTAGTCTATAGCCTTTTGTCTATCATCGGCTATACCCTTTTCTTTCATATAACTATTCATAGGGGCCCAAATAATTCCTCCAGAAACTCCTGTTGTACCTCCAACAAGATTCTGTTTCTCAAAAAGCCCTACCGATGAACCATTTTCATGAACTGCCAAAGCGGCAGCCATACCGCTTGCACCTGCGCCAAGTATTATAACATCGTATTGTTTTTGCATTTTACCTCAATGTAGTTGGACTCTAATAAAAGATTTTTAATTTATCTAGACAAAAAAGGTAGTTGTAACTTTAAAAATATTGAAATTTTTCAAACTATAGTGTTTCAATACTAATATATGGGGGAAATTATGGATTTAGGTATTAAAGGTAGAAAAGCAATTATCAATGGCGGTAGCGCAGGAATGGGAAAAGGCAGTGCTTTTGCTCTCGCTAAAGAAGGTGTTGATCTATTTATTTCTGCTCGTGGAGAAGATAGATTATTACAAACCTGTGAAGAAATTAAAAAAGCTACTAATGTAAAAGTAGAGCCTATAGTTGCTGATCACAGTACAGATGAAGGAAGAGAAAAAATTATATCTGCTTGTCCTAATCCTGATATTTTAGTTGGAACATGCACCCCTCCACCTTTTACTTACAGCTACGAAAAGGTTAGTACTGATGAATGGAAGCAGACTTTAGATGTTGCACTTCTTAGTCCTGTAGAATTTATGAAAGCAATAATTCCTGGTATGGTAGAAAGAAAATGGGGACGTATAGTTAATATCGGTACTGGTGCAGCTAAAACACCAACTGAAGTAAGAATTTTATCAGGCCCTCCAAGGGCGGCATTAGTAAATTATTCAGTAGCAGTCTCAAAAAAAGTTGCAAAACATAATGTTGTGATAAACAATATATTGCCCGGAATGCATCATACTGCGAGCATTAAGGAAAGATATAATAAATTAGCAGAAGAAAATGGAACATCTTATGATGAAGAAATTGCTAATTTTGTTGAAAATTGGAAGATTCCAGCAAAAAAATTTGGATCTTCTGATGATTTAGGTTCTTTTGTTGCAATGTTTTGTAGTCAACAAGCTTCTTATGTTATAGGACAAAGTCTTGTTATAGATGGCGGAATTGGAAATACTACTTTTTAAATTTAATAGAAAGAAAGATTATAAAAAATTTAGGTGTGTAGATGAATGTAATTGATTTAGATTGGTATAAAAAAGAAAGTCCTTCTTGGGATAATCCTGATCTTAAAGGATTGGATGTCGATGGAACACGCTATTATTCTAAAGAATTTATGGAAAAAGAATGGGCCCATATGTGGCCAAAGGTTTGGTTACTTTTAGGAAGAGAGGATCAAATTCCTGAACCTGGTGATTACCAAATGGAAGAATTTGGAAGAGAAAGCTTCCTAATGATACGCCAAGATAATAATAAAATAAAAACTTTTTATAATGTTTGCCAACACAGAGGAGCAAGATTGACATTTAACGATCTTGGATCAACAGAAACTTTCAAATGTCCTTATCATGGTTGGCAGTGGAGAATAGACGGCGAACTTATTGAAGCACAAGACTCTGAAGATTTTCCTGAAGGAAATCCATGCGGAAAACTTAAATTAAAAGAAGTTAAAACAGAAACATTTGCAGGTTTTATTTGGATTAACATGCATGAAAAAGCGCCTTCATTAAAAGAATGGTTAGGTCCAGTATGGAAAGATTGGGAAGCTTATGAAATTCATAAATGGAAAAGATATGTTGCGCAAACCGTAAATGTACCTTGTAATTGGAAAATAATTCTTGATAATTTTAATGAATCTTATCATCTCCCAACAGTACATGCCCCTGAGCGAGCTGTAACAAAAAGAAGAATGCCAAGTGGCGTTGATACTAGCTATAAAAATACACAATTTGACCTATCAGAAGAGGGTCATAACAGAATGATCATGCGAGCCGGGTATGGATCTATGCAAGAAGATGGACAAATAGAAGATCCTCTAAATTCAGTTATGAAGGAATGGGAAATTAATCCTGATGATTTCTCTGGTAAAGGGCAAGAGACAAGGGTAGCCATACAAATCGCTAAAAGAGAAATAGGTCCAAAAAAAGGATATACCCATTATAAAAATTTGAGAGATGAACAATTAACAGACGCCTTTCACTATACCCTCTTTCCCAATTTTGCAGTTTCATTGTGGGCAGATGGATTCCATTTTTTAAGAGCAAAACCTCATCCAACGGACCCAGAGAAATGTGTCTTCGACAATTGGTGGTATGCAAGTAACCCTGAACATGAAACTTCTCCAATTAGAACAACTGTAGGAATTTCAGAAAGAGGAGAATATGCTGAACATGAAGTCTTTGATCTCGGAGAAAAAAGTCTTGGCCAAACTATAGATCAAGATTCAGCAGTATTTATTCTTCAACAACATGGTCTCAGGTCTAGAGGATTTGACAGGGCATATTTTGCAGGACAAGAAAAACGAATAAGAAGATTTCACGAAATGATTGAAAGCTACTTTGAATAGGAGAAAAACATGATTATTATTTCAGCAACCCTAGATTTTGAAAATGAAGCTGGCAGAGATAAGGCTATTGAATTAACTGCCGATATTCAACTGGCAACACGAACGGAGGAAGAAGGTTGCATTAGTTATTGTTTTGCAGCAGATCCTTGCGTTCCAAATAGGATTCAAGTTTATGAACTTTGGAAAGATGAAGATTCTCTCATAGCCCATTTCAGTCACCACACCTATTTAGAAATGGTGGAAGCTTTAAATTCTGTTGGTATACGAGAAACTGAAAATCAAATGTATTTAATTGATAAGCATAAATCCGTATATGATGAAGAAGGCAATCCGAGAACAGTATTATTTGCGGATGATTAAAAAAAATGACAATAAATGTAATTGATACTCACGCCCATATTGTTCTGGGTAAAGCTTTTGGTAAAGCTGGAAAATATGGCCCTGAAACAGGTCTAGATGAAAATGGGATCCCTTATTTTCGTATTGGTGAATATAAAATGAAGCCAATGCAATATGAAGGAACTATTTTTATGGAAAATAACCTTCGTATCGAAGCCATGGATAAATTAGGAATTGATTTACAGTTACTATCTCCCAATCCATTAACTATGTTCCACAGGATTGAAGGAGATGTTGCTAATGAGTTTTGTAAAATTCATAATGATGCAATGGTAGAATCAATTAATGAATATCCTGATAGGTTATTAGGATCCGCTACTTTACCAATGCAAGATGTTGATTTAGCATGTAAAGAACTTGAACGAGCAGTTAAGGATCTTGGGCTTGTGGCCGTATCAACAGGTACAGATTATCCTTTTGGACTTGATGATCCAAGATTAGATGATTTCTACAAAACTGTAATTGATCTTAATATCCCTTTATTCTTACACCCTGCCTCTACTGGTGGTGCAGAAGGTCCTGATGATTGGCGAATGGGACGATACGATATGAGTATTATGTTAGGTTATGCATATGAAGAAACACTTGCTGTAGCTACACTTATTATTGGAGGTGTTATGGATCGTCATCCTGATTTGGATATTTGTATATCACATGGTGGAGGTGCAATGCCATATTTGATAGAGCGTTTTTCTGAAATGTCTGAATTCCGTGATTGGGCTCCTGAGGGTGTTAAAAAGAATGGATTTGTCAATGAACTCAAGCGTTTGTGGTTCGACGCACATGTACATGGAGAAAAGTCTCAAAAAATGTTATTTGACTTAATTGGAGAAGATAGATTAGTTTATGGTACCAATTTTGGGGGTTGGGATACGCCAAAAAAATTAGAAGATTTTGCTCCAGATTTAACAAATAATGCAAAAAAACTTCTTAGATTGGAAAACTAAAAGGAATTAAGATGTTAATAACAAACATAAGATTGTTTGATGGGACTGGCGATAAACTTATAGAAGATTCTTCAATTTGGATTGAAAATAACTTAATTCGCTATGCTGGACCTTCAAAGAACTTAGAAGATATTCCTGACAATATTCAAACCATCGATGGTAATGGTTTATTTGTGATGCCTGGTATGGTTGAAGCACATGCTCATATTTCTTATTCGAACAGTGGACCATTGGAATTAGACAAAGCTCCTGTTGAAGAGTCCATGATTAAAACTATTTCCAACGCGAGATTGATGTTGGGATCTGGTTTCACGTCAGCAATTAGTTTTGGTTCTGTTCATAAAATTGATGTCTTTTTAAAAGAAGCTATTGAAAGAGGAGAAATTCCAGGACCTCGTCTTCTAGCTGGAAGTAAAGATATTTCTGCTACAGGAGGAAATTCTGATTTTTATCCAGACAATGTACAAATCGTTCCAGAAGGTTTGGGCATGATAAGGAATGGACCATGGGAATTAAGAGCAGCGGTAAGACAGTTATGGAAAAATGGGGCAGAAATAGTGAAGGTTATGATAGATGGAGAAATTATATCACTTCAAGGAAGGCCCGGTGATTTAGGCTTCACAGATGAAGAGGTAGAAGTAATTGTTGATGAGGCACATAGAAAAAAAATGAGAGTTGCTTGTCACGCAAGATCGTCCGAAGCTGTTAAACAGGCTGTCAAAGCTGGTATAGACTTCATTGGTCACGCAAATTATATCGATGATGAGGCACTTGATCTTCTTGTTAAGAATAAAGATAAAGTATTTGTTGGTCCTGCAATAGCTTGGGAAATTACCTTCCTAGAAAATTATAAAGATATGGGTTTTGATGAAAACAGCAGGGAAGTGATAGCTTATAAGAAAGAACTTGAAGAAACGATTATTTCTTATAAAAAAATGCAGGCTGCTGGTATTCGTATTCTTGTTGGAGGTGATTATGGTCTCAACATCACACCTCATGGAACATATGCAAAGGATCTAGAATATTATGTAACTCATTTTGGATTTACTAATGCAGAAGCTATTCATTCAGCTACAAGATTAGGTGGGTTAGCTATGCACCCAGATGGTTCCTTAGGAACCCTGGAAGAAGGAAAACTTGCTGATTTAGTTGTTATAGATGGTAACCCATTAGAAGATATAACAGTACTCCAAGATCACGATCGCATTGTATCAGTTATGAAAGATGGTAAATTTTATAAAGATCTTTTAGTAAATGACATCCCATATGAAATTAACGATGATCAGTTGAGTCTCGCACTACAACCTTCTTCAAAATCGAGAAGAAAAAATGTAAGGGTAGTTAAAAATTAATTAATTTGGATTATATCTATCTTTAGTATCATAAACTCTATCATCTTGACGACCACCTCGAAAACAATCTGGAGCTGAATCAAAATATGGTTCATGGGTTGGTTCAGTTCGTGACCAATCTACAATTTCAGATCTGTATACCATCTTCCAAATACCATCTCTTTTTTCATAACGATCAAGATATCGTCCAGAAATAAAAACATCATTCATTTGACCGTCTTCATCAACTTTGTGATAAGCCTGAAAATAGACTTCACCAAAAGCTTCATCTTTATTGTCGCTGAATTCTATCAAAACATTACCAATCATATGATGATTAGCATGATGTTCTTTGAGTGCATCCATACAGAATTGAGCAAATGTTGGAGCATCACTTTTTGTAAAACCATAATCGCACCAAGCACCATCATGAAAAACAGATTTCAACAATTCTATATCTAATCTATCTAGACCTCTCATATATTTGCATGAAAGATCATAAATTTCAGATTTTGCAATAACTCTTTCTAAAGCGTCGCTCATTTTATACTCCTTGTAATTGTTTTTTTTGAGTTTCTATCTCTTTTCGAATCTCTTCTTGTTTTGCTTGTGTAATAGGATAATCACGAACACACAAAATAGCGATTATTAGAAATAGCGGAAGGGCAAAACAAAATAATATTTTTAACCCCAGTATTTGCTCCGGACTATTTATTGCTCCGGGCGTAGAGTTAAAGCCTATTAAATCTAAATATGTGAAGGCAAAAAATGGGGCAATAGCAATAGCCATTTTCGTTATAAATGACCATGCGGCAAAAAACTGTGCTGCTCTATCTTCACCAGTAAGATAAGTATCATAATCTATAACATCTGCCTTCATGGCATGCGGTATAAGATGAAATGTTGATCCTGCTAAACCAGCAATTGTAGTAATTGGAAACATCCAATAATAATCTCCCTGACCCAGGAAAAAATAACATGGCTGCATTACTGTGAAGACACCTAAGCCTATCTTCCAGGCATTATGTTTTCCTATTTTTTTTGAAAGCCAAAGCCAAAAGGGAATTCCAATAAGATTAGCAACATAGTAAAAAATGAAATAAAGAATACCTTGCTCTTCTTCTCCTGTAACACCCCTAATAAAAAACATAACTGTTAAAGTTGAAAGAGTTACCCCTATATAATTAAAAAAGTATGCAAAAATTAACTGCCTAAAGGCTTTGTTCTTCCACATAGCCTTTAGACCTTCTTTAATAGACCCCTGCTTGGTCTGATAATCCATTCTCTCAGGGACATTGAAAATTGATAAACTTATACAAATTGGAATAACCAAAAGAAAAACAGCTCCAATAATTATAATAGTCTCCTCGGCTCCCCCATAAGCAAAAAATAACAAAGCAATAGCCGGTAAAAATTTGGATATGGCATTACCAAATGTCCCAATAAACATGCGCCAGCCAACAATAGTCGATCTTTCATTATAATCTGAAGATAATTCTGCAGCCCAAGAATAATAAGGAATAAAAAGCATACTCCATCCAAACCAAAGCACTAAAAACCAAAACAAAAGATAGTGACCCCCTGCTCCTAAATTCAAAGAAAGAAAATCGAGACTAAAAGGAACAAATTCCCAAAGATTTTGAGGAAAAAATATTTTATAAGCCGCTATCATTAAAATAGGGATTGATAAAAACATCCATATCCGTCTTCTTCCCCATCGCGTATCAGTCCTATCACTTAAATACCCAATCAAGGGATCAGTAACGGCATCAAATGATCTAGCCAAAAGCATAACTAATGCGACAACAGCAAAATCAAGCCCTAAATCTGATACATAATAATTTGGTATAAAAGCCAACAAAGGAAGAGAAGCAATCGATAATGGCATCTCTGAAAGACCATAGAAGAACAAAGTTTTTTTTGGTAATTTCGTATCACTCATAATTTGCTAGGCTCTTATTATGATTGACTTATTTTAGACCAAGATGAATTGTCACTTAACCAATTATCAACCCAGTTATGGAAATGCTGTAATCTTTCTTCATCATCACTTAAAATAGCTTTGTCAAAACCACGGGAATGCATACCTGCCTGCATATCATTAAGATAATGAATGTCTTGGTCTATAGTAACAGTCATAGAATTTCGTCCTTCTATTACATCTTGTCTTGTAAAAACTTCATGCTCTACTCTTGTTTCAGAATACTCATAATCATAAGAACCAGGAAGGAGCTCTAAACCCTTTTTTTCATCTCGAATTTTATCTTCCGGCAGCATTAAGCTAAATTTTGTAAAAGTGCATTTATTTGGATCCGAAAGGTGGGGTCTAGGGCCATAAAGCCAAACCCTCTCAGCATGAATTGTCATAAATAAATTTGGAAAAATATCATATTGAAAAACATCGGAAACCTGCTCATCGGAAAGTTCCGAATAATCAAAACCAAGTTTTTTGCCAATTACTCTTTTTTGTTTTTGAATAACCTTTCTAATTTCTGGAACCTTACCATGATAATCATCTGGATTAAGCTCCAAACCTTTGAGATATTGAATCATGTATTCAGGTGGCTCTTCTGGCATGGGATATCGAGGATTCATTACGGGACTTTCAACACATGTGTGAGTATGACCGAAAGGCCATAGATAATTTTGTGCATCACAACAATCAACGAAACTAGCATGCTGGGGGTGAATGAAATCAACATGATATTGTTCTAAAAAATTATCCCTTACTGTTTTCCAATTCGTATCCAATGTTACACTCTGATGTTTTACTAGTTGCATATTCTCAAAATGATATGGACCAAGTTGATCCATGATTTTTCCTAAGAAAATTCTAAGAGAGGCTGGATTCTCACTCATATTTATAAAAATCATACCCGCCCAAGTCTCTACACAAACAGATTTCAAGGAATTTTCTTCGCATAAAACATTATCTTCGAATAATTCTGCATCGGGAACTTTCTTAAGCTCTCCATCTAAACCATAGGTCCAACCATGGTAGGGACAAGATACTTGTTTAACCCAACCAGATTCTTGAGTTAAAATCTTGTTACCTCTATGTTGGCAACTATTATAAAATGCAGAAATTTTGTTGTTCTCATTTCGAGTAACTATTATTGACTCTCTTCCTATATCATAAACAAAAAATTCACCCACATCTTGAATATCAGATTCCAAACCTGCAAATAACCAACACTGAGTCCAAATCTTTTCCCATTCTAATTGCATAAAATCAGGACAAGTATATCTATCACTAGATAACTTAGCATTATGCTTAGGATCCGCCGTTATTTGGTCAGAAAAATCTATATGATCAAAGCGTTGTGGCACTAATTTCCCCCAATTAATGATTAGATATTATCTAAAAAAAGTAATAGTACAAAATAAAAAAAATAAACAAATGTGTTGTAAGTTTTAAATGTATTAATAAATAATGATTTTGGGATAATAAAATTAAAAAATTAGGAGGTCTAAATGATTGTAGTAAATGCAATAATGAAAACAAACGATAATAATTTTGAAACAGTAAAGGAAGCTGTACAACAATTAGAGATCAAAACCAGAGAAGAGAATGGCTGCGTGGATTATGCCTTTAGTGTTGAGCTTCATAACAAAGCTAATATAAGGATAACTGAATTATGGGAAGATTTGCAATCACTTAAGGATCATTTAAAAACAGATCATGTGGCAACTTTCATTGGAGCACTTGCAAGTGATCCACCAGAAACTGATGCAAAATTTTATGAAGCCAACCAAATTGATTATCCAGGATAATAATGAATAATAAAATCAGTAGTTGGAATATTGGCGATATAAAAATAACAAGAATTATTGAAGGTGAAAGAGCTGGGCCAATGTTTGTTGTTCCTGATGCGGTACCTGAAGAAATCCTGAAAATGCCATGGCTACAACCTTACTTTTCTGATAGTGAAGGAAATACAATTGTAAGCATTCATGCCCTGATAATTGAAACAAATGAAAAATGCATAATTGTTGATACATGTCTTGGAAATGATAAGGAAAGACATATTCCCCAATGGAATATGTTACAAACAAGATTTTTAGAAGACTTAGAAACATCAGGGTACTCTGTTGATAAGATAGATACTGTTTTATGTACGCATATGCACACCGATCATGTTGGGTGGAATACAGTACTTGTAGATGATAAATGGGAACCAACTTTTAAAAAAGCTGATTATCTCTTCGGCAAGAAAGAATGGGAACATACAGAAAAACAATTAAACGATCATAGGTATGCAGAATTTATAAATGACTCAATAATACCAATCATTGACTCCGGGTTAGTCAAGTTCGTAGATATGGATGAAAAAATTTGCGAAGGAATTCACCTTGAACCTACAATTGGCCATACCCCTGGTCATGTAAGCGTTTGTATTGAGGCACAAGGTATAAAGGCAGCAATAACTGGTGATTTTTTACATCATCCCTGTCAAATGGAGAGATTGGATTGGGAATCAAGTGCTGATTGGGATAAAGAACTTGCTAAAAAAACGAGAAGAAAAAAACTTGAAGAATATGCAGATGAAAATATTTTGGTTTTTGGCACACATTTCGCTACACCATCTGCAGGATATGTAAAAAGAAAAGACGATCACTTTATTTATGAAGTCAAACACCCGGATAGCTCATAAAAAAAGGCTCTTTTAAAGAGCCTTTTTTATTTAATATTTTTTGCTATTAAAAATTATATGTCAAACTAGCAGATAATATTCTTGGATGACCATAAGTACCAATAACAATTGTAGGATGCGTTTCGATATCAGGGCTGCCAAATCCAAAATTAGGGAAATTTTCTAAATCTGTATAATACTCTTCATCAGTAGCATTATCCAAATTCAACATAAACTCCCAAGGACCCCTTATTATTCCTGCCTGAATGTTTATTACGGTGTAATCTGGATTATTTATAGAATCCCAAGGCGGCATACTCTTACCTTCTCCTTGATGACTTAATTGAATATCTGCAATGAGATTCATATCATTAGCAAGAAGTTTATCGTAACTATAGTTAATTGAAAAACTATTCTCGATTACATTCGCTGGCGTCAGACCGCTTAAATCAGTATCATTGGCTACTGTATTATTATCCCACTCAGCATCAATCATACCTCCAGCAAGACTTATCGAATGGCTTTCGTTAAATTGATAAGCTAATTCAAACTCAACACCATGTTGTTCAGAGTTACCTACATTCGTTATGCCCTCTATCAAACCTGGTCCATTTGGATTAGGGGTTAAGACTTGATAAGCTCTTTTCTTATAATCAATAAAGAAGGCGGCTACAGATGCTGTACCTCTACCTTCTGCAAAACTCCCTTTCCAGCCAATTTCATATTGAAGGGCTTCTTCAGGTTGAAATTCTAAAAGAGTTGGTGAACCATCAGGACCTAAAATTGGAGTAGATCCATTTAATCCTCCTGGCTCAAAGCCCTTGGATATTGTTAAATAAGCCATGGAGTCATTCTCCAGATTTCTTGTCACAGAAATACGAGGTAAAACTTCAGTATCATTAATTACACCAGCATGAAGTGCTCCATTTGTTTCTATATCGAGGTTATCTTCATCCTCTTCCCAACTATCTATTCTTAAACCTAAATCTAACTTCCAATCACCTTCTTCATACGAAATATTAGCAAAAGCTGCTAAATGGGTATTTTCTTCGTCACGTAATTCAAATGGTAGAATAAAATCACTATCAGGTAGAATAATCCCCGGACCGAAGTGTAAATATGAATCCATATTATTTGTATATTTTGAAGCATAAACACCTGCTATCCATTGAAAATTACTTTCTGTTGTTGATGTAAATCGTATCTCCTGAGTTATAATTTCAAATTCTTCGGGTCTATATGTGTTCATAAACCAGAATTGAGTTAAATCAACATCTGTAATCCGAGTGCTTTCAGTATCTGTATAGGAGGTTACAGAAGTAACATCATAACCTTCTCTTTCAAAAACTAACTCTAAATGTGCTCCAAAAGTTTCTCTTTCATGAGTTGGGTTTAAACCCGCATCTAAAGTCTTTGGATAAGTGAAATTAGGTGCACTACCTAATTCCCTCGCCCAATTATTTACTGGGCCGTTATACTCATTGTAGCGAAGTGAAGCGTAGAGTGATAGATTATCCGAAAGTTGACCAGCAATTGATAAACGCCCTCCACTTTCGTCATAAGCGCCTACATCAGGGTCTTGATTGTCAACATTATCAGAATTAGGATTATACATAAATCCATCATCTTCTCTAGTAAACCCAAATACTCTAATTGCCCAACCATTATCACCAATGGGCATATTAACAGAAGCTTCAACATCTATTACGCCTTGCTCACCACCAAGAAGTTTTAATCTTCCAGAGGTTTCGTTTGAATCTGGACGTTTACTAACATACTTAATGGCTCCACCAATATTACTACCTCCATATAAGGTTCCTTGTGGACCCTTTATAACCTCTATTCTTTCTAAGTCTCCAAATCTTGATGAAGCATCACTAAATAATTGAACATCATCAATATAAAAACCTACACCTTGTGTTAAACCAAAAGCACCAATACCCCTAATGGAAGCATTTGGATATCCATCTGTACGCATAGCGAGATTAAGGTTTGGAATGGCTAACCCAATTTTATCAAGACCTTTAATATTTTGACGATCAATACTTAATCCTGATATTGCTACTACTGATTCAGGAATATCTAAAAGACTTTCTTCCCTCTTACGAGCAGTAACTACTATCTCTTCCAAACCAGCATTGGATTGACTAGTTGCAGAACTTGAAGAATTGCTAGCTGAACTTTGTAGGTTCTCACCCTCATCAGCCATAACACTGCCTGTAATAGCTAAAATACAAGCAACAAAAAATATAGTTAGTTTTTTCATAAAAACCTCCCCACTAAACATAGGACCTAGTCTACATATAAACATCAAAATTTGAAGAATATTATTATATTTTTTAAAAATACCCCTAAAAGTCAATAATTTATTAAGAAATTGATATTTTTATAAATTTAGTATTTCGTATATGAGATTATTGTTATATCGTCATTATAAATTTGGGGGTTTTAAGCCATGAGCGAACTTAAAAATCTAAAACCAGGTGAAGCAAGATGTCCTGATCATCCATCTACCAAAGAATTGGTAAGTAGAGATTGCACAGGGGCTCCAGCACCTATTTTGGAAGAGTCTTATGAATTTATAAGCGATGCAGACATACCATTTGAAAGATATATCTCTGAAGAATTCGCAAAAAAAGAAAATGACCATATGTGGTCAAGAGTATGGCAGTGGGCTTGCCATGTTGATCATATTCCAGAAATTGGAGACTATTATGTTTATGATGTAGGTGATCTTTCAGCAATAATTGTTAGATCTGAGAAAGATGAGATAAAGGCATATTATAATTCATGTTTACATAGGGGAACGCAATTAAAACCTTCAGGAACTTCAGGAATATGCAAAGAACTTAGATGCCCATTTCATGGCTGGACATGGTCACTCTCTGGAAAACTAGAATTTCTTCCGTGCGATTGGGATTTTCCTCATGTTAATAAAGAGGAATATAGTTTGCCAGAGCTAAAATGTGATATTTGGGGTGGTTTTGTTTTCGTAAATTTTGACCAAAATGCAAAACCTTTAAATGATTATCTTGGTGTGTTACCTGAACATTTTAAGAATTGGAATCTTGAAGATAGATATATAGAAACACATGTAGTTAAAAGGCTTCCAGCTAACTGGAAGGCTTCTGCAGAAGCATTTCTAGAAGCTTATCATGTTTTAGAAACCCATTCTGAAGGCGTTATGACTGCAGGTGATGCTAATGCAGATTATGACATTTTTGGTGATCATATCACCCGTTTTGTTCATACTATAGGCTATACAAGCCCTCATGTGACTGATAACCGACCTGACCAACAAGGAATATTAGATATTCTTCTTGGTAGAAGACTCGATGATGATTCGGGTGAAATAAAAGTTCCCGAAGGAAGCACTGCAAGAGAAGTTTATGCAAGAATTGTTCAAGAAGAAATGAGTGAAAAATATAAATCTGACTTTTCTCACTTAAGCGTTACAGAAACTATTGATTCAATAGAATATTTTGTTTTTCCTAATGCTTTCTTTTTTCCAGGGCTTCAATTACCGATGGTATATAGATTTAGACCAGATGGAGTAGATCATGCAATATTTGATCTCTTATTTTTACGACCAAAAATTCCTGGTGAAGATCATCCCCTACCACCGGAACCTCAATACTTGGATATAAATGATAGTTATACTTTATGTGAAGGAACTGGTTTTTTAGGGGCTGTATATGATCAAGACACAAACAATCTTTTATCACAAACAAAGGGCTTTAAAGCTAGTCCAAAGGGTGCTCAAACTTTAGGCAATTATCAAGAATCGAGAACAAGACATTTACATCTAATGGTAGATAAATATTTAAACGAAAATAATACTTAATAAAATAGGAGGATTAGTATGGCAGGAAGACTTGAAAACAAAGTAGCAATTATCACTGGTGCAGCTATGGGTTTGGGTGCAGCAGATGCTAAATTATTTGCTAGTGAAGGTGCTAAAGTTGTTTTAACTGATGTTGCCGAAGATGAAGGAAAAAAATTAGCTGAAGAAATTGGTGCTACTTTTATGCAACAAGATGTGACCGATGAAGAAAGATGGAAAGAGGTAATTTCCGAAACCGTTAAACTTCATGGTAGACTGGATGTTCTTGTTAATAATGCTGGAATAGTTGAAGTCGGCGATCCAGAAAATCAGACAACAGAAGAATATAGGTTTACTATGGCTGTTCATATGGATAGCACTTTCTTTGGATGCAAATATTCAATCCCAGTTATGGCAGAAACAGGTGGTGGATCAATTGTCAATATGTGTTCAATAGCTTCTGTTCAAGGTGAATCTTATGTTGCCGCCTATTGTGCGGCTAAAGGCGCAATTGAGGCTTACACTAGAGCTGTTGCAGTTCATTGCGGTTTAAAAAAGAATGGTGTGAGATGTAACTCAATTCATCCTTCAGGAATCGCCACACCAATGGTTGCAAGTGTTCCTGAAAAAATGGATGCAAAATTTGGGGACAATCCACCTAATCAGGATGCACCTGCAAGTAAAACTGGTGAACCAATGGATATCGCTTATGCGGCATTATATCTTGCCTCAGATGAATCAAAATTTATGAATGGCGCACAATTAAGAGTTGATAATGCAATGTCTGTCACCTCAGGCGCTATGCCAGAATAGTAACAAATTAGGAGATAAATTATGAGTGAAAAAGTAGATTACTTTGACAATGATGTTCGACTAGAGGGAGTTCTTTTCCCAACAGATAATCCTGATAGCAGCCCGCTGGTTCTAGTAGTACCCTCATATGCCGGAAGAGATGATTTTACTCTAGAAAAAGCTCAGATGATGAATGAATTAGGATATTCTGGTTTCGCTGTAGATATGTATGGAGAAGGTAAAGTTGGATCAAGTCCTGAAGAAAATATGGGACTCATGCAAGTAGTCCTAGATGATAGAGAGCTTCTTCAAAGAAGAATAAATCTAGCACATAAAACAGCTATTGAAAAAGTTGGAATAGATGAGTCCAAGTCTGGGGCTATAGGATTTTGTTTTGGAGGTTTATGCGTTCTTGACCTAGCAAGAACAGGCTCTAATATTGGAGGAGTTGTTTCTTTCCATGGTTTATTTACGCCTCCTGGAAATACGGATGGAAACACTATTACATCTAAAGTTTTAGTTTTACATGGCAATGATGACCCTATGGTTCCGCACGATGCAGTAAATGGGCTAGCTAATGAACTCACAAAAGCAAAAGCAGATTGGCAAATTCATGCTTATGGGGGTACAAGCCATGCATTTACTAATCCATTAGCTGACTCACCTGAAGACGGTATGGCATTTAACAAAGACGCTAATGATAGATCTTTTGAGGCAATGGATAATTTTTTTAGGGAAATTTTCTCTTAATTTATGGAAGAAAACAATCAATCAAAACCAATTAGAGCAGTTGTTGTTCCTGTTACTCCTTTTCAACAAAACTGTTCAATTGTATGGTGCGTTGAAACATCATTAGGAGCTATTTTTGATCCTGGTGGAGATTTAGATAACATTCTTAAGATGGTTCAAGACAATAATATAACAGTTGAAAAAATTTTGATCACTCATGCTCATCTTGACCATGCAGGTGGGGCAAATGAACTTTCTAAAATGTTAAATGTTCCTATAGAAGGTCCTCATGAAGAAGACCTTTTTCTAATGGAAAGCCTGTCTGAGCAGGGAGAAAGATTTGGTTTAAAGGGGGCCCAATCTTTTGAAACAACAAGATATCTAAAAAATGGTGATGAAGTAACAATAGGCAATCAAACATTAGGTGTTAGACATTGTCCTGGGCATACACCTGGCCACATTATCTTCTTTCATGAAAAAGCCCAATTAGCAGTAGTTGGAGATGTTATCTTTCAAGGTTCCATAGGAAGATCAGATTTGCCCAGAGGTAATCATGAACAATTAGTAAATTCGATAGTTAATGAATTATGGCCATTAGGAGATGAAATGACATTTATTCCTGGGCATGGACCTTTATCAACCTTTGGTCAAGAAAGGTTAACTAATCCTTATGTTTCAGATTTTGCTTTAGGAATTGAAAGAGAAATAACTCAGAAAGTAAAAAATCAAGAAGAACAAGAAAATTAAAATTATAGGTGTAAATCTTGTTTTTTATAAATAGTCAAAAATACAAACGAACCTCTTTGTGTTTACTATACTTTCTTCAGGGCGTTCCACAAGGCCTTATATATTTTGCTTTATTGGATTGGTTAGCTGGAAATGGGTTTACTATAAAAGATATTGCTATAATAACTGCAATAGCCTCAATTCCTTGGTCTTTAAAATTTTTAATAGGTCCATTTGTTGATTATTTTTCTAATTCCTTGATGGGCAAAAGAAGGCCATGGATAATCATTTCTACTCTAATGATGAGTGAGACTTTAATTTTTGCAGCATTCTTAACCAGTCAAAATATCGATCCTTTAATTCTTGGTATAACACTATTTTCTACAATCCTAGCAACCTCAATACTTGATGTTGCAACCGATGGAATGGCTATTGACATTTTAAATGAAAACGAGAGAGGTTTTGTTAATGGATTGATGTGGGCCTTCAGAACCTTAGGGGTTAGTATATCAGCAATATTTTCATCCATTATTATAAATAACTATGGATTGGGCGAAGCAATGTTTTATCTAGGTATAGCAATTGCTTTAATAGGAATTCTTTTATTTTTTATCAAAGAAAAACAATCTGATAAATTTTTTTCATTAGGCTCTTATCATTATGATGGAAATGAAACTATAAATTTAAAATTTTCAGGAATTTTATCCACTATTGTTAGTAGTATCTCAAATAAATTTATTTTCCTGTTACTTTTATTTTGCTTAACTTCTAATCTTGCCTCAGGAATTCATTTTTCTTCCATTTCTTTTTTATACATAAATTATGCTGAATGGGAATCTTATGATCTAACCAAACTTAGATCAGCAGCTTTATATGGTGGTGTTATTGCTGCTTTGATTGGCGGCTATTTATCAGATAAAATTAATCCACAAGCAATAATTAGATTTTCACAAATTGGTTTAGCGATATTGTGCTTAATAATAGGAATTTATACCAACATTCTAAAAAGTGAATTTCTTGGAATAAGTATATTACTTGCTTTTTCATTCTTGAGTTCTTTTGGAATGACTGCAGTGCTCTCATTATGTATGAGATTATCAATTTCGGCCTCAGCAGCTTCTCTATTTGCTATTTTTATGAGTGCTAGACATATATCAAGAATTGGAGGAGAAACAATGGTTGGAATTTTTGATGGAGTTTTAAATATTACAGTCAATAATATATATTTAATTACATCAGTAATTTGTCTCTTACCCTTAGTTTTTTTAAAAAACCCAAAAAATACTACATAAAGTAATGTTTTTGGAATCATAAAACTTGACACATATTTCATCAGGGTTATAGTCGCGCCACACAGAAAATATTGAAATAAAGTGGGTTTAAAATGTACGCTGTTATAAAAACTGGTGGAAAACAATATAAGGTCTCAAAAGATGATATCATTTCTGTTGAAAAGTTATCTGAAGATGCCGGAAAAAAAATTAAACTGAATGAAGTTTTAATTATTTCAGATAAAGGTAAACCTTTAGTCGGTAATCCTTTAATTAAGGGTGCCAGTGTAGATGCAGAAATAATTGAGCAAACAAGATCTTCTAAGATTACTGTTTTTAAGAAAAAAAGAAGGCATAATTATAGACGCAAAAAAGGTCATAAACAGTTAATAACAAACCTAAAAATACTTAAAATAAATTCTGCTGAGAAAAAAGCATCTTCAACAAAGAAAAGTAAAGAGGATGAAGAAACTAAAAAGTCTTCAACAACAAAAGGTAAAACTAAAAC
Source organism: uncultured bacterium (assembly GCA_964001285.1). Lineage (GTDB taxonomy): Bacteria > Pseudomonadota > Alphaproteobacteria > MED-G09 > MED-G09 > AG-430-B22. The sequence continues at coordinate 31,824 of CAXFAF010000006.1, read as the reverse complement.
TGCAAAGAAAAAAACCGAAACAAAAAAAACTGCTGCTAAATCAAAAAAAGTAGAAGACAAAACAAAAAAAACTGCTACAAAGAGCAAATCAAAAGCTAAAAGCACTGCTAAGGGTTCAAAGGAGTAAAAAATGGCTCATAAGAAAGCTGGTGGATCATCAAGAAACGGAAGAGACTCTGTAGGTAGAAGATTGGGAGTTAAAAAATTTGGTGGTGAAAGTGTTATCCCAGGAAACATTATTGTTCGTCAAAGAGGAACTAAATGGAAGCCTGGAGAAAATGTGGGGTTAGGTAAAGATCATACGATTTTCTCTCTTGTTGAAGGAACTGTTAATTTTTCTAAAGGCCAAAATGGTAGACCAATAGTTTCTGTTAGGCCCAAAGCGGTGACAGTAAACTAGTATAGTTCCAACTAAATACTTATTATTAAAAATTTATATTGTGAGCACGGTAATGAAGTTCCTTGATCAAGCAAAAATATATATAAAATCTGGTAACGGTGGTAATGGTTGCATAAGTTTTCGAAGAGAAAAATATGTCGAATTTGGCGGTCCAAATGGAGGCAATGGTGGAAAAGGAGGTGATGTCATTATTAAATGCTCAGAAGGACTGAATACTCTAATCGATTATAGGTTTCAACAACACTTCAAAGCAAAAAACGGTGGTCCAGGAATGGGAAGTGATAAAACTGGTAAGTCTGGAGAAAATATCATTATCGAAGTACCAAGAGGAACACTTATATTAGAAGAAGATAATAATGAAATTATAGCAGATATAACTAATATCGATCAATCTGTTACTATTTTAGAAGGTGGAAATGGTGGGTTTGGAAATTCGCATTTTAAAAGTTCAGAAAATCAAGCTCCTAGACATGCTAATGATGGTGAAATTGGAAAAGAGAAATGGATATGGCTAAGACTAAAACTTATAGCTGATATAGGGTTGGTTGGATTGCCAAATGCTGGAAAATCAACTTTCGTTTCCTCTATAAGTGCTGCAAAACCTAAGGTTGCAGATTATCCATTTACAACAATTCATCCAGTATTAGGAATAGTTAAATATATGAATAATGAAATGGTTGTTGCAGACATACCTGGATTAATTGAAGGTGCGCATGAAGGTAAAGGTTTGGGTGATAGATTTTTAGGGCATATAGAACGCTGTAGTTTGCTATTACATCTTATCGATGCAAATGATGAGAATGTTAATAAATCGTGGGAAACCGTGAGAAAGGAAATTAAATCTTACTCTAAGGAATTGAATCTTAAATCAGAAATAATTGCCCTTAGTAAATCGGATACGCTAAGCAATGATGAAATGGATGACAAAATAAAAGATCTAAGAAATTTTACTGGAAAGGAAGTATATAAGATATCATCTATTTCTGGTGATGGAGTAGATAAAATATTAAAAATAATGAATGAAAAGGTTTCTGAAGACTTACCTGATGAAACTATAGAGGGCTGGAAACCATGAAAAATATAAAGGAATGTAATCGTGTAATTATAAAGATTGGATCCTCTCTTATTATTAAAGAAGGCAAGGGAATAAATGAAACCTTCCTCAATAATATATCAGATGATATTTCCTCTTTATGTAAAGAAGGCGTTGATTTTCTTGTTGTTTCTTCGGGTGCGATAGAATTAGGTAAAATCGAATTAAATAAGACAAAAGAAAAACTTACTTTATCAGAAAACCAAGCGGCGTCATCTATAGGACAAATTCAATTAATTAATGCTTGGAAAAATGCTTTCAAAAGGAATAACCTTGATACTGCACAGATACTAATTACTGCAGAAGATACAGAAAATAGAAAAAGATTTCTTAATGCCCGTACAACAATAGAAGAGCTCTTAAAAGATAATTTTATTCCTGTAATAAATGAAAATGATACTGTAGCCACTTCAGAAATTAAATATGGTGATAATGATAGATTAGCAGCAAGAATTTCTGGAATGGTCTCAGCTGATTGCCTTGTACTCTTATCTAATGTTGAAGGACTTTATGAAAAAGACCCTAATATTGAAAAAAGTCCAATTGTTAGAGAAGTAAAAAACATAGACCAAGAAATTATCGATATGGCAGGGTCAGCTAGCCCACTTGGAAAAGGTGGGATGATTACAAAAATTGAAGCCGCAAAAATAACAACAAATAGCGGATGCTATATGGTAATTTCTTCAGGAAAAATTGAAAAACCTATTTCCTCAATAAAAAATGGTGAAGTAGGTACATGGTTTTCTCCACAAAATAAAAACTTAAACGCCCTTAAGAGCTGGATATCTGGAAGTATCAATCCAACAGGAATCATAAATATTGATAAAGGCGCTAATGAAGCTCTTAACAATGGAAAAAGTTTATTATCAGCAGGTATAATTAATTTTGAAGGTAACTTTGACAAAGGTGACACAGTAATAATAAAATCTGATGCAATTGAGATTGCGAGAGGATTATGTAATTTTGATTCTTCAGATTTATCGAAAATAGTAGGAAAAAAATCTGAAGAAATTGAAGAAATATTAGGTTACCTTGATAAAACAGAAGTGATACATAGAAATAACTTATTTTATTCTGGAGATATGGAAAAAGATTAATGAGTAAAGATATTAAAACAGAAATAATAAAAATTGGCAAAAACGCAAAAAGCGCATCACAAATTCTTTCAATGGCCTCGAAAGAGATTAAAAATGAATCACTTTTGAATATGGCAAATTTGATTGAAAAAGATTCTGACAAGATCTTAGAAGCTAATTCCAAAGACATGGAAAATGCAAAAAATAAAGGCATATCCGATGCCTTTTTGGATAGACTTTTATTAGATCAAAAAAGAATTTCTGCAATAAGTGATGGACTTAAATCAATTGTAGAATTAGCTGATCCAGTGGGAGAGGAAATGGCCAGATGGCAAAGGCCTAATGGACTTGATATATCCAGAGTGAGGACGCCTCTTGGTGTTATTGGTGTAATTTATGAAAGCAGACCCAATGTAACTGCAGATGCTGGAGCTTTATGCCTTAAGGCTGGTAATGCAGTAATTTTAAGGGGCGGTTCAGAAAGTTTCTATTCTTCACTAGCAATTCATGATTGTTTATCAAAAGGATTAGAAATGTCAAAACTCCCTAAAACTGCAATACAGATTATTCCTACAATTGATCGAGATGCTGTTGGATATCTTTTGGAAGGGTTGGATGGCAACATTGATGTAATAGTGCCAAGGGGCGGAAAAAGTCTTGTAGAAAGGGTTCAGAATGAAGCAAAAATTCCTGTTTTTGGTCATCTTGAAGGTATATGTCATTTATATGTTGATGAACAAGCAGACTTTAAAAAAGCAGAGGAAATTGTGGTCAATGCTAAGATGAGAAGACCGGGAATATGTGGAGCGGCAGAAACACTTTTAATAGATAAAAAAGCTGACAAAAACATAGTTATCCAACTAACTGAAGCATTACGGAAAACAGGCTGTGAAGTCAGAGGATGCAAAGAATCTCTTAGTCTAGTTAATAATTTAATTCCTACCAAAGAAGATGATTGGTCGACTGAATATCTTGACTCAATTATTAGCGTAAAAATTGTAGATGGCGTTGAAGGAGCTATATCTCATATCAATAAATATTCCACTAATCATACTGATTCAATCATTACTGAAGATAAAGAAACTGCTGAAAAATTTATGCGTGAAATTGATAGTGCAATTGTAATGCATAATGCTTCAACACAGTTTGCTGATGGAGGAGAATTTGGTATGGGTGCAGAAATAGGAATAGCAACAGGAAGGTTTCATGCAAGAGGTCCAGTAGGAGTAGAGCAATTAACTAGTTTCAAGTATGTTGTTCGTGGCAATGGACAAACAAGACCCTAAATGAAGATATTTCAGTGAAAAATAATACTTTACCCATAACTCCTGGCTCTAAGATTGGTTTATTTGGTGGCTCTTTTAACCCAGCGCATGAGTGGCATTTTCAAGTCTCAAATAATGCTTTAAAAGAATTAAATCTTGATAAAATTATATGGTTGGTGTCATCACAAAACCCTTTAAAAGATTCAAAAGACTTGATGAAATTTGAAGAAAGATTTGCAAGCGCACAAAAACAAGCTAAATCAGAGTATTTCTTTGTCAGTGATTTTGAAAAGAAAAATAATATTAAATATTCTGTTGAAACCGTTTCCAAGGTTAAAAATATATACCCTGAAACAAAATTTGTATGGATTATGGGCTCTGATTGTGCCGCAGAAATTTCACAATGGAAGGAATGGGAAACATTTCTTAATCTGATTCCTGTAGCAATTTATCCAAGACCTTCCTTTAAAATTGGTTCTAAGAAATTAGATATTATTAAAGAAAAAGCTAAGAAAATTGAAGAAGGTGATCAATTGACTTTTATAAACGCAATACCTCCTGCTATTACATTCATTCCCGGTCCCATGAGCGATATATCATCTACCCAAATTAGAGAATTGAAAGATGGATAAAAATCTAAAATACATTTTATCAAAACTCGAAGACAATAAGGCTCTTGATATTGTATCCATCGATCTGAAGGGTAAATCGGATATTGCAGACTTTTTGGTAATTGCTACTGGAACATCCAATAGACATGTTGGATCGATGTCTGAACACCTAATAAGCGAACTGAAAAAGGAAGGAATTCAAGAAATAAAAGCAGAAGGAATTAATAAAAGTGATTGGGTATTAATAGATAGTGGCGATGTAATTATTCATATCTTTAGGAAAGAAGTTAGAGAGTTTTATAACCTTGAAAAACTCTGGCAACCATCAATAAATATTAGTGGCTAAGCTCAATGGTAATCAAAATTATTTATATAGGTAATACCAAGAATAATTTAAACGGCATTTATCAAGATTATACCTCGAGAATAAAAAATATCAAAAAAACCATTGGGCTTAAAGATATAATTTTTAAAGAAATAAAGAATTCTAATAAAAAAAATATTAGAGAAATCAAAGAAGAAGAATCTATAAAATTACTCAATCAAAGAACAAATGAATCTCTAAACATTCTACTAGATAGAAAAGGAAAAAAAATAGATTCCATTAAATTTTCAAATTTATTTTACGAGCAAAGCCTTATTAATAAAAACATAAATTTCTTCATTGGAGGCTCGAATGGTTTAAAGGAAGAGTATCATAAAGATTTTGATAAAATTATATCATTTGGAGACTTAACATGGCCACATAAGATGTTTAAGATAATGTTATTAGAACAAATATATAGGTCTATAACTATTATTAATAAGCACCCATACCACAAATGATAATCCGGAAAAAAAATATAGGTCTCAGTAGTAGTTTATTTTTATTATTACTATTTAACTTTGAAAATTTTGCATTAAGCAAAACTCTTGAAGATGAAAATCTTGATTTATTAGAAAAAGTTATAACTTTAGTTGATAAAGAATATATAGATTTAACTAATCAAAATGAACTTATGGAATCTGCCATTAATGGTATACTTCAATCCTTAGACCCACATTCAGTTTATCTACCTCCTAAAGAATTTGAAAATTTACAAAACAATACTAGCGGACAATTCGGTGGTTTAGGAATAGAGGTAACAATGGAAAATGGGATAATAAAAGTCATAAGTCCCATAGATGATAGTCCCGCTCTAAAAGCCGGTATGGTTGAAGGAGATTACATTACGCATATCAACAGCGAACCAATACTTGGTAAAAGCTTAAGTGATGCTGTAGATCTAATGCGAGGAGAACCTAAGACAGAAATTACTATAACGGTAGTAAGAGAAAAAAATGATAGTGCATTTGATCTTAAAATTATAAGGGACATTATTCAAATTCCAGGGGTAAGAATGCAAATTGAGGGCCACAATAAATCTATCGGTTATATAAGAATCTCTACCTTTAATGAAAAAACCTCTGAAAAACTTTTTAAAGAATTATATGTTATTGAAAATAGTAATGAAAAAAATATAAAAGGCTACATACTTGACTTGAGAAGGAACCCTGGAGGCCTTCTAAAACAAGCTATTGAAGTTACTAATATGTTCTTAGAAGAAGGTGAAATTGTCTCAACAAAGAGACCTAGGTTTAAAGAAAAGATAAGATCCTTTAATGCTAAACCAGGCGATATAACAAATGGCAAACCTTTGATAATTATAGTAAATGGAGGTTCCGCGTCAGCCTCTGAAATTGTTGCCGGCGCATTACAAGATAATAATAGAGCCATTATTATAGGTACAAGAACTTTTGGCAAAGGATCAGTGCAGACTTTATATCCCTTAAATAAAAATAATATTTTTTTTCCAAATTCTAAGAACCTTGGTGCAATTAAATTAACAACAGCAGAATATTATACTCCTTCTGGCCGTTCAATTCAGGCAGAGGGTATAATTCCAGATTTTATAATTGAACAAAAATCAGATGAAAATAATGATCCTGAAAAATATAAAGTTGGTGAGACTCAACTTAATAAATTTATAAAAAATAGTGGGAAAGAAGATTCTGAATCAGGCTCATCGGCATATATTCCTGAAAATGAAGAAAAGGATACTCAATTAAATTTAGCCATTAAAATACTTGAAAACTTATTGCTCCAAATACAAATATCATAATTAATGAGTACAAAATGAAAGATAAAATCTTGGATTTAAGACAGGCTGTTGGAATTATTCTTGCTAAAGAAGATGGAAAAATTTGGACTGGAAAAAGAAAGATTGGTATTGGAGTAAGGCCAAACGAAAAAAATCTCTGGCAAATGCCTCAGGGAGGAATTGATCAAGGTGAAACTGCTGAAGAAGCAGCATTTAGAGAATTAGAGGAAGAAACTGGAAGTAAGAACGCTAAAATAATAATGTGCCTTGATGATTGGCTTCAATATGATTTGCCTGATGAATTAATTGGAAAAGCCTTAGGTGGAAAATATAAAGGACAAAAACAAAAATGGTTTCTTATGCTTTTTAAAGGAAAAGATAGTGACTTCAATTTAAATAAATATGTTGCAGAATTTGATGAGTGGGCTTGGAGAGACATAGAAGAAATGCCAAATCTAGTTGTAGACTTTAAGAAGAATTTATATTTACAATTGGTTAAAGAATTCTCACCAATTAAAGAAAAGTTAACTAACTATTAGATTCGAGGATTTGTTTTTTTAATAATAAAGATTCTTTCTCAGAATTATTTTCGGTATCTTCCAGTTGTTTATTAACATCATTAATTGCCTCTTCAAATTCTTCTTTAGATGAATCTTTTAAATTAAAGGATCTTTCGGCTAACAATGTAACTTGATTAAAGGCAACATCCGCAAAACCTCCATCAATTAAAAAACTCATATTTTCTGAATTATCGATTTTTATTTCAACAATACCAACTCTTAGAGCAGTCATAAATGGGGCATGTTCCGGTAAAATTTCTGCATCACCTTCTTTAGCTGGCAATAAAATACTATCGACCTCTCCAGAAAATACTGAGGACATTGGTGATACAAATTCAAAATTTAATTTAGAAGTCATCCTTACTCTTCTTCAGCCAGTTTTTCGCCTTTCTCAATAGCATCCTCTATAGTTCCCACCATATAAAAAGCTGCTTCTGGTAGATGATCATAATCGCCATTACAAAGACCTTTAAATCCTTTAATAGTATCATTAATATCAACAAGTATACCTGACGCACCTGTAAAAACTTCTGCTACATGAAATGGTTGAGAAAAGAATCTTTCTATTTTTCTTGCTCTTGCAACTGTAAGTTTATCTTCTTCACTTAATTCATCCATCCCAAGAATAGCTATGATATCTTGAAGTGATTTATATTTTTGAAGAATTTCCTGAACTTCCCGAGCAACATTATAATGCTCTTCTCCAATTATATCAGGCTCTAGAATTCTACTTGTTGAATCCAAAGGATCAACAGCAGGATAGATTCCTTTCTCTGATATAGCTCTTGATAAGACAGTAGTTGCGTCAAGATGAGCAAATGATGTCGCTGGGGCTGGATCGGTTAGATCATCTGCAGGAACATAAATAGCCTGAACCGAAGTAATTGAACCTTTATTTGTAGAAGTTATTCTTTCTTGCAGATTTCCCATATCAATAGCTAAAGTTGGCTGATAACCAACAGCAGATGGAATACGTCCTAAAAGGGCACTCACTTCTGAACCAGCTTGGGTAAATCTAAAAATGTTATCAACAAAAAATAACACATCCTGTCCTTCTTCTCTAAAATGCTCAGCAACTGTAAGACCGGAAAGACCAACCCTTGCTCTTGCTCCAGGTGGCTCATTCATTTGCCCATATACTAGAGAGCATTTTGATCCGTCTCCACCACCTTCTTTATTAACTCCTGATTCTATCATTTCCCAATAAAGATCATTTCCTTCTCGTGTTCTTTCACCGACTCCAGCAAATACTGAGTAACCTCCATGTGCTTTTGCAATATTATTAATTAATTCCATGATCAAAACAGTTTTACCAACACCAGCACCACCAAAAAGACCTATTTTTCCACCTTTGGAATAAGGACAAAGAAGATCGACAACTTTAATTCCAGTTACTAAAATTTCTTTCTCAGTTGATTGTTCAACAAACTCGGGAGCATTTTGATGAATAGCTCTTGTTTGTTTTACTTTCAGTTCTCCTTTTTGATCGACAGGTTCACCAACAACATTAATAATCCTTCCCAATGTTTCTTCCCCAACCGGAACAGAGATAGGTAATCCAGTATTTGCAACTGACTGACCCCTTTTTAATCCTTCTGTAGTATCCATAGCAATAGTTCGGACGGAATTCTCTCCTAAATGCTGAGCTACCTCAAGAACTAGTTTTTTACCGTCCTTTTCTATTTCTAAAGCATCTAATATTGCAGGAAGATGATCATCAAACTTCACATCAACAACAGCACCCATAACTTGAACAACTTTTCCCTGGTTAATATCACTCATAATTTATCCTCTTAAAAAAACTAAAGCGCTTCAGCACCTGAAATAATTTCTATCAATTCTGATGTTATAGATGCCTGACGAGATCTATTATAAGTAATAGTCAAATCATCTATCATCTCTGAAGCATTTCTAGTGGCATTATCCATAGCAGTAAGTCTTGCTCCAAATTCACTTGCAACATTTTCGAGTAATGCCCTTAATATTTGTACCGATAAGTTCTTTGGAAGTAATTCTTTTAAAATATCTTCCTCATCAGGTTCGTACTCATAACAAATATTTACTTCTTCATCATCAGATTCGTCATCCTCAATATCAAAAGGTATTAACTTCTGAGAAATTGGAACCTGACTTAAAACAGATTCAAATCGTGCAAAATATAATTTACATATATCAAATGCTTTTTCGGAAAAAAGCTCTAATACCTTAATTGAAATCTTTTCAGCCTCATAGAATCCAATATCTTTAACTTCTGAAAAATCATAAATTTCAAGAATATCATCCTTAAATTCTCTATAAAGCAACTCCCTGCCCTTTTTCCCTATAATTATCAATTTTACTTCTTTTCCTTCGGATTTTAATTGTAAAATATTCTCCTTGGCCTTTTTAACTATTGATGCATTAAAACCTCCACATAATCCTCTTTCGGAAGTTGCAATAATAAATAAATATTTCTGATCGTTTCCATTTCCAACTAAAAGTTCCGGGGCATTATCCTGTCCTGAAAAGGATTTTGATAAGTTTTTAAGAATGTCAGATAATTTATCTGAATACGGTCTTGCTACTTCTGCATTTTCTTGAGCTTTTCTTAATTTTGATGCTGCAACCATTTGCATAGCTCTTGTTATCTTCTGAGTAGAAGTAACGCTTGATATTCTATTTCTTAATTCTTTTAAGCTTGCCAAAATATTCTCTCAGTTTTATCCATTAAAATTTGTTGTAAACTCTTCTACCGCCCCTTTTAGAACTCCTTCAGTATCCTCATCAAGGGTTTTTGTAGATGTTATATTTTCAAGTATTTGAGAATAATTTTCTCTTACAAAATCTAAAAGATCTTCTTCATATTTTCCAATTTCATTAACTTCGATATTATCCATATATCCATTAACTCCTGCATACAAAAGAACAACTTGTTCGTTTGTTGAAATTGGTGAAAACTGTTTTTGTTTTAAAAGTTCAGTTAACCTTTCACCTCTGGCTAAAAGTTTTTGAGTAGAAGCGTCAAGATCTGAACCAAATTGAGCAAATGCTGCCATTTCGCGATATTGTGCAAGTTCACCTTTAATTGAACCAGCCACTTGTTTCATAGCTTTTATCTGAGCTGAAGAGCCAACCCTTGAAACCGAAAGACCAACATTTACAGCTGGTCGAACCCCTTGAAAAAATAAATCTGTTTCTAGGAAAATCTGCCCATCTGTAATTGAAATAACATTTGTTGGGATATAGGCAGATAAATCATTAGCTTGTGTTTCTATAATAGGAAGTGCTGTTAATGAACCGCCACCATTTTCCTCGTTAAGTTTTGCAGCTCTTTCTAAGAGTCTTGAATGCAAATAAAAAACATCTCCAGGATAAGCTTCGCGACCTGGAGGTCTTCTCAATAAAAGAGACATTTGCCTGTAGGCAACTGCTTGTTTAGATAGATCATCATAAACAACTAGAGCATGCATAGAGTTATCTCTAAAATATTCTCCCATAGTACAGCCTGTGAAAGGGGCTAAGTATTGGAGTGGAGCCGGCTCGGATGCGGTAGCTGCAACTACTATAGAATATTCCATTGCTCCATTTTCTTCTAAAGTTTTTACTAATTGCGCAACTGATGATCTTTTTTGTCCAACTGCAACATAAATACAGTATAATTTTTCCTTTTCATTATCGGATTTATTTACTTCTTTTTGATTAAGAATAGTATCAATTGCAATTGCAGTTTTACCAGTTTGTCTGTCACCAATAATAAGTTCCCTTTGCCCTCTACCAATAGGAATTAGTGAATCTATTGCCTTTAAACCTGTTTGCATAGGTTCGTTAACTGATTGTCTAGGAATAATCCCTGGTGCCTTAACATCCACTCTCTTACTTTCAGAGGATTTAATTGGTCCTTTTCCATCAATAGGGTTTCCTAACGCATCGACTACTCTTCCAAGCAACTCTTTTCCTGTAGGAACTTCTACAATTGCTCCTGTTCTTTTGACAATATCACCTTCTTTTATGTCGGTATCATCCCCAAAAATAACAACACCAACATTATCTTCTTCTAGATTCAAAGCCATACCCTTTATCTCACCAGGAAAATCAACCATTTCACCAGCTTCAATATTATCTAATCCATAAACCCTCGCAATTCCATCACCAACAGATAGAACCTGCCCAATCTCAGAGACTTCAGCATCTTTTCCAAAGTCCTTTATCTTTTTTTTCAATATCGTGGATATTTCTGCTGGTTGAATTTCCATAGCTAAACCTCATTCATATTTGATTGCATTAATTTTAGACGAGTAAGTAAAGATGTGTCTATCATTTTACTTCCTATTTTAACAACAAGTCCGCCTAAAATCTTCTCATCTATTTCTATATCTATATCAATTTTTTTTGAAAAACTGTCTGATAATGTATTTTCAATTTTCTTTATTTGATCTTTAGTCAACTCTGAACTTGAAACAACTTTTGCAGTCATTTTACCCTTTAATTGGTTTAAATATTCCTTAAAGGAAATAATGACATCCGGTAGTACGAATAATCTTCTATTGTAACAAAGCACTCCAATAAAATTTGATAATACATCTGAAATATTTAAAATTTCTAAGACCGCTTTCATTGCTGAGAATTGCTCTTCAGCATTATATATAGGGCTTCTTATAATTTTTAACATATCTTCACTTTGAGAAATTGCATCTCCAATAACAGAAAGTTCATTGTTTATTTTGTCTAATTCTTTAGAGCCGTTTTCTTCCTGAATTAATTCAAATAATGCAAAAGCATACCTTCCTGATATTCCTGTTGTATGATCTTGATTTGATTGACTCATGAATGAAATTCCAAATATCTAAGTAATTGATTTAAAAAGAGATTATTATTACAAAACTCCAAGACAATTTTAAAAAAAATTATATATTTCTCGTAACATAAGCGTACCTTGCATGCAATATCTGAAAGCAGATTCTTTATAAAAAATTATATGGATCAACATCTATCAAAATACGAGTGGTGTTTGGTTTTTTTGCTTTTGATAACCATTGTTTAATAAATTCTTGTATGTTCACATTTTTATCGGTCTTTAAAAGAAATTTGTAACGATATCTGTTTCTAATTTTTGTTATCGGCGCAGGCGCAGGACCAAAAACAATTAATCTTTTTGATTTAGGAATAAGTGTTGAAAGTTTCTTACAAAAATTAATGAGCCTTTCTTCTTTTGTATCGGAAAGTGTAATATTTGCTAATCTTCCATATGGGGGTAATTCTAATCTTTTTCTGGAAGAAAGTTCAGCATTAACGAATTCTTCTCTATTTGAATTTGTTAATGATTTAATAACCGGATGATCTGGATAATAAGTTTGTATCAAAGCTCTTCCTTGTTTTTCTTCTCTTCCAGATCTCCCGGAAACTTGTTGCAATAATTGAAAAGTATGTTCAGAAGCCCTCAAGTCACTACTAGCAAGTCCTAAATCTGCATCAATAACACCAACAAGAGTTAAATTTGGTAAATGATACCCCTTTGATATTATTTGGGTTCCAATAACAATATCTGTACTGCCTTTTTCTAATGAATCTAGAATATCAATAACATTTTTAGCATTATCAGAAGAAATGGATGAAACACTTTTTTTGGGAAATAATTTTACAACCTCTTCCGTTATCCTTTCTATCCCTGGACCATATTGTAAAAAAGAATCTTCAATATTACATGAAGGGCAAGACTTCATAAATTTATCGGTAAATCCACATTGATGACATATAATTTTATTTCGTGATTTATGATGGACTAAATAGGCATCACATTTTTTACATTCAATTTTATGCCCACAACTCTTACAAATTGTTAATGGTGCATACCCTCTTCTATTTAAAAACAAAAGGACTTGCTCATTATTATTTAATGTTTCAGTAATTGCTGATTTTAATGTTGCAGAAATCCATGAGTCCTTTTCTATATTTTCCTTTCGCATATCAACAACATTTATAATTGGTAAACCTGCAGAACCAATTCTGTCAGGTAATTTTAAATGATTATATTTCTTTTCTCGTACATTAAATAAAGATTCTAATGAAGGCGTTGCTGAAACCATAACAATAGTTGATTTTTCATGAGAAGCTCTCGCTATCGCCATATCCCTAGCATTATAAATAACTTGTTCTTGCTGTTTAAAAGTAGAATCATGTTCTTCATCAATAACTATTAAATTTAGATTTTTAAAAGGTAAAAAGAGGGACGATCTGGCGCCAATAACTAATTTCGTTTTTCCAGTATACACATCACTCCAAATCTTCCTTTTTTTAGAAATCTTTGTTTCTGAGTGCCAAACCGCAGGTTCAAATCCAAATCTTTCTAAAATTCTTTCTTCTAAAGAATCCACAAGAGCTATTTCGGGAAGTAATATAAGACTTTGATTGCCTTGTATAAGGACTTGATTGATAGCCTCAAAATAAATCTCAGTTTTCCCAGAACCCGTCACACCATCTATTAAGAATCTTTCAAAACTTTCTTCAGAAACAGAATTAATTAATTTTTTTGATGCGTCTTTTTGCGCTTTGGTTAAAGAAAGAATTGTTTTACTTGATAAATTATTTTTGGCTTTTTCCTTTTTTGAAGTTTCTACTGATTCTAAAATTTTATCTTTAGGTAGAATTAATCGTAATATTTTACCAAGAGGGATAAGATTATATTTCTGATAAAAATCTAAGAATTTAATATAATTTTTCTTTAATTTAATGCCAGAATATACTTCTAAAATATTTTTAAGTTTTGCTTTATCAACCTTGTCTCCACTGTCAAACCAAACAATGCCGTTCATTTGTTTATTTCTAAAAGACACTGAAACAAAGGACCCTATATCTATTTCTTTTTCTTTTGGCACTAAGTAATCATATGTTTGATTTGTGTTTGTTGGGAGAAGTACTGAAACTTTTTTCATTTTAAAATCATTAGTATTATTTCATAAGATTATATTGTATTAATAAGAAAATATGGAAAGAAAATATATAGGTTAGGAAATGAAATTTTTTATAGATAGTGCTGACATAAATGCAATAAAAGAATTTTCAAAATCAGGTATGGTTGATGGGGTAACAACAAATCCGTCTATAATAGCAAAATCGGGAAGGGATTTTAAAGAGGTAATAAAAGAAATTTGTTCATTAACGGATGGTCCTGTAAGCGCAGAAGTAACATCAACAAACGCAGATGGCATGATTGAAGAAGGTCTAGTCTTAAGTAAATTAGCGCGTAATGTTGCAATCAAAGTACCCTTAACATGGGATGGCTTAGAAGCTTGCAAAGCACTATCAGATAAGAATATTATGGTTAATGTTACTTTATGTTTTTCATCCCAACAGGCTGTTCTTGCTGCAAAGGCAGGTGCATCATTTATTTCGCCATTTATTGGAAGACTAGATGATATTGGCGAAGATGGAATGGATTTAATTAGAGATATTAAAATTATCTATGACAATTATCCTAATTTTAAAACAGAGATACTTGCCGCATCAATTCGTAATATTGATCATGTTAAAAAAGCAGCTTTATATGGCGCAGATATAGCGACTCTTCCACCTCAAGTAGTATCTGAATTAGCAATTCACCCATTAACAGATAAAGGCTTAAAAGCTTTTCTTGATGATTGGGAAAACAGTGGCCAAAAAATCTTATAGTATGCAAGAAGCGGTTAAAAAACTTCATTTTCCAAAAACATCAAATTTTACATATGCAAAAAAAGACCTTGAAAAAATTTCAAAGGATTATATTAGAAGTTTAATTTCAAAGGATAGAAGTCAGCTTACTATAAATGAATATGCAAGAACAATTTCACATTTCCTAAAATTTTGTAAAATTTACTTAGCAAAATCTCCTTCATTAAATAGTCTTAAGCATTTTAAGGATATTGATTTCCTTTCTTATCAAAGTTTTTATCTTGGAAGAACAAATAATTTCGAAAATCTAAAAGATGAAATGTTAAACGGTTATTATTATTTTGAAACAACTAAACCATCAAACTTACTTACTGGCCACAAAGACTTCTTCAAAAAAAGAGAAAATATAGATTTAATTAATAATCTTGATAATTTTTTTAAGGGTGAAATTATTTCAGGTAAAGAAATTTATAACAATTTTGGAGATATTTCTAAGAAGATTGAAATTTTAAGCAAAAATGGTTGTGTTAATAAATATAAAGAAAAAGAGAAAAGCAATAGAAGTCTTGCTCGTTGTCAGTCAGTGTTAAGAAATTATTTCAAATATCTTAGCGAAAAAAATAAGTGGAAAAATCATTCATTCACAAAGATTATAACAAGTAAATATGAATCAAGAATTTCAAACAAAACCTTTAAGGAGGAGGAGTTAATTGATTTCCTTAAATATATAGATCCAGATGTCAAGAACACAAACTTAAGAGAATGGTCTTCTTGGCAGCATCGCAGAGATATAGCAGTTCTATATTTTATCTATTCTACTGGATTAAGAGTTTCAGAAGTTTTGCAATTTACATTCTCAGATCTTCCTTTTGAAGATCAAATTAAAATAATTGGAAAAGGGAATAAAGAAAGATATATTCCTATTCTTCCAATAGTTAAACAAAAAATAAATTTGTACATATCAAATCTTAAATCTTTAGAAACAATAGATATAAATAATAATGATCCTCTCTTTTTAAAAATCTCTTCAAATAAAAAAGATAGTTTAACTACAAGAGACATTCAAAGAAGCATGAAAAAACTTATTGAAATTTATCCTGGCCCTCTTCCTTCAGAGGCTACACCTCACTCCCTAAGACATAGTTTTGCATCCCACCTTCTTCAGAATGGTATTAACATTAGAAAAATTCAGAAACTACTTGGCCATAGCTCTATAGATACTACGCAAATATACACAAAATTAGATGATGATTTCTTGAAAAGAGAATACGATAAAATACTAAATTAGAAATTACATATGAAGAGCTCTACCATCAACAGATAAAGCGGCTTCTTTTATAGCCTCAGAAAGAGTTGGGTGAGCATGACAAATTCTTGCTAAATCCTCTGAGGTAGCCTCAAATTCCATAGCAACAGAGGCTTCACCAATCATATTTCCTGCCTGATCACCAATAATGTGCACTCCCAGTATTTGATCGGTTTCAGAAGACGATAATATTTTGACAAATCCTTCAGTAGTATTATTAACTTTTGCTCTACCATTAGCTAGAAAAGGAAACTTTCCAACAGAATATTTAATTGAATTCTCTTTTAGTTGTTCTTCAGTCATTCCAACTGAAGCTACTTCAGGGCTAGTATAAATGACACTAGGAATAATGTCGTAATTTACATGCCCTGGTTTTCCAGCTATCAACTCAGCCACAGCTATTCCTTCTTCTTCAGCTTTATGAGCAAGCATTGGGCCTTCTACAACATCTCCTATAGCCCATACTCCATCTAAACTAGTTCTTAAATGAGTATCGGTTTTAATAAAACCTGTCTCTGTAAGGTCTAAATTAACACCATCCCCAAACAGATTTTCTATATAAGGTTTACGTCCCGTAGAAACTAGGACTATATCCGCTTCAATATTTTGTTCATCACTATTTTCTCTGTTCTTAATAGTAACTACTGCACCTGAATTATTCTCATCAATTGTGGTTACTTCAGAATTTAAAGAAAACTTTAAACCCTGTTTAGTTAAGATCTTTTCAAGATTTGCAGAAATTTCTGAATCCATCCCAGGAGTTATTCTATCTAAATATTCTATCACTGAAACATCTGATCCTAGTCGACTCCAAACAGAGCCAAGTTCTAGTCCAATATACCCCCCGCCAACAACAACTAGTTTATTCGGCACAGCATTTAAGGAAAGTGCTTCTGTGGAAGAGATAATTTTTTCTCCACTAATTTCAATACCTGGTAAAGATGAAGAAACTGATCCTGTAGCAATAACAATATTTTTACATTCAATTTCTTTATCTTCCCCATCATTAGATTTTATAGCTAATTTATTTGGAGATATTATTTTTGCTTCACCATAAAAATTTTCTATTTTGTTTTTTTTAAATAGGAAATCTATACCTTTAACATTTCCTTGAACTCCATCATCTTTATATTTCATCATGGTCTCTAAATTTAATGAAACATTATCTGTTTCTATTCCCATCGATGAAAACTTATTTTTTTCAATGAATAATTCTGAAGCATGCAGTAATGCTTTTGAAGGAATGCATCCAACATTTAGGCAAGTTCCACCATGACTTCCTCTCTTATCAATACAAACAACACTTAATCCCAATTGTGCTGCACGAATAGCACATACATACCCGCCAGGGCCTGATCCTATTACTGCAACATCATAATTATCTGACATTTATCTTCCTAAAACCTCTAATAAAGTTTCCCCTAATCCTGCAGGAGATTTTGATATTACAACTCCTGCGTCTTTCAACGCTTCTATCTTATCATTAGCTCCACCCTTTCCTCCAGAAATAATAGCACCTGCATGACCCATTCTTCTACCTGGAGGAGCAGTTAAACCAGCAATAAAGCCAACAATCGGTTTTTTTATTTTACATTTCTTAATAAATTCTGCAGCCTCTTCTTCCGCTGTACCGCCGATCTCACCAATCATAATAATTGATTCAGTGGTGTCGTCTTTAAGGAACAAATCTAAACAGTCAATAAAGTTTGTTCCGTTTACTGGATCGCCACCTATTCCAATGCAAGTCGATTGACCAAGTCCACAAGCTGTAGTTTGACCAACAGCTTCATAGGTTAAAGTCCCTGAACGAGAAACTATACCTACAGAACCTTTCTTATGAATATGGCCCGGCATAATACCAATTTTACATTGACCAGGAGTAATAATACCCGGACAATTTGGCCCTATTAATCGAGATTCGGATTTAGACAAGGCCTTCTTCACTTTTACCATATCTACCACTGGAATACCTTCAGTAATACATACAACTAGATCAATTTCGGCTTCAACAGCCTCTAAAATTGCTGAACCTGCAAAAGGTGGAGGTACATATATAACTGATGCATTAGCGCCAGTTTCTTTAATAGCATCACTAACATTATCGAAAACAGGCAAATCTAGATGACTTGTTCCTCCAGCTCCAGGCTTTACTCCACCAACAACCAGAGTGCCATACTCAATTGCTTGCTGGGTATGAAAAGTACCTTGGGCACCAGTTATACCTTGGCAAATTAATTTAGTATTTTTATCTATTAGAACCGACATAATCCTTACCTATATTGCCTCTGTTATTTTCTTAGCTGCATCATCAAGGTCAGACGCGCTTATTATAGAAATATCAGAATCTTCTATAATTTTCTTTCCTAAGTCTACATTAGTTCCTTCAAGTCTAACAACTAAGGGAACAGATATGTTTACTTCTTTTGCTGCTCCTATTATTCCTTCAGCAACAACATCGCACCTCATTATACCTCCAAAAATATTTACAAGAATGCCCTCAACATTTTCATCGGATAAAATTATTTTAAAAGCCTCTGTAACAAGTTCTTTAGTTGCAGAACCACCTACATCTAAAAAATTGGCGGGCTCAGCTCCATACAATTTTATGATATCCATAGTGGCCATAGCTAGACCAGCTCCATTGACTAGACATCCAATATTTCCATCTAATTTAATATAACTTAAACCAAATTCTGTAGCCTTCAATTCAGATTCGTCTTCTTCAGAAGGATCTATAAGGTTTTGAAATTCAGTATGTCTAAATAAAGCATTATCATCAAAATTTACTTTTGCATCTAAACATAATAGTTGGTTTTCTTTTGTTAAAACTAATGGATTTATTTCTAAAAGGCTCATATCGCTTTTGGTAAATGCTTCATACAAATTTCTGAAAAGATTAGAGCCTTGCTCTTTCAAATTATCTGATAAACAAAGAGAGGTGCAAAGAGTATTTATATCCTCTTCAGTAACGCCATCATCAGGATCTATTGCAACAGTAGTAATCTTATCGGGAGTTTCTTCGGCTACTTCTTCAATATTTACTCCTCCTTCTGTTGAAACAATAAAACTAACTTGGGATGTTTTTCTATCTACTAAAATAGATAGATACAGCTCTTCAGCAATATTTGAACCTTCCTCAATATATACCCTTCTGACTTTTTTTCCTTCAGGACCAGTTTGATGAGTGATAAGTTGCATCCCCATTATTTCATTAACTAAAACTTCAACCTCTTCAAGAGACTTTGTTATCTTGACTCCACCGCCCTTACCTCTTCCTCCTGCATGAATTTGTGCTTTAACCACCCATAAACTATCTGAAACTTTCTTTGCTGCCTCAATGACATTTTCTTTTGAATAAAGAACCTCTCCTTTAGCGACGGGAACACCAAAATTTTTTAATAGCTCTTTAGCTTGATATTCATGAATATTCATTTATTGCCCTATTTGAAGTAATTTATTTTTTTGAAACTTTTTTTCTTTTAATTAATCTCTTATCTATTCTTCCGCAAGCTCTCATAAGCGACCTAACAGAGCTGATTGAATCTTTGAACATTTTATTTTCTCTAGCATTAAGTGAAATTTCTAAAATTCTTTCAACACCTCTCTCTCCGATGACAACAGGAACGCCAACATACATATCTTTAATTTTATATTCACCAGATAAATAAGCGGCACATGGGAGTACCCTTTTTTTATCTTTTAGATAAGAATCTGCCATTTCTATTGCCGAAGCTGCAGGGGCATAAAATGCGGAACCCGTTTTTAAAAGACCGACAATTTCTGCTCCGCCATCCCTAGTTCTCTGAATAATGTCATTTAGTTTATCTTGAGTAGTCCAGCCCATTTTTATTAGATCAGGCAAAGGAATTCCTGATACTGTAGAATATCTAGCAAGTGGAACCATTGAATCTCCATGTCCTCCAAGAACAAAAGCCGTTACATCCTCTACAGAAACATTAAATTCTTTTGATAAAAAGTATCTAAATCTTGCACTATCTAGGACACCGGCCATTCCAACAATCATTTTAGGAGAAATTCCTGAGAATTTTTGAAGGGCCCATACCATGGCATCTAAAGGATTTGTTATACAAATAACAAAAGCTTTAGGAGCATATTTTTTAATTCCAGCCCCTACATCTGACATAACTTTAAGGTTAATAGATAACAAATCGTCTCTGCTCATACCAGGCTTTCTAGGTACGCCAGCTGTTACAATTATAACATCCGAATCTTTTATTGCCGAATAATGATTGGAGCCTTTAAGATCTATATTATATGAACTAATTGGCGCAGCTTCCGCTAGGTCAAGGGCTTTTCCTTGAGGAATGCCCTTAATAATATCGAAAATAACGACATCGCCTAACTCTTTTAAACCAGCAAGATGTGCTAATGTTCCACCTATTTGACCTCCACCAATTAATGAGATCTTTTTTCTCTTCATAATTTCCTCGTAAAAAAATAGCTATAATGTATTAACTATCCTTTTTTAAAAATATCAATCGATTCTTGAAGAATCTACATAATCTTTAGACCTCATTTCATGCAACCTTGAGATACACCTTTTAAATTCAATGTCTAATTCTTTTCCGGAATATAAATCTTCTGGCTCTCCATCAGCTGAAATAATTGTCATCTTATGATTATCATATAATGCATCAATTAATGAAATAAATCTCTTAACTTCATTTCTTTTATCTGATGAAATCTTAGGTATATTATTTATAAAAATAATATCAAATTCTCTAGCAATAGTTAAAAAATCTTCTGGGCCTAGAGGTACTGAACATAATTCATCAAAATTAAATTTTGCACACCCCATTGCATGATTCTCGACTGAAATTTCTCTTCCTTTGACTATAATTTTCCTTGTTTTTAATTCTGCATTACCCGTTAATTTTTTAAAAATTTTATTTATTTCTTTTTCTGTAGCTAAATTAAGTTGAGAAAAATATGTATTAACATTTTGTAGCTTATTTTTCCTGTAATCTTCCTCAGTAGATAAATGTAAATTTAAACATTTGTCTTCAATCAGTTTAACAAATGGAATGAATCTTTCTCTTTGTAATCCATCCTTGTATAGTTCATTTGGAACGATATTCGAGGTAGAAAAAATAAATGTCCCATTTTCAAATAATAAATTATATAATTTTGCTAATATTGCTGCATCAGCAATATCATTGACTTGAAACTCATCAAAACATAAAAAATCAATTTCCTCAGAAATCTCTTTTGCTACAAGAGATAAAGGGTCTTTTAAATCATTGTTTTTACGCTTTTCATGAAGCCTATTATGAATATCAATCATAAATTCTTGAAAATGAATTCTTCTTTTTTTCTTTTGATTAGAAGCAAAAAAACATAAATCCATAATCATTGTTTTTCCTGACCCCGCCTTACCCCACAAATAAATACCTTTATGGGTAATTTCTTTACCTAAAAACAAGTTCCTTAAATTTGATAATATTCCGTAGTTAAAAGGAATTATCTTACTTAATTTTATTAAAATAGAATTTTGTTTTTCATCAAAACGAATTAATTCTTTATCGAGATATTCTTTATATAATGATAAAACAGTCTTCATAGTTTCCTCTAAAGACAGTTAATATAATTATTTTCTACTGGCCAATTCTTTTTTTATTCCTGCAATTGCTTTTGCAGGCGATAAACCCTTTGGACATGCCTTTGAGCAATTCATAATTGTTCTACAACTATACACTTTAAACTCATCATCAAGCTGATCTAATCTTTTTTCTTTTTCTTCATCTCGACTATCACTTATCCATCTATAAGCTTGAAGTAATGATGCTGGTCCAAGATATTTATCAGAACTCCACCAATAGCTGGGGCACGAAGTTGAACAACACGCACACATGATACACTCATACAACCCATCAATTTTTTCTCTATCTTCTTTAGATTGAGAAAATTCTTTTTCTGAAGATTTTTCTTTTGTTTGTAACCAAGGTTCAATTTTTTTGTGTTGATTATAAAAATTTGTTAAATCCGGTACTAAATCTTTAACGACAGGTTGATGTGGTAATGGATTAATTCCAGCTGTTGATTTAGTATCTTCAATTGCCATTGTACAAGCAAGAGTATTAATGCCATCAATGTTCATCGCGCATGAACCACAAATGCCTTCTCGACATGACCTTCTAAATGTAAGACTAGAATCCACTTCATCCTTTATCTTAATAAGGGCATCTAAAACCATGGGGCCACATTTGTCTAAATCAATTTCATAAGAATCATATCTTGGATTTTCATCTTTTTCAGGATCCCATCTATAGATTTTAAATGATTTTTTATTTTTCGATTCAGATTGTAAGGGATAATTTTTACCCTTTTTTACTCTTGAATCTTTAGGTAGAACTAATTCAGCCATTTAATAAACCCTCTCTTTTGGTGGAATATATGCGACATCATTTGTTAAAGTTCTTTCATGAACGCTTCTATACCCTATTTTTATTTCACCTGATTCAGATAACCAAGCTAAAGTATGTTTCATCCAATTATTGTCATCCCTATCCGGAAAATCTTCTCTAGCATGACTTCCTCTGCTTTCCTTTCTTTGTTCAGCTCCAGCCATAGTAACCATTGCTTGCCCTATCATGTTGTCAAACTCTAAAGCCTCAATTAGATCGGTATTCCAAATCAATGATCGGTCTTTTATTCCAATATCATCAAGATCATTAAAAACTTTAGATATTAGATCTCGCCCTTCTTCCAAAATTTCTTGAGTTCTAAAAACGGCACAATTATTTTGCATCGTTCTTTGCATATTTAGTCTCAAAACTGAGGTTGGTGTTGTTCCTTTAGCATTTCTGAATTTATCCAACCTTTCTATAGAATTTAATCCAGCATCTTTCGGTAATGTTTCTGCTATTTTACCAGGAGATACAGTTTCAGAACATCTCAAAGCAGAAGCTCTTCCAAAAACAACAAGATCGATTAAAGAATTCGATCCTAATCTATTTGCTCCATGTACAGATGCACAGGCTGCTTCACCTATAGCCATTAGTCCCGAAACAATATTATCTTCATCTTCTTCTGTAGGGTTTAAAACTTCACCCATGTAATTAGTTGGTATCCCTCCCATGTTATAATGCACTGTCGGTAAAACGGGAATAGGTTCTCTTGTTACATCTACACCTGCAAATATTTTAGCTGATTCAGATATCCCCGGAAGTCTTTCCGCTAAAATATCTGAACCAATATGATCTAAATGAAGATAAATATGATCATTTTCATCTCCTACCCCTCTTCCTTCTCTAATTTCAATTGTCATAGCTCTTGAAACAACATCACGTGAAGCTAAATCTTTTGTTTTGGGGGCATATCGTTCCATAAAACGTTCACCTTCTGAATTGACTAAATAACCACCTTCGCCCCTGCAGCCTTCTGTAATTAAACAGCCAGCGCCATAAATACCTGTTGGATGGAATTGGACAAACTCCATATCTTGTAAAGGTAATCCTGCCCTTAATACCATCGCTGATCCATCACCAGTACATGTATGAGCAGAAGTAGCAGAAAAATATGCCCTGCCATAACCTCCGGTAGCAAGAATTGTTTGTGATGAATTAAATCTATGTAATTCACCAGTTTCCATACAAAGAGCCACTACTCCAACACATCTTCCTGATTCTGACATAATTAAATCGATGGCAAAATATTCTATAAAAAAATCTGCTGATTTACTTATAGATTTACCATAAAGAGTATGTAAAATTGCATGTCCTGTTCTATCTGCGGCAGCACATGTTCTCTGAGCTGGAGGCCCTTCACCATAGTCAGTTGTCATGCCGCCAAAAGGTCTTTGATATATCTTTCCTTCTTCAGTCCTAGAAAAAGGAACTCCAAAATGTTCTAATTCATAAACAGCTTCCGGAGAATTCTTGCATAAATATTCAATTGCATCTTGATCCCCTAACCAATCAGCGCCCTTAACAGTATCATACATATGCCATCGCCAGTTGTCCTCACCCATATTACCTAGAGCTGCCGAAATACCACCCTGAGCAGCAACTGTATGACTTCTTGTAGGAAAAACCTTAGAAATACATGCCGTTTTAAGTCCATTTTCAGCACACCCCAATGTTGCTCTAAGCCCAGCTCCGCCAGCTCCTACAACTACAACATCGTATTGATGATCAATAAATTTATATTCAGATAAACTCATATTAAAACATTCCGAGAATAATAAGGCTTATAGATGAAAACAATGCAACAAGATATACATATAATCTGTTGAGGGCGCTCAAAAAACCTTTTAATCTAATATTATCAAAATAGTCGTCTAACATATGACCCATTCCAATTTTCATATGATAAGAAAGCGATAAAATATAAATTACCATAGGAATCCATATATGCTCTTTTGCCATTAAATCTTTTATAATGGGATATCCTTTATCATAAAAAATTAAAAAAATTATAAAGGCAGGAATCCCGATAATTAGATTAATCACAGCTGTTAACCTCTGCGCTATAAAATTATTGGTTCCTATAGATTTATTATTCAAAGTTAATACCCATTAAGTGAAGAAAAATATTAAAAATGTTGATAAAAGCGACAAAACAAGGGTCATGGCCGATAAAAAATCAACGATCTTTAAATTAAAACCATAGCCAAGATCCCATATAAAATGACGAATTCCACCAAATAAATGATGAAAAAAAGACCATGTAACAAAATAAAAAATAAATTCTACAAATCTTAAAGATAAAATATAACTAAATTGACTATAAATTTCAGGACCAGAAATTATCGAAAGAAACCAAAATAATAAGAAACTTACCCCAAAATAAAGACCTAAACCTGTAAGTCTATGCATAACTGACATGATCATCGAAATTGTTGGCTTATATATCTGCAAATGGGGGGAGAGAGGGCGTGATTTAGGGCTGTTTTCAGTATTATTCATAATTATCCATAAGAATATTATCGTTATAGACGAAATATGACAGTATCTAAATATGATTTTAAAGGAACTGTAAACAAAATTTTGAGACAGATTGATTTTAGATTAATGAAATATGTAATTGGTATAGACGGATCAAGGGGTGGATGGGTAGCTGTATTACGAAACTCAGAAAATGAAAAAATTTGTGATATAAAGTTTGCAAAAAAGTTATCCCCTTTATTAAAGGGCAATATTGATTTGGCATTAATTGATATGCCAGTTGGACTTGATGATACAATTAAATCAGGTGGGAGATTAGTTGATAAAATGGCAAGAAAGTTTTTGATAAAAAGAAAATCAAGTATCTTTAATGCCCCTTCAAGATATACATTAAAGGCAACAAATTATAAAGAAGGCAACAAGATTAACAAAATACATGGGTTAGGCCTTTCTAAACAAAGTTGGAACTTAATTCCTAAAATAATTGAAGTGGAAGAGATTCTGCATCTAAAAGAAAGACCTAAAATTTATGAATCTCATCCTGAACTTTGTTTTCAAGTAATGAATGGAAAGGAGCTTAGATATTCCAAAAAAGAAGATTTAGGGATTAATGAAAGAAAAAGAATTTTATCATCTAATGGTTTTAATAAGACATTTCTTAAAAAATTTATTTCCCAAAAAAATATTAATTATCAACCAAATGACTTTCTAGATGCTTGTGCGCTTTCTTGGTCAGCATTAAGGGTGGCAAAAAAGAAAAACATAAACTTACCTGAAGATACTCATTTTGATAAATTTGGTATCCTAATGCAAATGAAGATTTAGTTTAAATATTGAGAATGTAAAATTTCAGCAATTTGAATTGTGTTTAAAGCTGCACCCTTTCTTAAATTATCTGATACAACCCATAAATTTAAACCATTCTCAACCGACTCATCATCTCTTATCCTAGAAATAAAAGTCCTATCATCACCAACACAATCTATTGGTGTTATATATTCAGAAGAATCGGAAGTATCAACACTACATCCAGGAGCATCGGATAGAATTTTTATAGCATCCTTACTTGAAATTTTATTTTCAAATTCAATATTTATCGACTCTGCATGGCCAATAAAAGTTGGAACCCTCACACAAGTAGCAGAAACTCCAATATTAGGGTCCAATATTTTTTTTGTTTCTTTGATCATTTTTTCTTCTTCTTCTGAATAACCTGATGACTCAAATGGTCCTATTTGAGGAATTACATTGAACGATATTTGCTTCTGAAACATCTTAGGTTCAATAGTTGAATTAGAATAAATTCCTTTAGTTTGTTCAAATAATTCATCCATAGCTGCCTTGCCTGCGCCAGAAGTAGACTGATAAGAAGAAACTATAACCCTTTTTATTTTAGAAAATTCATGGAGCGGTTTTAAAGCAACTACCATTTGTATGGTTGAACAATTTGGATTAGCAATAATTTTCTTTTTTTGAAAACCTTTAATTTCTTCTTCATTAACTTCAGGAACTATTAATGGAATATCAGGATCCATTCTAAATTTTGATGAATTATCTATGACGATACAATTTTTATCAGCAGCTATGGGTGCAAATTCTCCTGAAATTTTTCCCCCTGCTGAAAAAAGAGCTATATCAGCATTAGAAAAGTCGAATTCGTTCAAATCCTCAACAACTAATTCTTTATTACCTAATTGAATAGTATTACCTGCGCTGCGGTTTGATGCTAAGGCAAAGACTTCATCAACAGGAAACTTTCTTTCTGCTAAAATATCTAGCATTTCCCTCCCAACATTTCCTGTTGCTCCAACTACAGCAATTCTTAAACCCATTATTTATTCCTTCTATAAGTTTTCTAAACTAGCAATAACTTTATCACCCATTTCCTTGGTTGAAATGAATCTGTTGTTATCGCTGATATCTTTTGTTCTATATCCATCATCTAAGACATTTGCAACAGCCTTATCAAGAAGCTCTGACTCTTTATTCAATCCAAAACTATATTTTAAGGCCATAGAAAAGGATAAAATCGAAGCAAGTGGATTTGCTATCCCTTGCCCAGAAATGTCTGGTGCCGAACCGTGAACTGGTTCATATAAAGCTGACTTAAATAATCCATCCTGGGCCTTGCCTAATGATGCAGATGGTAACATTCCAAGAGATCCTGTTAACATTGCAGCAACATCAGAAAGCATATCTCCAAAAAGATTATCAGTTACTATAACATCGAATTGCTTAGGCCACCTTACAAGCTGCATGCCACAATTATCTGCCAACATATGATCAAGCTCTACATCATTAAATTTTTCACTATGAATTTTTTTTACTTCTTCATACCAAAGTAAGCCAGATTCCATAACATTTCTTTTTTCTGAAGAAGTAACTTTGTTATTCCTTTTTCTAGCTAATTCGAAGGCTACCTCAGCTATTCTATGAATTTCCCAAGTCTCATAAACCTGTGTATTTGTCCCTTTTCTATTACCATCCCCTAAATCTTCTATGCCTCTTGGCTCTCCAAAATAAACCCCACCAGTCAACTCTCTAACAATTAGGATATCTAAATCATCTACAATTTCTTTTTTGAGAGAAGATGAATCTGCCAATGCAGAAAAGCACATCGCTGGCCTTAAATTTGCAAAAAGATCGAGTTCTTTTCTTAATCTTAATAGTCCAGCTTCAGGTCTATTTTCATACTCAACATCATCCCATTTAGACCCTCCGACTGCTCCGAAGAGTATTGCATCAGAGTTTTTTGCAATATTCATAGTTTCATCAGTGATTGAAACTTTATCAGCATCATATGAAGCTCCACCAACAAGACCATGCTGGATTTCTGAATTAAACCCTTTATTAGAGTCAAACCAAGATATAACTTTCTCAACCTCAGCCATAACTTCTGAGCCAATTCCATCACCAGGCAATATTAATATTTTATTAACCATATTTAACCACCCTTACATTGAGTACCATGGCAGATTAGACTCGGCCTTTTTTTCATAAGATTTAATCAAATCGGCATCTTTCAGAGTTAGACCAATATCATCTAAACCTTCCATTAAGAAATTTTTATTTGAAGGATCTAAATCAAAATTTACCTCATAATCTTTTGATATTACTTTTTGATCATTCAATATAACTTCAAACTCATTGCCGACTAGAGCAAGCTCACTCAAATCCTTAATAATTTTTTCTGATAGCTTAATCGGCAAAATGCCATTTTTAAAACAATTATTATAAAAAATATCTGCATATGATGGAGCTATTATAACTTTTATTCCAAAATCTAATAGCGCCCATGGAGCATGCTCACGACTTGATCCGCAACCAAAATTATTTCCAGCTAAAAGGATTTTAGAATTCCTATATGCATCTTTATTAAGAATAAAAGAATCTATCTCATTTTCATCAAAATCATATCTCATCTCATGAAATAAATTCTTTCCTAAACCGGTTCGCTTTATGGTCTTTAAAAATTGTTTCGGAATAATCATATCAGTATCTATATTAATCATCATAGAAAATTGATTTCCGTCAGAAACCATCAATGGAGCGGCAACGCCTTTTATTTTATCAAACTTATCCATGATCTAACTTTCAAACTCTCTCACATCAGCAAGACAACCAGCTATTGCTGCTGCTGCTGCCATTTTTGGGCTAACTAAATGAGTTCTTCCACCTCGGCCTTGTCTTCCTTCAAAATTTCTATTTGATGTAGATGCACATCTTTCATTTGGCAACAATTTGTCAGCATTCATAGCTAAGCACATAGAACACCCTGGTTCTCTCCATTCAAATCCAGCATCAATAAATATTTTATCTAATCCTTCACTTTCGGCTTGAGCTTTTACTAAACCAGAACCTGGAACAACCATTGCATTAACATTTTCAGATATTTTCATATTTTCTAATATTGATGCCGCTGCTCTTAAATCTTCAATTCTGCCATTAGTGCAAGACCCAATAAAAACTTTATCAATTGCAGTACCTTTAATTGGTTTTCCTGCTTCTAACCCCATATAGTCAAGGGATCTTTTAATCGCATTCTTTTTTGCTTCATCTTCTATATCTTCAGGTTTAGGTATAGACCCATTAATATCAATGACATCTTCTGGACTTGTGCCCCATGTAACAAGTGGTGCTAAATCATTGATATCTATTTTTATAGAATTATCATAATGTGCATCATCATCACTCGGTAGAGTTTCCCAATATTTTATTGCCTGATCCCATAATTTATCTTTTGGCACCAAAGGTTTGTCCTTTAAGTAGTCAAATGTCTTTTGATCTGGTGAAATTAAGCCGGCCCTCGCACCTGCCTCAATAGTAAGATTACAAAGAGTCATCCTTCCTTCCATGCTTAAGCTAGTTACGGCATTTCCCATATATTCAATTACATAACCTGTTCCTCCCGCGGTACCGATTGCGCCAATAACAGAAAGTGCTAAATCTTTTGCTGATATTGATTCAGTCATTGTTCCTATAAGCTCAACTTTAAAATTCTTAGCCTTTTTTTGTATTAAGGTTTGAGAGGCTAGAACATGTTCTACCTCAGAGGTACCAATACCATGAGCTAAGGCTCCAAATGCACCATGCGTAGAAGTATGACTATCACCACAAACTATTGTAGCGCCTGGTAAGGTAAAGCCCTGTTCAGGGCCAATAATATGAACTATACCCTGACGAATATCATTCATATCAATAAAACTTATCCCGAATTCTTCGCAATTTTTTTCAAGAGCCTCAATTTGAATTCTAGATTCTTCATCTTCTATTTCTTTTGATCTGTCTGTTGTAGGAACATTGTGATCTGCTACTGCAAGAGTCTTCTCCGGGTGCCTTACCGAACGGTTAGCCATCCTTAACCCTTCAAAAGCTTGAGGGCTAGTTACCTCGTGAATAAGGTGACGATCAATATATAGTAGAGAATAATTATCCTTATCACCAACTAAGTGAGCATCCCAGATTTTATCATAAATTGTTTTTGCTTGTGTCATTGAGACTATCAACAAAAAGCGTTTTATTCTTCTTTAGCGCTTTCTTCCTCTGGCACTTCAGCCAAGTCAGCAGATTCTTCATTTTTCTCTTTATCAGATTTTTTTGAATGAAGATCTTGTCTTTCAGCAATTCTAGCTGATTTTCCTCTTCTACTTCTTAAATAATAAAGCTTTGATCTTCTTACTCTACCTTTCTTAATTACCTTTATAGATTCAATAAGAGGGCTAAAAAGTGAAAAAACTCTTTCAACCCCTTCACCGTAAGAAATTTTTCTTACAGTAAAATTTTTGTTAAGTCCCTCACCTGATCTAGAAATACAAACACCTTCAAAGGTTTGTATTCTCTCCCTTGAACCTTCTTTAACGCGAACATTAACGGCTATATTATCTCCAGGTCTAAATTCAGGAATCTCTCTCCCTTGAGATAATTCTTCCATATATTGCTTTTCTAATTTTTCAATTATATCCATAGCATCCAACTTGATTATAAATAATAAAAAATAGGAAGTCCAAATAACACATTATTTATTATTAAGTCATCTTAATTTTTAATTTTATTTATCTTTATCCTTTTTTTTAATTAGATCAGGTCTTATTTTTTTAGTTAACTCTTTAGCCCTCTCAAGACGCCATTTATTTATCTCTTCATGATTTCCGGATAATAAGATATCCGGAACCTTTAAACCTTTAAATTCTTGAGGTTTTGTATAATGCGGATATTCCAGGAGATTTTGTATAAAAGATTCTTCATCAATTGAATTATCATTACCTAATACACCTGGAAGAAGCCTAATAATCGCATCTAAAAATACAAATGAAGCAATTTCACCTCCAGTAACAACAAAATCACCTATCGAAACTTCTTCAATATTATATGAATCCAATACTCTTTGATCTATTCCTTCAAAATGTCCGCATATGATTGATACACCTGATAATTCTGAGTAAGATTTTACCTTGGAATGTTTAAGAGGTTTACCTTTTGCAGATAAGTATATCAAAGGCTCGCTTTCATGATTTTGAATTAGGGTTTTTTCAATAGCATCACCTAAAACATCGGCTCTCATGACCATTCCTGCTCCTCCACCAAAAGGTTTATCATCTATTGTTTTGTGTTTGCCGCGGCCAAATTTTCGAATATCGTAAACATTCATTTTCCAAATATTATTTTCTAAAGCTTTTCCAATTAAGCTATATCCTAAAGGTCCTGGATAAATATCCGGATACATAGTGAGTATATTTGCCTTCCAAACCATTTATTTTACATCCTCAATTTCCATAACTACATATTCTTTTTCTAATTTAATCTCTTTTACAAAATACTCATCAAAAGGAAACATTTCTTTTTTACCTGATAGATATTCAATTTCTACAATATCCCCTGCACCAAAATTGTATAGGGCCGTAATATTTCCTATATATTTCTTATTAGCATCTTTCACTTTAAGGCCTATAAGGTCATGATGATACCAAGTGTCCTCATCAAGATCGGGTAATTGCTTTCTTTTTATAAAAATCTTTTCACCAATTAAATCTTCTATCGATTCCAAATCATCAAGCCGAGAAAATTTAACTATGACTCTATTTCCTTTAAAATTAATTTTTTCTATAGAATATTCTAATTTTTTAGACCCAACAAAAACATTTTTAAAATATTCAAGCTTTAAATGATCTTTTAAAAAACAGTCTATTAAGATATCACCTTTTATACCTTTCGGTTTTTTTAAAATTCCGATAAGTATTATTTCATTATTTTTCTTATTCACTTGTTAAGATTTATTTATCTTTAGCTGGGGTTTTCTTGGCAGTAGCTTTTTTAGCTGGGGTTTTCTTGGCAGTAGCTTTTTTAGCTGGGGTTTTCTTGGCAGTA
>CAXFAF010000005.1:0-76118 GCA_964001285.1 uncultured bacterium | reverse complement strand
GAAGCCGCACCTTCTTTTAGAACCTCGACTCTTTCAATGGCAATTAGAGGAATAATGGATGTATTAACAAAAACGCTGCCATCATTAGCTGTAGCACCGGCAACAGTTTGTCTTCTTCCGTCTAGCAAAACCAATGTCGATGATAGACCCAAACCTCTCAAATTTATATTCGATGTTCCTTGTGTAGCTCCAGAAGTAAATGAATCGGGTACATTTTCAGAACCACTATTTGAAGCAAGATTCCTAGTTAAATCTGCAACAGTATTTACTCCAAAATTCTCAATTGATTCTCTATCAATAACATCTACAGGTGAAGCGCCATCCGTTGGACTCGTTTTTAAATATGAACCTGTGACTACTATTTCTTCTATATCTTGATCTTGTATAGAGGTACTATCTTGAGCAAAAATAGGATTAAAAAATATTACAACTGTAAATACGAAAATTATGTGTTTAAAAATTAACATCTAAAAAATCTCCCAAAATTAGTAATTAACATTTATTATTAGCTACTCTACATCACTTAAACTTAGTGTCAAAGCATGTAAACCCTTTTTAAACTCATTTTCCAGTATATCGTTAACTATTCTGTGCCTTTCAATCCTTGATTTTCCTTTAAATTTCTTAGAAACAATTTTTATTTTAAAATGTGTTCCTCCTTCTTTTGCGGAAGGATTATGATTTGCATGTAAATGAGATTCATCCTTTATTTCTATTAATGTAGGATTCAATTCTTTTTCAAGTTTGTGCAATATATTTTTTTCTATTCTATTCATTAAAAGCAATGTAGTTTTTATTAAAATTTTCAGTTATTCTATTATATTAAATACAAATTTGGGAATTTTTATGAAACTTAGCTCAAAATATTTTGATGAAATTAGATCAAAAAAAACAGAGAAAGAAAGTACAAGAGATTGCGAGAGCCTTGGCTGTAAAGAATCTGGAGACTATATTGCTAAAAGTAAAAATGGAAATGTGAATTATTATTGCATTGAACATATAAGATTACATAACAAAAATTATAATTTCTTTTCTGATATGTCGGAAGATGAAATAATTGATTTCCAGGTTTCATCGATGACAGGACATCGTCCTACATGGAAAATGAGCTCGAATGGAAATTCTAGTCAAAAAGATTATTTTGAATCTAATACATATACTAAATTTGAAGACCCTTTCGGTTTTTTTAAAGATGAAAAGGGTAAATCAAATATCAAAAACAAAAATTCAATTAACCAAGCCCTAGAACAACTTGGCCTTGAAGGAAAACCATCAAAAAAAGAAATAAGAGTAAAATTTAAAGAATTAGTCAAAACGCTACATCCAGATACTAATGGAAACAATAAAAAGAATGAAGAAAAGCTTAAAATTGTAATTAATGCATACAATAAGTTAAAAACTTCAGGTTTATGTTAACTTTTTTGTTAATTCTGGTAAAACATCATGTAATTTAGTCAAAAGGAAATTTTTATGAGTACTGATACAAATACATCTATAGACATTGGTGAACCTGATACAGAAATATCAGTTAAAAAAGTGTTTGGAATTGAATCTGATATGAAAGTACCAGCTTTTAAAAAGAGGAATGACTATGTACCTGATATAGATATTGATTATTTATTTAATAAAGATACAACTTTATCGATTTTAGCTGGTTTTAAACATGATCGTAGAGTCATGATTCAAGGTTATCATGGAACTGGAAAGTCTACTCACATTGAGCAAGTTGCCGCAAAATTAAACTGGCCTTGTGTAAGAATAAATTTAGATAGCCACATAAGTAGAATCGATCTTGTAGGTAAAGATATGATCGTTCTAAAAGATGGCAAGCAAGTTACTGAATTTAGAGAAGGATTACTTCCTTGGGCAATACAAAATCCTGTGGCTTTAGTATTTGATGAGTATGATGCTGGAAGGCCAGATGTAATGTTTGTTATACAGAGAATATTAGAAATTTCAGGAAAACTTACTTTATTGGACCAAAACAGGATCATTAAGCCTCATCCATATTTTCGACTTTTTTCAACAACGAATACTGTCGGTCTTGGGGACACTACAGGCTTATATCACGGAACTCAACAAATTAATCAAGGACAGATGGATAGGTGGTCAATTGTAAGTGCATTAAATTATCTCCCTCATGAAGATGAACTTGGCATAGTAGCAGCAAAAGCCAAATCTTATAATAACAAGAATGGTAAAGAAATAATTTCTAAAATGATAAGGGTTGCTGATCTCACAAGAAATAGTTTTATGAATGGTGATATTTCAACTGTTATGAGCCCAAGAACTGTTCTTACATGGGCACAAAACTCTGAAATATTTAATGATCTTGGTTTAAGTTTTAAACTCACCTTCTTAAATAAGTGTGATGAACTTGAAAGACATACAGTAGCTGAATTTTATCAAAGATGTTTTGGTGAAGAACTATCTGGATATGAATCTTCAGTAAAAGAAGAGGAAAATGTCGCAAAATAATCAATATGATATTGATGAGTTTAAAAGAGCACTCACAATGGCAATGCGTTCAATTTCAAAGGAAGAAGAATTAACTGTCAGTTTTGGGGCTGAAACAGGGAGTGTTAATGGCCTAAAAGCAAGATTACCTTTACCCAATAAGAGCATGTCAACCAAACAATTAAACTCCTTAAGGGGAGAGGCTGATTCAATAGCACTATACATTGCGTATCATAAAGATGATATTTCAAGCAAATACCTTCCTCAGGGTCAAAAAGCTAAAAATATTTTTAATTCCTTGGAGAAAATTAGATGCGAAGCGATAGGTTCGAAGAAAATGACAGGAGTTGCAAATAACTTAAACCAAATGGAAAAAGCTCGCTTAAAAAGACGTGAACTCGGATATGCAAAAAAAGAGGAGGAAGACAACTTTATAGAAGCATTAAGTTATTTGGTTAGAGAAAAATTAACTGGAGAAGAAATAGAGGGAACCGAAGACACAATCAATGCATGGAAAGAGTGGATAGAGGATAGAGCAAAAAATACTATCGATAACCTTTCAAATGAAATAAGTGATCAAATCTCTTATGCAAAAATTATTAGGAAACTTATTGGTGAATTAGAATTAGGGGATGAACTTGGTGAAGAACCTGATGAAGAAGATCAAGAATCTGAAGAAGAGTCTGAATCTTCTACTAATGAACAAGATGATCAGAACCAAGATAACGAAAATAGTGATCAAGAACCTGACTCCAGCGATATGGATATGAGTGATGAGGAAGATATTTTACAGAGTGACATGATCGAAATAGGTGATGAAGAAGATATTGATAATCAAGAGCTTACTAAAGCAATGAGAAATCATGCGGAAGAAGATATTAGAAAAAAAGAAATCCCTTATAAAATTTTTACCCATAAATTTGATGAAGAAATAAAAGCATTAGATCTATGTGAATTTGATGAACTTGATAGATTAAGGGAATATCTAGATCAACAATTGCAACACATTCAAGGCGCAGTCACTAGACTTGCGAATAAATTACAAAGAAAATTACTTGCCCAGCAAAATCGGTCATGGGAATTTGATCTTGAAGAAGGCCTGCTAGATGTTTCAAAACTTACTAGAGTGATTATAGATCCAACATCACCTTTATCATTTAAAATGGAAAAAGATATAGAATTCAAAGATACAATTGTCTCACTATTAATTGATAATTCTGGTTCAATGCGCGGAAGACCTATTACCATTGCTGCGATGTGTGGAGATATCTTAGCTAGAACACTAGAAAGATGTGGTGTAAAGACTGAAATTCTAGGATTTACTACCAAGGCTTGGAAAGGTGGTAGATCAAGAGAATTATGGTTAGAAGAAGGTAAATTGCCAGCTCCAGGTAGATTAAATGATCTAAGGCACATCATTTATAAAACTGCTGATGAGCCCTGGAGAAGATCAAAAAGAAATTTAGGCTTGATGCTAAGAGAAGGACTTCTAAAAGAAAACATAGATGGTGAAGCTCTTGATTGGGCCTATAAACGCCTTCAAATTAGAACTGAACAAAGAAAGATATTGATGGTTATATCTGATGGAGCGCCTGTTGATGATTCCACATTATCGGTTAATGCAGGAAATTATTTAGAACGTCATTTAAAACATATGATCTCAAAAATTGAAAGAGATGATGCGATTGAATTAGTTGCGATTGGAATTGGTCATGATGTTAATAGATACTATAAAAGAGCAGTTACTATTGTAGATGCTGAACAACTTGGTGGGGCCATTACTGAACAACTTGCTGATCTATTTGATGAAAATAGCAACAATCTTTCTAAAAGAAATATTAAATTTGCTTCTTAATTTTGTAAGATCCTTTTCTTAAGTCGTCTAGCTTTTGGAGAAAGATTGTGATCTTTTGACTTTAATAGAAAATTATCTAAACCTCCTGCATGTTCAATAGATCTTAAAGCATAAGCACTGATTTTAAACCTTACAGAAAGATCTAACTTTTCACTTACTAACTTTACATTACATAAATTAGGTAAAAATCTTCTTCTGGTTCTATTGTTAGCATGACTTACATTATTTCCAGTCATAACTTTTTTTCCACTAAGTTCACAAATCCTAGACATCTCATAATCCTTAGAATTAATAAAAGTTTCTATATCTCTTAACCCCAATCCAGTCAAGTTTAAGAAAAATTAATTATTTGATAAATTTTTTAAATCGTCTTTAGCTTCAGCAACTCCATTATTGCTAGCTTCTTTAATAAATCTAATTCCCTTTCTTTGATCCTTTTCAACTCCTAAGCCTTTATAGTATAAAAGACCTAATCTATGAGTTGCATTAAAATAAGTATAATTATCGCGACCATCATCATGAGCTCTAGCTTGTCTATACAATTTAACAGCTTCTCTATAATCCCTTCTTCCTGATAAACCATTTTCATATCCTTTGGCTACCTCAAGCAATGCTGGGCCATAATTTTGTAAAGAAGATCTTTTAAACCACCCCATTGCTGAAGCTTCATCTTTATCTCCGATAATCCCATCTCTTAACCATGTGGCAAAAACATATTGAGCTCTATCTAAACCACCAAGCGCAGCTTTTTCATAATACTCATAAGCTTTTTCTTGATTAACATCGACTCCTCTACCCTTTGCATAAATAACTCCTAAATTAAAAGTTGCACTCGAATAACCTGAATCTGATGACTCTTTAAAGAGTTCAATTGCCTTTGAAAAGTTTTGTTCAACACCCTGACCGCTATAATACAAAGCTCCCAAAAAGAATTTCGCTTCTGCATTTCC
Source organism: uncultured bacterium (assembly GCA_964001285.1). Classification (GTDB taxonomy): domain Bacteria; phylum Pseudomonadota; class Alphaproteobacteria; order MED-G09; family MED-G09; genus AG-430-B22. The sequence continues at coordinate 70,856 of CAXFAF010000005.1, read as the reverse complement.
TTCATCAGATTGTGCTCTTAGGATTTTAATATCACTATCAATAGACAATTGAGAATAAGCATCCCCGGTAAAAAGAAAGATAATATAAATAATAAATATTAGTTTTTTCATTTCTTATTTTCCCCTTTTATGAATTTAAATAAATGACCTGCTACTTTTCTAATTTGAATTTCCTCAGAACCTTCCGTAATTCGGTAACGACGATGGTGCCTATAAATATGTTCAAAGGGTTTGTAACGTGAATATCCCATACCACCATGAACCTGAATAGCCTGATCAGCAGCGTTACATACCAATCTATTGGCTCTATAATTACACATCGAAACCTTGTCAGAAAGATTCAATGCAACTTCAGGTTTAGACATTTGATCCATTTGCCAAGCAGTTTTATAAACTAGATTTCTTATCATTTCACATTCAGTATTAAGTTCCGCTAATGGAAATTGTATAGCTTGATTTGTCGATAATGGCTTTCCAAAAGGTTTTCTCTCTTTTGCATATCTTACACTCTCATTAATACAAAACTGAGCCGCGCCGACTCCAGATGCCGCTTGACGAATTCTATTTTCATGAACAAAATGTTGCGCTAGTTCAAGACCTCTGTCAACTTTCCCAAATATCGCTTCATCAGGCACCCATACATTTTTAAGGCTGATCAAAGCATGGTCAGTTGGCATATTAAAAGTCCATAAAAATTCTTCGACCTCAAACCCTTCTGATGAAACCGGAACAAGAAAACATGTAATACCAAGTGCTGAACCATCTTCGCCACTTGTTCTTGCAAAGATCATATCATAATTAGCCTTATGTATACCTGTGTTCCATGTTTTTGATCCATTTATTAACCACCCATCAATACCATCTCTCTTTTCTGGTTTTGCCGTGGTTTCCATCCAAGTGGCATCAGAACCATGTTCTGGCTCCGTTAATCCAAAAGCTATTCTATGCGTACCAGAAAGCATACCATTAATAAATTCATCCTTTTGTTTATTAGTACCAAAATCTCTAAACATTAATACCTGTGGAAAATTTCCAACTATAGAGCTCTCGTTTTGCAAGTCATTATGCAAGCCTAACCCTTTAGTTGCTAAATGTTCTCTAATTATTGCCATTGCCAAATTTGATCCATCTTTTCCACCAAATTCTTTCGGAAGTCCAAATCTAAGATGTCCAGCTTTATCAGCATGTATTCTCATCTCCTTGAGTAAAGACTCCCAATCTTCTGAAGGAAGTCCATCTCTATCCCAATCTGTTCTTGCATCTTCTCTTCTATGATCAAAGAAACGAATATTATCGTCTTTATCTTCTAAAGGTTTTATTTCCTTTTTAATGAAAGCATCTAATTCATTTAAGTAATTTTTTATTTCTACAGGTATATCAAAATTCAAGGCAATCTCCTTTAAATCCTAGTAAAAGAATATATTAAAATTTTAATAAATGTTAATTATTTTAAATTGTGTATTTTGGAGATTTAAACACAAAATATAGTATAGAACATATCAAGAAAAAGTTCATGTAAGTGATTCGGTCATGAAATGTTCTTGTCATATCCAATCTTTATAAATAAGTAATATACTATATATAGTATATTCAAAAAAAATATATATGACTTGAATATATAAATATTTTTTTTAATAAAAGGTTATGAACATCAAAGCATCATTAGGCCCTACGAATACTGGAAAAACTTTTTACGCAATTGAAAGAATGACATCATATAAATCCGGAATTATAGGATTGCCACTTCGATTGTTAACAAAAGAAGTATTTGACAAGGTTTGTCAAAAGGTTGGTCCCTCTCGTGTTGCAATGATAACCGGCGAAGAAAGAATAATTCCTCAAAATCCAAAGTTTTGGGTATGTACTGTAGAATCTATGCCGACAAATATACCTGTTGAATTTGTTGCAATTGATGAAATACAGTTAATTAATGATCTGGAAAGGGGTTATATTTTTACTGAAAAATTACTTCAGCTACGAGGTATGCATGAAACTCTTTTTATGGGTTCTAATACAGCTGAAAAAGTAATAAAAAAACTAATCCCTAAAATAAAGTTCCTTAACAGACCTAGATTTTCTAAACTATCTTATTCAGGTTATAAAAAAATTACTAATCTTCCAAGACGCAGTGCCATTGTAGCCTTCTCAATTGATTCAGTTTATTCAATCGCAGAAATAATACGAAAAAATAAAGGAGGCGTAGCAATTGTTATGGGCGCATTAAGCCCAAGAACAAGAAATGCACAAGTAAAAATGTATCAAGATGGAGAAGTAGATTTTATTGTTGCAACCGATGCTATAGGTATGGGTTTAAATTTAGATTTAAATCATGTTGTTTTTGCCGAAAATAGAAAATTTGATGGCATGCACTACAGAAATCTTAATGCACACGAATTAGGTCAAATTGCTGGAAGAGCAGGCAGATATCAAAAGAATGGTACATTTGGAGTGACAGCTAATGTCGCTGAATTGGATATAAAGAATATACATTCTATAGAAAATCATGAATTTGATAAAATTAAATTCGCTTTCTGGAGAAATAACAAATTAAATTATGAGAGTTTAGAATCATTAATAAAAAGCCTTGAAATAAAGTCGGAAAATTATGCTTTAAAAAACTCTCTTCCAGCAGAAGATTTTAAAACTTTGTTAAAACTCTCAAAGAATGAAAGAATAAAATCAACTCTAAATAATAAAAACCTAAAACTTTTTTGGGATTTATGCCAAATACCAGACTTTAGACAAAATAATGAGATTTATCATTTAAATTTAATTGAAAATATTTATTTTAATTTAATTGAAAAAGGAAAACTAACTGATTCCGCGCTAGAAAATTATACTAAAAAACTTATTCCAGGAATTAACGATGATATCCATTCTTTGTCAGAAAAATTGGCTGAGATAAGAACTTGGAGTTTTGTTTCAAATAAGAAAGAATGGATAATGAATGCCGATGAGTGGCAAAAAAGTACAATGGAAATTGAAGATAATTTATCAGATTCCTTGCATACAGCCCTAACAGAGAGATTTGTAGATTCTGACTCAAAAAAATTCTACAAAAATTCTTTCGATACAGACAATATACTTTCTGGCATCAATCAAAATGGCGATGTTACTGTTAATGGAAATTACTATGGAAAAATAGAAGGTTTAAGATTCATCAAAGGCTCGAATAATTCAATAAAGTACAATAAGAAGGTTCAAAATATTATTAATGCAACTGTATTAGATGAATTAAAGAAAAGAATAATAAATTTTATAAATTTAGATACAAATAACTTCAAAATTGATAATTCATTGACAGTATTAGTCAATAATGAGCCCATTGCTATATCAAAAAAGGGAAAAGATATTCTATCTCCAAAAGCAATTTTATTAATTGAAAAAGATATTGATATCTCACTATCACAAAAATTAGAAAAGAAAATCAATATTTGGCTCAAGAAGGAAATCGAAAATCAATTAAAATATTTAATAAAACTAAAAGACCCTATTTACCTAGAGAATGAAGAGCGAGGATTAGCTTATCGTTTAATAGAAGAATTAGGAATTATAAATAGAAAAGATGTCGATAAAGAAGTTGACGAACTTAATCCTGAATCGAGAAGAAAATTAAAAAGATATGGAATAAAAATAGGTAAATATTCTGTTTATATTTCTCATGCTTTAAAGCCTCAATACACTTATTATCTTCCTGCTCTTTGGTTAAATTTTCATAAAAATAACTTGAAGAATTATGACATTAAAAGTCAATTAGATATGCTTCCTAAGCCTGGAATAACTTCATGTAAGATCGATAATAAAATATTACCTAAACTATATAAATATTCAGGCTATAAGATTATTAATGATTACGCAGTAAGAATTGATATATTGGAAAGATTAGACAAAGTAATATATGAAAATATCAAAATTAATAAGAATAAGAACCAATTTTCTATTACAGATCAAATGGTATCTCTTCTTGGAACCTCATTATTACAATTAAAGGATATGCTTTTAGGTCTTGGCTATATAATTAAAAAAGACGATTCAGATTGTAAAAAAATTATATGGCTCGCCAATATAAAAAAGACAAGGAGACTCTATAAAAAAGACAGATCAAAAAATGTAAAATCAAAAAATAATTTTTTTAACGATACAGATTTAAAAAAAATAAGAGAAAAATTTTCACCTAAATGATTATTGCATCACAATTAGAAAAAAAAGAATTAAATGATAATCAAAGAATTGATAATTGGCTTTATAGGCTAAGATTTGCAAAAACTAGAGGTGTTGCACAAAAAATTATAAAAGAGGGTAAAGTACGAATTAATAAAATAAAAATTAAAAAACCTTCAAATAAGATTAAATATGGGGATATCATTACTTTAAATAAAAACGATGAAATATTAGTTATAGAAGTAATTGGTTTTACAAAAAGAAGATTAGATTATAAAAATGCAAAAACTTATTATCGAATCTTATAATTAGAGAATGATTATGATTAAATTTTTAAACAAAATTTTTGGAAAAAAAGAAGAAGCTCAATCAGAACCCATTTCTTCAGATATGGATCTCGCAGTAATTGTAATTCTTTTAAGAGCGGCAGCTATTGATGGTGATAAAGACAAAATAGAATTAGATGCTATCGAAAAGATAGCCATAAATGATTTAAATTTAGAGCCTCAAGATTTCAAGGCTTTGTATCAAAAAGCTTTAGAGGAAGAAGATTTTTCAGCAGATTTATATAAATGGACTAAAATCATAAATGATAACTCTGATGAAGAATCAAAATTAGATATTTATAGACTGGCTTGTAAAATAATAAACATTGATGGAAAAATAGATCCATTTGAATCAAATTTTACAAGAAGATTATCTGGATTACTTTATCTTACAGATAAACAAGCAGGGGAAATTCGGAAAGAATTCAATCCATAAAATGACTTATATTGTCGATGAAAATTGTATTAAGTGCAAACATATGGATTGTGTAGAGGTTTGTCCTGTCGATTGTTTTTATGAAGGAGAAAATATGCTGGTAATACATCCTGAAGAATGTATTGATTGTGGGGTTTGTGAACCAGAATGTCCTGAGGAGGCCATTCACCCAGATACCAAAGATGGTGTAGAAAAGTGGTTAGAGATTAATACTAAATTTTCAGAAATCTGGCCAAACATAACTGAAATTAAAGAAAAACCATCGGATTCGGAAGAATATTCGGGCATAGAAGGAAAGTTTGAGAAATTTTTTAGCGAAAACCCGGGTGAAGGTGATTAATAATTACTAAATCCTTGCAAATAATAGGTTTTCTTGCTAAACCGCCGTCTACATTATTTAATAAAAACGTTATTCCAAATGGTCAAAAATAAAAAAAAACAGCAAAAAAAAACAAAAATAACTAAATCTAAAGTTGCTAAAGCAAAAAGTAGGATTAAAAAACCTGTTGCTAAAAAACCTGTTGCTAAAAAACCTGTTGCTAAAAAACCTGTTGCTAAAAAGTCTACTGTTAAAAAACTTACAAATAAATCCAAGGCCAAAACTGGGATCACAAAAAAAATACCTAAAAAAACAAAAGGCAATTTAAAAAAAACAACTAAAGCAAAAAAAATACCTCTGCAATACTCTATTGGTGACTTTATTGTTTATCCTTCACATGGCGTAGGAGAAATTACATCAATCCAGACATTTGAAATCGCCGAAGAAAAGTTAGAAATGTATAATGTTATTTTTGAAAAAGAAAAAATGACCTTAAAAATACCAACTATAAAAGCAAAAGAGATTGGAATAAGAAAGGTTTCTTCGAAAGCAAATTTAAAGAAAACCTTAGAAATCCTCAATGGAAAGGCAAAAATTAGAAGAACTATGTGGAGCAGAAGGGCTCAAGAATATGAATCAAAAATTAATTCAGGAAGTTTAAATGAATTAACTGAAGTAGTGAGAGATTTATTCAGAAACAGCAATCAACCAGAACAATCTTATTCAGAAAGACAACTTTATGAATCTGCAAGAGATAGACTAGCCAGAGAAGTTGCGGTAGTTGAAAAAACTGATGATGATAAGGCTGTTGAGAAAATCGAAATTATTCTTAATGATGCGACAAGAAAATCATCCTCTGAAGATTCAATTATTTAGTATATAATTAACTATGGCCCATGATAGAAATAAATTGGTAGGTCTTGCAAAAAGATTGTTAGCTCATAACTTGAATGGAACTACTGATCAGGCTGATGGAATTATGGTTAAACCAGTTGCTGATTATATTGATAATGAAGTTATTGGTTCAGAAGTTAATAAAATCTTTTATGATTACCCTGTACCAATAGCCTTAAGCGCAGAATTAAAAGATAATAACTCTTATAAAGCTACAAAAGTAATTGATACTCCTTTGCTTATTACAAAGGGCGAAGATGGAGTTGTTAGAACATTTATCAATATTTGTAAGCATAGGGGTGCACCTGTTTGTCCTGAGGGTATTGGAAAAAAATCAAAATTTAACTGCACTTATCATGGTTGGATGTATGACAACACAGGTAACCTAGTGAACATATTTAAGTCAGATACATTTGGTGATATCGACAAATCAAAAATAAAACTAACTGAATTATTTTGTGAAGAAAGATCTGGTTTTATTTGGGCTTGTTTAAACCCAGATATAAAATACGATCTTAATGAATGGATGAATGGGTTTGATGTAGAGTTGGATGACATTGACTTAAAAAACTGGCACCTTTTTAAAAGTATAAAAATAAACGGACCAATGTGGAAATTATGTTGGGATGGTTATACAGATGGTTATCATCATCACATGGTTCATCCAGAAACTGTAGGTAAAAATACTATAGTTAACTTAATTGCGCATGATACTTATGGTCCTCATCAAAGATTTGCTTTTGGTTTAAAAAATATTAATGAACTCTCTGATATTGAAGAAAAGGATTGGGAGCCTGAAAATCATTTAAGACTAATTCATTCAGTTTTTCCTAATTCTTCAATTTCAGCAATTCAAAATCAGCATTGTTTAGTAAGTATAATTTTTCCGTCTCCTGATTTACAAGAAACCATAACAACTCAATATATTTTATGTTTAAAGGAGCCAAAAACAAAAGAAGAAATAAAAGAAGCTGAAGAATTTGCAGAATTAAGTAGAACCGCAATAATAGATGAAGATTATCCAATAAATTTTAAAATACAAGAATCTATTCACTCTAAAGCTAATACAGAATTTTTATTTGGAAAAAACGAACCTATCCAACAGCATTATCATAATTGGATTGATAAACTTTGTAATCGATAATGTTTTGAATCAAAATTGGTCCCGTAGCTCAGCAGGATAGAGCGTCAGATTCCTAATCTGAAGGTCATAGGTTCGAATCCTATCGGGATCACCATACAGATTTTATTGATTTTCAATCAAAAGTATTCTTGTCTTTTTTTTCTATTTATAGCATCTTCATTTCTTAATTATTTATGGGGGTTCAATTGAAAAAAAGAATTTTAGGAACTACAGATATTGAGGTTAGTGAAATCTGTCTCGGAACAATGACCTGGGGTCAACAAAACTCACAAGAAGAAGGATTCGAACAGATGGACTACGCTTTAGATATGGGCATCAATTTTTTTGATACAGCTGAAATGTATGCAGTGCCTCCAAAAAAAGAAACACAAGGATCTACAGAAACAATCATTGGCAATTGGTTTAAGGAAAGAAAAAATAGAGATAAAATTATTTTAGCAACTAAAGTTTGCGGCAGGGCCCCATTTACTTGGCTAAGAGATAATGAAAAACCAACAGAACAAACAAAAGAACAAATATTTGAAGCTGTTGATAAAAGTTTGAAAAGATTGAATACAGACTATATTGATTTATACCAATTGCACTGGCCTGATCGTCCAATGAATTTATTTGGCGGCAGTATTACTTACCAACATGTTGATAGCTCATCTAATTCTATTGATTCAATTTTAGAATCTTTATCTGAATTAATTAAATTAGGAAAAATTAGGCATGTGGGTCTTTCTAACGAAACTCCATGGGGAACAATGGAATTTATTTTTCATTCAAAAAATAAAAATTTACCAAAAGTAGAATCTATTCAAAACGCTTATAACTTACTAAATAGGATCTTTGAATTTGGTGGTTCTGAAATTGCATTTAGAGAAAAAGTTGGTTTATTAGCGTATTCACCATTAGCTCAAGGTTACTTAACCGGAAAATATCAAAATGGAGATCTACCCAAGGGATCAAGGAAAGAATTATTTAATAGATTACAAAGATATGAAGGTGTCGGAAGTGAAGAGGCAATTAATACATATTTAAATATAGCCAAAAAATATAATATTGATCCTTCTCAGCTTGCAAACCAATTTGTAACTACCCGACCATTTGTCACTTCCAATATCATTGGCGCAACTAACATGGATCAACTTAAATTAGCGGTTACATCAAATCAAATTCCTTTAACGGAAGAAATAGAAAATGAGATAGAAGAAGCTTTTAAACTTCACGGTAATGTTGCTGCTTAAATTTAGTTCAAAGAAAAGAGCAATAAAACATTTCCTGGCATGTGGTTGTAGATACCATAACCTGAATTAATAGCCATATAACCATTTCTAATTGATGGACCTGATCCACTAAAACTACCACCATAAGCAGGTGATCCAGATATGCTTTCAAAGTCTCTTAAAGTATTATAGGACCATAATATATTTCCATTTTCTTTATCATAAACCTTTATATTGCCATCTAAGTGACCTGCAATTACAGCTCCTGGAACAGCTGTTACAGCAGCTGAAATTCCTGGATCACAATTATAGTCTATATCCTTGCACTCTTTATCGCTAATATTGGACCATATAATATTTCCAGTTTCTGCGTCTAAAGAATGCATACCAGGTTTACGATTTAACCAAACTTTTCCATCATGGGTATTTTGCATGTCATTTATTGGTGCGTATACAGTTTTTCCTTCGGCCGCCATACCAAAATGAATGCCTCCTTGGGTACCTCCTCCTGAAACAGGATTAGACCATAAAATCTTACCTGTGTCTGGATCAATTCCATAAACATATCCAGATTTCTGACCCGCTATAAGAATATCTCTATCTCCCAGATCAATCGTTATTGAACTAGCAGAATAATCCATATCAGGCCCGAATTCTTTAGGACAATTTGGTTTGCCTTTACCCATACATGCAAGGTTCCATGCATCACCCGCAAGGGTTTGTCGTCGCCAGACCTCTTCACCAGTATCAATATTATAAGCTATAATAGCATCTGAGGAATCATCGGCTGGAGTTGAATAATTTTCACCTGTCCCAATATATACATATCTTCTTTTCTTATCCACATTAGGAGAAGTCCATATTGGAGCTCCAGATGGTCCAAACATTCTAGTTCCTATAGATGTATTCCCAGAATACTTAGCCGGAACTGGAATTGAATATTGCCTCCATAATGTTTTTCCTGTTCTTGAATCAACAGCTAAAAGACCGCCCCTAAAAGTACAACACTCATATTTATCATCAAAAGCTGGAATAACTTCTAATCCAGAAATAGGTATAAAGAGAATATCTTCAAATTTCGCAGAGGTAGCAGTACGAGTGGCGTTAGGATGATCGTCAGATTTTATTTTCCAAATTAATTCACCGGTTTGTGCATCTAAAGCATATTCATTTGCGAGAATATCACCAAAGTATATATAAGGACGCTTGTTAGGCTTTTTTCCATTTTCCCATTGATCCATTATAATGCCAGTACGCACTTCACCAGACGCAGTAAAATTCCACTTAACACAGCCAGTTTTAACATCAAGTGCATAAATATCACCTGATTGGCTTCCAACAAAAATTGAACCCATCGCAAAGAGTGGTTGTGATCTAGCTCTTTGAGAATAAGGGAAGCCAAATGCCCATTTTAATGTTAAGTTTTTGATATTTTTAGAATCAATACCACCAGATTTTTTTGGAATAAATCTTGAAGTATTATACCCCCACCCATAAGGTTCTGGGGCTTCTCTTAAATCAAAATTCATATCACTAGATTTACAATAATTTAACTCGGCTTCTTTAGGAAAGTTTTTTCTATCTTGCCTTACAATATATTCAACAATTTGAATCTTTTCTTCTTCTGACAAATGTGAGGCCTGCTCAGACATAATACCTTCATTTATTGTTCTTAATAGAGCTTGAGGTACAAGCATTTCTAACCAATTTGCTGCTGGAGCTTTTTCTATAGAACCATCATGGCATGTTGCACAATTTTCTTGATAAAGCGCATTACCTGGATGTGTATCCGGATCAATTGTTATATCTCTTATAATTAATTCATCAGTTGATTCTCTAAATCGAACTGAATTCTCATCTATTATATAATCTTGTTTAACTTCATTATCATTGGCTATCAATAAGGTCGAAAAAAATAAAAAAGAAATAAAGATTGAAAATCTCATAAAGCCCCCAACTAAACAAAATATTATGTTAATATAGAACAACAAAGCATAATAAAGAAACTATAATGGTTAGTATAGGTCTTATGAATGAAAAACAATCTTCCAATAAGTTGCTTCATAATTGCCAAGAATGAAGCAGATAGAATAAGCAATGCCATAAAATCAGTAAAAAATATTGTAGATGAAATAATTATTATTGACTCCGGCTCTACTGATAATACTAAAAAAATATGTGAAGAAATGGGTTGCAAGGTTTTTTATAATAAATGGGAAGGTTTTGGGCCCCAAAAAAGAAAAGGAGAAGATTATTGTAAAAATGATTGGATTTTAAATTTAGATGCAGATGAATATCTTTCAGAAAAACTAAAAATAGAAATTAATGATAAATTTTTGAAAAATATAAATTTCAATTTCTTTTCTATGAAGGTAGTACCAATTTATCCTTCATGGAAAAATCCTAGGCTTTTTTCTGCCCATCATCAATGTGTTAGGCTTTATAATAAAAAGAATGGAAGGTTTTCAAATTCTCCTGTGCATGATTCGGTTATCACGGGTGATTCAGATGTTTTTTATTTAAAGAATCCAATTTTGCATAATTCTGTTAGATCTTATAGCCACCTTATCGAAAAAGAGAATAGCTATATTCAGCTACAATCAAAAACTCTTAAAAAGAAAAATAAAATTATTTTATTATTAAGGTTATTAGTCGAATTTCCAATGGCATTCCTTAAATACTATTTAATTCGTCGTCACTTCACTGGAGCTTTAACAGGTTTAATAACCGCTTTAATATTAGCTTACTTTAGATGGAAAAGAATATTGGTTTTGTTAAAGAATTAACTTAAATCCTCTATAGAATAAATATGATTTGAAATTTTTGTTGAGAACCAATCATGTACCCCTGATGGTAAATCATGGCCCCACCCTTCAAGAATTTCCATTTTTGCGTTTGGTATTAATTTTTTTGTGTCAATACCGCCCTCAATAGGCACTAAATTATCTGAATCTCCATGCAATATAAGTGAGGGAACATTTATTTTTTTAAGCCTTTCAACTCGGCTGCCATCATCACCTATTGCAGCATATTGCCTACTAAGACCCTCAGGATAATACATTCTATCATATCGAAGAGAAAAATTCTTAATCAAGGTTTTTTCTGGAATGCTATATTTTGGCGATGCCCATAACTTCCTAGTTAATAGGGAATTTTTTATTACAGATTCTTTATCGTTAGATTCAGGTTTTCGATTCAATCCCTCTATAACTTCTTTAGATGCTCTTGGTAAATCAGGATTTCCTGAAGTCGACATTACTGAAATGAGACTTTTACTTTTTTCTGGAAAATTAAAAGCCATAAGTTGGGCTATCATTCCTCCCATTGAAGTGCCAAGAATATGGGCTTTATCAATATCTAATGCATTTAAAATATTTGCACAATCTTCTGCCATATTAGTAAGTGTATATGGAATTCTTGGCTTGTTCATTTCTTTAGGTAATTTTTCCCTAGAATATGAATATCTCCAAATTAATTTAGGATCCTTAATAATTTCATCTGAAAACTTATAACTTAAACCTACATCACGGTTGTCGAAAATTATCACTCTTAATTCTTTTTCTATTAACTTCTCGATAAGGTCCTTTGGCCAATCAATAAGTTGTGACCCAAAACCAGAAATCATAATTAATGGAGTATCGGTTTTGGATCCAAGATCTTTTACTTCTAAATTAATATTACCTGATAAAATTCTCATATCTAGAATTAAGAGACATTTCTATCTCTACCTTCCCAGTATGGCGCTCGTAACTCTCTTCTTAAAATCTTTCCCCCAGGGTTTCTTGGTAATTCTTCTATAAAATCTATCGATTTTGGGCATTTATATCCAGCAATTTTTGTCCTAGCAAATTCAATTATTTCATCTTCGCTTAAATCTTTATTAACCACAACTACACCTTTGACTGCTTCACCCCATTTATCATCAGGAATGCCTATAACTGCGGCATCAGAAATATTTTCATGAGCCATAAGAGCATTTTCTACTTCAGCTGGATAAACATTTTCACCACCAGACACAATCATATCCTTCACTCTATCATGAATATATAGAAACCCTTCATCATCAAAATAACCTGCATCTCCAGTATAAAACCAGCCATCAACAATAGATTCTTTATTTGCTTCAGGTTTATTCCAATACCCTTTCATTATGATATCACCTTTTAATAGAATTTCTCCAACACCCCCAACAGGTAATTCATTATTCTTTTCATCGACAATCTTAACATCTATTCCCGGATAAGCCTTACCGCAGGATCGTAATTTTCCTTTTTTTGGATCATGGTCCTCCGGACTCATAGTTGCCCCCAATCCTGTAGTTTCAGTTAATCCATAAACTTGCCAAAAATCACAACCCATAATATCTATAGCTTTTAGTAAAGTATCTTCTGCAATTGGTGAAGCGCCATATATAACTTGTCGTAAAGAACTAAAATCAGTTGATTTAGCGTTAGGGTGCTGAATTAAAAATAATATTACAGCCGGAACAAGCAAAGCTAACTCGATTTTCTCTTTTTCAACTAAACTTAAAATTAATTCTGGATCTACTTCAGGAATGATTATATTAGTGCAACCAAAAACAATCCCTATAATCACCATATTTGCTCCTGCAGCATGAAAAATAGGTGAACAAATAAGATTTACTGATCCCTCATGCCAATCCTTTCCCCAAACTTCAAGAACTGTTTTTTGAGCTTCTACAAAATTTTTATTCGTAAGTTGGACCCCTTTAGGGTACCCAGTAGTACCAGATGTGTACATTTGAATTATATCATCATTAGGCTCAGATTTAAGATTAGGATCTTCATTATCATTTCTATCTCTCCAAGTGATATAGTCTTCCCAATCTAGTGAAGATTCTTCCATAGTTATAATTTTTTTTACTGTCGGTATTTCATCTTGAATTTCTTTTATAAGGTCATAAAATTCAGGACCTACGAATAATATTTCACTTTTTGAATCATTTAAAACATAAGATACCTCTGGAGGAGCCAATCTCCAATTGATGCCTACACAAACTGTCCTGGATTTCATTGTTCCATACAGAAACTCACAAAAATGGTCAGAATTCTTTGCTAAAAAGGCTACCCTTGAATCAGGATTGCATCCTTCATTAATAATTCCTTGAGATACTTTATTAGCATTATTATCCAAGTCGGTGTAAGTCAATTCACGTTCTTGAAATTTACTAAATAAAGCATCTGGAGTCTTTTCGACTCGCCATCTAAAAACATCCACTAAAGTATCTTTTTCTGGAAAATTATCCATGTTAAGCCCCTTTTTTGAATGATTATTAAACAGCAAAAAAGATAGGTCAATAAAGATTATAGTCTAATTTTTTGATTCATAAGTTTTTGATACAAATTTTTATCAAGTTTTATAAAAGTAGAATTATCGTTATCTGCTAAATAAAGAGGGTCACTAACTTCATCAGGGTTAAATCCTTCTTTTACGAGATCAACTTTTTTATGTTTAAATGTGCCTGTAATTTCAATTTCTTTCTTTACTCTTAAAAGTAGTGGCATCGCGTAACTTGGGAGAGATCCTTTTAAGTTATTAAATAAATTCTCAAAATTAATATCATTTTTAGTAACTAAAGCCGCCATACCTGCTTTACCGTCATTTCCAGGTATCTCTACGCCATAAACATTAACCTCTTCAATTCCATCTATTCCTTTAAAGGCATGCGCAACTTCTGAAGTCGCAACATTTTCACCTTTCCACCGAAAAGTATCTCCAATTCTATCTATAAAGTAATAGTACCCATCTTTATCACAACTTAATAAATCTCCAGATCTAAACCATTGATCTCCATTTTCAAAAACATTAGTTAGGATTTTCTTTTGAGTTGCTTGTTTATCCACATAGCCATCAAAACCACCTGCATCGACTTGTATTTCTCCTAAAGCTTCACCGACTTCACCAATTTCACAAGGTATACAGAATCCTTCTTCATTTCTAATAGGCTCTTCTTTTTCGACATCAAATTTAACAATCTCAATATTCAGCATTGATTTTAAATACCCTGGTATTCTTCCAATAGCACCACTTTTGCCATCATAATTAATAAGAGAAATATTACCCTCAGTGGCGCCATAAAATTCAATGATTTTTTTTATATTAAATCTCTCTTTAAAAGTATCCCATATATCTGGTCTAAGCCCATTACCAGTAGCTATTCTTAATTTATGTTTGTTTTCATGTTCATGTTGAGGTGCATTTAGTAGATATCTACATAATTCTCCAATATACTGAAAAATTGTCACCTGATATTTATTTACATCTGTCCAAAATTCATTAACCGAAAACTTCCTTTTTAGTACTAAAGATGCCCCAGTAGTTAGCGCTATACCAACTGCCACTATCCCACCTGCAGAATGATATAATGGCAAAACATTATATATACGATCACTTTTCTTCGGGACTATTGCTGATACAAATCCTAATAACATCATCCTTAATCTTTTATGAGTTATCGTCGCAGCCTTTGGATCGCCTGTTGTTCCAGATGTATAAATATATAAAGCAACATCCTGATTCACTACATCATAATCAATATTTGGAAAAGAAGTTGGCAAATCCTTTAAGACATCATTTATTTTTTTATGTTTTGAATCATTAGATTCACCTTCTACCCAAACTTGAAAACTATCTTTTATTGAATCATTTGTGGTATTGAAATTGTTAATAAGTTCACTACCCAAAATTAAATTTTTAGCACCAGATATACTTAAAGAATGATTAAGGGGATGTTCTGTTAAATTTGTATTGATTAGAGCTGTTGTTCCACCTATTTGAGCAACTCCTATCCAAGCCATTAAAAATTCAGGGCGGTTCTCCATAAGTAAAGCAATTACATCTCCCTTTTTTAAATTATTTTTCAAAAACCAGTGAGAATAACGATTTGCTCCTTCCATTAACTCTTTATAGCTAACCTCTCTATCTTCATAATAAATTGCAATCGATTGAGGGTTAGTTTCCGCAAAACCAGCTATTTTTTTTGTAATTATCGCTTTCTCATCATTATTAATAAGCTTCAAAGAGGATAAAATCCTTCTTAAAGTTGATAAGTAAATCAATTCATTTTTTATTTTATTAAACATTTATTTATTTAAATTCTTAAGATATTTCTTATGATCATCTAAAAAGCCAGGAATTAAGTGATTTTTAGCTTTCGAGTTAACTTCCCAAATGGGTCTTTTTATAAGAGTTGGAAATTTTAAAAGTGTGTTTTCAATGTTAGAATCTATATTCTCCTTTAAATTTTGACTTAATTGTCTCCAAGTTGTGCTCTTTTTATTTAATATTTTATTGATTGTATGGACATTAATCCAATTCTTAATTTGATTTTCAGAAGGCGGGTTAGATTTTATATCGAAAAACTCAAAACTTATTTTATTTTCTTTCAGCCAACTTAATGCAGACCGACAACGATCACAATTTTTTAAGCCATATACAATTATCATTTTTGATTATGCCGCTACTTGAGCTTCAACTTGCGAGTGTTTTTTTTCTTTATCAGAAAATTCTTTTATTACCTTTTTGTAAAGAATTGGATTTCCCGCTTTAAGCTCTTCTCGAACTATATGTAGAGGTTTTTCTAACAAATTTTCCCAATCAGCGCATCCCCAGAAAGGAGCAGCTTTTCCTAATCTATAACCTTCTTTTACTACCTCTCTTAAGTCGACACTAAAATTTAATTCTTTAGTTACCTTACCCATAATGTGATAGCCATAAAGAGTTATAGCGCCAATTCCTCTATTTCTGTCTTGCGCATAGGTAAATGCGAGTAAACTTAGCTCTCCTAAAGCATCACGGCCATATCCAGTGGTAACATGCCAGAGGTCATGCATATCTCTTAATCTCGTATGAAAGATATTCTCTTCTTCGGTTTTATTTGGATCAGAATAAATCTCACTGGCTGAAACAAGTTCGTCTGGTGTAAGACTTTCTTTATAAATGAAATTATAATAATTTTTTCCCAATGAATCTTCGGGAAGCTTAGATAAATATTCTTTATTTTTGAGAGTATCTATTAAGTTAATTTTTTTCTTTAATACTTTTTTACCAACATCACTTTTTTTGAACATATTAAGGTATTTTCTACTGGAACCACCCATTGCATTAATTACATGAAAAACTTGCTCCGTATCCTCTTTATTTTCTGCAAGTGCCTTAAGAGCCCTTAAAGCTTTTAAAGGCTTAATCCTATTAACCCATAAAGACCTAAAATATATATATATATTTTTCATTTTTACCTTATTTATTCAATTATCATTAATAAATGAAATAATATAGAGAAAATTATCAATTATTATGACAATATTCAAACTGCTTTTATAAAATTCAGTGCTAATTTACTTTTATTAAAGCGGGTGTGGCGGAACTGGTAGACGCGCCAGATTCAAAATCTGGTTCTGGCAACAGAGTGGGAGTTCGAGTCTCCCCACCCGCACCAAAAAGGAAATTTTATGTTAAATATAAATGAAAAAGCTTTTAAAACTTTAGAAAATAAGAGATCAACTTGGTTCCTTTATTTCATATCATTTATAGAGAGTATTTTTTTTCCAATACCTACTGATATTTTTATTATACCAATTGCACTTACGAATAAAAATAAAGTTTTATTAATTACATTTATGACTACATTGTTTTCAGTTCTTGGAGGAATAATTGGGTACTTAATAGGGCTATATTTTTTTAATGAAGTAGGGAAAGAGCTAATAGGATATTATTCACTCCAAGAAGAATTTAACTTCTTTACAAATCTTATCACAGAATATGGTTACATTTTTATTTTTATAGCCGGATTTACTCCACTTCCTTATAAAATTGCGGCTATCGCATCTGGATTTATAAATATGCCTATTTTGATATTTATCATATCCAGTTTTTTTTCAAGGGGGCTAAGGTTTTTTATTGTTACTTACATAAGCTCTAAAGTGGGTATTAATGCCGAAAAAATAATTAGAAAAAATTTCTTATATATTTCAATTTTTCTGTTTTCATTGGTATTAATAATAATGTGGTTTGAATTAGCTAAATGAAATCAAATATAATTATATTACTTATATCAATTCTAATTGTCCTTTCAGTTCATTTACTAGAATTTCTTGGTTATGCTCCATGTGATTTATGTATAAAACAAAGATGGGCATGGTATTTAATAATATGCATTTGTTTAATTTCTAGCGTTTTTTATAAAAAACTTTATCCATACTATATTACTCTAATTGCTATCCTTTTCTTGGGAAATACGATTTTTTCAGGTTGGCATGTAGGGATAGAATGGGGATTTTGGGATGGACCAGAAACATGTTCAACTGCATTACAATCATTAAATGATCATGATAATTTTCTTGATGAAATAAAATCAACAAATAATTTTATACCTTGTAATGAAGCAGCAATAAGAGTCCTTGGGATTTCTTTAGCAGGATATAATTCTTTTATTTCTTTGATTATGTTTATATATTCAATATCGATTTTAAGGAAAGAACTTTGAATAAAGAAAGAATAGAAGAGATCATTAGGGTAGATCATGCTGGCGAACATGGTGCAACAGCTATTTATAAAGGTACTTTGGATATTCTAAACCTATACGGGGATGAAGAAACAAAAAGAATAATCAAAGAAATGGCCGAGGGTGAAAAGAAACATGTCAATGAATTCAATAAATTAATCAAAGATAGGTCTATTAGACCTACAGCTCTCCTTCCATTTTGGAAAATTACAGGTTACTCATTGGGAGCTCTTTCAGCTATTTACGGAAAACAAGCAATTATGGCCTGCACTGAAGCAGTAGAAGAAGTTATTGATAAACATTACTCCAATCAAATCGAAGAATTAGAAGAATCGGGGTTTGAAAAAGATCTCCTTGAATCAATAAAAGAATTTCATGCTGAAGAAGTTGAACACGAAACAATCGCTAGACAAGAGGGAGGTGAAGCCTCTCCTTTTATTTCATTCTTTAAAGATGTTGTAAGATTTGGTTGTAGGGGAGCAATTAAAATTTCTGAAAAAATTTAAGATTCTAATTCAACATCCCAATAAAGAAAATCCATCCAACTTTCATGTAAATAATTAGGCGGAAAACATTTACCATTATGATGCAATTCGTGAACATTTGGTTTAAATGGTAATTGAATAGGGTGCATATCTATATCTTGATGAAGCTTATTAGATTTCTTCAAGTTACAAGAAGAGCAAGCGGTAATGACATTTTTCCAAGTAGTTTTACCGCCCTTTGATCTAGGAATAAGATGGTCAAAAGTTAAATTTTCCCTTGAACCACAATATTGACACATAAATTTATCTCTTAAAAAAACATTAAATCTTGTAAAAGCAGGCCATTCTGGGGCTTTAATAAAATCTTTTAACGATACTACTGAAGGAATTTCAATTTCAACACTAGGTGACCTAACTTTTAAATCATATGTTGAAACAATATTAACTCTTTCGAGATAAACAGCTTTAATTGCATCCTGCCAAGACCATAAAGATAAAGGATAATATGACAGCGGACGAAAATCTGCATTTAAAACTAAAGCAGGACAAGAATCAGGATGCGAATTATTAATAGATGTCATATTCATTTAATCAGACTTATAATATATTAACTAATTCTATCAAAATTTTAAAAAAAATATAAATAAATAATGAAATTACATAAAACTAGATTTGCACCAAGCCCTAATGGAAAATTACATTTAGGACATGCATTCTCTGCAATAGTTTCAGAAAGAGTGGCTAAAAAATTTAATGGCAAATTTCTTATTAGAATTGAAGATATAGATATAGGAAGAAGTTCAGTCAAATACGAACAATCGATTTTTGAAGATTTAAATTGGCTTGGCCTAAAATATGATAAAAAAATTAGAAAACAATCAGAGCATTTCAGTTTGTATGAAGTTTATTTAAAAAAACTAAGAGATTTAGATTTAATTTACCCATGCTGGGCTTCAAGAACAGAAATCAAAAAATTTATAAATAAAAAAGATATTGAATTAAATCATTGGCCCATAGATCCAGATGGGCAATATATCTATCCTGGTATTTATAAAGGAATATCACCCGCAAAAAGATCAGGATTAATGTTAAGCGGAAAAGATTTTTCCTGGAGATTAGATATGGAAAAAGCCATTAACTTTGCGGAAGAAAAAATAAAATCAGAAATTTTTTTTAGTGAAATAGGATTAGAGCCTAAAGGTTTACGGAGGATTGAACCACATTTATTTGGAGATATTATTATTGCCAGAAAAGATATTCCTACTTCTTATCACTTATCTGTAACCGTTGATGATTCAGATCAAAACATAACTATTATTACAAGAGGCTTGGATATTTATCCGTCCACTTCAATTCACAGATTATTACAAATTATATTAGATCTACCTGAGCCAAAATGGTTTCATCATAATCTTATAAGAAATAATGAGGGTGTAAAGTTATCGAAATCCACTGAGTCAACTAGCCTGGAATCTTATAGAAAAAAAGGATTCTCAAAAAAGAACATAGTAAAAAAAATTAATGATCTTGAATCCTTTCCAATATAAAAATTATAATGCGACTTTTTAATACTTTTCCTTTAACTTTCTAATGTTATAAAAAATGCCTTCTGAGGTTTTATTATGAATGATGGCCAAATTATTAATGATTTAGAAAAGATATCGGATTTCGGTATTAAATTAATAAATTCAGCAAGGAAAAATATCACTGATCTTAAGAAAAAAGCTTTAGATGAAAATCAGCACTATTTTCACGGATTAGCATGGTATGCGACATATATTAAAGCTATTGAAAATACAACCTTATGGATAAAAGACCTTAAGAAAAATAATGAATTAACTGATTATGAATTAGAAATTGCAAAGGTTGGATTAGGAGAATTTTGCTTACAAGTTTTACATGGAATTCCAATGAGTCAAAGTGAAACTATAAGGCCTAGTGAAATTAAAATTGATGAAAAATTATTAACTGAATTTTCAAATATATCTAAAAATATTATTGAAAATTCATCTTCAGAATGTAAACAAAATTTATGTAAAATGATCAGTAAAAATACTAATAATGGCATTTTCCCAAAAATCGGTCTTGATGAAACTTACGAACAAATAAGAAATCAATTTGCAAGATTTACCGATGAAAAGATTCTTCCAAATTCTCATAAATGGCATTTAAACGATGAACTTATACCTATGGATATAATTGAAGAAATGGCTGAATTAGGTGTTTTCGGGCTAACTATTCCTGAAGAATATGGTGGTTTGGGCTTGAGTAAAACAGCAATGTGCATTGTGTCTGAAGAGTTATCAAGGGGTTGGATTGGCACTGGCTCTTTAGGAACAAGATCTGAAATAGCTTCTGAACTTATACTTATTGGAGGGACTGAAGATCAAAAGAAAAGATTTCTTGCGGGTATTGCAAAAGGAAAAATCCTTCCTACAGCTGTTTTTTCAGAACCCGATATTGGATCTGATTTAGCTCACTTAAAAACTAGAGCAGAATTAGTAAATGACAATTACAATATTTATGGAAACAAAACTTGGATAACACATGGATCAAGAGCAAATCTTATGACGATTCTTGTAAGAACCGATAAGAATATTAAAAATCATGATGGTTTATCAATTCTATTGGCCGAAAAAGTTGAAGGGTCTGAAAAAGAACCCTTTCCTGATAAAAATATTGAAGGCGGTGAAATAGAGGTTATCGGTTACAGAGGAATGAAAGAATATGACATTGCGTTTGAAGGTTTTGAAGTGCCATCTGATAATCTCTTAGGACTCATAGAAGGAAAGGGTTTTAGACAACTGATGTCTACATTTGAATCCGCAAGAATTCAAACAGCAGCCAGAGCAACAGGAGTATCTCAAAGTGCATGCGACTTAGCATTAAAGTATGCTCAAGAAAGAATTCAATTTGATAAGGAGCTTATTAACTTTTCAAGAATTAATGAAAAAATAGCCTTAATGTTTGCTGAAACTATGATTGCAAGGCAATTAACTCTGCATGCTGCCAGAATAAAAGATACCGGGCAACGTTGTGATATGGAAGCAGGAATGGCAAAACTTTTAGCTGCAAGGATTGCATGGTCTTCTGCAGATAGTTCCCTTCAGATTCATGGTGGTATAGGTTTTGCTACAGAAACACCAATAAGTAGGATTTTAGCAGATGCAAGAATATTAAGCATTTTTGAAGGGACAGCAGAAATACAAGCACAAGTTATATCTAAAAGGCTTTTTGAAAGCGACAATAGATAACTCTTAATAATTAATATAAAATGATTTATTCTAGATCTTGTAGAAGAGAGGTAAAAATGGTTATTAAAAAGATCCTAAAAACTTTGTTGTTTGCCAGTATTTTATTTGTTAATTCAACATTTGCTGCAGAGTATCGTGTTGGACTATCAATGCATGATGTCGAAAGAAGAATTGAAGGAGGACCAGCATTATCAATTGAGAAAATATTTGATAGACCTGATTGGTGGCATCGCTATGCTGGAAGACCTCACATTGGAACTCAAATAAGTTTAGCAAATCACACACATTTATTTTATGCAGGCTCAACCTGGAACCTTTTTCAAAAAAATAAATTTTCAGGAGAACTTGCCTTTGGTGCAGCTTTTCATACTGGTAATGAAGAAATAAAACAAGGTGAATTAGGTTATGGTTGCAAAGTAAATTTTAGAGAGTTGATTGCTTTTGGTTATGATATTAATGACACTCAGAAAATTCAACTCAGCGCACAACATATGTCAAATGGAAGCTTATGCGATCCCAATCAAGGATTGACAAGCGTTGGCCTAAGGTTTGCTTGGAAACTTAAGTAATGATCAAATTAACGAAGATCTATACTCGGACAGGTGATAAAGGTAAAACGAGTCTTGGTGATGGTACCAGGGTTTCCAAAGAAGATTTTAGAGTGGATGCTTATGGAACAATTGATGAAGCTAATTCAGTAATTGGATTGGCAAGAACAAGAACAAAGAATGCAGAATTAATTTTGTTAGATAATATTCTTGCAACAATCCAAAACGAACTTTTTGATTTAGGTGCAGAATTATCTATTCCGCCCTCAAAAGAAAATAACCTCTTGATTGAAAAAACCAAAATAACTAATGGTCAAATTGATAGAATTGAAAATGAAATTGACCAGTTAAATGTAAATCTTAAAGATCTAGATTCTTTTGTTTTGCCTGGTGGAACTTTGGCATCTTCTTACCTACATTTAGCTAGAACAATTGTTCGCAAATCTGAAAGGTTGATGGTTAAAATGAATTCCCAAAAGAAAGGCAGTATCTCAGACACAGCTTTAAAATATATTAACAGGCTTTCAGATTTACTATTTGTTGCTGCTAGATATTCTAATCAAGTTGATATCGGGGGAACAGGAGATATTTTATGGCAACCAGGTAGCTCACGAGAAGAATAAATGGATAAAAGAAATAACCTATTTTTGATTAATTTATATTGAAATCTTTTAAAGTGAGTTGTTGACACAACATGTTTGGGGTTTTAACTTCCCGTTAATTTATTTTCAATTTTTGGAGAATGTAATGAAAATATTAGTGCCTATAAAAAGGGTCGTAGATTACAATGTAAAAATCAGGGTAAAATCTGATCAAACTGGTGTAGAGCTCGATAATGTTAAAATGTCGATGAATCCTTTTGATGAAATTGCTGTTGAAGAAGCTATTAGATTAAAAGAGGCAGGAACTGCAGAGGAAATTATCGCGCTTTCTATTGGGCCCCAACAATCTCAAGAAACGATCAGAACAGCATTAGCTATGGGCGCAGATAGAGGTATTCTTATTAAGACAGAAGAAAATGTGGCACCTCTTAATGTTGCAAAAATAATTAAGGCCGTCACAGAAGAAGAAAGCCCAAATATAGTAATTTTAGGAAAACAAGCTATAGATGATGATTCTAACCAAACAGGACAGATGTTATCAGCCCTATTAGGTTGGTCGCAAGGAACTTTTGCCTCAGAAGTAAAAATTGAAGGTGAAAACGCCTTGGTTACTAGAGAAATCGATGGTGGATTACAAACTATAAAGCTTAAACTACCAACAATAATAACTACTGATCTTAGGCTTAATGAACCAAGGTATGCATCGCTTCCAAATATTATGAAAGCAAAAAAGAAAGAAATAACTGAAAAAACACCGGAGGATTATAATGTCTCTCTGGAATCAAATATCGAAATTGTCAGAGTTTCTGAACCACCTCAAAGAGAGGCGGGAATTAAAGTTGAAACAGTTGAGGAATTAGTCGATAAACTTAAAAATGAAGCAGGAGTAATTTAATGACTACATTACTAGTTGCAGAACATGATAATAATTCCTTGGGGGATTCAGTAAAAAAAGCTATTAGCGCAGCAAAACTTATCGGAGAAGAAATTGATGTTCTAGTAGCAGGAAAAAATTGTACAAATGTTGCAGAAGAATCAGCAAAACTTGAAGGAGTTAATAAAGTATTAATTTGTGATGATGATCTTTATGAAAAACACCTTGCAGAACCATATGCTGAATTAGTAATTTCACTTTCCGAAAATTATAAAACATTTATTGCAGCAGCATCTACAACAAGCAAAAATTTTATGCCCAGAGTTGCAGCATTACTTGATGTCCCACAAATATCAGACATAACCTCGGTTATTGATAATCAAACATTTGAGCACCCTATTTACGCAGGAAATGCAATTGAAACAGTTAAAATTTCTTCTGAAAAAAGAGTTTTAACAATTCGTGCTACTGCTTTTCAGGCTTCTGGAGAACAAGAGCCTGCTAATATTGAAAATTTAAACTCTAATGGCAACCCCTCCTTATCAGAATATATTTCTGAAGAGCTTACTAAGTCTGATAGACCAGAATTAACATCAGCAAGAATTATTATTTCTGGAGGAAGAGGAATGCAATCTGGAGAAAACTTTACCTTATTGGAGGCAATTGCTGATAAATTAGGTGCTGCGGTTGGTGCTTCAAGAGCTGCAGTGGATGCAGGTTTTGTGCCTAATGATTACCAAGTAGGTCAAACTGGAAAAGTAGTTGCTCCAGAGCTTTATATTGCTGTTGGTATATCAGGCGCAATTCAGCATTTGGCTGGAATGAAAGATTCTAAAGTTATAGTGGCCATTAATAAAGATGAGGAGGCGCCAATTTTTCAAGTAGCGGATTATGGTTTAGTTGCAGATTTGTTTAAAGCCATACCTGATCTTGAATCTGCTTTGGATTAATTATTAAGTTCTTTTAATTTAGTTAAATAATCCATAACTTCTTTAGAGTCCCATTCTAAAGGACCATCAAATCTTCCAATTTCCTTGCCTTTTTTATTAATTAATAGTGTAACGGGCAAACCTTTGGCATTAATATGCTGTCCTAACATCGTAGTCGGGTCATGGTAATTTTTTAAATTTTCTATCGCAATTTCTTTAAGAAATTTATCAATTTCTGAATACGCAGTTCTTTCAACAGCTACAATCACAACCTGAAAATTTTTATCACCAATTTCTTTTTGTAAGTTATCTAAAGAAGGCATTTCTACCCTACAAGGCAAACACCAAGTTGCCCAAAGATTCATTAAGATCATCTTTCCCCTAAAATCGGATATGATATAATTAACTCCATCTGAGTCGTTAAATTCTATTTTAGATAGATTAGATAACTCATCTGGTTCAGAAAGTTTAAAATTTGTACTTTCACTAAAATAAAAATTAATTGAATAAGAAAGTATAAGATACGAGCAAATTGATATAATTATAAATAGGAAAATTAATTTCTTTTTTGACTTAATCATGACAATTCTATAGAGAGGTTTTTTTTAAAATAAAAGTAAATATGAAAAGAAAAACAAAAAAAAATAAAATGTGGGGTGGCAGATTTAAATCTGACCAAGATAAACTTATGCAGGATATAAATTCTTCCATAAGTTTTGATTCGAGACTTTATGATGAAGATATAAAGGCTTCAATTGCGCATGCGCGAATGTTAGCTAAAAAAAACATCATTACTACTAAAGACTCTCAAAAAATTATTTCTGGTTTAAAAAGAATCAAAATTGAATTTTCAAATGATACTTTTAAATTACAGACTAATTTGGAAGATATACATATGAATATAGAAGCTAATTTAGAAAAAAAAATTGGGTCTGTAGCTAAAAAATTACATACAGGAAGATCAAGAAATGATCAGGTGGCCACTGATATGAGACTTTATATGAAAAAAAATTGTTTAGTAATTATTAAGCAAATAAATAGTTTACAATTACAACTAGCCAAAAAGGCCTTAAAATATTTTGATTTTGTAATGCCTGGATATACACATATGCAGATTGCCCAGCCAATTACCCTTGGCCATCATCTTTTAGCATATGTAGAAATGTTAGATAGGGATAAAAATAGATTTAAAGATTCTCTCAAAAGAATCGATGAAAACCCTTTAGGGGCTGCTGCATTGGCTGGAACATCTTTCCCAATAGACCGAAATATGACCACTGAAGAATTAGGATTTAAAAGACCTATGGCAAATTCTATTGATGCTGTATCAGCAAGAGACTTTATCATTGAACCTCTAGCCGCCTCCTCAATTCTCGCAACTCATCTTTCAAGATTTTCTGAGGAAATAGTTTTTTGGGTTTCCGAAGGATTCGATTTTATTGATTTACCTGATAATCTAGCAACAGGATCTTCAATAATGCCGCAAAAAAGAAATCCGGATATTGCCGAACTTGTAAGAGGGAAAAATGGAAGAATTATTGGTTCTTTAATGTCAATTCTTGTTGTCATGAAAGGATTGCCTCTTGCCTATTCAAAGGATCTTCAAGAAGATAAAGAATTAACTTTTGATGCAATAGATAATATTATTATTTCTCTCAAATCAATTGAGGCTATAACTAAAGAATTAAAACCCAAAAAACAAAATTTAAGAAATGCTGCTGAGAAAAGCTATTCTACTGCTACAGATTTAGCTGATTGGCTTGTAAAAAATATTGGTATACCTTTCAGGCAAGCGCATAAGGTTACTGGTAAAATTGTTAAATATTGCGAGGAAAAGAAAATTGATTTACCTGATATTGATTTTACTGAGCTAAAAAAATTTAATAAAAAGATCACAAAAGATATTTATAATGTTTTAAAAGTCGAAAAATCCGTAAACCAGAAGAAATCTTTTGGAAGTACAGCTCCAAAAATGGTTAAAGGGGCAGCAACAAAGTGGGTAAAAAAACTACAAAATGAAAAAAACTAATCTTATAGTTCTTTTAATTATAATTCTGCTTACTAGTTGTGGAAGAAAAGGAGACCTATTACCGCCTCCGTCATTTAGTCATAATTTTGAAAGAATATCCTATATTGGAGAATAAATATGTATTCATATATTAACAATCAACTTCATTGCGAAAATGTTGATATATCAGAATTAAGTAACGAAATTGGCTCGCCGTTATATTGTTATTCGTCTGAAATACTAACGAATAAATATTCTGAAATTGAAAGAGCGTTTGAAGGAAAAGATTTATTAATCTGCTATTCTCTCAAAGCAAATTCGAATCAGTCAATTATTAAAACATTTTCTTCAATGGGTTCTGGGGCTGATGTCGTTTCTATGGGCGAACTTAAAAGAGCTCTTAAAGCTGGCATTCCCAATGACAAAATAGTTTTTTCAGGAGTTGGAAAAAGTCCTGAAGAAATTAATTTTGCTTTAAAAAATAATATTTTAATGATTAATGTCGAATCTGTTGCTGAACTTAATAAAATTTCTGAACTAGCTTCTAGTTTAAATGAGACTGCACCAATATCTATTAGGATAAACCCAGATATCTCTGCTGGAGAAAATGAAAAAATTTCAACAGGAAAAAAACAGGATAAATTCGGTATATCTTACCAAGATATTCTAGAGGTTTATGACTTAGCCAGCTCTTTGAATAATATTCAAATAAAAGGAATTGATGTTCATATTGGCAGTCAGATCAATAATATTGAACCTTTTGAACAAACCTTTGACTGTCTTATAGAAGTTATCGAAAATCTAAAAAATAAGGATATAAATATTGATATAATTGATATTGGTGGTGGTATAGGAGTAAATTATACTAATGAGCAACCATTAGAAATAAAACAGTACGCCAAATTAATTGAAGAAAAATTGGAACCTTTAAATAAGAAAATAATCATTGAGCCAGGTAGATTCTTAACAGCTGAATCAGGAATTCTTGTAACAAGTGTAATTTATATAAAAGAAACATCAGATAAAAATTTCTTAATTGTTGATGCAGCAATGAATGATTTTATTCGTCCTTCTTTATATGGTTCAATACATAAAATTCTACCAATAAAAAATCATCAAATTGGTAAAGCAGAAAATGTGTATGATGTAGTGGGACCAGTTTGCGAAACAGGAGATTATTTTGTCAGAGATTACAAAACTTCTCAAATAGAAGAAGGTAATCTTCTTGCAATTACTTATACTGGTGCTTACGGCTCCGTTTTATCGTCTAACTATAATTCTAGGCCCTCAATACCTGAAGTTCTTGTCAAAGGTAAAAAGTTTTCAATTATTAAGAATAAGGAAAATATTGAAGAAATAATAAATCAAGATTCAATAGCAGAATGGCTTTAATTAAGGAAGAATTTCAATTTGTACCTTATTTGATTGTTCAGGATAATTTTTAAATGAAACTGAGAAAGAATGTTTTTCATTTTTCAGAAAATATTTGTCATCAAAATTAACTATTTTCTTCATAAGTATTTTTCCTCCTTGATCAACAATTTTAACTTCAATATCAGGTATCTTTCTTTCATATCTGGTTTGATTGATAAGTGAACCTGAAACTAACAAAGCTGATTGATTGTCAATAATAGTTGATGTTGTTTCCAACTTGTAAATATCTATACCTCTTATATCTAACGAAGGATCAATTATTTCCAAAACTGGTCTCAGTAAAGAAAAACTATCTGCTAAAAATAACCTATTGTACCAAACACCAGCTAAAACAGATATTATTATAAGGATAGAAATCAAAGAAAATAGACTGCTTTCTCCTTTTTTATTTTCTGAAACAGGAACAGGTAAAGGATGATCAGGAATTTTATTAATATTATCTTTTTCTTCCAATTTCTTGTTTACTGAACCTTGAGAATCAATAGGTTCATAGAGACGAGGAATTTCAATAGCCTTACCTGAAGAATTAGCAGTCCAAATAAAGTAACATCTTGAACACTTAACTTTTCTATTATTTGATCCAAATTTCTCAGCGCTTACAGAAAAACTAGTACTACATGCTGGACATTGAATTATCATATTTAACCATCAAATATATTCCGATAAATATTCTATCTAGAAATAATATACGCATTGCCTTTAGGGCCATCGGTCAAAACAAGTAAATTTCCTTTTACAGAAGATTTAATACTTCTTATTCTTCCTTCTATTTCTTTAAAAATTATATCTTCATTAACAGAGGACCCATCAACTGAAAGTCTTCTAATATCCCCAGGAACGGCCGAACAAATAAGAATTTTCCCATTTAACTCAGGAAAAATCTCTCCATTATAAAACAACATATCTAATGGAGCTATAGAAGGCACCCAATACTTTAGAGGTTGTTCCATTCCTGCCTTTTCTTTGAAAGGGGATATTATGCTACCATTATAATCTATTCCATAAGTTATTGCAGGCCATCCATAATTTTTTCCAGGCTCGATGACATTAATTTCATCTCCTCCTCTTGGTCCATGCTCGTGTGAATATAAAATATTATTTACTTTATCAAAGGCTAGGCCTTGCTGATTTCTATGACCAAATGACCAAATTTCAGGTAAGGCATTCTTTTTTTCTATAAAAGGATTATCCACCGGAATCGAGCCATCATCCATAACCCGAATGATCTTGCCATAATGATTATCTAATTCTTGTGCTAGTTCTCTATAATTAAAGCCATCGCCAGATGTAATTATCAAGGACTTATCATTTAAAAACAATAATCTAGCTCCATAATGGTTTGAAGTTTTTCTATACGGGGTTGCTTCGAAAATTATTTTTTGTTTTGATAATTTATTACCTTCAAGCTCAGCAACAATAACTCTTAATGTATTGTTTTTCTTCTCCCCAAAAGAAAATGATAAATATATTTTTCTGTTTATTTCATAATCAGGGTGTAAAGCTATATCTGATAGCCCGCCTTGACCTCTAAATAAAACATTTGGAACCCCTTCAATTTCTGTTATCTCTTTTGACTCACCTTTTATTAATTTTATTTTACCAGGCATTTCCGTAACAAGAAAATCTCCGTTAGGTAAAAAAACCGAACTCCAAGGGTAATTAAAATCTCCTTTTATTTTTTCTATTTTATATTCGAATTCTTCAGCAATAAGGGAGCTTAAAGATACTAAACAACAAAAAATAAAAATGATTGAATTATATTTTAATTTAGAAAAATGCATTTACTTCTTATTATCTCAAAACTTTATTTAACAATAAACCATATATGTAACCACCCAACAACCCTGATATACAAAAGAAAAGAAAACCTAAAATAGATCTCATACCTGCAATCAAGATTGCTCCGGTAAAAACTAAAGTTGTTAATTGGAGCATAACCATAATTCCGAAAAACCCAGCAATAGCATAGGAAACTCTTCTATCTAATGGAAAAAAATATCTAACAATAGCTGTAATAATAAATGCTGTAGAAAATGTTATTATCACAATTATAAAAAATAACATTCCATTTGCAATATCACTTAAAAACAATTCAAAGAATGTCAGTATTGATATTGAAAGATCTTTAGAACTTAGCCAAATTAAATTAGAAACTAAATTTACAAGAATTATCATAACGCTAGTAAATAAAGCAGAGCCGAGAAAGAATAGAGGTATATATAGGTAAACCATTTAATTATTTTTCCTTTGGATAAGCCAAATTCCGACAAAGATAAAAGTCAGTCCAGAAATTATAGCAAAATTTATAGATTCGTTTAACAAATTAATACCTAAAAATAATGCCCAAATGGGCATTAAATAAGTTACCATCGATAAAAATACAGGACCTTTTAAATCAACTATCTTAAACCACACAACTGTTGCTATTCCAGAAGGAAAAATACCTAAATATAATAATAAACTAATTATTTTGCTATTTAAAATAGTTAAGTCAGGTAGAGGCTCAAAAAATAAAGCTAAAATTAATCCAAAAAATGAAGCGCTTATTAATGAGCCTGCTGCTCTATCCATTGCCCCAATATGTGATACTTTTTTAGCCAAAACAGTAGCTAAAGAATATGAAGCTGTTCCGATTAAGACAGCTATTTGACCGCTTATAAATAATGTATTAAAAATTATACCATCTGATTTATTGAAACTTATCAAAAAAATTAGTCCTGCAAAACCTAAAGCAATACCTAAAATTTTACTCATATTAATTTTTTCTTCTTTCAAAAAAAAGAAGGCCAAAAGTAAAGTAAGAATAGGATTAACCCCCATTAATATTGCTGTTAATGATGATGGTATAAATTGTTGTCCCCAAGCAATCACACTAAAAGGAAGAGCAAAACCGAAAAAACCTAAGATTAAACTCCAATACCAGAATTCTTTATTGATCGGAAGAGTTCTTTTTTGAAATAATAACCACAGCAATAATATTATAGATCCAAGAGCTACCCTGCTGAACATTATCCATAATGGCGAAACGGCTGATAAAACAACTTTTATTGCTGAGAAAGAAGACCCCCAAGTTATCACAAGGAAAAGTAATAGCGCGAAGGGCAATAGATTATTTGATTTTTTAATCATGTATTATTATTTTCGGAGATATTCTATAATAGGTTAAACTAATTTAAAAATTTATTTATCAATAACATCTATTAAGAAATGTTAACAAATAATGAGATTTAAACCACTTTTACTTGTCTTTTTCTTATCATCCTTTTTATTAATTTCCTTATTACTTAAAGATTATTTAGACTTTTTGAGTTTGTCGGATAGACAGGATTACTCACAAAATAATTTTGATGTCATAGTTGTTTTAACTGGTGGACCTAATCGTATAAATGAAGGATTTAAATTATTAGAAAATAATTTTTCTAAGAAAGTTTTTATCTCCGGTGTAAACCCAATTGTAAAAAAAGTTGATCTAAAAAAGATAATTAATAAAAATGACGACCCAGAAAAGAATAGTTTAATTGATTGCTGTTTATATTTAGGAAAGAAAGCTACAAATACCAAATCAAACGCGATCGAGGTTATAAACTGGATGTCTATAAATAATCTAAATTCTGCAATTTTAGTCACTTCGAACATCCACATGCCAAGAAGTATTTTAGAATTCCAAAATAATGCCAATCATATTAGAATTGCTCCATGGCCTGTAAGTTCAGATAGCTTAAATTGGAAAAATTTTTTAATGGAATATCTAAGATTTAGCTTAATTCGAATTAGATATTTAATTTTATAAGGAAAAATCATACAAAATATTTATTCATATCTTTCTTCGATAATTTTTTTCCTAATTACAGCATGTGTGGCATTGGTTGGTCTACCCCTTCTTATATTTCCAAGGAAATATACAGCTCTTTTAATTCATTCTTGGTCAAAGCTAATGATGTTAACATTCAAGAAATTAGATGGGCTGGATTGGGTTGTTATAGATGAAGATAAAATTCCGAAAGGGGCATTTATTGTAGCTTCAAAACATCAATCTGTTTGGGATACAATTTTTTTCACAGCTTATTTTAATGATGCCGCAATGGTTCTAAAAAAAATACTTATATATATACCTGCCTATGGTTGGCATGCTCTTAAAGCAAAAATGATTTGGGTAGACAGAAAAGGTGGTGGG
Source organism: uncultured bacterium (assembly GCA_964001285.1). Lineage (GTDB taxonomy): Bacteria > Pseudomonadota > Alphaproteobacteria > MED-G09 > MED-G09 > AG-430-B22. The sequence goes on along the minus strand of CAXFAF010000005.1, from coordinate 38,537 downwards.
AAAGCTTTAAAACACTTACTTAATGAAGCTGAAGAAGCTAAGAAAATTGGAAGACCTATAGTAATTTTTCCAGAAGGCACCAGAGTAAAAGTTGGAGAAAAAACCGATTTAAAATCTGGCTGTTATGCGCTCTATAAATATTTAAATATTTCATGTGTACCAGTTGCGCTAAACTCTGGTCTATTTTGGAAGACAAAAGGCTACAGAAAGAAAAAAGGTATAATAAAGATAAAATTCTTAGAAGAAATAAAGCCAGGTATGTCAAAAAATGAATTTAATAATATTTTGGAAGATAGAATTGAATCTGCGACTAAAGAATTAATAGAAAATGAATAAATTTAAACCCATAATAATCCCTCTTCTATTAATATTTATCGCATTATTTTTATGGACTATTTACTGGTATTTAGGATCATTTTATATCAAAAATAAAATCCATTCTTTAGATAATTTTTCTTATGAAGAAATTAATATCAAAGGGTATCCATTTTATTTTGAAATTGATGTTGATGAATTAGAATATGGCACCAATAAACCTTTATCACTGAAAAAGGTTAATTTAAAAACATTATCATGGCGATTTGATCAAATTAGCGCGACCACCAATAAATATATATTAATCAATCTATCAAATTCAATATTTGTTAATCTTTTGCCAAAAATATTGAACATCAATTATCAAAAAACAGATAAAGAAAAAATTAATTTGAATCTTAATGGAAAAGATTTAATTTTTTCTGATAATTTACAAAAGATCTCCTTTTCAGTTGATAAAATGTTAGGGAATATTGAAATTGATAAAGATAGCAAGATAAATCTTATCGTATATAAAGGAAAATCTACTTTAGAGATACAAGGCAAATTATCAAAAGATAAAAAAGATTATATTAACGGTAAATTAGAATTTTCTTTCTCAGAACCAAATGATATCAAAAAAATATTCCAAATTTTTGGCATAAGAATAGATGAAAACCCAATAACAAATCTTTTAATTTATAGAGGTAAAATAGACCTTGTTTTTGAGGATGGAATATCCTTTTTGGGACCTTTACCAATTGGTAGGGCGCCCAAAATTGATTAATAAATTAATCATCTCGACCGAAATCAGCTTTTTTAGTATCTTGACCCGCTTCTATAATATTTCTTCTAACATCTCTCGTTTTATTGAAAAAATCTTCAAGAAAATTAGAATCGCTGTTTTTTATAGCAGTCTTTAAATTATCTAAATCATTAGAAAAGAAATTAAGCATTTCCAGAACAGCATCACTATTGAAAATAAAAATATCTCTCCACATTGTAGGATCTGATGCTGCAATTCTAGTAAAATCTCTAAAACCACCGGCTGAATATTTAACAACTTCTTTTTTGGTTACATTTGCCAAATCATTAGCCGTACCTACAATATTGTAAGCAATTAAATGAGGTATATGACTTGTTATGGCAAGCACCTTATCATGGTGCTCTGCTTCCATAATTTCGACCATTGCGCCTAAATTTTCCCAGAAGCTTTTTACTTGGCTAAGAATTTCTTGGTTACTATCTTTTAAAGGAGTTAAAATACACCAACGATTATCAAAAAGCTCTGCAAATCCTGCCTCTGGACCAGACATCTCTGTACCTGCAATTGGGTGACCTGGAATAAAATGTATATTTTCAGGTAAAATCTGCATGATTTCATCTATAACTTGAGATTTTGTTGAGCCCGTATCGGTTATAATGCAGTTATCTTTTAAAAAAGGTAGAATTTCTTCAACAATATTTTTAAATGAAGATAAAGGAGTTGCCAAAATAACAAGATCAGTATCATCTACAGCATCATTTAATTTATTTGTAGCCTCATCCACTAAACCTCTAGAAATCGCTTTTTCTAATGTTTCCTCACTTCTAGCTACGCCAATTCTTTTTATATTTTTATCATACCTATTTACAGCCAGACCAATTGAGCCGCCTATTAATCCTAAGCCTATAATAGAAATCTTTTTGAAAGAATGTTCCATAATTAATTGACCATATCTTTTAAATTATCCATCAATAACAAATTAGCTTCTTCCGTTCCTATCGTTATTCTTAAACAATTTGGTAAATTATATTCCTGCATTTCCCTAACTATTAATCCTTTTGAACAGAGAATATCATATGCTTCTGGGGCAGAAATTTTAACTTCTGGGGAAAATTCAACTAACAAGAAGTTACATTGACTTGGGTAAACCTTTAAGCCCATTTCAGATAAATTTTCTTCTAAAATCTTTATCCATTTGGAATTATGCTCTACTGAAGAGTTTATAAACTTGTCGTCTTTTAAGGCCTGAATAGCCGCTCTTTGTGCAGCAACATTTACAGAAAAAGGGACTTTAAGTGTTGAAAGTGTTTTAGATATATCCACTGGACAGTAAGCCCATCCAATTCTCAAACCAGCTAAACCAAAAACTTTAGAAAATGTTTTAGTTATCACTATATTTTCATAATCTTTAGCAAGTTCAAAACCAACAGAATAATCCTTATCAGTAACATATTCTGAATATGCGGCATCAATGACTAATAATATATCCGATGGGATTGAAGTATGAAGTTTTTCTAATTCTTCATATTTCAAAAGGGTTCCCGTTGGATTATTTGGATTAGCTATATAAATAATTCTTGTGTCTTTGGTAACAGAAGAAATTATATTATCCACCATAGGTTTAAAATTCTTTTCTTTAGCTCTAATAACTTTTGCCCCTGAAGTTGAAATTGCAAGTGGATAAACTGCAAAAGCATTTTCTGAAATTAACCCTTCTTGACCTTCATTCAAATATGTTTTTGCTAAAAGATGAAGAATTTCGTCTGATCCGCATCCACAAATTATTCTATCAATTTCAAGAGAATATTTCTTTGATATCATTTCTCTCAACGCTAAATTTGAAGAATCAGGATAAACACCAAGCTCTTCAGAAACTTTTTTGTATTCCTCTATTGCTAGAAGGCTTGCGCCAAAAGGGTTTTCATTTGAGGATAATTTAAATATTTTATCAATACCATCCACTTTACTAACGCCACCTTTATAAGGCTTAATAGATTCAAGATATTTTTTTGGTTTAGGTTTGCTCATTAATTTAATTTCCTGCGTCTATGTATCCAAAATTTCCTAAAATGGAAACATTATTATTATCAAAAGTTTGAAAATAACCCTCAACAATTATTAAAAAAGAACCTGAAATTGAATCCAAAATTTTTAATTTATATTGCTTATTTAAATCTTCTTTTTCTTGTTCACCGCAAATTATAACAGTCTTATTGTTGATTGCCTTCTCTGACTCAACCTGGCCAATTAAAAACCCTTGAGGATTTTTATAAATTATTGGTAATGAACCAAATATATTAACATTTTTTGGTAATTCTTTTGTCCACCAATTTCCTTTAGCAGAAATTACAGCTATATAATCTTTACTCTCCGAAACTGTTTTCAATGCTTCATCATAAGAAATATTAAATGTTTTTTTTGTCTTAGAGCCATAAAAATTTCTGACTTCATTACTTAAATCACTTCCTGCGGATTCTACTATTAATAATTCAAATGAGGATTGAACAGAGTTAGTTATAGTACTAATAATTTCTCTCCAGATATTTAAAATTGAATCCCCAGTTAATAAATCATTTCCTTCTTTAAACAACTTATTCAACAGATTAATCTCTCTTCCTGGTCTTAAAATATCAACACCTTTAATAGCCTTAACTTCAGCAATATCTTTAACGAGAGCAGATCTTTCTAAGATTAATTCCAATATTCTTTTATCTACAGAATCAATTTTTTCTCTTAATTCTTTTAGTTTTTGTTCCAATAGTATTCTCCATAGAAGCAATAAGTAACACATTAATGCCAATTAAAGCCATGCATAATTAATTTGCATTTATTCAATTTATAATATAAAAAAAATCTTGCATTAAGAAGGGCTTAGCCCTGCCAACCTGCAGATCGTGCGAAGGTGGCATTAAAATGCGGCTTGTAAAGCAAAAATACGGTCTCATTTACTTCTTTTATGCTTTGTTGTTTGGCTTACTTAATAAGCCGGGTATTTGATGTTCAGATTGTGCACCCTAGATTAACTTAAAGCACTAAAGAGAGGTAAAAATGAAAAAATTTAACTTATTTAAAATCTTAATTATATTTAATTTATTAGCATTTCTTGGATCAATTAATAATTATTCCTATGCTCAAGAAAGCTCTCAATTTAAGAGTGCTGGAAAATGGCTAGTTGGACTAAAAGTTCTAAATCTTGATCCAGATGTTGATTCTGATTTATCAATCGGAGGTAAAGCAACAGTTGATGATGATACTGTTCCAGAATTAGATATACGATATTTTATTACGGATAATATTGCTATAGAAGCAATTTTTGGCACTACAGAACATAATGTAGCAGCTATTAATACTGCCTTAGGTAATGTTAATCTTGGAACAGTTAAAGTATTACCGCCAACTTTTACTTTGCAATATCATTTTAATACAGAAAGCAATTTTCTTCCTTATATAGGAGCGGGTGTAAATTACACTTTCTTCTATGATGATAACCCTGGAGATGCAGTAGGTATAAGTTATAAAGATGAGGTCGGTTTTGCTTTAAACATAGGTTTTGATTATGTGCTAGGCGAAAATAATTTTTTTAATATAGATATAAAAAAATATGCACTTTCAACTGATGTTGTAGTAGACGCTGGTCCTGCAGGTATAGCAACCGCAGATGTTGATCTTGATCCTCTAGCGATTAGTATCGGATATGGTTGGAGATTCTAAATTTTAATTCTTGAATTATAAGAATCTATTAATTTAGGTTAATTGTTATGATAAATAAACATAAAGATTTGGATTGTTCACTTTATAGTGATCCTGAGCCTTTATTGCTAGAAAGCGGTCAAACAATTGAAGGGCATGACATAGCTTATATGGCTTATGGAAAATTAAATTCAAAAAAAAATAATGCTATTTTGATTTGTCATGCCCTCTCTGGAGATCAGTTCGTTGCAAGTAGCCATCCTATAACGAATAAAGATGGATGGTGGTCTAGAATGGTTGGTCCAAATAAACCCATAGACACAAATAAATTTTTTGTCATATGCGCTAATGTTCTTGGTGGGTGTATGGGATCAACCGGCCCCACATCAATAGATTCATCTACAGGAAAGGAATTTGCAATAAATTTTCCAATAATCACTATAGCTGATATGGTTAATGCACAACTGAAACTTATTAATCATCTTGGAATTGAAAAACTTTTATCAGTTATTGGCGGTTCTATGGGTGGAATGCAAGCCTTAGAATGGGCTGCATCACACCCTGAACGCATTGTATCAGCGATCCCAATTGCTACTTCATCAAGACATACTGCACAAAATATTGCTTTCCATGAATTAGGCAGACAAGCAATAATGGCCGATATAGATTGGAAATCAGGTAACTATAGAAATGAAAATGTCAATCCTTCCAAAGGTCTTTCTATTGCAAGAATGACAGCACATGTTACATATTTATCAGAAACTTCATTAACCAAAAAATTTGGAAGAAAACTGCAAGATAAATCTGATTTAGGATTTGGTTTTGATGCAGATTTTCAAATTGAAAGTTACCTTAGACATCAAGGTTTAACTTTTGTTGATAGATTTGATGCAAATTCATATTTATATATCACTCGTGCTATGGATTATTTTGATCTTGAAAAGACTCATAGTAAAAGTTTGACCGAGATATATAATAATTCAAAAAATAAATTTCTTGTTGTATCTTTTACCGGAGATTGGCTTTATCCGACTTCAGAAAATCTTATTATTGTAAGAGCCTTAAGCGCTGCAGGTGCTGAAGTTAGTTTTGTAGAAATTGAATCTGATAAAGGGCACGACGCTTTTCTTTTAGAAGAACCTGATTTTGATACATGCCTAGATGGGTTTCTTAAATCAATCTATTAAATTAGGATCATAAAATGGAAAATTATAGAAAAGATTTAGGCCTTATAACGGATTTAGTTAAGAAAAACAGTAAGGTCCTTGATATAGGATGTGGCGACGGCGAATTATTAAATCTTCTAGAAAAGAAAAAAAATATCAGAGGCCAAGGTCTGGAGATTAATCAAAAAAGAGTTAATAAATGCGTAGCAAAAGGTTTATCAGTTATTCAAGGAGATGCTGATCAAGATCTAAGTCTATACCCTGATAAATCTTTTGATTGTGTTATACTAAGTCAAACTATCCAAGCTACCCAAGACCCTAAAAAAATACTTTATGAGTTAGTAAGAATTGGGAAAAAAGTAATTATTTCTATACCTAACTTTGGTCATTGGCGGGTTAGATTTCTTTTACTATTTAAAGGGAAGATGCCAGTAACAAAAAAATTAGATGCAAATTGGTTTGATACACAGAATATACATTTATGCACATTAACTGATTTTATAGATTTATGCAGTGACTTAAGAATTCATATTATTCAAACAGTTACTTTACATGCACAATCACAAAAAACTTTTAAAGGAAAACCCAGTTTCTATGAAAATTTGGTAGCCGAGGAAGCAATTTTTCTTATAGAAGGTTAGACCCCTTTTTTACACTATAAGGAAAAATTTGAGATATTATAATTCCTAGAAATATCATAATTGATCCTAAAATTATTCGAGAATTAAAAAATTCTGCCAAAATAATCCAGCCAAAAAAAGCTGCAAATATTGCTTCAGTACTCATAACTATTGCTGCTTCATTTGGCGGTGAATATCTTTGTCCAACCATTTGTAGAACGAAAGCAATGCAAACCGATCCAATAGAACAATAAAGAAGAGTTATTAACGGAACAAAACTATTTGAAAAACTAGGAAAACTTAATAAATCTTCTGAAAAGAAGAAAATACCAAATATTGTTAAAATCAATCCAGCAAAGAAGAACTGTAATATCGCTAACAGTATTATAGAATTATTTTTAACTCCATACGAAAGAATCTGAACATGTGCTGCCCAAAATAATGATCCAGCAATAACCCAGACATCTCCAATATTTATTTTATCAAGTCTGAAATCTCCTTCAGGAATACCAAGAAAAATTGAACCAATCATGCATATTATAACGGCCAACCATAAAGATTTATGAGGTAAATAACCTAAAAAGATACCAATTATAGGGACAAATAAAACATATAAACTTGTATAAAATCCAGCATTTGTTGCTGTGGTCGTAACTAAACCTATTTGCTGAAATAAAGCGGCAAAACCAAGAAAAAAGCCTAAGGATAGACCATATATAATTAACGATTTTCTGTTAATCTTCTCAGAGATCCCAAAAATTGGAATAATTAACAAAAGAAAAAGGGAACCAATCAAAAACCTTATAGCTGTGAATTGAAGTGGGGACCAAAAATCCATAGCGACTTTTTGTGGTATAAATGTCGACCCCCAAATTACAGAAGCAATTAATAGTATAAGCGCCCCTTTAATATTATCAGAATAAGATATATTCAAAGAAGTTTACTCAGTTTCCTTCTGAGTTAAAATTTGTTTTCCATTATACATCCCACTTTTGAGATCTATATGATGGGGTCTATGAAGTTCACCGGAATCTTTATTCTCAACATAAGTTGGGGCTTTTCTCTTGTGACCCAATCTTCTTTTGCCTCTTCTTGAAGGACTTACTTTTCTTTTTGGAACAGCCATTTTTATAACTCCAAATTAGTATTTGTGGTTTATAAATGCTTAATTAACAGCTAGCAAGAGAAAGATTAATTTAAAATTATACAAGTACCACATAGATAATACAAAGATTTAGGATCATTGTAATTTCTAATATCCTTAAAAAGACTAGAAAAGCTGTATCCAAGACCTAAATCTTCTTTATTAAAAACACCAAAGTTTAAAATACCTAATTTATTATTTAAAAAAGGAATAAAATCTAATAATGGATTAATTCTTTGATTAAATCTTTTAGTATTATAATTTTCAGAATTTGATAAATCAGCTGCTTTTTTTATTGCATCATTTAATGATCCTATTTCATCAACAAGATCTAAATCTAATGCTTGCTTTCCAGTCCAAACTCTTCCCATTGCAATCTCATTAACCTTTTCTATGGAAACATTTCTTCCTTCAGAAACTAATTTAACAAATTTGTCATAAACATTTTTTATCGTCATCCTGTAAAGATTTATTGTCCTCTCATTTGGTTCATCGAATAAAATACCATTAAATGCATCAGTAAATACTGAGGAAGATATTCCATCCTCATTAAGACCAATCTTATTGAATGTTTCTTCGGCATTAAATAATACTGAGGCAACGCCAATTGAACCTGTAATTGTTAGGTTTTCTGCAAATATATAATCAGTTGATGCAGCGACCCAATATCCTCCTGATGCAGCAACACCCCCCATAGATGTAACAATAGGAATATTTTTCTCTTTTGCTTTTAAAATAGTATCCCTGATTAATTCTGAAGCAAAAACGGATCCGCCTGGACTATTTACTCTCATAACTATAGCTTTTACTTCTTCATCCTTTATGGCCTCATTTAATAATTCAGAAATATTTTCTCCACCTGCAATTCCTGCTGATTGATATCCATCCAAGATAGGGCCAGATAAAGTTATAATAGCTATAACATTTTCTTGATTAGATTTTGATTTCTTTTGGTTATAATATCTATAATCAATACTCCTCCATATTTTGTCCTCATCCTTTTTATAAATATTATTTAAATATTCCCTTAAAGCTTCTCTGCTCATTAAAATATCTACTAGATTTGATTTAATAGAAGCTTCACCCCAATCACCAAAATTATTCTCAAGAATTATATCAATATTATTTAAATAATTGTTTATCGATCCTGATTGTAAATTTCGATTATTTTCGATTCCAGAAACAATTTCTGACCAAATATTACCTAACAGATTAAAACGTTGATCTTTTTCTTCATCACTCATTGATGAAAGAGTTAAATTTTCAAAGGCTGTTTTAAATTGGCCTTCCGATAAGTTAATAATTTCAAGACCAACCCTATCAAAAAGATCTTTATAATAAATCCTCTTGGAAGAAAATCCTTCTAATAAAACACCACCTGATGGATAAGTTATTATTTCTGAGGCTGCGGATGCTACTATATAAGAGCTTTGAGAAAAAAAATCTGAATAAGCAGTAACTAATTTACCAGAATCCTTAAATTCCTTAATTTTTTGACTTATTTTTAATAACTCAGAAGGATATGCTCCTAAGAAATCACTAAGTTCAATCACTAAACCCGTTATCTTATCATCATTTTTAGCTCGGTCGATGGAATCCAATAATTGATGCAGATCAATTTGAGGTATATTGTTTTCTGAAAATAATAAATTTCTTATGTCTCTTTCTGATTTTATTTCTTCAACAATAAATCCCTCCATCGGAATATATAAAGCTGTTCCTTCATAAACTTTTTTGGAATCATCAATTAATGAAGATTTTAATAAAACCACTACAATGAAAATAATAATTAAACCTAATAAGAGCCTAGGAATAAAAAGGATAAACTTAATTAAGTTGGCAAAAAAAACTGAACTTATATTATATATTTTTCTTATTATATTTATCATCAAAATTTATAGTCGTTTTTATTTTCATCCCCTTTAAGAGTATAGAAATAAATTAAAGGTATAATGCCTATTATTGTAAAAGTTAATAAATACCATAAACCGCTTCTATTTGTATCATGCAACCTTCGAATAGATACAGATATTTCTGGAATTAATAATAAAAAATTAAATGCAAAGTTAAGACCGGTAAATAACAAACTTTCTAGATAAGTAAGTGATAAAAATAATAAAATCCTAAATAACTGCCAATGCCAAAACTCTGCTCTTGAAGATCTACCCTCAAAGTCAAAATATTTTATAAAACAGATTACAACTGAATTTATGACATCATCAAAAAATTTCACTATAAATTAGATAGAGAATCTATCTCCTAAATAAACCTTCCTAACATCTTCATTGCCAACAATATCATTAGGTTCGCCTTCGATTAAAACTGAGCCCTCATGTATCAAAACAGCTCTATCAATTAAAGAAAGTGTTTCTCTGACATTATGGTCGGTTATTAGGACGCCAACGCCTCTATCTTTTAAATGAGAAACTAATTCTCTAATCTCTCCAACAGCGATGGGGTCAATACCAGCAAATGGCTCATCTAATAAAATATATCTAGGGTGTGAGGCAAGACATCTGGCAATCTCAACTCTTCTCCTCTCTCCTCCAGAAAGAGAAAGGGCTGGTGTTCTTCTTAAGTGATCAATATCAAACTCTTTTAACAAATGATCAATTTCTTCTTCAATTTTTAGTTCGTCGGCTTCTAAAATCTCAAGGATAGCTCTAATATTATCTTCTACAGTTAATCCTCTAAATATTGAAGCTTCTTGAGGTAAATAACCAATACCATTTTTTGACCTCTTATATATCGGTAAATCTGTAATATCTTCTCCATCAAGGATAATTGATCCTGAATCCGGTTTTATGAGACCTATTATCGTATAAAATAGTGTAGTTTTTCCTGATCCATTTGGACCCAATAGTCCTAATGCTTCTCCACATTTAAATTCAAAATCAACATCTCTTACCACGGGCCTACCAGAAAAAGATTTGCTAATTTTATTTATAATCAAGCCATCATCAGAATCTTTGATTAAAATTGGTTTTTGTTTATTATCAGTCATTTAATTATCAATTTTTTCATTCTCTTCTACTAAAATGCCTTTTACTCTTTCTTGATTAAGCTCATCATTGAATATTTCTATCTTTCCTGTATCAATGTTAAGAATTAATTTATTGCCTTTAATCATCGACATTTCATTAGTTAACAGAACATTTCCTGTCAAAATCATCTCTCTACCATTTACACTATATGAAGCAATATTACCAGTTGCTGATATGGAATTACTATTTTCAAGCCTCACATTGCCTAATGCTTTCATTTCTTGGAAACCTTCTCGTGTAAGAGTTTCTGAGAAAAATAATTCTATCTGATCAGCTGACATCATTAGTGGTCCTTGATTTAAAATTACTTTTCCTGAGAAACCAATAATTTTCTGATTTCTATCTAAATACATGTTTTCTGACAAAATTTCGTAAGGAGCTTCATTTTCAACAATAAACGATTGATTAGTATTCGCGAAAATTAAAATCGGGTTTACAAGAAGTAATATAAAGATGGTAATATAAGTAAAATATCTAATTTTTTTCCTCCTTCATTGAACTAGGAGCAATATTAAATTTAACTCCAGAAGAAAAAAATATTTTTCCACCATTATCGTGAATTTCTATTTTCCCTGTTTCGAATAATACTCCTTCACCACTACCTCTAATAGGCCCTTCTAGAAATATAAAAGAAGTATCAAGGTTCATAGCAACTGAATTTGCAGTAAATGAAAATCCTTCTATTGTTTTTCCCAATAAACTATCAAAAAGCAAGGCTGTATTATCTGATGCAATGTATTTAGCAAAATTTGATTTTAATTTTAATAATAATAACTGATTATCATAAAACTCTAAATCAACTGTTTCCAATTCTATGTCCTTTAATTCGGGCCCTAATGGACTCGCCCTATTTGCAGTTAACTTATAGGATCCTCCGTCAGATGTATTTCCAGTTAATAATGGTTTAATAACACCAGAATCTGATTCAATCGTTAATTTTGTAAAACTATTATTCGCCTCCTGACTAATAACAAAGATTTTTTTAGAATTGAAATATTGAAAGATAATAATTGATAAAAATACTAAAATAAAAACTGGTAAGATTATTTTTAATCTTTTTATCTTAATTTTATCCAATTGATTTTTTGTTTTTAAATCAACCATTTTTAATGTTTAAAAATATCAATCTCAGACCAACCGTTTAAATCTAAATAAGCTCTAGTAGAAATAAATTGGAAGCAATTTTCTGCAAGATCTTTTCTATTTAATTTTTTTAGCTTCCCTTCAAGAATTTCCTTTAATTTATGTAGGTGTAAAACATCAGATGCCGCATAAACTTTTTGTTCCTCAGTAAGCTCTTCAACACTCCAATCAGATGTTTGTTCGACTTTGGATAACTCTATATTTAATAACTCTTTACACAAGTCTTTTAATCCATGTTTATCGGTATATGTCCTTGCAAGTTTTGATGCTATTTTAGTGCAATATATAGGAGAGCAATCAATTTCAAGATAATGCTTAATAACCGCAATATCAAATCGTGCAAAATGAAAGATTTTTTCACAATTATTATCTTTTAAAATCTTTTTTAAATTTGGAGCATCATAATTACTTCTTTCAAACTGCAATAAATGAGCATTTCCATCTCCAGAAGAGAGTTGAATTAAGCATAACGGATCTCTTTCTGGAATTAAACCAAGCGTTTCTGTATCAACTGCGATACTATCTCCAAATCTTAGGTCACTGGGAATATCTCCCTTATACAAATTAATAGTCATATAATCATTCTTTGGTAATTAAATAAAATAAGTTAAAATAAATATCTAAGAAATTATACAGTATATAATTATTATAAAAAATAATATTTATTAATGAGGATTATTTATTATGGCGACATTATATCATTATCCATTATGTCCTTTTAGCAGAAAAATAAGACTTTTATTAAGAGAAAGAAATATTGATCCCGATTTAATTACTGAGGCCTTTTGGCAAAAAAGAAAAGAATTCATAAAAACCAACCCTTCTGGAGAGGTTCCAGTGTTAATTATTAATAATCATAAAGTATGTGGTCACTATGCAATAACAGAATTTCTTGAAGAAGAATTTGATACAATCTTTCCTGAAAATAAAGAAGAAAGAAATGAATGTCGTCGTTTAATAGACTGGTTTGATAATAAATTTTATTTTGAAGTGTTAAAAATAATATTACATGAAAAGGTTGAAAGACAGTTTTTAAATGTAAAACAAGGCGGGGGGTTACCAAGGTTAGAAAGAATTAAAGTAGCAATTCATAATATGAACTATCATATGAGTTATGTAGATAATATTTTAAATGAAAGGTATTGTTTGGTAGGGGATAGTCTTAATACTGCAGATTTTGCAGCAGTAGCTCACATATCATGTTTAGATTATCTTGGTGACATACCTTGGAAAAATTATCCAAGAGTAAAAGATTGGTATGCAAAAATCAAAAGTAGACCAAGCTTTAGATCTTTATTAACCGATCAAATTATGAGCATACCTCCAAGAGGAAAATATGTCTCACTCGATTTTTAAAAAAAATGAATTAATTAAAGCCCAAAGTGAGATTATTTCTAAATCAAAAGAATTAGGTTTTGATACAATCGGGTTCGCTAAACCAGAACTAAAAAAAGAGGTTAAAAATAATTTAAATAATTTTTTAGAAAATAATTATCATGGTGAAATGGATTGGTTAAAGAAAAATCAATACCGAAGGGAATCACCCAAGAATTTATGGGCTGATGTGAAGACAATAATTTGCCTTGGAGTTAATTATGGTCCAGCTACAGACCCATTAAAATCCTTAGAAAAAAAGGAATTTGGTAACATATCAGTTTACGCAAGAGGACAAGATTACCATAAAATTATAAAAAAAAATCTTAAAGAATTTGGTAGGTGGTTATCTAAAAGACTTGATTGCGATTTAAAAGTCTTTGTAGATACCGCGCCTGTGATGGAAAAAAATATCGCAGAATTAGCTGGTTTAGGATGGCAAGGAAAACATACAAATTTAGTCAGCAAAGAATTTGGTTCATGGTTGTTTCTATCAGAGATATTTATAAATATTGATCTAAAAGAAGATTTTAAAGAAAAGGATAGTTGTGGGACTTGTAAAAAATGTCTTGAAATTTGTCCAACAAATGCATTTACGGATAAATACAAATTGGACGCAAGAAAATGTATTTCATATTTAACTATTGAGCATAAAAGTCAAATTCCCCTAGAGTTTAGAAAAAAAATTGGGAACAGAATATATGGTTGTGATGATTGTCTAGCAATATGTCCTTGGAATAAATTTGCAAAAGAGTCTAAAGAAATAAAATTTTCATCTGAAAAAAATATTACAGATCTTACTTTGTCAAATCTTTCCAGTTTTAATGATGAAGATTTTAGAATTTTTTTCTCAGGATCACCTATAAAAAGAATTGGAAGAGATAGATTCTTACGCAATGTATTAATTGCAATTGGAAATTCAAACAATAAAGAATTAGCAAAAAAAGCTTTATCAAATATAAACGATAAATCTTCATTAGTTAGAGGGGCAGCTATTTGGGCTATAAGGAGACTATTAAACAACAGTGAATTAAAAAAAATAAAAGAAAATTCTTTAAGTAAAGAAAAAGACTTATCGGTTATATCTGAATGGAAAAATGAAATTAATTAATTTTTATTTTATTCGTAATAATCAAGGATATTAGAACCCAAAGCGCTTAGATCTTTCTTACTAGACAAACTATGGTCGCCATTCTTAATAAGGTGAATGTCAACATTATTAGATTTTAAAGATTCCAATAATTCTAATGACAGTTTCCAGGGAACTGAATTATCCCTCATTCCATGAAAAATTTTAATTGGGATTGTAATATTTATTTGCTTATTTAAGATTAAGTGCTTTTTCCCATCTTCCAAAAGCTTATTGGTTATTCGATAACTTTCATCATAACCCTCAGTAAATCTATCTATATATCCCTTTGATTTAATTTCCTTTTTTTCTTTAGGTGAAAAACTCTTTAGCATTAATCGTTCTGTCATATCTACAGCTGGTGCAATTAAAACTATTCCTTTGATTCTTTTTTTTCTCTTTAGAGAAGCTAATAAAGAAACCCAACCACCCATCGAGGAACCGATAAGAATAATTGGTCCTTTAAAAACATTATCTATAATCTTAATCCCATTATCAAGCCAATCTGTAATGGTACAATCTTGAAACTCCTTAGAAGACTTTCCATGACCAAAATAATCAAATCTACAAAAATTTATTTGATTTTTTTTAGAAAAATTGGATAAATATTTTGCTTTAGTGCCTTCCATGTCAGAATTTAAACCGCCAAACCAAATAATACTCTTTTTATTTTTATGATATAATTGCGCTTTATAGGCTATATAATCATTTTTATTAGAATATAATTTCTCAAAGGATTTAGTCATAGGTTGCTCATGCCTCAAAAAAATAAAAAAATCATATTACAGATTATACCTAATATGGAAATAGGTGGAGCAGAAAAATCGGTTTTAGAAATTGGATCATATTTAAAAAAAAGCCAATATGAACCAATGGTTTTAACAAGTGGTGGAAGACTAATTGAAAAACTGAAAAATGAAGATATTAAAGTTATAATAAGAAAGATTGACCAAAAAGATCCATTAAATATCTATAAGAATATTAAAATTTTAGAAAATATATTCATAGAAAACAAGGTCTCTCTTATTCATGCCAGATCTCGGGCACCTGCATGGTCAGCATTTTATGCATCAAAAAAACTTAATATTCCTTTTGTAACAACTTGGCATGGTCATGCAGATAGTAATTCTTATTTAAAGAAAAAATATAATTCTATAATGGCAAAAGGAAATGCAGTTATTGCCAACTCTGATTACACAGCAAAAAATATAACAAAAAACTATAATATTGAATTAAATCAAGTTGATATCATTCCAAGGGGTGTTAATAGTGAAGATTACAATATTGATCAATTTTCGGATAAATCCATAAATAAATTAAGATCTGAATGGAGTGAAGATAAAAATCAAAAGATTATTTTATTACCTGCTAGATATTCGGATTGGAAAGGTCATGAACTTGCAATTAAAGCCATATCAAAAATCAAAGAAAAAAATACTGACCATCAAATATCATTAATCTTTGTTGGGAATAAAGAAGCAAACAATAAATATATAATAAAGCTGAAAAAAATAGCTAAAAAATTTAATGTTGATACTAATCTAAAAATATTGGGGAATTTTGATAATATGCCATTGGCTTATCATGCTTGCGATATTGCACTTTACCCATCAATTAAACCCGAACCTTTTGGAAGAGTTCCTATTGAAGCTCAAGCTGCAGGGTGCTTAATTATTGCTTCTGATCATGGTGGAGTTAAAGAGACTATATTAGACGGAGAAATGTATACCGGTTTTAAAGTAAGGATTAATGATGTAGAAGATCTTGCAAAAAAAATCGATTCTGCTCTTAATCTTAATGCTTCAGAGCTTGATAAAATAAGGCGAAGGTCAATAAATAATGTGAATAAAAACTTCTCCTTAGAAAATATGTGTAAAAAAACACTTGAAGTTTATGATAGAATATTAAATGTTTCTGTATAAGAATATTTTTGTAATTATAAAAATGGAGAAAATTCTATATCTAGAAATATAAGCGGTAACTCTTCGGCATCAAAAGGACCAAGGGTTAATAGACAAATAGAGGCAAGTGAAGTTCTTTTAATTGACTCTAAAGGTGAAAAAAAAGGTATCATTTCAATTGATGAAGCAATAGGTTTTGCAAAGAGTGAGGGTTTGGACTTAGTAGAAATTTCTCCAAAATCCAAGCCACCTGTATGCAAAATAATTGATTACGGAAAATACAAATACCAAGCGCAAAAACGTGCAAATGAAGCAAAAAAGAAACAAAAAAACATTGATGTTAAAGAAATTAAATTCAGACCAAATATCGATACTCATGATTATAATGTAAAAATGAGAAGTGTAGAAAAATTCATTAATGAAGGTGATAAAGTAAAAGTAACTTTAAGATTTAGAGGAAGAGAAATGGCTCACCAAGATCGTGGGGAAGTTTTACTTGAAAAAATTAAAATTGAAACGGATGAATTTGCCAAAGTTGAGTTATTACCAAAGTTTGAAGGCAGACAAATGATAATGGTTTTGGCGCCAAAATAATATTCTTTGGTTGAATTAATGCAAAAAGTATAATACACCCATCTGTAACTAATCAGCCGGCAGGGCATGCCGAGTTGTTTATTGGATGCTAAACTATAATTTTTAAAAAATAGGAGATGCAAAATGCCCAAATTGAAAACAAAAAGTGGCGTAAAAAAACGTTTCAAGATTACTAGTTCAGGTAAAGTTATTTCTGCTAAAACTGGTAAAAGGCATGGAATGATAAAACGAACGCCAAAACAAATTCGTAACAAACGTGGTACATCTCTTCTTTCTAAACCAGATAGCAGGATAATTAAAAAATTCCTGCCCTATTCATAAAGGAAGATTATAATGACTAGAGTAACAAGCGGTTCATCAAGCCATTCAAGACATAGAAAAATAATAAAAAGTGCTAAAGGTTATTATGGCCGAAGAAAGAATACATTTCGAGCTGCAAACCAAGCTATAGAAAAAGCTGGGCAATATGCCTATAGAGATAGAAAGAAAAGAAAAAGGAATTTCCGAACATTATGGATTCAAAGAATTAATGCCGCTGCAAGATTAAATGGAATGAATTATGCGAGCTTTATTAATGGTTTAAGTAAGGCAAACATAGAAATTGATAGGAAGGTTCTATCAGATATTGCAATATCAGATCCTGATACATTCAAAGATTTAGTCGAAAAAGCTACATCTGCATTAAAATAAAATTTAATTTATGTTAATATATCCATTGATACTAGAATATGGTATCCGGTAAAAAATATGGAAAATTTTGAATCTTTAGAAAAAGAAATCCTACAAAAAATAATTTCTGCTGAAAATGAAGATGCAGTTGAAAAGATTAGAGTGGAAGAATTAGGCAAAAAAGGAAGAATATCAAAATTGCTAAGTGAATTAGGGTCTGTCGAACCAGATAAAAGAAAAATTATTGGCCCTAAAGTCAACGACCTTAAAAATATTATAAGTGAAAAGATTCAAGAAAGAAAAGAATATTTTATAAATTTAAAATTAGATAAAAGATTACTCGAAGAAAAGATCGATATAACTCTACCAGTAAAAATTAATCAGAATAATAACGGCAGAATCCATCCAGTTTCACAAGTATTAGAAGAAATATCAGAAATCTTCGGTTCCCTTGGATATGAAATTTCCGACGGACCTGATATAGAATCAGAATATTACAACTTTAATGCTTTAAATATTCCTGATTCTCATCCTGCCAGACAAATGCATGATACATTCTACCTTGATGAGTATAATGATGATGAGGGGCAATCAGTACTAAGAACTCATACAAGCCCTGTTCAAGTTAGAACAATGGAAAATGGAAAACCTCCTTTTAAATTTATTTCACCTGGAAGAACCTACCGTTGTGATTCTGACCAAACGCATACACCCATGTTCCATCAAATTGAGGGGTTAGCAGTTGATGAAAGTACAAACTTAGGGCACTTAAAATGGACATTAGAAACATTCTTATCTGCTTTCTTTGAAATTGAGAATACAAAGATTCAGATGCGACCTAGTTATTTCCCATTTACTGAACCTTCAATTGAAATTGATGTACTATGTGATCGTTCAGGATCAGTTTTGAAGATAGGAGAGGGATCAGATTGGCTTGAAGTAGCTGGTGCGGGAATGGTTCATCCTAATGTTCTAAAATCTGCAAATATTAATCCTGAAAAATACCAAGGTTTTGCCTTTGGTTTTGGATTAGATAGATTAACACAACTTAAGTATGGAATCCCTGATTTAAGAACTTTCTTTAACGGAGATATTCGCTGGTTAAAGCATTATGGTTTTGCAGCACTAGATATACCCACTTTGTCAAGGGGTTTAAAAAAATGAAATTTACTTTTTCTTGGTTAAAAGACTATTTGGAAACAGATATATCTCTAGACGAAGTTGCTACTAGTCTTACAGAGATAGGTTTGGAGGTTGAGGAAATTACTAACCCGAAAGAAGATTTAAAAGAATTTATTATTGCTAAAATTCTATCTTCAAAAAAACATCCAGATGCTGACAAACTAAAAATATGCGAAGTAGATATCGGAATAGAAACCAAAGAAGTAGTTTGTGGAGCTCCTAATGCAAAAGAAGGTTTAACAACTATTTATGCGCCAATTGGTAGTGTTATTCCAAAAACAAAAATGAAAATAAAAAAAGCAAAAATTAGAGGAATAACTTCATATGGAATGCTTTGCTCAGGAGAAGAATTAAACATTGATAATGATTTTGATGGCATAATTGAACTTGATGATGAAAAACCCGGAGAAAAAGTAATTAATGTTTTAGATAATATTGATCCAATTATTGAAATTGCTATCACACCGAATAGACCAGATTGCTTAGGTGTATATGGTATAGCAAGAGATCTTTCAGCTAAAGGAGTTGGAAATCTTAAAGAAGCAAACATTCAAAAAGTTAAAAGCTCTGAAAAAAATATACCTGTTTTTAACGAATCAAATGACAAGAATCCATATTGTGACATATTTGCGGGAAGATTAATTGAAGGAATTGAAAATGCCGAAAGTCCTATTTGGCTTAAAAATCGACTCGAGAATATTGGACTTAGAAGTATTAATGCAATTGTGGATGTTACTAATTATCTTACTTATGATCGAGGCAGGCCTTTACATGCTTATAATTCCGACAAAATAAGCGGTAAAATCGGTGCAAAAATTGCTAAAAAAGGTGAAAAAATTATTGCTCTGGATGGAAAAGAATATGTTTTGGATAATCAAACATGTGTGATTGCAGATGAAGAGAAAACACTAGGAATTGGCGGAATTATTGGAGGAGAAGGATTTGGCTCCGAAATGGACACCAAAAATATTTTTCTTGAATCTGCCTTTTTTGATCCCATTCACATAGCAAGAACTGGTCGCAAATTAAATATCAATTCTGATGCTCGGTATAGATTCGAAAGAGGAACAGATCCAGATTTTGTTATAGAAGGTCTAGAGTTAGCTACAAAAATGATCATTGATATTTGTGGAGGAAAACCAGGAAAAGTAATGGTCGCTCAGAAAAGGAAAATAAAAAATAGTAAAATCAAATTTGATCCTAATTTGATAGAAAAGATTTCAGGAATATCAATTTCTGAAAAAGAGATAAAAAAGATTTTATCTTCTTTAGGTTTTAAGGTTGATAAAGGTTTTGGAATCTCTATTCCTTCTTGGAGACCTGATGTTAATCAATCAATTGATATTGTTGAAGAAGTGATAAGAATTTATGGTTTAAACAATGTTGTATCTTTGCCTTTAAAAAATGAAAAACAGCCCTCAAAACCAATTCTTACCGATTCACAAAAGAATATAAATCTTGCAAGAAGAAGTATGGCTTCGCGAGGTTTAATAGAAAATATCTCTTATTCATTCGTAAATTCAGAATATACTAAATTATTTTCTGATGATAAAAGCGCAATAAGATTATTGAATCCTATATCAGAAGATTTATCAGATATGCGGACTACACCATTAGTTTCTCTTATAAATAATTATCGTGATAATAGAAAAAGGGGTTTTAATGATGTAGGAATCTTTGAAATTGGACCAGGCTTTACAGGAACTAAACCTGGTAATCAAATATTAATAGCTGCAGGATTAAGGACAGGAATTTATAAAACAACAGGAACAGAAAGGCATTGGCAAGGAAATGAAGATGTCGATATTTTTGATGTTAAGGCTGATATATTATCTTATCTAGATTTAATTAATCTTCAAAATGATTTAATAAATTATGAAATTCCTGGTCCGAATTGGTTTCATCCTGGTAGATCGGCAAATATTATTTCCAATGAGAAAAATTTATTAGCATCTTTTGGAGAAATTCACCCAAGAATCTTATCTAAGTTAAATTTACCCTTATGTGTTGGATTTGAATTATACTTAGAAAATATCACAGTAAATATGAATAATAAAAATATTCCCAATGAGTTTAATTTTTCTAACCTCCAATCTGTTAAAAGGGACTTTTCTTTTGATATACCTCATGAGTTAAATGCTGAAATTGTCATTAATGCAGTAAAATCTTGTAACGAAAGTTTGATTGAAGATATTAAACTTTTTGATCAGTTTATTTTGGATGACGGTAAAAAATCTCTGGCAATTGAAATAACAATTCAACCGAAAACTGAAACACTCACGGATGATGAAATAGATGGCATTTGTAAGATAGTGATTAATAAAGTTGAAAAGTCTACAGGCGGAAAGTTAAGAAGCCAATAGTGGATTATAAAAGTGCAAAATCCTAAAAATATAAGAAACTTTGCAATAATTGCTCATATAGATCACGGAAAATCAACACTTGCTGATAGACTAATTCAATATTGTGGAGGTCTTTCGGATAGAGAAATGAAAGATCAAGTCCTAGATTCTATGGATATTGAAAGAGAAAGAGGAATAACAATAAAAGCCCAAACAGTTAGATTAAATTATAAAAATAAAAAAAAGGAACTTTTTCAACTAAACCTTATTGATACACCTGGTCATGTAGATTTTTCTTATGAGGTCAGTAGATCATTATCGGCTTGTGAGGGTTCGCTTTTAGTAGTTGATGCAGCTCAAGGCGTTGAGGCACAAACTCTCGCCAATGTTTATCAAGCTATAGATTTAAATCATGAAATTATACCAGTAATCAATAAAATTGATCTCCCAGCAGCTGAACCAGAAAAAGTTTGCAGGCAGATTGAAGAAGTGATTGGGCTTGATTCAAGTGATGCCGTAAAAGTATCTGCTAAAACAGGAGAGGGAATTGATTTAATCTTTGATGCATTAATAAATAGGCTACCGAAGCCTAATACAGATTTATCAAAAACTTCTCAGGCATTACTTGTTGATAGCTGGTACGATTCTTATTTAGGTGTAGTAGTTCTTGTAAGAGTAATTGATGGAGAAATATCAAAAGGACAGAAAATTAAAATGCTGGGAACTGATAGCTCTTACACTATAGATGAGGTTGGGATATTTACGCCGAAAAAGGTGACTTTGGATAAACTTCAAGCTGGAGAAATTGGTTATATAATTGCAGGAATTAAAAATGTTTCCGATACGCAAATCGGAGATACAATAACAGATAACCAAAATCCTTGTGAAAAAGCATTAAAGGGTTTTAGGCCTTCTCAACCTTCTGTTTTTTGTGGTTTATTTCCGACTGATAGCGGTGACTTTGAAGATTTAAGGGATTCAATAGAAAAACTAAGTCTTAATGATTCAAGTTTTCACTATGAAACCGAGAATTCTGCAGCTCTTGGCTTTGGTTTTCGTTGCGGTTTTTTAGGTCTTCTTCATTTAGAAATAGTTAGAGAGAGAATTGAAAGAGAGTTTAATATTGACTTAATAACAACTGCACCAAGTGTTATTTATAAAATTCATCTTACCAATGGCGAAATAATAGAATTACACAATCCAGCAGATATGCCAGAAGTGACAAACATTAAATATATAGAAGAACCTTGGATTAAAGCAACAATCTTAGTTCCTGATGAATATCTTGGGGCAGTCTTAAAACTTTGTGAAGAAAGAAGAGGCCGACAAACTGACTTAACATATGCTGGCACGAGAGCAATGGTTGTTTATGATTTACCTTTAAATGAGGTAGTCTTTGATTTCTATGATCGATTAAAATCAGTTTCGAGCGGGTACGCAAGCTTTGACTGGCAGATGGATAAATATAAACAAGAAAAATTAGTAAAAATGTCAGTATTGGTAAATGAAGAACCTGTTGATGCCCTTTCAGTAATTGTGCATTCAGATAGATCTTTCACTAGAGGTAGAACAATGTGTAAAAAATTGAAAGATCTTATCCCTCGACATCAGTTTAAGATACCTGTTCAAGCAGCCATTGGCGGAAAAATAATTGCTAGAGAAACGATTCCGCCCTTTAGAAAAGATGTCACGGCTAAACTTTATGGCGGTGATGTAACAAGGAAAATGAAATTGTTAGAAAAACAAAAGAAGGGTAAAAAAAGAATGAGAGAATTTGGTCAAGTCAATATTCCCCAAGAGGCATTCATTTCTGCCTTAAAATTTGACGATGACTAAACAGAATTTTCTATGGAGAGGTGGCCGAGTGGTCGAAGGCGCACGCTTGGAAAGCGTGTAGGCGGGTAACCGTCTCGCGGGTTCGAATCCCGCTCTCTCCGCCATCATTTCAAGTACCACAAAAAGTTTGCAGAACCTTTTCAGATTCTTTTGGAGGTTTTGTATAATACTCTAATACAGAATTATCATTACTATATGGATCTTTCAAGATCTCAACATATTCTCTGAATGGATTTAAATCCCCCTTTTCTGCATTTTTCAATACATTTTCAACTATGTGGTTTCTCGGAATAATTCTAGGATTATTAACTTCCATAATCCTCTTAGAACTTTCTAAAGATTGGGATTCTTTACCTAATCTTACTTCCCATTTTTTAAACCAAGATAAGAACTCTTTATTTTTGAAAATTCTTTCATCTGTAAATTTACTTTTACTTAATGACCTAAAGGTGTTTGTAAAGTCAGCTTTATTTTTTTCCATTATAACTAATAACTCACTAATTAAATCCTGGTCACCAATATCTGAAGTTGATAAACCAATTTTTAATCTCATCATATCTAACCATTTGCTTTTATATAAATCTGTAAATGTGTTTATAGCTTCTTCAGCTAACTTCATTGATTTATCAAGATCTTTACCTATAAGTGGTAAAATTGATTCGGCCAAACGAGCTAAATTCCATTGAATAATTATAGGTTGATTTACATAAGAATATCTACCTTGATGGTCAATTGAACTAAATACGGTTAAAGGATCATAGTGGTCCATAAAAGCGCAAGGACCATAATCTATAGTTTCACCAGATAAAGCCATATTGTCAGTATTCATTACTCCATGAATGAATCCAACTCTCATCCAATTCGTTACCAAGTTAGCTTGCTGCTCAATAATTGCATATAAAAAATCAAGAGCTTGGTTTTTCGATTGCAATTGATTTGGAAAATGTCTTTCGATGGTATAATCAAAAAGTTTTTTCAATAAATCTAGATCATTCTTAATAGTTGCATATTGAAATGTACCTACACGAATATGAGATTTTGAAACACGAGTTAATATTGCACCAGGATATTTTTTTTCACGATAAACATCTTCACCCGTTCCAACTACTGCCAGACTTCTGTTAGTAGGAATATTTAAATAATACATGGCCTCACTAATTATATATTCCCTTAACATAGGACCTAGAGCTGCTAAACCATCTCCATTTCTAGAATAAGGGGTTGGGCCTGATCCTTTTAGTTGTAAATCAAATCTTTCCGAATTAGAAACATGCTCACCTAAAAGTATAGCCCTTCCGTCACCAAGAATTGTGAAGTGACCAAATTGATGGCCAGCATAAGCTTGAGCAAGAGGAAAGGAGCCTTCCAGTATAATATTTCCACTAAATATTTGTGATTTATCTTCTAATTTTAGTGATTTAAAATTAAGCCCTAGAGAATCTGAAAGTTCATCATTAAATACAATTAACTTTGGTTCAGAAACCTTTACAGGATCTACTAAAGTAAAAAATTCTGAAGGAAGATTTTTATATGTATTATCAAATTTGAATCCTAAGTCTTTCATAATTTTATTTTAACTTATTCAGTCAAAATTTTCATAAAATTTTTAGAGAATGTTATCGCGCTTTGTTTAATTGAATTTCTATCAGTTTCATCTCCAACCTCATATGTAATAGTTGGAATATTAAATTCTTTAAAAAAAAAGTTTTTAGCAACACCATTATCTTTACTTTTTACAGGTCTTATTGAAAAATAATAATTTGTTAAATCATCTTCAGAATTTTTTAACCACTCATTGACACTAAAACTTAAACCCAGATTCTCATCTGGGTGTTGAATATAAAATAAATTTTTAAAAGTAGAATGAAAATCGATTAAGGCAATAACCTTTTTATCATCTGATAAAATATTTTGAATATCAGAAAAAACCAATTTAGTCTCTGGTTGAGTAAAAAATCCCCAATCTCTATTTAAATCTTTAGAAGATAAATTATGCCTCCAATGACCTTGATCCACCCCATCAGGATTCAATAAAGGGTAAGCAATAATATTGTATTTATTCAAAAAATCTAAAGATAATTTATTTCCTGATATAATGTTTTCTACAAATCCTTTTAAAGCAAATACACCACTAACCTCAGGCGGATGTTGACGACCTAGAAAGAATATATAAGGATTTTTAGGATTTTTTATAATTGAGACCCTATGAATAGGTCGTTTTCCATTACTTAGTCCTAAATCGGAAACTTGAACATATTCTTTTGAAGACAATTGTTTATACCAATTCAAATACCATTTGCTAGATATAATTTCTTGAGCAGAAACAATTGTTTCTTTCTTAAGAGGAAGAAACTCAATTAATAATCCTTGACCATCTTCAAGCTCTCTAAAAGATTTTGAATTAATTTTATCCCAATTTACAGAATCGATGCTTATTTTTGGGTGGTACCTATGCTTAAATTTTTCATAAAAGATTTCTACAAATACTTTTTGATTATGAGTGCTTTTCCTAAATGCATACCAAGGGCTTGGATTAATAACATCTATATCTTCAGGACTGACATATATTTTTATATAATTTTCGGCAATTATTTCACACCTAGAAAACCCTGAAGATAAAAAGTCAGAATCTATTTTGAAAATCTTAGTTGAGCAGTTTTTTTCAGATTCGACTGCTTCAACAGAAAAACCAATAACAAGGCAAGATATTGTTATCGTAAATAGTAAAAAAAGATTAATTTGTCTGAGATTGAAAAACATTTATCTAAAAATATATAATTACATTTTATATCCTAACATTTTTATGTGTATATTTGTTATATATTTAATGAAGAATGATTTTGATGAGCTTTAAAAAGTATTTAGAAGAAATTAAAAAATTAACTGATGAAATATTAATTCCAAATGAAGAAGAATTGGAAAATGATGGTTTTGTTTCTGAAGAGATTATGCAGAAAATAATTGATAAGGGTCTTTTTGGAATTTCTATACCTGAAGAGTATGGAGGTCTAAATTTTAATATGAAAGAACAAATTCTTCTTACTTTTGAATTCACAAGGGCATCAGCAGTATATCGTTCCCGTTTTTCAACAACCATAGGATTATGTTCGCAAGCAATATTGGATTTTGGCACAGAAGAACAGAAACAAAAATTTTTACCAGGTATGGCAAAAGGAAAAATAGTTGGGTCTTTTGCTTTAACAGAACCTAATGCTGGGAGTGATGCATCATCATTAGAAACAGAAGCAATCAAAGAAGGAGATAGCTATATAATTAATGGTAGAAAAAAGTATATAACAAATGCCCCTTACGCTGATGTTTTTCTTGTGATGGCAAAAACAGACCTATCGGCAAAGGGAAGTAATGGCATATCTTCGTTCCTTGTAGATTCCAATTTAAATGGAATAGAAATTGGCAAAACACCAAAAATGCTTGGTCAAATAGGATCTTCATCACCCGAAGTTCATTTTAACAATTGCAAAGTTAATAAAGATAATTTACTCGGAAAGAAAGAGGGTGGTGGTTTAAAACCAGCTTTAAGAGGGATAAATCACGCAAGATTACATGTAGCCGGAACCTGTGTGGGTCAAGCAAAAAGACTGATAAGTGAAGCAATTACCTTCGCAAACAATAGGGTTCAATTTGATCAAACCATTTCACAAATGCCATCAATACAAAACTTAATTGCCGATAGTTATTCTGAAATGCTTGCAGCGGAAGCATTGACATTAAATGCTGCTGAAAAATTTGACTCTGGTGTTATTCCAGAAACTGAAATCTCATCAGCTAAATATTTCTCATCAGAAATGGTTTCAAAAGTTGCTGACAGGGCTTTACAAATTATGGGTGGAGCTGGCTATATGGAGGATAACGCAATAACGAGACTTTATAGGGACACAAGATTATTTAGATTGTATGAAGGAACATCACAAATTCAACAAAGAAATATTGCAAGAAAATTAATAAAGAAATAATGATAAAAAATACAAATATAATAAATTTAGTAGGAAATACACCTTTGATAAAACTGAAAGGTCCTTCAAAAGAAACAGGTTGTGAAATATTTGGTAAAGCAGAATTCCTTAATCCGGGTCAATCCATTAAAGACCGGGCAGCATTATTTATTATTAAAGATGCTGAAGATAGGGGTCTTTTGAAAAAAGGCGGTACAATAGTTGAGGGGACAGCAGGTAATACGGGAATAGGATTATCAATTATAGGTAACGCTCTTGGATATAAAACTGTCATTGTTATTCCTGAAACACAAACACAAGAAAAAAAAGATGCTATTAGATTTACAGGCGCTGAATTAATAGAGGTTCCAGCGGTTCCTTATTCGGATGAGAATAACTATATTAAATATTCTGGTAGATTAGCAAGTGAACTCGATAAAAAATTAAAAAATGGAGCTTACTGGGCAAATCAATTTGATAATATTGCCAATAAAAATGCTCACATTAAAACAACTGGTCCAGAAATATGGGAACAAACCGAAGGTAAGATTGATGGTTTTGTTTCTGCAATAGGCACGGGGGGGACACTTTCAGGAATTAGTCAATATTTAAAATCAAAAAATCAGAATATAGCTATTGGTCTAGCTGATCCCTATGGCGCATCAATGTATCATTATTTTAAGAATGGTGAGTTAAAAGCTGAGGGTACATCTATAACAGAAGGTATTGGACAAGGAAGAATAACCCAAAATGTAGATGGTAGTATTATAGATTATCCCTATTTAATTGATGATAGTGAAGCTTTAAATATACTATTTGATCTGATCGAAAAGGAAGGTTTGTTTTTAGGATTATCTTCAGGAATAAATATTGCAGGAGCAAAAAAGCTTGCAAAAGAATTAAAAAAAGGAAGCACAATCGTAACAATATTATGCGATCTAGCTGATAGATATAAGGGTAAGATGTTTAATGCTAGTTTTTTAAAAGAAAATAACTTACCAGTACCTAAATGGGTTAAGAATGATAGCAACGATTAGGGATTTCTGTAGACGCTATTTTTGGTTATGGATAATTTACCAGGCTATAAAAGGCTTTATTACTACATCCTTAATTTGGGTGCCCTTTTTATTTTTTTGGTTAACAAGTTAAGAGTTATTAATGCTGGAACAAGCAATAGATTTCAAGGAAGAAAGCGATTCTCTCTATGAAATATTGATTAACTGTAAAGAAGAAAACTTTCTTAGTAAAACCCAATTCAAATCTTGGACAATAAATGATGTAATCTATCACCTTCATGTTTGGAATATCGCTGCTACCTTATCATTAAAAAATGAACAAAAATTTAAAGAATTTATGGATGATTTTTTGGATGCTATAAAAAAAGGGGATTCAGCAAGAATTTATGAAAAAAGACTATCAAAAAATTTAGAAGGAATTGATTTATTAAAACTTTGGAAAGGAACATATGATAATGTTTCAGATGAATTCGCTAATTCAGATCCAAAAAAAAGAGTAAAATGGGCTGGTCCAGATATGAGTGTTCGCTCAAGTATAACTGCTAGACATATGGAAACCTGGGCGCATGGACAGGAAGTTTATGATCATTTAGGAATTAATCGAAATGATACAGATAGAGTTAAAAACATAGTTGTGATTGGTGTAAATACTTTTGCATGGACTTTTATAAATAGAAACCTAGATGTCCCCAAAAAAATGCCTAAACTCATTCTTTTTTCGCCATCAAATACAAGATGGGAGTGGAACGCAGATAATGAAGATGATGCAATAACTGGATCAGCAAGCGAATTTTGCCAAGTTGTTACTCAAGTTAGAAATATCGAAGATACAGAACTCGAAGTTAAAGGTGAAATCGCAAAAAAATGGATGTCTATTGCCCAGTGTTTTGCGGGTTCTCCTGAAAACCCACCAAAAAAAGGTTCGAGATTTAAAAGGAGCATTTAAAATGGAAGAGTTAATAGAAATAGCTAAAAAAGTTGCAAATAAGTTAATTAATGAAAATCAAACTATTTCAGTAATTGAATCCTCATCAGGGGGTCTAATATCGACAGCATTATTATCACAACCAGGAGCTTCGGCCTATTATATTGGCGGACAAGTGATCTATACTGCAGCCTCTATAAAAGCCTTAACTGGTCTTAAATTAAGAGAATTAAAAGAACAAAATATAAGATCATCAAGTGAAGAATTTGCTCTTCTTTTGGGGGGAAAGGGGTGTGAACTATATCAAACAGATTGGTGTTTAACTGAAACTGGGGCGGCCGGGCCTTCAGGTAATGGATATGGAGATCCGCCAGGTTTCTCTTGTTTTGCTGTATCAGGCATTAAATCAATTTCCTCTCATATAAACACAAACTCAAATAAAAGATTTGAAAACATGGTAAAATTTTCTGAATCAGCTTTGAGTTTACTTGATAATAACCTTGATTAGTTACTTAGGAGCCCTTTTGGATAAAATCCTTTGAAGAGTTCTTCTATGCATTTTTAAACGACGTGCTGTTTCCGATACATTCTTGTTGCATAATTCATAAACCCTCTGGATATGTTCCCATCTAACCCTATTTGCACTCATTGGTTCCTCAGGTGGTGGAGCTTTTTCATCCCTTTTTACAAAAAGGGATGCTATAATATCTTCAATATTTGCAGGTTTAGATAAATAATCAACTGCGCCTAATTTGATTGCTGACACAGCATTAGCGATATTACCAAAACCAGTTAATATTATTGATTTTGAATTAGGATTTAATTTTTTAAATTCAGTAACAATTTCAAGACCATCACCATCATCTAAGCGCAAGTCAATAACTCCATAATCAAATTTTTCTATTGCAAGGATATCTAAAGCATCTTTGACAGATTGTGCCTCATAGACCGTTAATCCTCTTCTAGACATGGCTCTTGATAATTGATTTAACCAAACATTATCATCATCAACTATAAGTAATTTCTGTCCTTCTAATTTTTCTTCCACTTTTTTTATATCCATCCTTCTTTAGGAATTTTGACAGACACAACAGCACCGTAATCTGGTTTTTGTTTATTATAAATTTTAATCTTTATACCTAATCTTTCAAATAATGTTTTTGAGATAAAAAACCCAAGCCCTAAACCATTATTAAGTGAATCATTCCCTTTTCTTGAGGTAACATAAGGATCACCCAACCTATTAATAACTTCATTTGAAAAACCATCACCATCATCCTCAATAAGGAGTTGTATCATATCGTCAACTTTAGAGATCTTAATAATTACATTTTCCTTTGCAAATTCAGCCGCATTCTCAATTATATTAGATAAACCAAGTATTAACTCTGAACGCCTTTCGATAGTAAAACTTCTCAAATCATCATCATCTTCATTAAAAATAATATCAGGCTTAATTCCTTTTACTCTTATAAGTTCACTTAATTCAACTAGTAAAGCGTGGAGTTCAATTTTGTTTACAATGTCATCATCTATTGAAGATTTTTCGCCTAAAGATCCTATAATATTTTTACATCTTGCTATTTCTTTAATAAGAATTTCAAGATCTTCTTTCCCTTCGTTAGATAAATTTTCTTTATTTAATAATTCACTAGCAATAAGACTAATTGTACCTAATGGAGTTCCTAACTGATGAGCGGCGGCGGCGGCAAGGCCATCTAATGATGACAGATTCTGCTCATTAGATAATAATTCTTCAGTTACCTTTAGGGCTCTAGAAACTTCTCGAGACTCATTAGCTAATCTTCCTACATAAAGGGAAAGGAAAAGTATAGTAACCAATAAAGAAAACCATATTCCTATCGTTAAAATATTAGGATTTATTAAATAGGACATATCATTCTGAACTAGTGGGTAATTATAAAAACCTAGAATAGAAACAGAAATTAAAGTTAATATTATTAGTATTATAGATGATCTAATTGGTAAGTTATCTAATGATATAGCTATTGGAACAATAAATAACATAACAAATGGATTGGATAGGCCCCCTGTAAAATATATGAGAAGGGCCAGTTGAATTATATCACCTGCAAGAACAATTGCCGTTGTCGTTTCACTTAGTCTCTGATTCCATGAATACATTAAAAATAGAATCAAATTGGAAAATACTAAAGCACCGATGGTTAAATAAACTTCTAGATATGGGAGCTGGAAAAGTAAAATATTTCCTACAACAATTATTGTTAATAGCTGCCCTATTACAGCAATAAATCTTAACAAAATTATAGTTTTAAGTCTTACTCCTAACCTTAAATCAGGTATGTATTTATTTTCATCAGTCATTACAAATTTACAAAATTTATTTTAAAAGATTTCTAACTTCTTGAATAGCTTCTTCAGGATTAACAACCTTAATAGTAAACATACCCAATTCTCTTGCAGGCTTAAGATTTATCCCTAAATCATCAAGGTATATACATTCTTTAGGTTCAACAGATAAAGCAAGGCAAGACATTTTATATATTTCTGGATTCGGTTTTCGAATTCCAACTTTTGAAGATTCCACTACATGATCAAATAACGCCATCGCTTCTTTTTTTGATTGTCTATCTTTATCTGTTAAATCATCTTGACTGTTAACAGTATTTGTAATGCAACCCAGTTTATAGGAGCCTTTAAGCTCTTTTAAAAAATCAACCATATTTTTTCTAATAGAACCTGATAAAAGTTTGATGATATCTTTACCTCTTACTTGAAAGCCTTTAGTAAGCGCTTCTTGAAAAAAAAGTTCATCAAATTCTTCTATGCTAACTTGACTACTCTCAAATTTTGCCCAAGCATTAAAATCTGGATTTTCAGAATTAATAGTCCTTATTAGATCAAGCGGCAAGTCATTTGCGCTTTCAAATTCATTAAATGCCTCAAACGGACTTGAAGTAACAACACCCCCAAAATCCCATAAAATTGCTTTATAATTCATAGTCATATATCCTTTATTCAACTAGAGTAAAGAAATCTAAATTAAATTAAATTAATGGAGAATCAATATGAAAAGTGAACCCATAAATTCAAACAATGAAGAAGTTTTATATTCTGAAATTGATAATATTGCCATATTAACTTTAAACAGACCTGATAGATTAAATGCATATAACGAAAATATTTATAACGGAATAAGAGAAGGTATAAACAAAGTTAATAATTCTGAAAAAATTAATGCAATAATTATAACTGGCGCCGGTAGGGGATTTTGTGCTGGAGCAGATATGGATGGTCTTAAAAATACTACTCAAGGAAATACAATTACCCCTAAACAAAAAGAAACTGAACAATTACCTTCTGAAGATATTGGTCCAAAAATAGCTGAACATTATAAAACTCGTTTTGGATTTATGGCGATGTGTAGAAAACCAATTATTGCAGCAATAAATGGTCCTTGTGCTGGAATTGGTTTAGTTATGACATTATTTTGTGACTTAAGATTTGCAGCAGAAGGTTCAAAATTTACCACTGCTTTCGCAAAAAGAGGATTAATTGCTGAACACGGAATAAGTTGGATTTTACCAAGACTAGTTGGACATGCTCACGCAATGGATATTTTGTTTACTGGTAGAGTTTTTCTTGCTGAAGAAGGTGAAAAGATAGGACTAATTAATAAATGTTTTCCGAAAGAAACTTTTATGGACTCAACACTAGAATATGTGAAAATGCTGGCTGACACTTCTTCACCGAGATCAGTATCTGTGATGAAAGCTCAAATTTATAAAGCTTTTTTCCAAGACCTTAATGATGCAGCTGCACTAGGCGATTATGAAATGCAAGAAAGTTTTGCTTCAGAAGATTTTAAAGAAGGTGTAAACCATTTTATTGAGAAAAGAGCCCCAAAATTTACAGGAAATTAAACAAGAGATAGTTTGCTATGAGAATTTTTCTTTCAATATTATTCTCCTTTCTGATCAACTTTTATTCTACAAATATTTTTGCAGAAAAAAGCATTGATTATAATGTATTTTTAGGAGGAATTCAGATTGCCAATGTAAATTTTCTTATAAATTCAGACGAAAACAGTTGGCTTATGGAATCGAAAGTTGAAGCAGCAGGTATTGTTGATGTATTTGTAAAATTTACAGCTCTAACAGAGAGTTCGGGAACATTAATAGATAATTTATTAGTTCCAGATCAATATAGTTTTTCATATCAAACAGGCAATGGTAGTTCAAGGACAGGCGAAATAAAATATGAGAAAGGTATACCGATAGAATTAAATGCGGAACCTGATTATGACGAATCTGAAAAACCAAAAAAGGAATTTATGGAAAAATACGGCAAAGGGAGTAACGACCCTTATAGTGCATTATTGGTTCCTGGGCATTTTAAAGACCCTTGTTCATTTATAGCTCATGGATTTGATGGCCTTAGATCCTTCAAAACTGTATATGTAAGACCCGCTAAAAAAGAAAATATCAAAATAAATGATATTAATTATTCTGCTAAAAAATGTATCGGCTATTTTGATCCTATAGTTGGTTATAGAGAAAGTGACTTTCTCGAAGAAGTATCAAAACCAGGAGCAGTTAGATATTGGTATAATTTTTTTGAAGAAGAAAATTTATGGATACCTATAAAGATAATTATTGATACACCTTTAGGTGGCTTTGTATTGAAAGCAAAAAATATAGCCAATAATCCTTTAACAAAAGAAGAGGTAAGATAAATGGAATCTATACCCACTATATCTCTCAAAAATTACAAGAAGAATAAAGAAGCCATAAGTAAAGAAATCTATAATGCCTGCAATAAAGTAGGTTTTTTCTCAATAATTGATCACGATCTAAACATTGATTTAATTAAGAAAGTATTAAGATTATCGAAAGAGTTCTTTAATCAAACTAATAATTTCAAGATGAAATATTGCATTGAAGAAGGAGCTGGCCAAAGAGGCTATACTCCATTTGGTGTTGAAACAGCTAAAAATGCTTTACTGCCAGATCAGAAGGAATTTTGGCATCATGGAAGATCTATGTGGAGTGAAGATTTAGAAAATAAAATGCCTAAAAATCTAATAATCGAAGAAATAAATGGAATCAATATCGCATTAGAAAATCTTTATAGTGAATTAGAGACATTAGGAAAAAAAATTCTTTCTTTAATTGCTGTATCACTAAAATTAGAAGATGAATGGTTTAATAATAAAATTAACCAAGGGAACTCTATATTACGTTTAATACATTATCCCAAGATTGATCAAAAAAATAATGGCCTTAGGGCTGAGGCGCATGAAGATATTAATTTAATTACTTTACTACTTGGAACAGAACAAGAGGGTTTAGAGGTTCTTAATAAAGATAATAAATGGATCCCTATAAAAGTTAATTCGGAAAGAATTGTATGTAATGTAGGCGATATGCTTGAAAGATTAACAAATGACAAATTAAAATCAACAACACATAGGGTAAATAATCCTAAACAATCTATAGCTAATGAATCACGATTTTCTATGCCTTTTTTTCTACATTTTAACCCTGATTATTTAATTGAGACTATACCTAATTGCATTGAACAAAACAGACCCAATAAATATACTGAAGGGATTACCGCAGATGATTTCCTTAAAATAAGACTTAAAGAAATAAATTTAACTTAATCATATTAAGGAAAGTATTTGGTCTAATTTTCTTTTGCTTTTACCAAAAACTCTTACTTTCTTTATATCATCAAGATTAGATAAGTCATCACCCACGATTACTATTGCAATCATACCCATACTCTTGTGTGGAGTACATTGATAAAAATAAACACCCGCCTTTTCAAATGTAAAAGAAAACTCTTTATTGATTCTACTTTTTTTTGGTAATTCAACAGTATTTGGTCCTAAAACAAATTCAACATTGTGTCCTTTATGCTTTGGGAACCAAGTTATGGTGTCTCCTGCCTGAACTCTTGCTACATCTATTGAATAAACCATACTTTGACCATCCGATCTTACATTCAACATATCGATAGAAATATCTTCACCATATAAGGATGTAGAAAAAAGAACTAAAATGAAAATAAGTAATTTAGGCATAATTTTCTCTTAAAGATAATTTACAAGGCATTTTTCTTATTTAAATAGTGCAATTAAACTTATTTTTACATGCGACATAATTGCTAAATTTGATTTCTTAAAATAAATAATTTGTTGTATTAATACAACAATAATTATAAAAATATAATAAATATTCTATTGTCTTAAGTATTCCCATATGTATTCTTATAACATCTTAATTGGGAATAATTACTTTATCATTAAAGTAAATGTGGGAGACAAATTTAATGCTTAAAAAAACTTTAACCTTAGCTTTAATAGCTATTCTAGTGCCTGTCTTTTTAACAGGCATTCTTAATGCACAAACACTTGAGAGGGTCGGTATCGAAGAAATTATCGTGACTGCCCAAAAGACAGATGAGAATATCCAAGATGTTCCCATTGCTGTTTCTGCTTTCAGTACTGAAAGTCTAGAATTGCAACAAATCGAAACTTTTGGTGATCTTCAATTTAATGCACCAAATATTACTTTTACCAAAAGTAATTTCACAGGATCTAACATGACTATTAGAGGTGTTAATTCTGGTACAGTTGCTGCATCAGGTGATGGCGGAGTTGCCTTCCATGTAAACTCTGTTCCTGTTCCAACAAGAGTATTTGAAACAGAATATTATGATCTTGAGGCTGTTGAGATATTAAGAGGTCCTCAAGGAACTCTTTACGGTGCAAATTCAACAGGTGGTGTTGTTAATATGAAATTTGCAAGACCTACAGAAGAATTTGAAGGTTCAGTCGATCTTGAAGTAGCCGACTATAATCACAGAAGAATAAAAGGTGTCATTAATATGCCTATCGCTGAGAATGTATCTATGCGTATAGCTGGTATGATGCTGGAAAGAGATGGCTTTACTGAAAATCAATTCCCTGGAAAAGAAGGTGAAGATATTGATGGAAGAGATATTACTTCTTGGCGTATGACTGTATCTGCTGAACTAAGTGAAAATACAACGGCAACTTTTACTTATTATAATTTTGAAGAAGATGACAACAGAGCTCGTATTGGTAAGCAAATGTGCGCAGAAACCGAAACTCCAGTTTATGGTTGTAATCCCTTTAAAATTCGTTATGGACAACCAAAAGGGGCTTCTGACCTTTCAGGTGTGTGGGGAGCGATTGCAGGTTTAAATACATGGAGCCCACTTGATTATGCTGCAAATAATCTTACCCGTTCTCAAGATTTGAGAGAAACTTATCAAAATATCGATCCAGTTTATAAAGCTTCTGAAGATACATATATATTAGAAGTTGAGACTGATGCTATTGAAAACTTTACAGTGACTGCAAGAGCTGCTTATTCAGAATCAAGTGTTTTCTCACAACAAGATTATTATAATACTGATGGAAGTCAAAAATACGCTAAATTAGGCGAGAATGCAGGAAACCCACTTCTGCCTCCTGGTAATGCGGCTTTCCCAGATGGTATAGTTCCTGTCTCTGCATACACAGAAAGTATGTGCGGTATCTTCTGTAATGCAATATCTGGTTATTATGATTTTGCAATGGCATATGATACATCAGCTGCAGAGAGTGAATTTAAATTTGCTGAAATACAAGTGAGCTCAGATTTAGATGGTCCTGTTAA
The DNA here is from genome assembly GCA_964001285.1 of uncultured bacterium. Classification (GTDB taxonomy): domain Bacteria; phylum Pseudomonadota; class Alphaproteobacteria; order MED-G09; family MED-G09; genus AG-430-B22. Next base: position 2,076 of record CAXFAF010000005.1, on the reverse strand, counting down.
CTTCTTAGCAGGTTTTAACTACACTGAAGCAACATCAAGTTCTCTTTATGATGTGTATTGGACTACTGCGGAAGCAGCAGCTCTATCTCCTTTATTAGGGCCAAGACTATATCCTTCACACTATCGTAACCAAACAGATCCTTATGAACTTGAAAGAAAAGGTTTATATACTCAAGTTTATTACGATGCATCCGATGATGTAAGAATAACTGTTGGTGCTCGTTGGAATGAATCAGAAAAATCTGTTGCTGATAGACAAAATCTAGTTAACTCAATAATTCTTGCTGGTGGTACTAGAGTTGGAGATCCTGTTACACTTGGTGTGCAGACAGTTGATCCGGCTCTTGGACTTGTACTTACCGGCCAAGGTGCGCCTACTTTACCTCTAATACCTGGTCTTGGCCAACAAAGGAAAGCATTAGGTGTACCTACTAGTTTCACTGAAGAAGAAGTAACAGGAAAAGTTGGAGTTGACTGGACACCTGATCTAGAGGGTACAGATTCAACTTTAATTTATGCAACATTCTCACGGGGATATCGACCTGGGGCATTTAACCCACCTATCGATCCAACTTTATTTAGTAACGTTCCTCAAACGACTGATCCTGAGTTTATTGATGCTTATGAAATTGGTATGAAAAATGTTCTACTTGATAATTCTCTGGTAGCAAACTTAACCGCTTTCTTCTATGACTATCAAGGCCTTCAGGTTTCTAAAATTATTGCTAGAACATCTGTGAATGAAAATATTGATGCAGAAATGCAAGGGCTTGAAGCGGAATTCTTTTGGTCACCTTCTTCAATACCTGGTCTAAGACTTGATCTACAAGTATCTTTATTAGAAACAGAAATTGCAAATGGCGTTACCTCTGTTAACCCACTTGATAAAATTAGCAAGGTTAAAGGAGATACTGAAGGTTGGTTAATGAAAGACTTCGGTAGCGGTGCTACTTGTGGATTTAAAAAACAAGACCTTTTCATTGGTATTGGTTCAGGAACATTAAATCTTAATCCAGCTGCTGGTGCATTAGATATGATTGCAGCTCCAAAAACATTATCACCTTCAGCAGGTCCAGGTAGTAACTTTGATTCATCTGATCCAACAGGATTGGTTAGTCCTATTGCACAAATTGGCGCTGGTGCTTTACCAACAATTGCTAATTGTGCATCCATTCAAGCAAAATTAGCTGGTTTAAAAGCTGCTGGTGTTCCAGGTGTATATGGTGATTATTGGGAGCCAGTTTATGACCTTAGTGGTAATGAGCTAGTACAATCTCCTGCAACAACAGTTCACTTTGGAGCTGAATATACAGCTGATTTTGATAATGCTGACCTTCAAGTAGTATCAAGAATTGATTACTACTGGCAGGATGATATGTTCTCAAGAATATACAACAATCCAAGAGATATGATTGATGCATGGGATGTATTAAATGCACAAATCATTATTCAGTCTACTGTTAACCCTTGGTATGTAAGAATTTGGGGACAAAATCTATTAGATGATGACAATATTACTGGTCATTACTTTACAGCTGAAGCATCTGGTGGATTTAGAAATGACTTCTTAATTGATCCACAAATGATCGGTATTAGCTTTGGAGCAAGATTCTAAAGATAATCAAATATGATTAAAAAGCGCGGTTTTCCCGCGCTTTTTTTTATCCACAAGTTAAATATCTATTTTTATTGAAGAATTCTCATTTAGATGTATTGTATTAGAGCCTAAAAAATAAAAAAAATAATTGCGATAAAACGCAAATGTGGGGGATTATGAATGTTTAAAAAAACTTTATCAGTGGCTATTATAGCTATTCTTACGCCTATATTGTCTATAGGTATTACTAATGCTCAAGTTCTTGAAAGAGAAGGAATTGAGGAAATTATTGTTACAGCACAGAAAACTGAACAAAATATCCAAGATGTTCCAATTGCGGTTACAGCTTTTGATGCCGGAAGTTTAGAATTACAACAAATTGAAACCTTTGGTGATATTCAGTTTAATGCACCAAATATTACCTTTACAAAAGGTAACTTTACTGGATCAAATTTTGTTATTCGTGGTGTTAACTCTTA
>CAXFAF010000004.1:0-76269 GCA_964001285.1 uncultured bacterium | reverse complement strand
ATTCATTAATCCATCCACCAGCAAATAGACCAAACATTATTCCAAAAGGTATTCCTAAGGAATATATCCCCAATGCAGTAGAACGAGAATTTGCCGGAAAATAATCAGATATCATAGAATGCGCGGGTGGACTACAGCCTGCTTCTCCAACACCAACACCTATTCGAGCAAATAATAAATGATAAAAATTTTGTGCTAGTCCCGAAATTGCAGTCATTAAACTCCACACACCAATAGCAATTGAGATAAGGTTTCTTCTATTTCCATAATCAGCATATTTGGCGATAGGAATACCTAGGGTTGCGTAAAACAATGCAAAAGCAAAACCGGTTAACATTCCAAGGGAAGTATCTGAAAGTTTAAGATCTGATTTAATTGATTCCAATAAGATAGATAAAATTTGCCTATCTATGAAATTAAATGTGTAAACAACAACTAAAATTCCAAGAACATAATTTCGTACATTATTTTTTTTATTTTCTTTTATTGTGTCCATTGGCCAGTAAGAAATTAAATGACCAAATCAGACTATATATTTTTGGTTTATTTGCTAGTTATTTTTAATAAAAAAAGGGGGCTTTACGCCCCCTTTTGACATTAATTTTTTAGAAGATTTTCTTTTGATGTAAAGGAAATCTTTTTTGGTTTTTTATGATCAGGTATTACCCTTTCAATTCCAATTAATAAAATACCATTTGAAAGAGCTGCACCTTTTATAACCATGTCATCAGAAAGCACAAACTTTCTTTTAAAGTTTCGTGAAGCTAGGCCTTGATGAACCAAATTCTCATTTGATTCATCTGATCTTTTTCCTGTAATAACAAGGTTTTCTCCAGTAACTTCAATATCAATATCTTTTTCTTCAAAGCCAGCCAAAGCAAGTTCAATGCTATACTGATCATCAGATAATTTTCTAATATTATAAGGCGGATAGTTAGCGTTTTGTGACTGATTTTTTGCTAGAAGCGATAGTGTATCAAAAGTTCTATCAAAACCAATTGTGAATGGAGATAAATCTCTCCAAATAGTGTCAAAAGTTGTTCTCATTTTTTTACTCCTTTAATAAGCAAGTTTAACAAATGAAGACCCTTAAATAGGCATCTTCATTACATAGATGGTTATTAATTATATTTTTTTCAATAGAGAATATATTGTGTAAATTGTTTTAAAGTTCGACAACTACCTTACCAATATTACCGCCTTCAAAGAGTTTTAGATAAGCTTCAGGAAGATTTTTGAGACCTTTAGTGATTTGGAATGGTAATTTTATTTTATTTTCATCTAACCAATTTTTTAATATTGGATTAAATTCTTTCTCTCTATGATAAAAATCAGGAGAAAAGAAACCCTCAACACGTAATCTTTTCATAAGAATAAGATCATAATTTTTTGGTCCCGGAGATCTTTTTGAAGAACTGTAATAATCAAGCAATCCTGAGATAGCAATAGTACCAAATAATGCCATATTTTCATAAACAGCCTCAGCAATGGGACCGCCAACATGATCGCAATACACATTTATACCTTCTGGACATAGAGTTTTAAGTCGATTTGAAACATTTTCTTTTTTGTAATTAATAGCCCCATCGAAGCCAAAATTTTCGCATATCAAATTACATTTTTCTTCAGTTCCTGCTATCCCAATAACCTTGCATCCTGTTATTTTTGCAATTTGACCAACTAATAAACCTGTGCACCCTGCAGCAGCTGATACAACAAAAGTATCACCTTTTTTTGCTCTACCTGTTTCAGTTACACCAACATATGCAGTCCATCCATTAGCGCCAAGAATACCAACATAATTTATAAGATCGATTTCGCTATCATCAACTAAACTTGGAAACATAGTATTAGGATCAATTATAGAATAATCAGCCCATTGACCCCATGACCTAATCCTTTGACCAGGAAGATAATTTGAATTTTCGCTTTCCACAACTTCACTTAATACTGTTCCTGTAATTTTTTCGCCAATTGGCGTTGGTGGCAAGTAAGAGTCTTCTCTATCTGTCATTATCATTCTTGTTCCTGCATCCATAGAAAGATAAATATTTTTTGTTAAAATAGATCCTTTCGGAATTTCAATGCTATTTTCTTTTTCAAGTTCAAAGCATTCTGAAAAATTACTACCGTCTGGCATGCTACGCATTACCCAATAATTATTATCTATTTTGACTTTAGTCATTTATAAGATTGGTGGTTTTTTGATATTTTTATCTATGTAGAAATCAACATATTTATGAAAAAATTGGTTTCCTCTCTCATTTTTTCCAAATTTAACACTATCTTTAGAATGCGAATTTAAACCTTTTTGAATTTCAAGACCTAATGCATAATCTTCATCATTAACTACATCCCTTAGAAAATTCATAAAATGATCTAATTCAGCTATCTCTTCTTTATTTCTAGGAGTTTCAGGCGCTACATAATGTAGAACTGTAGTATTAGTATCTGCTGTTTTACCTGGTAAAATTTGAGCAATTTGACCGATTCCTAATCCTAGAGATATAGAAATATTGGGAAATAGCGTTCTAACGAAATCTACTCCTTTTCCCTCTTTTTTCCACCATTCATTTTTTGGTAACTCTAATATTTCTTCAATATTGGTTGATGCAAAGGCTATTCTCAAATGAGGACCGAATGAAGAAAAGTCCATAATACCTTGCATTGTCATAGGTAAAATTGAATCTTTATGTGCCGTTGAAAAATGGTAACCTTCTAAATAGCCGTCAAAAGCTATTTTCCAATTAGCTCCATGTATTACTTTAAAGCCATGATAGTACCAATTCTGCAGGTTGAAATGTTCTATCTCAGGTTTCATACCTCCAAGAAATTTATCTAAATTAAGTTTTATGTTTGGTGTTAAAGTTACAAAAATCATCCCACCAAATTCTTCACAGGGTAAAACTTGAAGTCCATTGCAACTTTTATCAAGGTCTCCAAATTTATAATTTTCAAGTATTCCAATTAACTCACCTTTGTTTGAGTATGTCCACCCATGATAGGGACAAGTAAATTTACTTTTGTTTCCAATTTCTTCATTCGCTAATGGGGCGCCACGATGTGAACATACATTCCTAAAAGCGCGAACTTTAGATTCCTTATCTCTAGTTATAAGAACTGGTATCCCAACAACTTCCATGGCTTTGTAATCACCTTTATTGGGAATCTCAATTGATAATGCGAGCATTAAAGGTAATTCTTTAAATATCTTATCCATTTCAGATTCCCATCTTTTTTCGCAAGTATAATCTGAAGTTGGAATTGAAAGTATATTTTCAGCCTGGTCTGTAGTTTTATTTTGAACATGACCAACTACTCTTTCAGCAATTTTGTTATATTCTTCTTTTCTATCCATTTAGGTAAGCTCTTAATTTTTTTTATATTCTTTTATAATACAATTACATCTTATCTGAAAAAAAGTTAAATATTATTTATAATTAACTTTTAAGTACCAAAAAGGTGATGGATTTAAGTATTAACCTCTGTTAAGAATATATTATTAAATAATAATAATAATAAGATTTTATTAAGTAACTGATTATTATAGGAATTTGTTAAGATATGGATTTAGAATTTACAAAAGAAGATGAAGATTTTAGATTAGAAGTTAGAGATTTTATTAGTAAAAACTTTCCTCAAAAATTAAGAGATATCGATAAGCGAACTGACTTAACGAGAGATGACATCTTGTCTTGGCATAAAGTATTATATAAAAAAGGTTGGATTGCTCCACAATGGCCTGAAGAATATGGTGGCACAGGTTGGAATATCACTCAAAGATATATATGGGATCAAGAATGCGCTAATGCAGGCACTACACCATTAATTCCATTTGGATTAACAATGCTAGGCCCTGTTATCATAGGATTTGGGAATGACGATCAAAAAGATTGGGTTTTGAAAGGAATTTTATCTGGAGAAGATTGGTGGTGCCAGGGTTATTCTGAGCCAGGAGCCGGATCAGATTTAGCAAGCTTAAGGACTAAAGCAGAAAAAGTTGACGATCACTACATTGTTAATGGCCATAAAACTTGGACAACATTAGCACAGTTTGCTGACTGGATGTTTTGTTTAGTTAGAACAAAAACGGATGGGAAACCTCAAGAAGGGATCTCTTTTCTGTTAATAGATATGAAAACTGAAGGAATTGATGTTAAGCCAATAATTACCATGGATGGAGGGCATGAGGTTAATGAGGTTTTTTTAGATGATGTAAAGGTCCCTATTGAAAACCTTGTTGGAGAAGAAAATAATGGATGGACAATAGCTAAATACCTTTTAGGAAATGAAAGGACTGGTATTGCGGGAGTTGCAAGATCAAAAAAGGCTATTGAAAGATTGAAAGAGATTGCTGGATCAGAATATTTAGATGGAGGAATTTTAATAAATGATAATGACTTTATGACTAAGATATCTGATTTAGAGGTTGATTTAACAGCTCTTGAATATACTGAATTAAGAACCCTTGCTAAGGAAAGTAAAGGTGAAGGTGCTGGGGTTGAGTCGTCTATTCTTAAAATTAAAGGAACTGAGATTCAGCAAAGAATAACCGAATTAACAATGGAAGCTGTAGGACACTATGCCAATCCTTATCTTGTACCTTCTTTTGAAAGACAAGGATCAAATTATCTTACAATAGGGCCTGACTACAGTCATGGAGCAGCCCAAAACTATTTTAATACGAGAAAAACATCAATTTATGGTGGTTCTAATGAAATTCAAAAAAATATAATAGCCAAAATGGTTTTAGGTTTATAGGAGACAAAAAATGGATTTTTCCTTTAGTGAAGAACAAACTTTATTAAGAAATACAATTCAATCATTTATCCAAGATAATTATGATTTTGATAAAAGACAGGCAATTGTAAGATCTGAAGAAGGTATGAAACAAGAAAATTGGAAGCAGTTTTCAGAATTAGGGCTTTTAGGATTGCCTTTTTCTGAAGAAGATGGAGGTTTAAATTTTGGTCCAGTAGAGACTATGATAGTAACAGAAGAATTTGGTAAAGGATTGGTTGTAGAGCCTTATATCCAGACGATTGTAACATGTGGAGGGTTTTTAAGAAGAGCAAATAATAACCAAAAAGAAAAATATATACCTGGTATAATTTCTGGCGAAGATATTTGGGCGTTTGCTTATGCAGAACCACAAGGACGTTATAATCTTAATGATTTAACAACTAGCGCAACAGTTGAAGGAGATGACTTTATAATCAATGGTTATAAATGTGTTGTTTCTGGTGCACCGTGGGCTAATAAATTAATTGTTTCTGTTAGAACTTCTGGTGAGCAAAGAGATGCTGACGGCGTATCTCTTCTAATAGTTGAAAAAGATGCTGATGGACTTTCCTTGAGAGACTATCCAACTGTTGATGGTAGTAGAGCTTCTGAAATTACATTTGAAAATGTTAAAGTATCAAAAGATAATTTAATTGGAGAAGAAGGAAAAGCGTCAGAATTAATAGAGTTAGTTGTTGACGAGACTATAGCAGCTATTTGTTCTGAGGCAGTAGGTGCGATGAGCGTTTTAAATGAGGCAACAGTTGAATATTGTAAGACTCGAAAACAATTTGGCCAACCAATAGGAAAGTTTCAAGTTCTTCAACATAGAATGGTAGATATGTTTATGCAATATGAGCAATGTGTTTCAATGACCTATATGGTTAATCTTAAATTAGATGAAGAATATAATGAAAGAAGAAAAGCAGCTTCAGGTGCAAAAGTTCAGATTTCTAAAGCCGCTAAATTTATTGGTCAAAGTGCCGTTCAACTTCATGGAGGAATGGGCATGACAGACGAATTAAATGTTGGCCATTATTTCAAAAGATTGTCAATGATAGAGAATTCTTATGGAAATGTTGACCATCACCTAAAAAAATACTCAACTGTTGGATAAATTAAATGAATGAATGGTTAAAATTTGAGAAAAATAAGTCAATAGCAACATTGACTATGAATCGTCCTGATATAAGAAATCCTTTGGGAGAGCCTGAGGATGCTTCTAATTTTGAAGAAGCAAGAGATCTTATTAACAATGATAGAGAAATACGATGCGTCATTCTTACAGGAGAAGGCTCAGCTTTTTCTGCTGGAGGGAATGTTAAAAACATGAAAGAGAAATCTGGTAATTTCTCAGGATCATCAGTGGCCTTGAGAGAGAGGTACCGGTATGGAATTCATAGGATTATAAGGGCCATTTGGAATATAGAAGTTCCTTTAATAGCCGCAATTAATGGACCAGCTATTGGTTTGGGAAATGATGTAGCATGTTTAGCAGACATTAGGGTTGCTTCAGAAAAAGCTCTTTTTGGAGTTACATTCTTGAAGATAGGACTTATTCCTGGCGATGGCGGGGCTTGGTTGTTACCAAGAATTATTGGGTTATCTAAAGCTTCAGAACTACTTTATACTGGAAAATTAATTAAACCAGAAACAGCTAAGGATTGGGGTTTAATTAGTGAAATTTTTAATCATGAAGCCCTAATAGAAGAAGCAAACTCCATTGCTAAAGAGATTGTAAAGCAACCACCTGATGCATTAAGGATGGCTAAAAAACTTTTAAGAGAGAGTATGACAACTAACTTTGATACTATTCTTGAAATGTCGGCTAATATGCAAGCTTTAATGCACTTAACTGAAGATCATCAAGAAGCAATATCAGCCTTTTTTGAAAAAAGAGATGGAAATTTTAAAGGAAAATAACAGGAGAGTTCATGGAGTTAGGATTTAAAGAAGAGGATATAAAATTTAGAGATGAAGTTAGGGGCTTTATAAAAGAAGCTTATACATCTGACATGAAAAAAACTTTATCTCGTTCTAAAAATGGTCATGCAGGTAAAGATTTGCATATAAAATGGCAAAAAGCTCTTTATGAGAAAGGTTGGATGGCCCCGAATTGGCCTGAAGAATATGGTGGAGCAGGTTTTACTCCAACCCAAAAATATATTTTTGAATCTGAGATGGCTAGAGAAGGAGCTCCAAGAACAATTCCTTTTGGATTGTCTATGGTTGCACCTGTTATAATGGAATTTGGATCTCAAGAACAAAAAGATAAATTTTTACCAGATATTTTAGAAAGTAATGTCTGGTGGTGTCAGGGCTATTCTGAGCCTGGATCAGGATCAGATTTAGCCTCCTTACAATGTAAAGCTGAAAATAAAGGAGACCATTATCTTGTAAATGGAACTAAGATTTGGACTACGATGGCGCAATATGCTGATTGGATTTTTTGTCTTGTGAGAACTTCCAAAACAGAAAAACCTCAAGAAGGAATATCTTTTCTTCTGCTTGAAATGAATTCTCCTGGCATTGAAGTGAGACCACTAATTACAATTGATCAAAGTCCTGACCCACATCAAGAAGTAAATCAGGTATTTTTTGAGGATGTGAAAGTTCCTATTGAAAATTTAATTGGCGAAGAAAATAAAGGTTGGACATATGCTAAATACTTACTTGAATTTGAAAGGGGTACAGCATATTCACCTGGATTGTATAGAGGGTTAAAAAATCTTAAAGAAATTGCTAAAGATACCCCTATTGGTGACGGAAGAGCATTACTAGAGGACAATGATTTTATAAATAAGATTAATGAATGCGAAATACAGATCCAGGCTATGGAATTTGTAGAATTAAGATTGTTTTCTGCCTTATCAGCAGGACAAAGAGTAGGTCCAGAATCATCAATATTAAAGACTAGAGGAACTGAAATTGGCCAATATATTCAAGAACTTGCTGTGGAAGCAATAGGTTATTGGTCTTATCCTTTTGTAGAAGATACTTTTGCAAATGTTAATGAGCCTAATATTGGCCCTGATTATGCTTTAACTATTACCCCAGAATATCTTAACGGAAGGAAAACAACCATTTATGCTGGATCAAATGAAATCCAACGAAATATTATTTCCAAAGCTGTTCTTGGGTTATAAGAAAATTAAGTTTCGCTATTAAGAATTTTAACACGACTCAGGATAAATTAATTAAATGTCAACTTGGGGTAAACTCGCTGGTGCTACTGCAGGGTATCTTGTAGGTGGAATAATAGGCGCTGTAGTTGGTGCAGTAGCAGGTCATTATGTACTTGATAAAGAAGATGAGGATGTTGCTTTTGCTATTGCTTTAATAGCCTTATCTGCAAAAATGTCTAGGGCTGATGGCAGTTTCTCTGAAAAAGAATTAAATGCTTTTAATGAAATTCTCAGTGAAGTTCCTGAGAATGAATTAAGTAATGTTTTTAAAATTTATAAATTGGCTCAACAAGATATTGCAGGTTATGAAGCTTATGCTGAACAAATATCCGCTATTTTTGAAAATAAATTTGAAGTTTTAGAAAATGTCTTAGATGGATTATTCCATATTGCCAAATCTGATGGCCCAGTTAATAAAAGTGAGGTTATGTTCCTAGAAAATGTAGCAGGTATTTTTGGATTTTCTTCTGCAGAATTTGCGAGGATAAGGGCTAGCCATATGGCCTCAGAAATAGATGATCCTTGGTTAATTTTAGGTATTAAAGCAGGATCTACTCTTGAAGAAGCTCAAAAAGCCTGGAAAGAGTTAGCTGCGCAAAATCATCCTGATAAATTAATTGCTAATGGAGTTCCTACTGAATTATTAGGTATGGCAAATGAGAAATTAGCCATTATAAATGGTGCTTATGATAGAATAGTAAAAGCACATAAGATGAAAGCTGGGGCTGAAGAAATATAATGTCTGTAAATAAAAAAATTAAAGCGGCTGAAGAAGCAATTAAATATATTGAAAACAATATGAAAATTGGATTGGGTACCGGTAGTACTGCTGATGAATTTACTAAATTGCTTTCAATTAGGGTTAAAGAAGGACTTGATGTCGTTTGTGTTCCTACATCAGAAAGCACTAAGGAGTTAGCAAATGAATTGGGAATTATTTTAGGAAGTTTAAATGAAATTAAAAATCTTGATCTAACTGTTGATGGGGCAGATGAGATAGATGACGATTTATCTTTGATTAAGGGCGGCGGCGGGGCTTTGCTAAGAGAAAAGATTATCGCATATAATTCAAATAAGATGATAGTTATTGCTGACGATTCAAAAAAAGTTAAAAAATTAGGAAGTTTTAAATTACCGGTCGAAGTTGTTTGTTTTGAGCATGAAACAACAAATTACCAAATTTTAAAAAAATTAGAAGATATTGGTTATTACGGTCAAAGTGAAATTAGATTAATAGATGGAAGTCATTTTAAAACTGATAGTGGAAATTTTATTTATGATTTATCGATTGGATTAATTGAAGAGCCTTATATGGTGAATGATATAATTAACTCCATACCAGGTGTAGTTGAAAATGGGTTATTTGTAGAAATGGCTGATTTAGTGATACTGGGAGGAGAAAATAAGGCAGAGGTTATAGAAAAATAATTACACTGCGCCTGCTTTTTGGGCATATAACCATCCAGCTTCTGCTAAAGGTCTTACTCTGTCTGCTCTATCCTCAGCATGCTCACTTGCGGCAGTTCCATCTCTTACTCTACCTATAATTCCTTGTAAAATGCCAGCGAGTCTAAAGAAATTATATGCGAGATAAAAATCTATATTTTCTATATTTGATCTATTTGTATTTTCACAATACATTTTTATATAATCTTCAGCTTCAGGTATACCTAGCGATCTTAAATCAGAATTAGATAATGTTTCTGCTCCATCTCCAAGTCCCCCACTAGGCATATACCACTGCATTAAATGATAAGTAAAATCACCTAGAGGATGTCCAAGAGTAGAGAGTTCCCAATCTAGAACTGCTAAAACTTTTGAGCTATCTTTTTCTACTACCATATTATCAAGCCTATAATCCCCATGCACTATAGAGGTCTCATCATCTCCAGGTATATTATTGGGTAACCAATCAATGAGAGAATTCATTTCTTTAATTTCTTCTGTTTCCGATGCTATATACTGTTTGGTCCAACGAGATATTTGTCGAGCAAAATAATTTCCTGGTTTTCCAAAATCTTCAAGCCCTATGTCTTTGTAATTAGTATTATGTAGAATTGCTAATGTTTTGTTTTTTTCACTAAAAATCTTTGATCTTAGTTCTTTATCACAATTAGGAAGGGTGGGTTCCCAATAAATATTACCTTCAATCATTTCCATTACATAAAAGATTGTTCCAATAATGCTTTCATCAAGACATAAGCCAAAAGTTCTTGGAACAGGATAGTTAATTGAATTAAGAGCTGTAATAACTTTGTACTCTCTATCAACTGCATGAGCAGAAGGAAGAAGTTTCCCGGGAGGTTTTCTTCTGAGTACATATTTCTTTTTAGGTGTCACGAGTTGATATGTTGGGTTTGATTGACCGCCTTTAAATTCATTAACTCCGATAGGGCCTTCAAAATCACTAATTGTATCATTTAAATAAGCTTCTAATTCCTTTTCAGGAAATCTTAATTTATCTTGTACTGGCATAGTTCCAGTAAATTTTTCTGTTGAACTTTGTTCTTCTGAATTCATTTTAATCCTTTAATGCTCGCCAACCAATATCTCTTCTGTAATAGCAACCTGGCCAATTTATTTTATTTATCGCAGAAAGTGCATTTTCTTTAGCTAAATTTAAGCTATTGCCATATCCATTTACATTTAACACTCTTCCTCCTGAGGTTACAATATTTTCTCCATCTCTTTTTGTACCAGCATGATATATTTCAATTTTATCATTATTTTTAATTTTTTCTATACCTTCAATTTTAAAACCAGTTTCATATTCTTCAGGATAACCCTTAGAAGACAAAACAATTGTAATAGCATAATTATCAATCCAATTTATTGAAAAATTATCTAGATTTTGATTTTTAACATTTATTAAAATATCTATTAAATCATTTTTTAATCTCGGAATGATAACCTGACATTCTGGATCTCCAAATCTTACATTGTATTCTATTAATTTTGGTTCACCTTTATGTATCATTAAGCCAGCATATAAAATTCCTATAAATGGTGAACCAGAATCTTTCATTGCCTTAAGAGTAGGCTCAATAATCTTTTTGATGGTTTTTTCAACTAGTTCTTCTGTCATTATAGGTGCAGGTGAATAAGCGCCCATACCACCAGTATTAAGACCAGTATCGCCCTCTCCAATCCTTTTATGGTCTTGGGCAGAAGTTAATGGTATAAAATTTTTACCATCTGATATAACAAAGAAACTAGCTTCTTCACCTTCCAAGAACTCTTCAATAACTACTTCATTTCCAGCTGACCCAAATTTTCCTGAAAAAATATCACTTAATGAGCTTAATGCTTGAGATTTGTTTTCTGCAATTATTACGCCTTTACCTGCCGCTAAACCGTCAACTTTTATTACTAATGGGTATGGATGATTTTCAATATATTTTGACGCATTTGTTTTATTCGTAAATTTTTCATATTTTGCAGTAGGAATATTAAATTTCTTACAAAGATCTTTTGTGTAAGATTTAGAACCTTCTAACTGAGAAGCAATTTTGCTGGGCCCAAAAGCAAAAATGTTATTTTGGTTAAGATAGTCTGCCAAACCTTCCACCAAAGGTATTTCTGGTCCTATAAAAACTAATTCAACTTCATTCTTAATACAAAATTCAAGGATTTCTTTTTTATTTGATGTATCTTTATTGTAACAAGTTGCTACCTCTTCAATACCTGCATTACCAGGAATACAATACAAATTTTTTAATTTCTTACTTTTTGATAAAGACTTTGCAATACTATGCTCTCGTCCGCCGTTGCCTATTAAAAGAATATTCATGTTAAATATAAAGTTGATTAATATAATTATTATAAGTTATTTTGTAATAAAATGAAGCTTTCATAATGGAAAATAATATAACAAATAATCTAGAATATACAGTTTCAGAATTATCAATATCAATTAAACACCTAATCGAGGATAATTTTGAATTTATTCGTTTAAGAGGAGAGATTGGAAGAGTTTCTAAACCTGGTTCAGGGCATATTTATCTAGATTTAAAAGATGATTCATCTGTAATTTCAGGAGTTATTTGGAAAGGAAATGCTCAAAAACTTAATATCGCTCCTGAAGAAGGTCTAGAGGTAGTTTGTTTAGGAAAAATTACTACCTACCCAGGACAATCAAAATATCAAATCATTATAGAAAATATGGAACCAGCTGGAGTAGGAGCTTTGATGGCTCTTTTAGAAAAAAGGAAGGATAAATTATCAAAAGAAGGTTTATTTGATGCTCAACACAAAAAAGAAATACCATTTTTACCGAATAAAATTGGTGTAATTACTAGCCCAACTGGAGCAGTTATTAAAGATATTATTCATAGGATTAAGGATAGATTTCCAACTAGTTTAGATATTTGGCCTGTTAAGGTGCAAGGAGAATCATCTCCGGAAGAAATTATTGATGCTATTGAAGGATTTCATTTATTACCTCAAAGTAATGTTTCCAGTCCAGATGTTATTATTATTGCTAGGGGAGGGGGTAGTATAGAGGATTTATGGGGTTTTAATGACGAAGATCTTGTAAGAAAGGTATTTTCTTCTCAAATTCCAATAATTTCAGCAATTGGACATGAAACGGATACAACATTAATTGATTTAGTGGCTGATTTAAGAGCTCCAACACCTACTGCAGCTGCAGAGATGGCTGTTCCTGTTCGAAATGAATTATTGGTTAATATTAAAGATATTCATATAAGAATTAACAATTTTTTAAGAAATAAATTGGATTTTGAAAGAAGAGCTTTTGGTTTAACATCCAGAGCGTTTCCTAAGCTTAATACGCTATTAAAGAATTATGATTTGAGATTTAATAGTGTTAGTTCAATATTAAAAATTGCTCTATCATCGACAATAAATAATTACAAAGATAATTTTTTGAATATATCTGGATCATTAAAGATAATTTTTTTAAAAGAAAACATTAAAAAATTAGGAGATAAATATAGGTTAATTTCTAAAGATGTAGATAGGTCTAATCAAAAAATTATTTTGAACAAAGAAAATAAATTAGCTCTACAGACTGGTTTACTTGATGTTCTAAGTCACAATAATGTTTTGAAACGTGGATTTGCTTTAATTAAAGATAAGAAGAAAAAGATAATACGAAAATCGCAAGATACAAAAAAAGGAGATAATTTGGTAATTCAATTCTTTAATAATGATGAGGTTAATGTGAAAGTAGAAGAAAAAAATTAGAAATATGGAAAAGGAAGCAAAATTAATTTATGGAGATGGAACTTTTCGAATTATTGAAAGAGGAACATTTGTTGTTTGTGCAAAAACTAAAAAGAGAATTCCAATTAACGACCTAAAATATTGGTCAGTAGATAAACAAGAGCCTTATTTTGATGCTGAGAGCTCATTTGGAGCTTCAATTGATAAACTCTAATTAAATCTTTTATCCCATCTATTGTGAAGCCAAAACCATTCTTCAGGTTTTTCAATAATCTTTTCTTCAAGAAATTTGTTTATTTTATTTGTAAAATTCAAAATATCTTCTTCTAAGTTACCACTTTCAGCAATCTCTATCATAGGAAAAAATTCTATTTCAAAATTAACATTTTTTATTCTACTGACATTAAGAGGTACTACAGGATATCCATATTTTAATGCCAGTGTCGCAGGAACACTAGCTGTCATAGCATTCATATTAAAAAATTTTGCTTTAACTCCATTTGAGAGTTTTTGATCGACTAACATGGCAACACTACCATTATTTTTTAAAAAATTTAAAATTTCTTTTGTTCCTGATATACCTTTTGGAAATTGATTTTCTGTAATTAATTTTCTTTGTTTAATCATCCAATTATTAAATAAAAAATTATTCGATTCTCTAAACACAGCAGCTACTTTTTTATCTTTGTTCATAATAGCAATTGGTATTATTTCCCAATTAGCTAGATGACCAGAAACATAAATTACTCCTTTGTCTTTATATTTATCTATTATTTCAATTCCTTTAATTTTAATTCTATTTTGATTTTTGATTAATGTCTTAATATTGAAGAATTCTGCAGAAGTTCTTCCTAAATTATTCCACATCTTTTTAATAATATTCTTTCTTTCGTTAAAATTTAGGCTTTGTAAGGCTTTTTTTAGATTTTTATCAGCTCTTTTTGAAATACCTAGCGATGGCCCTATTTTTTCAGCAACAAATCCTATCGATTTTGAGCTTTGATCTATCCCCAATAATTTGCAAAATACATAAAAAAACAATAAAAATTGCATTTCAATTGAATATCTTATGAATTTTAATATGAACATATACTTGTTATAACATACTTTTACCTCTAATTTCCTTTATAGTTTTGGAGATTTTAAATGTCTGAGCCAATAGAAAATGAAATAGAAGAAGAATTAAGAAGAAAGCAAATAAAATCATTATGGGATAGATTTGGTCTTTATCTTATAACGATAATATTAATTATTATAATCTCTTTTGGCGGTTATGAGTTTTCTAGTTATTTGAGTAGGAACAACTCTGAAGCAGCTTCTGATGAGTATCAAAAGGCTATAATGGCTGTTAATGAAGACAGAATAAATGATGCTGAAGATATTTTTAATTCTTTATTAAATGAGTCAAATGGGTATTCAGGCTTGTCATTATTTAATCTTGCTAATATCCATTATTCAAAAGGAGAAAAAGATATAGCCCTTGATTATCTTCAAAAAGCCTATGAAAATAAAAATCTAACACAAAAAATTAGGGAATTTGCAATTTTAAAATCTGGTTACATAATGCTGGATGATTATGATATCAATGTTATTGAGAAGAAATTATCTATTTTAAATAAATCTTCTGGAACCTTTTCTTTTTATGCAAAAGAAATTATCGCATTGGCATATTACAGGGATAAGAGATTCAGTGATTCTTCGAAGAAATTTATAGAAATTGCTAATGATGCTTCTTCTCCAAGAAATATTGCTTCTAGAGCGAAAATATTTTCAGACCAAATACAAAGTTATGATGGATTAAAATAGGATGTATAGATTATTATTTATTATATGTATTTTACCTTTTTTGATGTCTTGTGAATCTTCAAATGGTTTTTTTGGAGGAAAAGATATCGATAAAGACAGAATTAAAGGCGACAGAATATCTATTCTCAAATTAAGAAAGAATCTTATTTCTGATCCTCAGACTTTACAAAGTAATATCGCTCTTCCTGCAGCTTATATTAACTCTAGTTGGCCCTATCCTGGAGGATCTTTAAATAATGCTTTGGAAAATATTTCTGGACCAAATACCCTGAACAAAAATTGGGGGCTAAAAATAGGGTCAGGATCAACAAAGACATCCTATTTAATATCTATGCCCATTATTGCAGATAACAAGGTATTTTCTTTGTCATCCGATTCAAGAATAAGCGTATTTGATTTGAAAAAAAGAAAAAGAATTTGGACTGAGAATCTAGCAATAAAGAAGGAAAATAAAAAAGAAGGTTTTGGAGGAGGTTTATCTTATTTGGATGGCGTAATATATGTTTCTACTGGCTTTGGTAATTTATACGCCTTTAATGCAAATTCAGGAAATAAAATATGGGAATTAAATATGCGCATACCTAGTCGTTCTTCTCCGATAGTATATCAATCTTTAGTATTTGTTATGACTCATGATAATCAGCTATTTGCTGTAGATAAAAATTCTGGAGAAGTAATGTGGACGCATAGAGGAATTTTAGAGTCAGCTACGATATTATCTTCTACTTCAATTGGTGTTGGTGAAGGTTTAATTTTTGTTCCTTATTCTTCAGGTGAAATATATGCAATTCGTCCAATAAATGGATCTGTTATATGGACCGATTCTTTGTCAAGAACAGGTTCATCTACATCTTTGTCAGAGATCAACTCTATAACAGCTAGGCCTATAATTGACGATGGTTTATTATTTAGTGTTAGCCATGCGGGTAGAATGGTTTCTATAGATATTTCTACTGGAGAAAGAGTCTGGACTATAGACTTATCTAGCACTGAAACTCCTTGGCTATCTGGTGACTGGTTATTCGTATTAACTTCAAATAATGAATTAGTATGTATTTCTAAGAGATCAGGAAAAATAAGGTGGGTAACACAATTACAAATGTATAAAAATGAAGAAAAGAAGAAAAATCCTATTCAATGGAGTGGGCCAATAATGGTTTCAGGACAATTATTAACAATTTCTTCAGAAGGAAACGCTCTATGGGTGTCACCTGAAGAAGGTCAAATATTAGAAACTAATAAGATTTCAGGTTCTAGTTATTTGCCGCCTATAATAGTTGATGAAACAATTTATATTTTAAATGATAATGGAGATCTTACAGCTTATAATTAAGCTTAAGTAATAAATGTTATGGTTAAAACTATAGCAATTATTGGCAGACCGAATGTCGGTAAGTCAACGCTTTTTAATAGATTACTAGGAAAGAAAATTTCAATTGTAGCTAATGAACCAGGTGTGACCAGAGACTATATAATTGATAAATATCAGTATAAAGAATCATTATTTGAGTTAATCGATACTGCCGGGATTCAAGAATCTAACAAAAAGGATTTATCTAAAGTTCTCAAAGATATGTCTAAAGTTGCTATAGAAAAATCTGACGCTATTCTATTTGTTTTAGATTCTAGAGAGGAACTTACATCAGATGATATATATTTATCAAAATTAATTAGAAAAAGTGGAAAAAAAGTTATTTTGGTAGCTAATAAGTGTGAGACGCCGATCCAAGATAGCGATTCTGTAAAATTTAACTCTTTAGGTTTTGGAAACCCTATTAATATTTCTGCAGAACATAATAGAGGTATAAGCGATCTAAAAACTGAATTAAGTAGATTGGAAGAATTTTATAACCCATTAAACAAAGAAATAATAAAAGATATTGAAGAATTTCCTACAAAAATATCTATATTAGGGCGACCAAATTCAGGGAAATCAACCTTAGCAAATTTTCTTTTGAAAGAAGAAAGACAGCTTGTAGGGAAAGAATCAGGTCTTACGCGAGATGCTGTTTCATTAAAATTTAAATGGGAAAGTGGTGATTATATTATTATTGATACACCAGGTTTACGGAAAAAATCGAAAATTGATAATGTTGTTGAAAAAATTTCTACTAAAACAAGTTTAAGATCAGTTGAAGAATCCGACGTGTCAATATTAATGGTTGATGCTTCTATTGGATTTGATAAGCAAGATCTCAATATTGCGAATTTCATTGAAAACAAAGGAAAGTCTTTTGTAATAGCTATTAATAAATGGGATTTAATCAAAAATAAAAAAACCAAAAGGACTGAATTAATTGAAAAAATAAAGGATTCACTACCTCAATTGGGAATTGTTTCAATAATTTTTATTTCTTCTTCTAAAGGTAATGGAATTAATGAATTGATGAATAAAACAAAAATGACATTTAATTTAGGTAAATCTTCGATATCAACAAATAATCTCAATTTGTTTCTCGAGAAAATTACATCAACACATTCTCATCCAAATGCGAAAGGTAAGGAAATAAAATTTAAATACATTACTCAAACTAATACTAATCCAATATCATTTCTTATTTTTGCAAATAAACCTAGATCTGTTTTAGATTCTTATAATAGATATATAGTTAACAAATTAAGAGAAGAATTTGATTTAAATGGGGTTCCTATAAGAGTACTTTATAGAAAAAGCGAGAATCCATATCATAACTAATTAAAAAGTATTTTATTTACTTTTCCTATATTATTTTTTTTATTTTTAAGTAAATTATGGATAATTTTTTTGGCAATAATGCTTGGATTATCAAATTGAGTGTCCTTTGATCCAGGAATTATTGTTTTCCTCAAAGATGTGTTCATTTTTGGTGGATAGCAAAAATATACATCTATGTTGCTATGTGATATTTCTTTGGCCCATATTTTGGCTAATTTCTTTAAACCTTCTTTACTTACTGAATATGGTATATGAAAGGGTTTATTTTTATTGGTTTCTTTATCTAAAACGAATAAAGCCTTTCCTTCTTTAGATAGTTTTAAGAGTTGCTCTAAAGACCTTATGAGTCGGTAGTTTGATGTTAAATTCGTTTTAATAACATTATCCCAGGTATCTGGTTTTAAATGCGATAATGGCGTTAATTCATTAGTTATTGCTGCATTTAATATCAAGATATCTAATTTTCCCCATTTTTTATTTAATTCAAATCCTAAATTATCGATTGCATCGTTATCATTTAAATCTAAAGGAACTATTGTTGATTTTGTACCTATCTTTTTTATGTCATCATACAATTCTTCGAGAGCTCCCACTGTTCTAGCTAAAAGAATTGTCTCAATACCTTTTTTTGCAAGCTCTAAAGATAAATACTTACCTAAACCTCTTGAAGAGCCAGTTATAAGGGCTACCTGTTCTAATGGCTTTCCATTCATAAACTAATTTTGACTTTCGTTTTCTGATAATAAGGAGAGTTGTTCTTGAACTTTTTCGCTTTCATAGTCATCCAGGACAGTAGGGTAATCTCCTGTGAAGCAATGATCTGTATACTCAGGATTATCTTCATTTCTTCCTTCTTTAAAGCCCATTGATTTATATAGACCATTTAATGAAAGAAATCCTAATGTATCAGCGCCGATAAATTTACTCATTTCTTCTAAATTTTTATTTGATGCTAATAATTGTTCTGTTTCAGGTGTATCTATTCCATAGAAATCAGGAAACTTGATAGGAGGACATCCAATTCTCATATGAATTTCGGATGCTCCCGCCTCTTTCATGAGTTGTACAATTTTTACTGATGTGGTTCCTCTTACAATACTATCATCGATTAAAACAACCTTCTTGCCTTTTATAGAGCTTCTATCAGGATTATGCTTAAGTTTTACTGATGATTGTCTGTTCGATTGAGTGGGTTGAATAAATGTCCTTCCAACATAATGATTTCTAATTATTGATAATTCAAATGGTATTCCTGATGATTCAGAATATCCTAATGCCGCAGGAACCCCGGAATCAGGAACTGGTATTACTATATCCGCATCTGCAGGACATTCTTTAGCAAGATTTCTCCCAAAAGATTTCCTACATTCATACACCGATTTACCATCTAAAATAGAATCTGGCCGTGAAAAATATATATATTCAAATATACAAGGTCTTAATTTTGTATTTGGAAAAGGTTTAACACTTTCTTCCCCGTCTTCAGTTATAATAATGATTTCTCCAGGTTCGATTTCTCTAATAAATTTTGCACCTATAATATCTAATGCACATGTTTCAGAGGCTAGAATTTTTCCTCCATCTAATTCACCCATTACAAGGGGCCTTATTCCAAAAGGATCACGCGCGCCTATTAATTTTTTGTTAGTTAGAACAACAAGAGACCAAGCTCCCGATATTTGCATTAATGCATCTACCAACCTGTTGACAGTTCGATCAGCATCAGACCTTGCAACAAGTTGTAAAATAGTTTCTGTATCTGAAGTAGATTGAAATATAGATCCTTTCTTTATTAATTCATCCCTTAAGGATAATGCATTAGTAATATTTCCATTATGAGCTATAGCAAAACCACCACCCCATAAATCAGCAAAAAATGGTTGTATATTTCTTTGAATCGTTGCTCCTGTAGTTGAATATCTGTTATGACCTACAGAACTTTTCCCAACTAACCTTTTCATAATTGATTCTTTGGTAAAATTATCACTAACCAGGCCAGGATGTCTTTCTGAGATAAATTTTGTTCCGTCAAATGTGACAATTCCTGCTGCCTCTTGACCTCTGTGTTGAAGTGCATGAAGCCCAAGAGCAGTCAAAGCGGCAGAGTCTTCGTGGCCAAAAACACCAAAAACACCACATTCTTCATGTAACTTATCGTCTTCTATAAAAGATAAATTATTTTGCTTTTTGATTTTCACCGTTTTCTAACTCAAAGTTTTCTATTTCATTTAATGGTCTTATATCAAATATTTCAAAATTTTCGGTAATTAATAAAGATATTCCTTCTATGATAGGTAATAATTTAGAGTTTTTGGCGAATTCAGGATAAAACTCCTTTTCGTTAGGTAGCAAAGTATAAATATAAACTATACAAGCAAGAATTAATATTCTTGCAACTCCAAATAAAAAACCTAAAAGTTTATCTAAATATCCTATTGATGTAGATTTAAATATCTTTAGTAATGGAAATGAGATTATTCGCCAAATTATTAAAGTTAAAATGAAGATTAATGAAATTATTATTATATCTCTTAATGTATCGTTAACGATGATGTTTTCTAGGGGTTGGGATAAAAACGGCATAAAAATATTAATATTAATAAACGCTATTACCCATCCTAATAATGCAAGAAACTCTTTAAAAAAGCCTTGAAATAGGGCTAATACTCCAGAGATTATCATCGAAAAAATTAAAATGAGATCGATTATATTATTATCCATACTTGTCCAAATATTGCATATTATAAATAAGACTTAATTACATAAATTTCTACATAATTATTTTTAATTTATTGGCCCTTCGGAATACCCGTTAATAAATTGAATAACATAAGGGTTGTCAGTATTTTCTATTTCAAATTTATCACCTTCCCAAATAATTCTTCCTTTATGTAGCATATGAATTTTGTCCGCGATGGTTCTGGCGCTTGTCATATCATGTGTAATTGTTAAAGATGTGGCGCCAATATCTTTTACTTTTTCAATTATTAATTTATTAATTATATCAGCATTTATTGGATCTAGACCTGTTGTTGGCTCATCGAAAAAAATAATATCTGGCTCAATAGCAATTGCTCGTGCTAAAGCGACTCTTTTTTGCATACCGCCAGATATTTCAGATGGATAAAGATTTGCACTTTTATAATCGAGACCTACTTTTTCTAGGTTACTAATTGCATTATCATAACAAAATTTTTTCTTTTTTCCTTTTTGTATATGATAAAAACTAACATTTTGCCATATTTTAAGGCTATCAAATAAAGCTCCTCCCTGAAAAAGCATTCCTATTTTTGTTTTATTTGAGTGTATATAATTTCCTTTATCAAAAATAGTTTTGTTGTTTATTTCTATTTTACCACTTTCTGGAACTATAAGACCTAAAATACATTTTATTAATACTGACTTACCAGTTCCTGAGCCTCCAATTATAACTGATGAGCTTCCTTTTTCTATTTCAAGATTTAGTCCATCAAGGACAATTTTATTATCAAATGATTTGTGTAAATTTTTTATATTTATCATTTTAACTCACAAAAAATAGATTCGTCATTATATAGTTTGAAGCTAGAATCAATACCGAAGAAGAAACAACTGCATTAGTGGTAGCCTTCCCAACTCCTTGGGCTCCACCTTTTGAATTAAAGCCTTGATAACAACCCATAAGGGTAATTAAAAAACCAAAAACAGACGCTTTAATTAAACCTGATGTTACATCGGATATTTCAAGAAAGTCTAAAGTATTTTTAATGTAAACACTTCCATTAAAGTCTAAGCTTTGAACCCCTATAAACCATCCTCCCATTATTCCAATAATGTCTGCAAAAAGTATAAGAATAGGTAGCATAATTATTCCTGATATAATTCGAGGAAGTACCAGATAACTATGAGGTTCAGCAGATAATGTCTTCAAAGCATCTATTTGCTCTGTAACTTTCATTGTTCCTATTTCCGCAGCAATTGCGGCTGAAACTCTTCCTGCTACAACTATTCCTCCTAATACTGGTCCTAGTTCTCTAGTAATACCAAGAGCCACAATGGATGACACAATTGATTCAGAATTAAATTGATTTCCCCCATAATAAATTTGTAATGCTAAGGCTCCTCCTGTGAAAAATGATGTAAGTGCGACAACTGGCAAGGAAAAATAGCCTATAAATACAGCTTGGTTAAAGATATTTCTTAGATACCAACGACCAAAAAAAGATTTCAATACCCGAAGGAAAAAAATAAAAAACTTTCCTGTTTCGTTAAGAAATAATATAACTACACTTCCTATGCTCCCTATAATTCCTATCACTTACTCATATCTTTCTGGGAGATAATTTTCTTTAGCTAAATCAGAAAATTTTGTTAGTTTTTTCTCAAATTGAAGTTGTACATTTGAAGTAGGTCCATGACGATGTTTTCTAATTAAAACTTCCGCCTTACCGTGAACCTCATCCATTCGTGATTGCCATGTCGTATGTTGTTCAGTTCCTGGAGGAGGTTGATTATTTTCAAGATAATATTCATCCCTGTATACAAACATAACAATATCGGCATCTTGTTCAATTGCACCAGATTCTCTTAAATCTGATAATTGGGGCCTTTTATCATCTCTTGATTCAACCTGCCTTGATAATTGTGATAAAGCGATAATTGGTATATTTAAATCTTTTGCTAAAGACTTTAATCCTTGAGTAATTTCTGCAATTTCTTGGACTCTACTATCCCTGTATCTTCCTGATGAAGTAGCAGCCAATTGAATGTAATCAACTATTATCAGTCCTAAATCTTGATTTTTTGTAGCTTTTAATGTTCTTGCTAATCGTCTTGCTCTTGTTGATAAAACTCCAATTGGAATAGAACCACTTTGATCAATGTAAAAAGGAACAGATTTAAGGTCCTGAATAACATGTGCATAATGCATAAATTGATCTTCTTTTATATTACCTTTTCTTAATTCGCTCGATTCTATTCCAGATTGCTCTGCAGCTATCCTTGTTGTTAATTGTTCGGCAGACATTTCTAAAGAAAAGAAAGCAACAACAGCTCCATCAGTAATTATGTTGCCATTTTTATCTGTTTCTACTCCCTCACTTTTTAAACTTTCTTCATATTTTTTTGCAATGTTAAACCCTATATTAGTAGCCAGAGCTGTTTTACCCATAGCAGGCCTGCCTGCAAGAATCACTAAATCTGATTTTTGTAATCCTCCTAAAGCTTTATCAAGATCGTTAAATCCTGTAGATAATCCTGCCAAACCACCTGATGATTGATATGCAGATTCTATTGTATTTAAAGAATCAACTAGAGCGTCCTCAAAAGGCATAAACCCTTGCTCTGAATCACCTGTTGATTCTATTTGGAATAATTGATTTTCTGTTTCCTCAATTATATCATTGGCCGTTATATCTTCTTGGGTAAGATCATGAGATGAATATTGGAGGTATTCAGCTGTATCTATAAGCCTTCTTCTTAATGCTAGATCATAAATCATTGAAGAATATTCCTCAATGGCAGGACTTGGAGCTGAATTTATAACAAGTTTTTCAAAATATTCTTCATCGCCAAATTCTTCATCCGTTTCGAAATATGTTTTTAGAAAAATTAAATTAGCTGTTTTACCGGTTGATAGGGATTTATTAATTCTTTCATAAATCTGACCATGTTGTTTTATGTAAAAATGCTCAGCTTTAAGTTTTGTGTTATTGCATTTTTCAATTAAATCATTATTTCTAATTAAAGCACCTAAAAGCTGCTGTTCAGCTTCCATGTTATAAGGAAGATCATTTGACTTTTCTTTTAACTGATCGCTTTGATTTACCAGATAAGGTGTTGAGTTATTCATAATCACAATTTACCAGTAAACAAATTTAACCCAAGAAAAAAATCTGTGGATTAATGTGAATATCGGGGTTAAATCAGCTAAAGTATTAATAAATTTATATTAATTTATTTAAAATATTTTTACTTATTCTTCTTTTTTAACTTCTTCTGTTTCGCTGATGTCTTCTAATATTTCTTCTTTATCTAGTTCTTCCTTAGCAATTTCTGAATCTTCTTCATTTGTGTCTTCAGCACCAATATTTTCAGGAATTGCCCCTTCTTCAAAAACTTCTTCAAGATCAATAGTTTCTTCTGAAGTTAAAACCTCATCTTCAATATTAATTTCATTTCCTTTAAGCAATGATTTAGCTTCAGATTCGGTTCTTGAAACAATTAAAGATATTGTGGCTTGAACTTCAGGGTGTAATTTAATAGCTAGACTATGGATTCCTAAAGTTTTAATGGGTTTATCTAATTTAATTTGATTTTTTTCAACAATAAAACCATTATCACTTAATGAGTTCTTAATATCATTATTGCTTACAGAGCCATAAAGCTGACCAGTTTCTCCTGCTTGTCTTATAATTATTAGATTAAAATTATCCAATTTATCTAAGATTTTTTCTGCTTCTTGTTTTTGTTCAAGGTTAATAGCTTCTAGCTGAACCTTTTCTTTCTCGAAATACTCTAAATTATTTTCTGAAGCTCTCAATGCTTTTTTCTGAGGAATTAAATAATTTCTTGCAAAACCATCTTTGACTTTAACAACATCACCCATTTGACCTAATTTTTCTATACGTTCTAATAAAATAACTTCCATGATTAATCCATTTTATATGGCAGTAATGCCAGAAACCTAGCTCTTTTAACAGCCTGGGATAACTCTCGTTGTTTTTTTGAAGAAACAGATGTAACCCTACTTGGAATAATTTTTCCCCTTTCGGATAAATATTTTTTTAATAATTTGATATTCTTATAATCAATTTTGGGTGAATTTTCTCCAGATAACGGGCATGATTTTTTTCTTTTTAGAAAAGGGCTTCTTAAAGGAATTTGAGTTATATCAGGTAGAAAATTTTTCATAGCTTTTACTTTAAATTAATACACATCCTTTTTTTCAGAAGATTTCAACATAACTGATGGCTCATCGGAAATCTCCTTTGTCTTAATAGTAATATAACGGAGGATATCTTCATTAAGCTTTTGAACTCTTTCAATTTCTTTAATTGCGTTATTGCTGCTATCAATTCTTAAAAGTGAGTAATGTCCTTTTTCGCTTTTATTTATTTTATAGGCTAATTTTCGTAAACCCCAGTATTCTGTATAAACGGTTTTTCCACCTTCATTAGATACAATCTTTTTTATATCTTCCACTACATTCTCTACTTGTTGTGGAGCAACTTCCGGTCTAGCTATAAATACATGTTCGTAATAAGACATATCACCTCTTTTATTAGTTAATTGATTATATCTAAAAACTAAATTTAAAGCATTCATTTACTGTATTAGAGATAAATTTGCAAGCTTGTAATTAAGTTCTATGTTATTCTTCATTATATCAACAGGAGTTTTTCATGAAAGCCATAGTGTTCCCAGGTCAAGGAAGCCAATTTGTTGGGATGGGAAAGGACTTATTTGATAATTTTCCTGAAACGAAAATAATTTTTGAAGAGGTTGATGACATATTGAATCAAAAATTATCTGATTTAATCTTTAATGGCCCTGAGGAAGAATTAATGTTAACAGAAAACGCTCAGCCAGCAATTATGTTAATAGGTATGGTTATCATTGATATCTTAAAGAAAAGGAATTTTAAAGTACAAGATTTTGCGGATCTAGCAGCTGGTCATTCTTTGGGAGAATATACCGCCTTAGCGGCTATTGAAGGCTTAACCTTAGCTGAAACGGCAAGGTTATTGAAAATTAGAGGAAAAGCTATGCAAGAATCTTTTCCTAAAAATAAAGGTGCGATGGCAGCAATAATAGGACTAAATTTTAATGAAGTAGAAGAGGTATTATCGGAAAAAAAATATAAATATGTCTGTCAAATTGCTAATGACAATGCTCCTGGTCAAGTAGTGATTTCTGGCGAAGGCGAATCCGTTGAACAAGTTATAGAATCTTTGAAATCTAAAGGAGCAAAAAAAATTGTAAAACTTCCTGTTAGTGCACCTTTCCATTGTGATCTTATGGATCCAGCAAAAGAAATTATGAGAAGTGAATTAAAGAATACTGAATTTAGTGATCTTTTGATCCCTATAATTCAAAATGTAAGTTTAGAGCCGACATTAGATAGAGAAGTATTAAAAGAAAATTTAGTTAAACAAGTTACTGAAACTGTTAGGTGGAGAGAGACTATGAATAAGTTTGTTGAGAATGGAGTAACTGATGTTATAGAAATTGGCGCTGGAAATGTTTTGACAAACCTATCTAAAAGGAATGCACCTAACTTGCAAAGATTTACTTTGAATAGTAAAGAGAGTTTAGAAAATTTTATTAAGGATATAGAAAGTGTTTGATTTAAAAGGAAAGAAAGCATTAATTACTGGCGCAAGTGGCGGAATTGGTAAAGAAATTGCAACAACTCTTGATAGTTTTGGTGCAGAAATTTGTATTTCTGGAAGAAATTCTGAAGAATTAAATTCATTAAATAATAAAGTTAATCAAGAATGTAAAATTATTACATGTGATTTAACTAAAGATAATGACATAACGAATTTAGTAAAAGGAGCTGAAGAAGAATTAGGTCAAATAGATATTCTTGTTAATAATGCTGGAATAACTAAAGATAATATTTTCTTAAGGATGTCCGATGAAGAGTGGGACCAGGTGTTGAAAGTTAATCTCTATTCAACCTTTAAAATTTTAAAACTTGCTACGAAAGGAATGGTCAAAAGAAAATATGGTAGAATAATAAATATAACTTCTGTAGTAGGTGTTACAGGGGGACCGGGTCAAGTTAACTATTCATCATCCAAAGCAGGATTAATAGGTATGACTAAATCTCTATCTCAAGAACTTGCAAGCAGAAATATAACTGTTAATTGTATTGCTCCTGGATTTATTGATACACCTATGACATCAGATCTTGATGAAAATAGAAAAGCCAAAGTTTTAAGTTCTATACCAGCCAATAGATTTGGTTCTCCAGAAGATCTTTCTACATCTGTTCTTTTTTTAGCAAGTGAAGAATCAAGTTATATAACTGGTCAAACTATACATATTAATGGCGGTTTATATATGAATTAAATGAGTTAGTTGAATATCTTTAAATGATGTGCTAAAGCGCATATGTTTTATTGATAATATTCCGTTAACAAAAATAAGAGGGTAAAATGAGTGATACATTAGGAAAAGTTCAGGCAATAGTTGTAGAACACTTAGGTGTGGAAAACGATAAAGTAACTGAGTCAGCTAGTTTTATTGATGATCTGGGGGCTGATAGTTTAGATACCGTAGAATTGGTTATGGCTTTTGAAGAAGAATTTGGTATTGAGATACCCGATGATGCCGCTGAAAGTATTCAAACAGTTGGTGACGCAGTTAACTTTATAAATTCAAACACTTCCTAGTAAATACTTCTGCCTTATATAGTGGGATAAAATTTGCGAAGAATTGTAGTTACAGGAATGGGGGCTGTGACACCTTTAGGAGGTGATCTAAACTCTTCTTGGAATAATCTTATTAAAAATAAATCCGGAGCAAGCTTAATAACAAAATTTGATACTGATCAGTATCAAGCTAAAGTAGCTTGTGAGGTCCCAATTTCTAACGAGCACAAAACAGGTGAAGAATTCTTTAATCCCAATAATTGGTTTTCTGATAAAGACCTTAGAAAAGTAGATGATTTCATAATATTTGGAGTTGCTGCTGCTGAAATGGCTATTTTGGATTCTTCATTATTTAAAAGCAAGATAGATCCATTTAGAGTTGGAGTGGGTGTTGGTTCTGGTGTTGGTGGACTTCCTAGTATTGAAAAGGCTTCTTTAACTTTAAAAGAAAAAGGACCTAAGCGAGTTAGCCCTTTTTTTATTCCTGGGGCTTTAATTAATCTCGTTTCTGGTCAAATATCAATTAGAAACAATCTCAAAGGTCCTAATTTAGCTTCAGTAACAGCTTGTTCTTCAGGAACTCATTCTATTTGTGAAGGCGCTGAAATGATAAAACGAGATAAAGCTGATATTATGATAGTTGGAGGAGCAGAATCAGCAATTTGTCCAGTTGGAATTGCAGGTTTTGCAGCCTGTAAAGCATTAAGTACAAGTTTTAATGATCAGCCTAAAAAAGCTTCTAGACCTTATGATAGACTAAGAGATGGATTTGTAATGGGAGAAGGAGCTGGATTTTTAGTCTTAGAAGAATTAGAGCACGCTCTTTCCAGAGAAGCAAATATATACGCAGAATTTAAGGGATATGGTGTTTCAGGAGACGCACATCATATTACAGCTCCAGCCGAGGATGGTGATGGTGCATATAGGTCAATGATAATGGCGATTGAAGACTCCAAAATGGCTGTTGACGACTTTTCGTATATAAATGCTCATGGTACATCTACCCCTAAAGGAGATGAAATTGAATTAAGAGCTGTTGAAAAAGCTTTTGCTGCTAATTTAGATAATATATCTATGTCTTCAACAAAATCTTCTATAGGGCATCTTTTAGGAGCAGCTGGGGCAGTAGAAGCGATCTTTAGTCTGCTTTCGATTAAAAATAATATTATTCCTGCAACAATAAATCTTGATGATTTATCTATAGATACTAAAATTGATCTTGTGCCGCATAAAAGTAGAAGTAAAAATGTTGAAGTTGTTTTATCCAACTCATTTGGATTTGGAGGAACGAATGCTTCGGTTGTTTTTTCTACATATAGAGGGAATTAATGGAAATTATTGATAAAAATATTAATAGAAAAGGATTAATGTTTGTTCTTTCCTCTCCTTCTGGAGCAGGAAAAACCTCGCTATCAAGAAAAATATTAGAACTTGATGATGAAATTTTTCTTTCAGTTTCTTACACCACCAGACCATCCAGACCTGGAGAAATGGATGGAAAAGATTATTACTTCGTTGATAATAAAATTTTTAGTGAAATGAGAGATAATAATGAATTTTTAGAATATGCAAAAGTTTTTGATTATTATTATGGAACACGAAAGCAACCCGTCACTGATAAGTTAATAAAAGGTAAGGATGTATTGTTTGATATTGATTGGCAAGGAACACAGCAATTGATGAATCAATCACAAGATGATTTAGTAAAGGTGTTTGTTTTGCCTCCCTCTATTGAGGAATTAGAAAGAAGATTAAAGGAAAGAAAACAGGATAATGAAGGTACAATTCAGAAAAGAATGTCTAGAGCTGCTGATGAGATGAGTCATTATGCAGAATATGATTACATTCTAGTTAATAAAGATTTTGACGAAACAGTTAAGAAAATTTTGTCAATTTTGCAAGCAGAAAGATTAAAGCATCATAGGCAAATAAAAACTCAAGAAATTGTTAAAAATCTAAGAAGTTCGTTGTAAATTTATTTTATCGTAAAAATTAGCTATTCTGCAAAAACCTTCAATATCTATATTTTCTGCTCTTTCCGAAGGGCTTATTTTTGCTAAAGTTAGTAAATTATTTGTATCTATATTAAGTTGATCCAAATTATTTTTTATAGTTTTTCTTCTATGACTAAAGCTTACTTTAACAATATTTTCTAAAGTTTCATGTTTTGCATTAGGATATTTTGATAAAGGTTTTATCCTTATTAAGGAGGAGTCAACTTTTGGTTTGGGTATAAATGATGAAGGTTTAACATTGAGTATTCTTTCTATTTTATTTTTCCATCCAACTATTAATGAAATTCTCCCATAGTTTTTAGTTCCTTTATCAGCTAAGAGTCTATCTGCAACTTCCTTTTGCACCATCAAAATCATTTCTTTCCATAATAATCTGTATTTCCTGTTATTCATTTTTAGAATAAATGGAACTGATATATTGTAGGGAAGATTAGAAACAATTTTAAAATTCTTAATATTATTTTCATTAAAACTGTAGTCCAAGACATCAGCAAAAATATAATTAAAGTTTTTTTTATATTTTTTTTTAATTTCTAATAATTTTCCCTCAAAATTTTTATCCTTTTCAATAGATATAACTAAGTTTGATCCATTCATTAACATTAGTTCGGTTAAAATTGCAGGCCCAGGTCCTATTTCCAGTATATTTTCTCCTTTTACTTTTGCTTCCTTAATTATTGATTTAATTACATTTTTATCATGAAGAAAATTCTGACCTAATTTTTTTTTTGGCCTAAAATTATATTCTTCCATGAAGTTTCTTAAAGAAAGGTTATTTTTGATATTCATTTTTAATTCTTTGATCAGAAATTTTCTTAGCGTATTTGATCGCATTAATAAGGCTTTGATTATTTGCTTCTTTTTTTCCAGTTATATCAAAAGCTGTCCCATGATCTGGAGATGTCCTTACAAACGGTAATCCAGCGGTATAATTAATCGATCCGTAAAAATCTGATGATTTGACCGGGATTAGTGCTTGATCATGGTACATACATAAAATTCCATCTGCACATTTAAGTGCTTCATTGTGGAACATGGTGTCCGCTGGTCTTGGTCCTTTAATTTTAAATCCCTTTTTTTCTAATTTATTAATTACAGGTTTAATTATATCAATCTCTTCATTTCCTAGTTTCCCATCTTCTCCATTATGGGGATTGAGTGAGCTAACTGAGATTTTGGGATCCAAAATACCAAAATCTAATTTAAGTGATTTAATGTATATTTTTAAAGCACTATCTAAGTCTTTTTTTGTTATCTTTTTATGCACTTCCGACAAAGGAATATGTGAAGTAAGTGTCGCGACTTTTAATTTCTTATTCATCATTATC
Organism: uncultured bacterium; assembly: GCA_964001285.1. Lineage (GTDB taxonomy): Bacteria > Pseudomonadota > Alphaproteobacteria > MED-G09 > MED-G09 > AG-430-B22. Next base: position 45,912 of record CAXFAF010000004.1, on the reverse strand, counting down.
ATTAAGGGTCTTTTATTGGACACTTTACCTAGGTAATCGGTATGCCCAGGGTAATTAAAGCCATAATTTAATAAAGTTTTCTTCATTATCGGTAGGGTTACAATAGCAGAAACCCTTCTTTCTTTTGCTAGTTTGATTGCAGTATTTAAAGATTCTATTATTGCAGGCACATTTTCAGTGTATGATTTTTTAAAACCAAACTTAACAGTGTTTTTAATTGGTAAGATATTAATATAATTTTTCTTACAATCATTTAAATCATATATAATATTTAATTTAGTTTTTAACTTTAATTCTTGGATGCACTTAATAACCCAATCTGGATCTGATATAAGAAAGAATTTAGGTAGATTCTTTTTACCTACACAATTTAAGATTATTTCGATATTTATACCACCAGGTTCACCCATGGAAATAGCAATAGGTAAATTTACTTCATGGGTCATTATCGATACTCAATGACAGCATCACGTCTCAGGTCTCTAAGGTATCTTCTGGACATCATCCCAATTTTTTGGGCATAAATATTTTCTTCTATAGTTTCTCTGGATACTTGTATTCCTATGTCATCTTTTCTATCACAAATTAAAATTATATTTATATTTTCACCTATGATTCTAGGGTTTAATGTGTCTCCAGCTTCCTTATTGAGTAATTCATTATGTAGATCTTCAGGTAGATCACTTAATATTCTTTTACCAATATAATTAACTTCCTTTTCATTATATTTATCTGTTAATTGATCTATTCTTTTGCATGAAACAAAATCTTTAGAAAAATTTTCAGATTCTTTTTTTTGGTTTATTTCAAATATAACCGAAACAAGGTCATATTGGTTTCTTAAGGGATTCTTTCCTCCTGCTTTAGTTTTGTCATTAAGTTTAATTACATATAAGCCGGCAACAGTATTAATAGGATTAGAAATTTCATCTTTTTTTAGTTCTTTCAGTGAATCTATTATTTCATTATCTAATTGACCTTCGGTAACCCATCCTATATATCCCCCTTGTCCAGATGATGCAGTTTGACTAAATTGCTGTGCTACTGCGGCAAAAGCTGCTCCCGATCTTAATTGTTCTACTAATTTATTAGCAAGAATATTGGCTTCTTGTTGTTCCTGTTCGTTTTCATAGCCGATAAAAATTTCTGAAATGTCATATTGATCTTTTCCAATGCTTTCCATTGTTCTGTCATAAACTATAGATACTTCATCTTCGTTAACATTTATGTAGGATCCATATCTTCCTCTTACAATTTTATTCCAGAGTAATTCAGCTTTAATTTGATTAAGCAATGTTTCTGCCCTTACGCCCTGAGAATTTATTTGTTGAAGAATCTCCTGTCCTGACATTTGATTCCCATTAGCTATTCTCTCAAGCATAAGATTTACCTCATCATCTGATGATGGGACATCTAATTTAATCGCTTCCTGAAGTTGAATTTTTTCGTTAACAAGAGATCTTAAAGCCTGTGTTTCTAATCTTTTTATATTTTCTTGAGTGGGTTTTATTCCTGCAGTAGAAACTATCAATTGAACTCTTTGCTGAACATCATATCTAGATATAACTTCATCATTAACAATTGCTGAAATGGCTTGTATATCTTGAGTAAACAGTTTTATAGGCAATAAAATAAATAACAGTAATAGAAAATTAATTATAATAATATTTTTTGATTTTGCTTTCATTCTTTATTCCACTCGTTCCCATAATCTAGTTAATCTTTGCGAGCTATTAATATCACCACCACCAAAAGTGTATACTTTTAGTTTAACCATAAAAGAGTTAGATGGTTTTAAATCTCTATATTCCGCAAATTTCCTTCTAAATCCTAATTCAAAAGATATGCAATCGTCAATGTACACAATAGATAATCTATTTCTAAGTGAATTTTTTGATTCTATGTCATATCTAATTGCACCTTGGATTAACCAGTTTTCATCAATATTTACAAAATTAGCAAATCTTAACTCTTTTTGTTCTTTTAGATTATAGTCTTCTTCGTTATCAAGGTGAGCGTGACCAAGTCTAAATCCCCACATTTTGAAATTTCCTTGAATATCAAATTCCGATCTAATTAGTTTAAGATCTTCTTCGCTTATTCTACCTCTATAGGAAACTGTTATATTATTATTAGGTTTATAAAAAAGATCGAAAATTATATCTGAAAAATCTTTTCTGAGTCCACTTCCTGTATATGAGAAATCTAAATTTGAAAACCTATAACTTTGTGCGATTAATGCCTTTATTACTCTTTTGTTCCAAAAATGAGATATTTGGATCCCATAATTAATTCTGTTTCCATATTCCCATCTGTCAAACCCTTGGATTCGATTGTTATCAAATATGTTAGATGAGTTTAATTCAAAGGCAAGAGAGTCTTCATTAGGGATTTTTTTATATTCTTTGTCATTAGGCGCCAAAGTGAAATTAATTATTGGCTCTATTATAGTATTCCCATTTGGAGACATTGTAGGATAGCTCCATTCAAAAAAGAAACTAGGAAGAACTCTGGCTATATTTTTTTCTTCTCCAAATCTATTAGAGGCCAATAATCTTGAAGAATTATTAGGTATATATTTTTTTGTAGACCTGTACATATCACCTCTTAAAAAAAGGTTTAAGTTTATAAGGCTACCTGATTTATGAATAATATTTCTTTTCCATGAGCCTTCTAAGGAAACTCTTTGGGTATTCCCATCAGTTTTTCTAACAATATTTGTCGAATTTAACTCTAAGTTAAAATTACCGCCTAAGAATTTAGTTTTTGGATCCCAAGTAAAATTAATTCTCGGCAATATAATCGGTTCTGACCCTTCTTTTTCGGGAAGTAAAAGTGTAAAATGAGTTGTTTCTATTTCTATTGAATAATCATCCCATTCTTTTGTAATTGATAAGATCGATGCTATATCTGTCCTATCGTTTAAATCAAATCTCCTTAAAAAGGTATCATCAGAAACAAATGTTCCATCGAATTTTATTAACCACCCATTAGCAGAAAAGTTTCCTTTAGCAGATAAAGAACCTCTAAAGTCATATCCAATAGCCTCTGATATTGATGACGGTCTCGGATCATCTAATTGAGCAACTTCTACATTGGAAATAGAATGATTATTATCATCATATAAATACACCAATTTCTTTCCAAGGTTATTTAGTTCTTCCGGTGAATTAAAAGGTGAATTAATTACAGATTGCCAGTCACTATTAATATTCACTGTTCTGGCTTTAAAGTTATCACTTAGAGACGCTAAAATTCCATATATATTAATTTCGCCATTATTAAATTTTTGTCTCCATTCGTTTTCAAAAATAAATGCACCTTTGGTAACAATCCATGGGGTTATAGTTAAATCGTAATCTTGTCTTAGATTAATAAAATATGGTGTTTTTAAAACCAAGCCTAGGTCGCCAGAGCTAACTAGTGAAGGTGCTAAAAAACCTGATCTTCTTTTTACTTCTGGACTAGGGTGACCTGCTATTGGTACATAAAAAATAGGTATCCCGAATAACTCAAATCTTGCTCCTTCATAAATAATATTTCCATTAATTTCATCATGAATTATTCTATTTGCACGAATTTGCCAAGAAACTCTTTTTTTATTTGATTCACAATTATTACAAGGGCTAAAAATACCTTTTCGAAGAATTGTTGCTTTTCCTCCATTTCTTATAGCATATGCAGAAGTGAGAACTGTTCCATCTTTAGTAGTTATTCTTGGTAATTCGATAATTCCATCATTTAAATTAGAAGAAATTTTCATTTTTGAGGCTGTTATTAATCCACCAGTTCCTTCATTTATTCTTATATTTCCTTCAGCCTCTATAATATTTGTTGATGGGTCTAACGAAACTTTATCAGCTTGGAGTTGATATCCGTCCCTTAATATAAGAACTGATCCAGTTGCAAGGATTTTTCCACTGTCATTAATATATTCAATTTTGTCGGCTTCAAGAACATTTTCATTTCTTAAATTTTCTGATTTGGCCTCAATTCCAGTAAAGATTACCGAAATAGTAAATATGATTAAGTAAAGTTTTTTCATAATTTAACTTTCTTCGGTGTATAATAAAATTGTGATTGATCCCATTATGGTGATTATTGGAGCCGCCCATGCAGAAAGCAACGGATTGATAGATCCAGACGATCCAAATGCTAACGCGACACTAGAGAGCGTATAAACAGCAAGGCCAACAAATAATCCTCCAAACAATAAAAAATTTATTTTATTTGTTCTGAGAAAATTAACCGAGAAAGGTGCTGCAGCCAAAACCATAGAAGCAAGAAAAAAAGGAAATGAAATTAAGCCATAAAGTCTAGTTTTATGCCGTTGGGATGCAAATCCAGCCTTTTCAGCAATAGTAATAAATTTTGGCAATGACCATAGAGATATTGTCTCAGGAGGAGAAAAATTTTCTTGAATTTGATCAGATGATAAATTTGTTTTAATTTTAAAATCTTTAAGGTAAAAACTATCATCATCTTCTTTTATCCAAGTATCATTTAATAACCATTCTCCGTTTTTTAGCGTTGCGGAAGCGGCATCAATTCTATTTATTAAATTACCATCATCATGATGTTTAAAGAAAATAACATCTTCTAATTTTCCTCCTTTTCTGTCCATACCAAGTGAATGAATGATATAATAGGTTTCTTCTTCAAGATTATCTTCTTTTAACCAGAGTCCATTTTCGGAGAGAGTAATTAAACTAAGTTGACCTCTAATATTTCTAGCTTCTAATTCTTTAAATTTTTCAGATGATAAGGCTATAAATGGTTGTATGGCTGTTATTAATATTAAACCAATAAGTAAAACAATTATAATAGCTGGTGAAAGAAATTGCCATATAGATATGCCACTTACTCTAAAAATCACCAATTCTGAATTTTTTGAAAGTATATAAAAGGTTGCTAAGGACCCAAAGAGAATTATAAAAGGAAAAATTTCTAATATCATTTCTGGTAATTTTAAAAGAGCGAGTTGTAAAGCAAGAGTAATATCGCCATTTCCTACTTTAGATATTCTTCTTGCAAGCTCCGCTGTATCAACAATTAAAACAAAAATAATTGAAATTGTAAGTGTATAAAAGAGGGTACTGACATACTTCTTATAAAAATACCTTGCTAACGTTTTGGTTAGTTTCATTATTAAGCCTTTTTTAATATTCCAAAATTTTCTTTGAAAAAGGCTAAAACAGAAAATAGACATAAAAAAGGCAATAAATACAATAAGAAGATCCCAAAAGAACCAGATTGAGCAAAACCCAATAAGAAAAAATCAATTATTTGAAAAGAAAAGCCTATTGAAATGGCAATAATGTTTATAAGTGTAGGATTTGTTTTATTTTGTATTTTTCCAATTAGAAAACAAAATGAGAAAACTATAAAGATTAGTGGATGAAATAATTGGGCTAATTTGTGATGACCAACGGCTTTTAAGTTAGCCATTCTTTTTTCCGCGTAAGCATCACCTTTTTTGGGAAATAAAAGTTCATTTAAAAATCTTTGACTAGAATCTAAATTAAATTTCTCACTTTCAGGTAGAAATTCAGAAAAAAAGTATTCATTCTTTTCGAATTTCACTGTTGTAATTCCTGACGATGGTTTTAAAGAATTTTTATGTTGAATTGTTCCATCTAATAATACTAGCTTTGATTCATTCTCTTCATTAAAGAAAAGACCTTTTTTAGCCGTATAAGTTATTGAATTTTTTGGGTCTCTATTATCATGAACCAATACACCTGTAATTGAATTATCTAACTCTTTTTCTTTTGCATAAACGGTTAAACCTTTAGCAGGCATCGAGAATAGTCCATCTCTTAAAATTGTACTAGATATGTCATGTTTGAGTTCATGCATTTTTAGTTTTGAATATCTCATACCAGCTGGCGCAAGAAATAAGGATGTAATAGCTAATATTAATGTAATGATAAAGCTAAAAAAAATAAAAGGTTTGATAATTCTTACATTACTTATTCCCGAAGATAGAAGTATTATTGATTCATTGTCTTTTCCCATTGTATTTAAAACGAAAATTGATGAAATAAAGAGGGCCAAGGGTAATATTTGTGAAAGAATATTCGGCATGACTGATACTGTGAGGCTTAAAAAAAGAGGAATGCTTGCTCCCCTAATTATCGCCTCATCAAGCATCCCGAGAACCTGAGTTAACCAGGCAAGAGAGAGCATCGCAATACAAACTACAAAAAGTGATATTGTAAGTTTTTTAAATATATATTTATCTATACTTGCCATTACTGTTAGATTATACACTAGTTAACATAAAAAGTTATAAAATGGTTATCATGTTAGTAATTTTGGAGAATTAAATGCAAATTAAATTCATATCTAATTCAGATCAAGTGTCAGAAATCATCTTCCTAATTTTATCGAACAAAAATGCCCTTAAGAAAATTGGATTGGGAGATAATCTTTTATTGGATGTCTTAAAAGCCCTTGAGAATAAAGGATTTGGTTTTAATAAAGATGAGATTATTGAAATTAATAATATTAAAGATAAAAAAGTAAAAAGCGTATTTATTTATGGTTTAGGAAATAAAATACAAAAACTAAGCTCAATCGATTTTGAAAAAATTGGAGGAAAAATAACCCAATTAACAAAATCAAAACGAAAAAAAAATGTGGACATTTTAGTTGATGAAAAAATAAGAAAAAATGAAGAATTATTAAGATTGGGATATGGTTGCATTTTAGGTTCTTATAGATTTGATAAGTATAAAACTAAAAATCTAATTAAATCCATTCCTCCTGCACTCACTATTCAATCCTCAAACCCAACTAAATTGAATAAAGAATTTACAAGATATAATGCTATAGCCGAGGGAGTATTTTTCACTAGAGATTTAGTAAATGAACCAAGCAACATTTTGTTTCCAAAAGAATATTCTAAGAGAATATCAAAATTAAAGAAATATGGTCTTAAAATTGAAGTTTTTGGAGAAACCAAAATGAAGGCTTTAAAAATGGAATCTCTCTTAGGAGTCGGCAGAGGCAGTCAACATGAAAGCCAATTAGTAATAATGCGTTGGGATGGTGATAAGAGAAAAAAAGCCAAACCAGTTTGTTTTGTAGGAAAGGGAGTATGTTTTGATTCAGGGGGCATTTCTATTAAGCCTAGTAATAAAATGGAAGAAATGATTGGAGATATGGGTGGATCAGCTGCAGTGGTTGGTACCATGCTATCTCTTGCAAAAAGAAAGTCTAAGGTTAATGCGGTTGGTGTTGTTGGTCTAGTAGAAAATATGCCTGACGGAAAAGCTCAAAAACCTGGCGATATTGTGAAATCTATGTCAGGTCAAACAATAGAAATACAAAATACTGATGCAGAAGGAAGACTAGTTCTTGCTGACGCACTTTGGTATACGCAAAAGAGATTTAAACCTGATGTTATGATTGATTTAGCTACATTAACTGGAGCAATGGTAATATCTTTAGGCAACTTGATTTCAGGATTATTTTCCAACAATGATGAATTATCTAATAAATTAATTAAAGCAGGTGAGATAAGCGGGGATCAAGTTTGGCGATTTCCTATTAATGAATCATATAATAAACTTATAAATTCCAAATTTGCCGACATGAAAAATATTGGAATGGGGGGCGCAGGATCTATTACAGCCGCACAATTTCTACAAAGATTTGTAAATGATAATTCTTGGGCCCATATTGATATTGCTGGCACTGCAACAGGAATGCCGAAGAGCAGTACAAATACTAGTTGGGCCAGTGGTTTTGGTGTTCATCTATTAGATACTTTTGTTAATAAGTTTTATGAGAAATAAGTGCCTAAAATTATTTTTTATAAGACTGCTCCACTAGAAGTAGAGAAGACACTTTTTAGTCTAATAGATAAAACTCTAAAGAAAAACTTAAATTCAATTCTAATATTTGAAGATAACAAAAAACTCGATTTGATTAATGATTTTTTGTGGGTGCATAAGCAAGATTCTTTCTTACCACATTTAAAAAATGATGACGAAGTATCTACTGAAATAGATATTCCAATATATTTAACAACAAAAGAAGAAAACCCATATGATGCCAAGATATTGTTTTCTATAGATGGCTATATTCCAAAAAAAATAGATAATTTTGAGAGATTGATTTTTATCATCGATGCAAATGATAACATTTTAAATGAAAAATATAAAAAGTATTATCTTGAAATTAAGTCAGATTTCAAGGATATAGTCTTTTATAAAAGAAATGAAAATGGCGGTTGGGAAGAAAACAACTTTATGAGGTAAAAATGTCAGTAGAGAGAACCCTTTCAATAATTAAACCTGATGCAACTAAAAGGAATATTACAGGAAAAATAATAAGCTTTTTCGAGGATGCTGATTTAAAAATAGTAGCTCAAAAGAGAATCCAATTAGATAAAATCCAAGCTGAAGAATTTTATTCAATACATTCTGATAAACCATTTTTTCAGGATTTAGTTAGTTATATGACATCCGAACCAATAATAGTTCAGGTTTTAGAGGGAGAAAATGCTATTTCAAGAAATAGAGAAATAATGGGCGCAACCAATCCAGAGGAGGCCGAAGAAGGAACAATAAGAAAATCTTTTGCTCTTTCAATTGAGGCAAATTCTGTGCATGGGTCAGATTCAGCAGAGACAGCCATAGATGAAATTAAATTTTTTTTTAAAGATAGCGAGATATTCTCTGAATACTAATTTACCTTATAATTTTGGATATTATCTAATTCGACTATTGCCTTTTTTGAATACTTAATTGTATTACCTTTTATATCTATTAACTCTTCTGAAAAAAGTTTTAGGCAAACCGGATAAAGAATATGTTCAAGTCTTAAGACTTTTTCTGCTAAAGATTTTTCGTTGTCATCAGAACAAATGTCTGTTGAAAGTTGTCCTATAATAGGTCCCTCATCTACTCCAGACCTTACTAGATGAACTGTACATCCAGATGTCTTAACTTTTGATGCAATAACTCTTTTATGAACATCTAAACCTTTAAAGGCGGGTAATAAAGAAGGGTGAATATTTAGCTGCTTGTTGAACCATTTATCCACAAAATAACTGCTTAAAATTCTCATAAAACCAGCATTGCATATAAAATCTATGTTATATTCTTTTAATTTCTTGTCTAATTCTTCGTCAAAATCTTCTCTTTTATCAAATAGCCTATGGTCTATTGAGTTGGTTGGAATATTATTTTCTTTTGCATAATTAATTCCTCTAGCATCTGGATTATTTGAAAATACAAGTTCAATTGTTGCTGAATTAATATCTTTCTTGCATGAATCAATTAACCTTTCCATATTTGATCCTCTACCAGATATTAAAATGGCTACTCTCATATCACTTATAAATTACTCTATTATCTTTGTTCGATGAACTAACAATTTTTCCAATTAAAATTGATTCATCTCCTTGTGAAGTTAACTGATGAATAATTTTATCTGTTTCTGAGGGATCAACAATTAAAGCCATTCCTATTCCACAATTGAAAGTCTTCAACATTTCATCTTCATCAATATTCCCTATTTCTTGCAACCATTTAAAAAGCCTAGGTCTTTCCCATTTTTTTACAATAATTTCAGCTTGAAGATCGACTGAATTAAATACTCTAGGTAAGTTTTCAGTAATTCCTCCTCCTGTAATATGGGCTAGAGCTTTTACACCATTATTATTTTTCAGAATATTTAGTAAAGAATTTACATATATTTTTGTAGGTTTTAATAACTCATCTATAAATGTTAAATTGCTAAAAGGTGTTTTGGAAGAAAGATTAATATTTGCTTCATTAATTATTTTTCTTACCAAAGAAAAGCCATTCGAATGTAGGCCATTTGATTTAATACCAATTATAGCATCATCAATAGATACTTTTTTGGGAAGTAAATTCTTTCGTTCAACCATCCCAACGCAAAAACCTGCAAGGTCAAAATGATTTTCTTCATAAAAACCAGGCATTTCTGCTGTTTCACCTCCAATTAATGCACAATTAGATTGGACACATCCTTCAGTTATGCTAGTTATTACTTTTTTAGCGACATCTTTAGAAAGTGAGCCGGTCGCAAAATAATCTAAAAAGAAAAGGGGTTCAGCGCCTTGAACAACCAAATCATTTGCACACATTGCAACAAGATCAATACCGATGGTATCAAACTTTTTACTTTCAATTGCCAATAATAATTTTGTACCGACTCCATCAGTAGCGGATACCAACAAAGGATCTTGATAACCTAAGGCATTAATATCAAATAATCCTCCGAAACCCCCAATATCTATATTTGCACCTAATCTTTTAGTCCTTTTGATTATTGGCTTTATTTCTTCAACAAGTTCATTTGCTTTATCTATATTAACGCCAGAAGAAGAGTAAGTTTGAGAGTGTGGTTTTTTATTCAAAATGATTTCCTTTATTTTAAAGTGATTTAATCATTGAAAAATTTATTTAAAAAGTTCACCATATAATTGATATAAATTCCATGGATTATACAATGAATCTTCCTAATATGATAACAATCTTCAGACTTTTATTAACACCTTACATTGTCTGGTTAATTCTTTCAGAAAGTTATTTTTTAGGTTTTTTATTTTTTGTAATAAGTGGAATTTCAGATGGACTTGACGGTTTTATAGCTAAAAAACTGAATCAAAAAACTTTATTAGGAAGTTACTTAGATCCTATTGCAGATAAATTTCTTATAGTTTCTTCTATTGTCCTTCTTGGCTATAATGGTTATGTACCTATTTGGCTTATAATAATAATAGTTTCAAGAGACATAGCAATTTTGGGAGCAGTAATTATTTCCTGGATGCTCGATACTAATTTAAAAATTGAACCGTTAATTGTAAGCAAAATAAATACTTTTCTTCAAATATTTTATATTACATTAACTTTTGCGACGGTTTTAAATACTAATTATTTAATAAATTTCCAAAATATAGCATTTATAGTAACCACTTATTTAATCGCTTTTACAACTATTGTATCATGGCTTTCCTATTTAAGAATTTGGCTTTTAAATATGAATGTCATTAATAATGAATAAGTGATTAATTAATATGGAAAAATCTGAGCAACTTTATTTTGAAATGCCAAATCTAAGATTACTTGGGATTCAAGACTATATTATTACCAATTCTAATAATTTGGCTTTCGATTTAATTTTGAGAATATATAAAGACAAAGAAGTCATCGGTATTATTTCGGGACCTCCATATTCAGGTAAATCTCATTTGTGTAAAATACTATTAGATCTAATGTCAGATAAAAGATGTTTATTGGTCGATAAAATTCAAGATAATTTATTGAATAAAATAAATTCTAACGATCTTATAATTATTGAGAATATAGATACTGTTAAATTTGATAGCTCAGAAGAGAATCTTTTTCATATAATTAATATTGTTAGGCAAAATAAAAAAAAATTACTATTAACCTCTAGAACGCCTATTGCTTCAATAGATATTGATCTTAAGGATTTACGATCAAGACTCGATGCAATTTTTGAAGCGAAAATTAAAGAACCAGATGATAAATTAATGGAATATATAATTGTAAAGATATTTAATGATAGACAAATAACTGCTAACCCAAAAATAGTCAGTTATTTAATGAAAAGGTTAGATAGATCTTATGAGGGGATAAATAAATTTTTAGATCTGATTGATAACTTCTCCCTTGAAAAAGGAAAAAGAATATCAATTAAACTAATTAGTGAATATTTAGGTTAGCTTATTAACCGCAATCTTCTAGTAAAACTTTATCATCTTTCATTTTTATTGCTATTTTACCATTTTTAAAATCAAGAGCTTTTTTTCCAAAAATTTCATATCTCCAACCTTTTAAGGTTTTTACATTAGCCTTATCATCTAAAATTAATTCCTGAAGGTCATTTCTATTTGCAATTAACTTCTGTGCTACGCCATATTGCTCTGAAACGGTATCAAGAAGTATCTTTAAAATAGAAATCTTTGATGAAATTCCTGTCGGTAATCTCTTTTGAGGTTTAATTATGGGTAAATCAGACTGATTCATTGATTTTCCATCTTTTACTGCTTGCAATATTTCATTTATATATTCTTTTTTTAATGACCCTTTTCTATTAAAGGATCTTAAATTATTAAAATCACCCTCGTTTTTTGGTTGTGATGAGCAAACCTCATAAATTACTTCATCTCTAATTATATTACCTCTGGGAAGATTTCTTTCTTGAGCTTTCTTTTCTCTCCATTTCGATAGCTGAACAAGAATTCCAACTGAATTTTTATTTAAACTTTTAATTTTTAGTCTCTTCCAAGAATCATCCGGATTTAAATCATAAGTTGATTTTGATGTTAGTATTGTTAATTCTTCTTTAAGCCAATTTTCTCTATTATTTTTAACAATTTGATCGCGAATTATTGGGTAAATATCAAAAAGATAAGTTACATCTGATACCGCATAATTTATTTGTTTTTTACTTAATGGCCTATTTGACCAATTAGTGAATCTAGATGTTTTGTCGATCTTTTTCTTTAATATTTGTGATACTAATGTGTCATAACCGATAGAATCCCCGAAACCGCATACCATTGCAGCAATTTGTGTATCAAATATATTTTTAGGTATTTTTTTTGTTAGATTATAAAAAATTTCTATGTCTTGCCTTCCAGCGTGAAAAATTTTAATTATTTTTTTATCATTTAGTATTTTAAAGAAAGGATCGAGATCGAGATTCTTTTCTAAGGGATCAATTATTACTTTCTCTTTTCCATCATAAATTTGAATAAGGCAAAGTTTTGGCCAATATGTTTTTTCCCTAATGAATTCAGTATCAATGGTTAAATGCTTTGCATTATTAAATTGTGTACATAATTTTTTTAATTGCTTTGATTCTTTTACATAATGCATTAATGACTTATACAGAATAAAACATTTCTTGTCCTTGACAAATATGTATTAAATTGACCTATTGCGAAAATAAAAAGAGAATATTTAAATGCACCAATATAGAACACATAATTGTAACGAGTTAAGAGCAGATAATATAGATAATACAATTAAATTATCAGGCTGGGTTCATAGAAAAAGAGATCATGGTGGTTTACTATTCATTGATTTAAGAGATCATTTTGGGCTAACTCAACTCGTCTTTGATCCAGATAGTGATGCATTTTCAGATGCAGAAAATGTTAGAAACGAATCAGTAATAACAATTAATGGAAAAGTAGTAAAAAGATCAGATGATACTTTTAATAAAGGTTTGCCTACAGGAGAGATTGAAGTCTATGTAGATAGTTTAGAAGTTCTCGGCGCATCTGATGATCTGCCACTACCAGTTTTCGGTGAACCAGATTATCCTGAGGAATTGAGACTCAAATATAGATTTTTGGATTTAAGACGAGAAACATTACATAAAAATATTATTTTAAGATCAAAAATCATTAATTTTATTAGAGAAAAAATGATAGAGAATGATTTTCTTGAAATCCAAACTCCTATTATGACAGCTTCAAGTCCTGAGGGAGCGAGAGATTATTTAGTTCCATCAAGAGTTCATCAAGGAAAATTTTATGCACTTCCTCAAGCCCCTCAGCAATTTAAACAACTTTTAATGACTTCTGGTTTTGATCGTTATTTTCAAATAGCCCCATGTTTTAGAGATGAAGACGCGAGAGCAGATAGATCGCCAGGAGAATTTTACCAATTAGATATTGAGATGAGTTTTGTAAATCAAGAAGATATTTTTAACACCGTTGAGCCAATTTTAAGGGATATTTTTGAAAAATTTTCTAAAAATATGGAGGTTAATAAATCTTTTCCTAGAATTAAATTTGCCGATTCTATACAAAATTATGGAACCGATAAACCTGACCTTAGAGTTCCAATAGAGCTAAAAGATATTACTGAAATATTTGTTGATTCTGGATTTAAGATTTTTTCCAATCAGATTGCTAAAGATAATAATACTAAAGTCTGGGCAATTCCTTCTAAAACTGGTGGATCAAGAGCCTTTTGCGATAAAATGAATAAGTGGGCTATTGATGAGGGTCAGCCTGGCTTAGGTTATATATTTTTTAAAGATGGAAAAGGGTCTGGACCTATAGCAAAGAATCTTGGCGAAGAAAAGACAGCAATAATTAGAGAGGAATTAAAGCTTGATGATGGTGACTCAGTTTTCTTTGTATGTGGCATTCCAGAAGATTTTTTAGATTTTATATCTAAAGCAAGAGTGAAAATTGGTAATGAATTAAAGTTAATTAAAAAAGATTGCTTTGAATTTTGTTGGATAGTTGATTTTCCTATGTTTGAATATAACCAAGACGAGAAAAAAATAGATTTCTCACATAATCCTTTCTCGATGCCTCAAGGAGGTTTAGAGGCCCTTGAAAATGATGATCCTTTGGAAATAAATGCTTATCAATATGATATTGTCTGTAATGGTGTTGAGCTTTCTTCAGGTGCCATAAGAAATCATAGACAGGATGTCCTTATAAAAGCATTCCAAATAGCAGGATATGATACCAAAGAAATAAAAAGCCGATTTGGAGCTATGTTTGAGGCATTTGGGTATGGAGCACCACCACATGGTGGAATTGCTCCAGGAATTGATAGAATTGTAATGTTGCTTGCTGGAGTTGATAACTTACGAGAAGTAATAGCTTTCCCGATGAATCAACAGGCTCAAGATTTAATGATGAATGCGCCTTCAGAAATATCCAGTGAACAAGCTAAAGAATTAGGAATTAAAATTTTAGAGAAGAAAGACTAGAATATGGGCTTAAAATCTTTATTTCTTGAAACCTTTACCTGGTGGAATAATCAAACTTTAGGAACAAGAATTTATACTTTCTTAAAAGGAAAAAAAGTAGGTATAGATGAAAAAGGTAATAAATTTTATGTGCATAGAAAAAATAATAAAAAAAGATGGATAATTTATAATGGCTTAATGGATGCATCTAAAGTACCCGCTTTATGGCATGATTGGCTTCATTACAGAACAGATGAAATACCGAATGAAAGTGACAAAAACCTAAATTGGTATAAAATGCATAAGGAAAATACAACTGGAACTGAAGAGGCTTATAGTCCAGATTTATCAAAAAATAAAGAGCCCAAAATATTAAAAAAGAATTATGAACCCTGGAATCCTGAGTAAATAGAATGAAGTCAAATGCCTTTGAAACATTTATAGGTGCAATAGTTATTATTTTGGCTGCTGTTTTTCTTTTTTATAGTTTTTCTGTAACTGATAATAATACAAATGGAAGCTATAAAGTTACTGCAGTTTTTAATCGTATTGATGGTATTCAGAATGGTTCAGATGTTAGATTATCTGGAATTAAAATTGGTACTGTTGCTAACAGTTTATTAAAACAGACAACATATGAAGCTGAATTAAATCTTTTAATTGAAAATTCAATAAAGATTCCAGATGATAGTTCTGCAAAAATTACAAGCGATGGCCTGTTAGGCAATAGCTATGTATCTATTGAACCTGGAGGAAGTGAAATATTTATCGAAGAAAATGGACAGATACTATTCACTCAAGGATCTATAGATTTAATAGGGCTAGTTGGACAAACTCTTTTTTCTGTTGAAGAAAATTAATTAATTTTTTTAGATTTATAATTTTCTAACCAATTAATATCATAACTTCCTTCTAAGAAATCTTCTTGACCAATTACTTCTTGAAAGAAGGGTATAGTTGTTTTGATACCATCAATTATAAATTCATCTAAGGCTCTTTTAAGCCTTTTTATACAGGATTTTCTATCTTTATCATGTACTATTAGTTTTGCTATTAGACTATCGTAATAAGGAGAAATTTCTAATCCTGAATAACAATTTGAATCTGTTCTTACACCGGGCCCACTTGGAGTATAAAAATTAGTTATTTTTCCTGGTGACGGTAAAAAAGTATCTGGGTCTTCAGCGTTTATCCTACATTCAATTGAATGACCAAAACTTTTTAGAGAATCTTGATCGGTTGAAAGTTTATATTTTGCGGCAACTAGAATTTGTTCTTTAACTAAGTCAAAATTATAAATTTCTTCTGAGATTGGGTGTTCTACTTGTAGCCTAGTATTCATTTCCATAAAATAGAAATTACCTTCTTCATACAAATATTCAACTGTGCCAGCATTGAAATAACCCATTGATTTTAATGAATTAATAGTTAAATTACAAATTTCACTTCTTATTTCATCATCAATCATTTTTGAAGGGGTTTCCTCTATAAGTTTTTGATTACGTCTCTGAATTGAACAATCTCTTTCACCTAAATGAATCATATTATTATATTCATCGCCAATTATTTGTATCTCGATATGTTTTGGATTTTTTAAATATTTTTCTATGTAAACTCTCTTATCATTAAAAGTCTTTTCAGCTTCTGAAGAAGCTTTTTTTAATGATTCTGCTAATTTTTCTTCTTTGTTTACTTTAACCATGCCTCTTCCTCCACCTCCTGCTGAAGCTTTGATAATGATTGGATATCCCAAATTATCAGCAATTTCTTTAGCTTTTTTAATATTTTGAACTTCTCCAGAAGATCCAGGAATAATGGGGAGACCTAAATTTTTTGCAGATTCTTTAGCCAAGATTTTATCACCCATCATTTTTATGTGTTGTGATCGAGGACCAATGAATTTAATATCATGAGCTTCAAGTTTTTCTGCAAAACCATAATTTTCAGATAAAAAACCATATCCAGGATGTACGGCATCTGCACCAGAAATTTCGCAAGCTGATATAATTGATGGGATATTTAGGTAAGAATTTAAAGGAGGTGGTGGTCCTATACATACACTTTCATCTGCAAGTTTAACATGCATAGCATCTTCATCTGCAGAAGAATAAACAGCTACGGTTTCAATTCCCAATTCTTTACAGGCCCTTAGAATTCTAATAGCTATTTCGCCTCTATTCGCAATTAATATTTTATTGAACATTTACTCTATAATCATTAAAGGATCATCAAATTGAACGGGTTGTTCATTTTTAACTAAAATATCTTTAACTGTACCATCTTTTTCGGCAATTATATCATTCATAGTTTTCATAGCTTCAATTATTAATAATGTTTGTCCTTTTTTTACTTTGTCTCCAACTTTAACGAAAGAATCTGATCCTGGTTCAGGTTGTAGGTAGACTGTTCCTACCATAGGAGATTTTATTGTATCTTCTATTACTAAATTTTCTTCTTTATCTTTAGGAGCTGAAGTTTTTATTGTAGGAGTATTATTTGAGTAATTAGGTATAGTTTTATTTTTAGAAACTCTAACTTTTCCTACTTTTTCATTTTGTATTTCAATTTCTGTTACATTTAATTCATCTATTAATTCTGAAAGTTCTTTTATAGCCTTTCTTTCATCATCACTAATAATTTGATTGTTTTTAACCAAAATATTTCTCCAATTACTTTAATTTATTTAATATAAATTGAAGTGCAAATTTATATCCATCAATACCTAAGCCACTTATTACACCCTCTGCTGACTTTGATACATACGAATTATGACGAAATTCTTCCCTTTTGTATATATTTGAAATATGCACCTCCATAATTGGGACTTCAGATGCTAGAAGCGCATCATAAAGTGCAATGGAAGTATGAGTATAACCTGCAGGATTAATAATTATACCATCTGCTTTTTTGGAGGCTTCGTGAACAAGGTCAATTAATTCACCTTCATGATTGCTTTGATGAATAGAGATTTCAGTATCATTTTCATTGGCAATTTCTATAAGACTGGATTCAATATCTTTTAAAGATATTGCTCCATAAATTTCAGGCTCTCTTTCACCAAGGAGATTTAAATTAGGTCCATTTAAAATATATATTAATTTTTTTTCTTTCATATTTCTTATTTTTCACGAATCATAAGGTTATCTAACCTTTTGAATTATATAGCGTCAACTTTTGATATGGGAGATTTATTAATTATATGTGGTTAATAAAAGATTCTTAAAACTAGATTTATCTATAGCACCAGGGATAATCTCATTTCCTATTAAAAATGTTGGCGTTCCATTTATTCCTAATTTATTAGCTATAATATAATTCTCCTCAATAGGTTTAGTATCTATTCTATTAATATCATTGATTAATAGATCTATATCTAATTCTAGCTCCGATGCATAAGATTTTATCACATTCATATCTATTTTTCCCTGATGAGCTATTAATTTTTGATGCATTAGAAAGTATTTTCCTTGTGAATGAGAAGCAAGAGCTGCTTTTGATGCAATTATAGAACTATCACCTAAAACCGGAAGCTCTACTAGAACTATTTTCAAATTATCATCTTCTGATATTAAATCCATAAGATCAGAGAAAATTCTTTTACAATAACCGCAATTGTAATCAAAAAATTCAATAACAATTTTTTTTCCTTTTGGATTTCCAATAAAAAATTCAGAATTTTCTAAAGATGATCTAAGTTGGTTTATTAGCTTATTGGTGATTTGTTTATTATTGGTTTCTAGAATTAATTCTGCTTTTTCTATAAATTTTTCTATTTTTTCAGGATTGTTTTCAAGGAAAGTATAAACTTCATCATTTGAAATTTTTGGCTGGAGTAAAGAATTTATATTATATCCTACTAAAATAAGAAGAATTATTGCTAAGGACTTTATAAAAATATTTTTTAAACTGGACATCTTCTTTTCCATTTCTTTTTATTTTCTGAATCTAAAATAATATCATCCGCTCTCATTAATAAAGGGCCAGAATCCTTTAGAAATTTTTTCGATCTTTTTGCATGGAATGAAGCCATTTGAACATCTCCGAGAATGAAGTATCTTTCTGCGGAGTATAAATCAGCTTTACCTATATTGCCTAATCTTGCTTCAGCAATAGCTATTTGGAACCATGCATAAGAATTTTTTTTGTCGATTTTTATTACTTCATTTAATAAATCATGAGCTTTGATATCGTATTCTCTTTCATTAAGCGCTAAATAGGCTGATGCTAACGCTACACTTATTAAAGGATGTTCCTTTGAGTAAATTAAAGCTTTTTCATATGGCTCTATTGAATTCATTATTTTGCCTGATTCATAATAAACCTGACCTTTTAATTCATAAAACCAAGGGTTTTGAGGGTATTTATTGATTAAAATATTAATTTTTTTAACAGCCTCTTCTGTAAGAGCTTTTTTATAAAGGGCAATTGCAGATGCATATATTCCAAAATCAGATTCATCATTTTGAAATTTTCTAATTATATCATCAGGTCTTTTAAGGAATCCTTCTAATTTTGCCCTGATCATATTGTATCTATATAATAA
This sequence comes from uncultured bacterium, assembly GCA_964001285.1. Lineage (GTDB taxonomy): Bacteria > Pseudomonadota > Alphaproteobacteria > MED-G09 > MED-G09 > AG-430-B22. The sequence continues at coordinate 26,642 of CAXFAF010000004.1, read as the reverse complement.
TTCTTCACTATCATTTTGATTATAGAAACTAGAATTTATAGCTTGATTTTCTAAAGCTCTGATTCTTTGTCTGGATATTGGATGGCTTCTTACTCTAGAACTTTGATTTTTACTACTCAAAGCTTCCTGATCAGCAAAATTATATAGAACTTCGATCATACCTTTTGATGATAATCCTAGTTTTTCTAGATATTGAAAAGCCGCCTGATCTGCTGCAGCCTCTTGGCCTCTTGAATATTTAGCTACCATTCCTTGTGCAATCTGTTGACTCCCCAATAATATTCCTTGCACTGCATCGCTATCACCACCTGCTACAGCTGCCCCAATGCCCAACAATAAGCCAACTATCATAGGCGCTTGAGCTTTTTTTAATGCAATATCAGATCTTGCTAAATGCGCTCCAGCAATATGTCCTGTTTCATGCGCTAGAACACCTCTAAGCATTGAAGGGTCCTCAAATTCCATAATCAAACCAGTATTAACAAAGATTTTTTGACCGCATGTTACAAAGGCATTTACAGCATTGTCATTGAACAAATAAATATCTACTGAAGAGGATCTCAAATTAGCAGCATTAACTATAGGGGTTGTTATTTCTTCTAAAAATTCTTCTGTTTCAGCATCTCTGGCTATACCACCAGCCTGAAGGTATATAGAATTATATAAACTTAGAAAAACAAATAATGATATAGATATTATAAATTTTGATATATTTTTTTTTCTTATCATAAGAGTTTTTATTTATTCCACCAACCGGTTTTTTTGTCCTTAATTTCTTTTTTATCTTCTATTGGCGCTCCAATATAATTTTCATTTTTTGGAGCTTCAATTTTATCTTTTTTTGATGTTTCTTTTCTTGGATTTTTATCATTCTCTTTTGTTTCTTTGATTTTTCTTTCTTTTTTATCTTTGGTTTTCTTATTTTGAGTATTTTTTTGGTTTTTTTGTGACTCTTTTTTATTTAAAGGTCTTTTTTTCTTAGAATTTTCTTTTGTTTTCTTATTTTGAGTATTTTTCTCTTTTGTATCTTTATTTTTTCCAAGAATGTTAGAATTAATATCATAGCTAGTAATTTTACTTTCTTTTCCTCTAAAATTATTATTACCAATTAATTTAAATGAAACACTTGTTTCATTTTCTAATTTCGTTAGATCGTTTCTCTTGTTATTTGTAATAAAATTTAACACTTCTATTGATATTTCAGCATCAATTTTTTTAACCCTTTTATCGTTTGAGGCTTCACTAATTTCTCTAAATATTTCTAAGGATATTGATTCAGCGGTTCTAAGAGATCCCTTGCCATCGCAATGAGGGCAAATTTCAGATATATTTTCTTGAATGCTTGATCTTATCCTTTGTCTTGACATTTCTAACAGCCCAAAAGAACTTATTCTACCAACCTGGATACGAGATCTGTCTAATTTTAGAGATTCCTTTAATTTTTTTTCAATTGTTCTCCTATTTGCAAATTTTTCCATATCAATAAAGTCAATTACAACTAAACCAGCAAGGTCTCTCAGTTTTAGTTGCCTAGCAATTTCTTCAGAAGCTTCAAGGTTTGTTCTTAAGGCTGTATCTTCAATATTGTAATCTTTCTTTGATGTTCCAGAGTTAACATCTATTGCAACTAACGCCTCTGTTTGGTCTATAACTAATGAGCCACCAGATTTTAACGGTACATTTTCTGAATAAATTGAATTTAATTGATCTTGAATATTATCTTTTTGAAAAATAGGTTTAGATTCTTTCCATTTTTGCACCTTCTTAGCATGGCTAGGTATCATCATTTTTATTAAATTTTTTGCTAGTTTATATTTTTCATCTCCTTGTATATATATCTTATCAATGTCTTTAGTATACATATCCCTTAAAGTTCTATGGATAACACTACCGTTCTCATAAATTAATGATGGGGCATTTGCAGAAAGAGTATCCTCTCTAATTTTGTTCCATGATTTAATTAAAAAATTATAATCTTTTCTAATTTCTCCTGCTGTAGTTTTGCTTCCTGCGGTTCTAATTATTAGACCCATTTCATCAGACACATTTAATTTGTCTAAAATTGTTTTTATTTTCTTTCTTTCTTTTGGGTTATTAATTCTCCTACTGATTCCTCCGCCCCTTAATGTATTGGGCATTAAAACACAATACCTTCCAGGTATTGAAATATATGTTGTTGCAGCAGCTCCTTTATTCCCTCTTTCTTCTTTAGATATTTGAATTAGAATAATTTGATTTTTCTTTATTACTTCTTGAATCTTATATTTTATTGTTTCATTTTTTTTTCTATCTGATTCAATTTCCTCAAGTTCATCTCCACCAACATCATCAGGTTGATCAGAAGATTTATCATCTTCATTTGTTAAAATTTCTTCATCTTTATCTAAATTATTATTTGATTTCTTTAGCTTTTCTTTATCAGCTGCAGGTATTTGATAATAATCAGCATTAATTTCAGAGAATGGCAAGAAAGCGTTTTTGTTGCCGCCGTAGTCAAGGAAAGCAGCTTGAAGAGATGGTTCAACTCTAATTACTTTTGCTAGATATATATTGCCCCTGATAGGCTTCTTGTTTTCAAATTCGTAATCATAATCTTCTAATCTGTTGTTTTTTGTAATTGCAACCCTTGTTTCTTCTTGATGGACCGCATCTATTAAAATTTCGTTTGTCATTTAAATTGTCTCCAAATGCCATTAGATTAAAATCACTTAAAAAAGTGATTAGAATATTTTTTTCTTTTAAAATAATTGAATAACCCATGGCTCGTTCTTTTATATAGGGATATGTTTTTTTATAATCCCAAATCTTAAATTCTTAATTATTAATAAATTAAATAAATATTTAATCATTAATGCGACTCCTTTATATTAAATAAGAGAGCTTTTACAAGCTTCTATTGAAATAGTCGCAGAAAATGTGGGTTTTTAAGAAAATATTTTATATAATTTTTTATTTTTGTGTCATTTTTGACACAGAAGCAGCATTTTCTGAAGATAAAAATTTAGTCTCAAAAATTCGATTTTCAAATAGTGACAATGGTATAAGAATTGTAATAGATGTCGATAATGAATTTAAATATGAAATTCGACCCTTAAAATCTCCTCCTAGAATTGTTGTGGATTTACAAAATGTTACCTTTGATGATAGTTTTTCTTTTCCTAATCCAGTAGGTATTGTGAAGGGTGTAAGGTTCGCAAAACATAGTTCTGAAATTTCAAGAATAGTTTTTGATTTAAATGATTCGGGAAATATTCAAAATAGAAGAACTATTAAACAAAGCTCTGGATCAAAAAGGAAACTTAGTTTTGAAATAATTTCGGAAGATAAAATCTCAGATAGTGAATTAAGGAAGACAAGCAATAGACGTAATTATTCAATAAGAAAAACTATTATATTAGATCCTGGTCATGGAGGAAAGGATCCCGGTACATCATATCCAAGGGAAGTTTCAGAAAAAGATATAGTCTTAAGGTTTTCTAGAATTTTAAAAAAGAATCTTTCAAGAAATAAAAATTATCGAGTGTATTTAACAAGAGAAGACGATCGTTTTGTATCTTTGAAAGATCGAGTTGATTTTGCAAAGAGTAAAAATGCAGATTTGTTTATATCTATTCATGCTGATGCTTCTAGCGCTAAAAGTACAAAAGGATTTTCTGTTTATACTTTATCAAATAAAGGCATTGATAAAGAGGCAGAAAAGCTTGCTGCTATTGAAAATAGCTATACAGAATCGAAAATTAAATATCAGAGTAATTATTTGAAAAATGCACTTAATCCTAGAGATTTCTATGATTTCAAAACAAAGCTATCACAAGCGCAAGATGATTCTTATGTATTTGCTGGTATACTAATAGACAGGGTCGAAAAAAAATCTGCATTATTGAAGAATCCAAATAGATATGCAGGTTTTGCTGTTCTTAAATCTACAGATTTTCCTAGCGTTCTAGTAGAATTAGGTTTTGTAACAAATGACTATGACAGAAAGAATCTTAGAAGCCTTAATTGGTTATCCAGTATTTCTTATCAATTTGTTGACGCTATTAATAGTTATTTCTAATATTACAATTCTATGCGAAGTGATTTCTTAAAATATATTGATAACATAAAAGAAAATTTAAATTTATTAAGGGGGTATCTTTGACTGGGACACTTCATTAGAAAGGTTAAATCATTTAAATCAAAATCTTGAAAAAGGAGATATTTGGGAAAATAAAAAAGAAGCTCAATCCATAATGCAAGAACGCTCTCAATTGGAAAATTCAATTAATAATTACTCAGATTTAAGTAATAGCTTGGAAGAAATCTTGGAGCTAATTGATTTATACAATGAAGATAATGAAGAAACAGATAATTTTGATGAAGATATATTATCATCTTTGATTGAATTATCTGAAAAAACACAAATTTCAACAACTGAGGCAATGTTGTCAGGTGAAGCCGATTCTAATTCAGCATTTATAGAATTTCATCCAGGAGCAGGGGGCACTGAAAGCCAAGATTGGGCTCAGATGCTTTTAAGAATGTATAGCAAATGGTCGGAAAGTAAGGGTTACAAAATTGAATTAATTGAACAAACATTAGGAGAGGAAGCTGGAATAAAGAGTTCTACGCTTAAAATAATAGGAAAAAATGCCTATGGTTGGTTAAAAACAGAATCGGGTATACACCGTTTAGTCAGGATTTCCCCGTTTGACTCTCAAAAGAGAAGACACACAAGCTTTGCTAGTGTTTGGATATATCCTGAGATAGATGACGATATTGAAGTAAATCTAAAAGAATCTGATTGTCGAGTAGATACTTATAGATCTTCTGGAGCAGGAGGTCAGCATGTTAACACAACTGATAGTGCTGTTAGAATAACTCATCTACCTACAAATATTGTTGTTCAGTGTCAGTCACAAAGGTCACAGCATAAGAATAAAAGTACAGCCTATGCTATGCTAAGAGCTCGCTTGTATGAAATGGAATTACAGAAAAAGGAAGAAAAAGAACAAGAGGCTTTGGAAAGCAAGTCAGAAATTGGTTGGGGGCACCAAATTAGATCCTATGTTCTTCAGCCATATCAATTGGTAAAAGATCTTAGAACTGATGTCGAGGAAGGAAATCCACAAGCTGTCCTTGATGGTAAAATAGATAAATTTTTGGCTACATCTCTTTCAAAAAGGATTAGTTAAGTTCCCGTATTTTTTCTAGAACTTCATCGACATGTCCTTTAACTTTAACCTTTTCCCATATGAAAATAATTTTCAGTTTTTCATCAATAAGAAATGTCGATCTCTGAATCCCCATATATTTTCTTCCATACATATTTTTTTCAACCCAAACACCAAATTTTTCAAGAGTTTTTCCTTCTTCATCTGAAGCCAATAAGATCTTTAAATCTTGTTTCTTTATAAAGTTCTTATGTGTTTTTATACTGTCTTTTGATATCCCTATAATTTCTGTTTTTAGTTTATTAAATTCTTTTATTTTAGCACTAAAATCTTTTGCTTCAGTTGTACAACCAGGAGTATTATCTTTAGGATAAAAATATAGAATATGTTTTTTTCCCAACAAATCTTTAGTTTTGATAATCTTATCATTTGAAAGGGAAAAAGAAAAAGCTGGTAATTTATTACCAATTTTGCATTTTGTTTTCATTTTTTTTCCTTATAAATAGCAATCTATGAAAGATTTACTAAAAAAAATATTTTCTTTATTATCATATGTATTTGGTCTGCTAGTTTTTAGCACAATATTTCTATTATTTGTTAGTCAATTCGGATCATTGAATTTAAGGCCAGTGATCCCAGTTTTTAATTGGTATATCAATAGTAATTCTTCAATATATGAGAATTCTAAAATTACATCGCTTTATTTTAAAATTGATAATGCTAATAACATCATAAAAATTAATTCAATTAATAAATTTTGGAATTATGAAAATATTAAATGGGAATTAAACCTTAAAAACGAAGTAAATATTAATTTAAGATTTAGTGATTATAGTAAAAAATTTATAGAATTTAAAATAAATACAGATGGCAATAGTAATAAAGAAGACTTTCAAATTAAACATTTTTCTTTTTCAGGTAATTTAAAAAAAAATGATAATAATTATCATATTCTTATATCTGGAGAATCAAAAGATTTACCCCTATACATGATAAAGGACTTATGGCCAAAAAATTTAGGAAAAGGGGCTAAAGAATGGACGGTTAGGTCCTTATATAATGGGTTAATTACCAAATTAGAATTTAATTCAAATATAACATTTACTAAAAAAGGTTATTTATATAAAAAACCTGAAGTTAATCTTAATTTCTTTTTCAAGGATATTGATACATATTATTTAAAGAATCTTCCTCCAATTATAAGCACAATTGGAACTGGTCATTTAAATTATGAATCTTTTAGAATCGTTCTAAATCAAGGAATTATTGAGCTCTCTGATAAGTCAAGAATTGATATAAATGATGGAGAATTTAATGCTTTTGATATTAAGATGAGACATGGGCCCGGTCAAGTCAAGATCTTTGCTAGGGCAAATACGGGAGATTTCTTTTCTTTACTTAGCCAGCATGAGAAAATATCAAAAATAGTTAATCTAGGTCGTGATAATTTATCTGGGGATAGCAATCTTGATCTTGAGTTTAATTTTCCATTAAAAAAAGTTATCAAATTTAGTGAAACTGAAACGAATATCAAACTACTTTCTGATGAAGTGACAATTTATAATAGAGATTCGAGTGATAGTGTTATTGGCAATTCAGTAGAGTTAATCCTACATAATCATAAAAATAAAGAAGGGGTATTCTCAGGCTTATTAAAGACAAACGATCTAAAGATTCTAGAATTACCAATTTTTGCACAAATTCTAGACCTTTCTTTACCTGGTTTGAGTAATATTGGAGATGGAGGTAGAGATATAACATTCAAAAGCTCTTTAATTGATTTAGATCTTTCATATGATGGTGTTATATTTAATGAGGCAATTATGAAGCCAGAAAGTAATCTTCCTGTAGTGGGAAATACGCTTGGATTATCCTTAAGCGGAAGATATGCTTTTGGTAAAAGAAATATAGCTTTTAATGGAACAATCGTTCCAATATCTTGGATAAATAATTTACCCTCTAATGTCCCGATTTTAGGAGAATTATTTTCAGGAAGTAAAGAGGGTGAAGGGTTAATAGGAGTAAAATTTAGAATTCATAGCGATGAAGATAATAGAGATATAAAAATAGAAACCAATCCTTTGTCAGTTTTAACACCAGGCTTTTTTCAAAGAATTTTCGATTAATCTAACTTAATAATTATGGTTATTTTTTTCCCTAATGATATTTGCAATTCGTCATCGTTAGTAAAATTATCAATTTCAACTAGGTATTTTTCATCTGTTATTAGATTATTATTTAGCTTTATTGCCTTAGATTTAACGAACCTACGAGCTTCGCTATTTGATTTAGCAAGATTTACCTTTTTATTTGAAAGAAGATTCAATAAGCCATAACCCTTTTCAAATTCTCTTTTCTTAAAGGATATACTTTTTTTGCTTGTCCAGTCTGCATTTTTACCGTGCACTAGCTCAGTAACTTTTGTGGCCAACAATTCTTTTCCTTTTTCAATTTCTTCATTCTTTAATTCTTCTATTTCTGAAATTTCTTCTAAACTCAAATCAGTAAAAAGTCTTAAAAATTTTCCTACATCTTCATTTTCTGTCTTGTCCCTCCAATAGTTCCAGAAATCCCTTGGATGAGTAGAATAAGAATCTAAATCAGAAACAAAGTTTAACCAAATAGCTCCATCTTCAGTTTTTCCCATTTTTTGACCAGATGAAGTAGTTAATAAAGAAGTTGTAAGCCCATATGTCTCTTTCCCAGATAGTCTTCTAATGAGGTCGATACCACATATGATATTTCCCCATTGATCAGACCCTCCCATTTGTAAAATACAATTATGATTTTCGTTTAATTTATAAAAATCATAACCCTGTAAGATCATATAATTAAATTCCAAGAAGGATAAGTTTTGTTCTCTTTCGAGTCTTGTCTTAACTGAATCAAAGGAAAGCATTCTATTGACAGAAAAATGCCCTCCAATCTCTCTTAAAAAATCAATGTAATTAAGTTTTTCCAACCATTCGCTATTATCAATAATTTTTACTTTCTTTAAGTTGATAAATTTTTTAAATACCTTTTTTATTCCTTCAACATTATGTTCGATTTCTTGAAAGGTTAACATTTTCCTTGATTTGTCTTTTAAAGAGGGGTCACCAATTTTGCTTGTCGCTCCACCAATTAAAACTATTGGAGCATGACCAAAATCTTGCATTTTCTTTAGTAGCATGATCTGCATTAAAGATCCTATATGTAGATTTGGCGCTGTACAGTCAAAGCCAATGTATGCCGTAACTTTTTCTTTTAAAAAAACTTTATCTAGGTTTTTTGGATCACTAACTTGATAAATATAACCCCTGTCATTTATATGCTTTAGAAATTCAGATTTAAATTGGTACATTTTTATGCCTTATAAAGATTGTAAATTAATAATCTGGTCCTATTAATCTAGAATCTAAATATTTATTAACTTCATTAATGAGTCTTTCTGTTTTGTTTTCAAAAAAATGATTAGCGCCTATTATATTCTTATAATCAATATTAATGTTTCTTTGTGTTTGTAATTTTTCAACAAGCCTTAGAATGTCATCTTTTGGCACAACTTTATCATCTTCTCCATGAATAATAATTCCTGAAGATGGACACGGGGCAAGAAAATTAAAGTCATACATATTTGCTGGTGGAGAAATAGAAATAAACCCCTCAATTTCTGGTCTTCTCATAAGTAATTGCATAGCTATCCAAGCTCCAAATGAGTATCCTGCAACCCAACATCCTTTTGAGTCAGATACATGTGATTGTATCCAATCAAGTGAAGCTGCAGCATCTGATAATTCACCAACACCTTGATCAAATTTACCTTGGCTTTTACCGACGCCTCTAAAATTAAACCTCAATACAGAAAAACCCTTTTTTATAAAAGTATGGTAAAGGTTAAAAATAATTGGGTTATTCATATTTCCTCCAAATTGAGGAAGAGGATGTAAGATTATGGCAACAGGTGATCTCTTATCCTCAACAATATTCATTCTTCCTTCTAATCTTCCCTCGGGACCGCTATATATAATTTCTGGCATAAATTTCTTACCTTTTTAATTATAAAATCATTAATTAGATCAATGAAGTAACTATTTCTTGACAAATTTAATCAGGAATTATAAATCCTATCTTAAATCATTAATGCTTTCTAACACATACTTGGCATTTTTGTAATAATTTATATCAAGAGGATCAAATGAAACTTACTACTAAAGGAAGGTATGCAGTTCTGGCGTTAACAGAAATTGCTCTATCTAACAGGAATAAATTGATAAAAATTTCAGAAATTTCTGAATCCCAAAACATTTCTTCAACTTATCTTGAACAGATATTATCAAACTTGAAAAATAAAGGTTTTGTAGAATCTTTGAGAGGTCCTAGTGGAGGGTATAAGTTAGCTTTAGACCCTGAAAATATAAGAATGGGAGATGTAATTGAGGCTATTGAAGGGAAAATTGAGGCAAAAGGATGTATTAATAAGGATAGATCATGTACAGGGCTTTCTGGAAAATGCTTAAATCATGATTTATGGGACGAACTTGGAAAGCAAATTGAACTTTTCTTAGATCATATTTCTTTAAAAGACATCATTGATAGAAAAGTATTAGGTAGATCAAGGGCTCCATCACCCTTCATAGATTAATTTTTTAAATAATAACTTGAGGTCAATTTGAACAAAGAAATAAATAAAGCAAAAGATAAGGAATTTAATGATCCTTATGAATTTGGTTTCGAAACTGAAATAGAATCGGAATTCTCTCCAAAGGGTTTAAATGAATCTGTAATTAGGTTTATTTCTGAGAAGAAAGATGAACCAAAATGGCTCTTAGATTGGCGCATGGAGGCCTATAAAAGATGGTTAAAAATGGATGAGCCTTCTTGGTCAAGTGTTAGATACCCCGCTATAGATTATCAAGATTCCTATTATTTTTCTGCTCCAAAAGAAAAAGAAAAGCCTAAAAGTTTAAATGATGTCGATCCAAAACTTATTGAAACATACAATAAACTAGGGATTCCTCTTAAAGAACAAGAATGGCTTGCTGGTGTTGCTGTTGACGCAGTATTTGATAGCGTTTCTTTAGGAACAACTTTCAAAGAGAAATTAAAAGAAGATGGAGTAATTTTTTCTTCTTTTTCTGAAGCAGTTAAAGAACATCCTAAATTAATAAAAAAATATCTCGGAAGTGTAGTTCCGTATTCCGATAATTTTTTTGCTACATTAAATTCAGCTGTTTTTTCTGATGGAAGTTTTGTTTATGTTCCTCCAGGCGTTAAATGCCCTATGGAGTTATCTACTTATTTTAGAATTAACGCCGCTGGAACAGGTCAATTTGAAAGAACATTATTAATTGCTGATGAAGAATCCTATGTTAGTTACTTAGAAGGATGCACTGCTCCTATGAGAGATGAGCATCAACTTCATGCAGCTGTAGTAGAGTTAGTTGCTCTAAAGGGAGCTGAAATAAAATATTCTACTGTACAAAATTGGTATCCCGGAGATGAAAATGGAAAAGGCGGGGTTTATAATTTTGTTACCAAAAGAGGAGATTGCAGAGGTGATAACTCAAAAATTTCCTGGACTCAGGTTGAAACAGGTTCCGCAATAACTTGGAAGTATCCAAGTTGTATCTTGAAAGGAAATAATTCTTCAGGTGAATTCTATTCGATTGCAGTTTCAAACAATTATCAGCAAGTTGACAGTGGAACAAAAATGTTACATCTGGGTAATAATACTAAAAGTAGGATCATTTCTAAGGGTGTATCAACGGGATCTTCATCAAATACCTATAGGGGGCAGGTGAATATTCATCCTAAATCTAAAAATTCTAGGAATTTTACACAATGTGATTCTCTCTTATTGTCTGAAAATTGTTCTGCAACAACAATCCCATATATTGAATCAAAAAATCTAAATTCAATTGTTGAGCATGAAGCTACTTCATCTAAGATCTCAGAAGATCAACTTTTTTATTGTTTACAAAGGGGGCTGAACGAAGAAGAGGCAGTGGCCTTAATAGTAAATGGGTTTTGTAAAGAAGTTCTTCAGAAGTTACCAATGGAATTTGCTGTAGAAGCACAAAAATTACTTGAAATAAGTCTTGAAGGAAGTGTTGGATGAGAAAGAATTTATTAGAAATCAATAATTTACATGTTGAGGCTGAAGGTAAAAAAATTTTAGAAGGTCTTTCCTTAACTATACCTGTTGGAGAGATTCATGCAATAATGGGTCCCAATGGTTCAGGAAAATCTGTTTTATCTAATGTTCTTTCTGGAAAAGAAGATTACAAAATTAAGTCAGGAAAAATAAAATTTAGAGGCAAAGATATTACTAAACTTCTTCCTAATGAGATATCAAATTTAGGATTGTTTATGGCTTTTCAATACCCAATAGAAATTCCAGGTGTAACTATTATGAATTTCTTAAAAACAATCCATGAAACAAAAAGAAAAGCAAATGGTCTTGAGCCACTTAGCCCTAAAGAATTCTTAAATTTTATTAGAGAAAAATCCAAAATTCTTGGAATCGATGATGATGTCTTAAAAAGACAGTTAAATGTTGGTTTTTCTGGGGGAGAGAAGAAACGAAATGAGGCATTGCAATTATTGGTTTTAGAGCCGGTTTTAACAATTCTTGATGAAACTGACTCAGGTCTCGATGTTGATGCTCTTGATGTGGTTTCTGAAGGAATAAAAGGAATGTTAAATAAAGATAATTCCCTATTAATCATTACTCATTACAAGAAATTACTTGATAAGATGCAGGTAAATAAGACTCATATTTTGGCTAATGGGAAAATAATTAAATCTGGAGGATATGAACTTGCAGAAGAGATAGAAAAAGATGGTTTTGAGAGTTTAATCAAATGAAAAATCTTAATTATAATAATTTAGAAAAAAATATGAAAAAAAATGATTTTTTGAATTCACAAAGATTAGATATTTATAATAATTTTCTGAAATTTGGATTACCTAATAAAAGAATAGAAAATTGGAAGTATTTTGATTTAAAATCAAATTCAAGAAATTTTTTAGAAAAAGAAGTAAAGGATGCTAGTATTTTAATTAAAGATTTAGAAAACAATAAAAATAAATTTTATGATCTAGAATCTGAAAATACTTCACCAGAAATTTTTTTCAAACTAAATAAATTTATTAAAAATGAATCTGTAATTGATTTGAATCTAGCGTGTGCCAGCCAATTGAAAGTTTTAGATATTAGATCCACTCAAAAGAAACCTATTTCAGTTATTATTAAGTGCGAAAAAGAACATATTTATTTACCAAGAATCCAAATTAATTTAGCGGATGGAGTAAAGGCTAAGATATTTTTAAAGAATTTATCTTCAAAAGGATTTACGAATTTATTAATAGAATATTCTCTTGGTAAAGGTTCTAATTTAGAATTATCTCGATTAAACCAATCTGAATCATTATTAGTAGAGAGTAATATTATTTATCTCAAAGAAAACTCAAATTTTAATTTGGTTAATTTATCTATACCAAAAGGGTTATCTAGATTTCAGGCATTTTCAAATCATATTGGTAAGAATTCTTTCTGTTCATCCAACACAATATCTATTCCGCAATATAATTCTTATGATGATATTTTGGTAGATAATGTTTTAAAAAAATCTAACTGTGAAAGCAATTCAGGAATAAGGGCTATAGTTGATAATAAATCAACATGCTCTTTTCAATCACTTATAGATGTTGAGGATTCAGTTATTGGTTCTAAAGCTGAACAAGATTGTAAGGCTTTTCTCCTTTCAGAAAATTCTGTGATGAATGCCTTACCAAAAATGAAGATATATAATGATAATGTGGTTTGTAAACATGGGGCGACTGTAGGTAGCCTTGATAAACAAGAAATTTTTTATCTTTGTTCTCGAGGTGTAAGTGAAAAAAAAGCAATCAGCCTCTTACTTGAGGGCCACATTAATTCATATATTGATAAAGATTCAATTTTAAGAAAATATTTACCAAGCGATTTTAGATGAGTTTTGATATCAAAAATACAATAAAAGATTTTCCAATTCTAGAAAGGAAAATACAGGATAATCCTTTAACTTATCTTGATAACGCTGCTAGTTCACAAAAACCATTAGAGGTTTTAAATGCAATAAAAGAGTTTGAAAGTAATAACTATTCAAATGTTCATAGAGGACTTCACACTCTTTCTGTTTTATCAACGACAGCTTATGAAGGATCTAGGGTAATTATTAAAGATTTTTTGAATGCTGAGTTTCCTGAGGAGATAATTTTTACTATGGGGGGTACCGATAGCATTAATTTAGTGGCTTATTCTTATGCCGGTCAACATTTGAAAGAAAACGATGAGATTATAATTACAACTATGGAACACCATGCAAATATAGTTCCTTGGCATTTCTTCAGAGAAAGAAAAGGGGTTAAGATTAAATGGATAGATTGCGACAAAAATGGCAACATTCTTTTGGAAGATTTTGAATCTGCTATAAATTCCAAAACAAAATTAATTGCTGTCACTCAGATGTCCAATGTTTTAGGTTCAACACCTGATATTAAGGCAATAACAAATTTAGCTCACTCTTTTGGTATCCCTGTCCTAGTTGATGGATGTCAAGGTGTTGTGCATCATAAAACCGATGTAAGGGATTTGGACTGTGATTTTTATGTGTTTTCTGGGCATAAGACTTATGGACCCACTGGTACAGGTGTTTTATATGCTAAAAAGAAATATCTAGAAAAAATGCAACCTTGGCGTGGAGGGGGAGATATGATTAAACATGTCCGTAAGGATAGTGTTTCTTATGCGGATCACTCAGCAAAATTTGAAGCCGGAACGCCAAATATTACTGGGGCTATTGGCCTAGGGGTAGCAATTAATTATTTTGAAAGAAAAATTTCTGAAGGTCTTTTTGAGCACGAGAGTAGAATATCTCAATATCTTCATTCTCAAATAAAAGAAATTCAAGATATAATTGTATATGGAGAAGAGAACATTAACAGTCCATTGGTTGCATTTAATATTAAAGGCTCTCATCCTCATGACATATCAACAATTATTGATAATTATGGTGTTGCAATCAGAGCAGGACAACATTGTTGTGGGCCTTTAATGGAACTTTTAGAAATAGATGGAAGCGCAAGAGCTTCTATAGCAATGTACACAGATTACAAAGATATTGATAATTTTATAATTGCACTTGAAAAATCTTTATCTTTATTTAAATAATTTTTAAAATGATGAAATTAAAATGATAAGAAATGAAGACATAATTAGAGCATTAAAAACGGTTTATGATCCGGAAATACCGGTTGATATTTATGAATTAGGCCTTATTTATGGTATAGAGGAAGAAAAAGACAATGTTAAAGTTAAAATGACTTTAACAGCACCCGGTTGTCCTGTAGCCGAAGAAATGCCTAAATGGGTGGAGGATGCAGTTAGAGAGGTTGAGGGCGTTAAAGATGTTAATGTTGAAATGGTCTTTGATCCGCCTTGGGATATGAGTTTAATGTCAGATGAGGCAAGAGTGACTCTAAATATGTTTTAATGGATAATACATGAAAAATCTTAGTTCAAAATCTAGTTTAATTAGTATAACTCCTTCTGCATTAGACAGATTGCAGATACTTATCGATAAAGCCCAGGAAGATGTAAAAGCTATTAAATTGGGGGTAAAAAATGGTGGTTGTGCAGGTATGACATATACCATGGATTATATTGAAGAGCTTTCTGGTTCTGATGAAATTATTGAAATAAATGATATTAATATCATTATTGATAATTCAGCTGTTTTATTTTTGCTAGGTACTGAGCTCGATTATGAAGAAACAAAATTGAATTCAGGATTTGTTTTTAATAACCCCAATCAAACAGATGCTTGTGGATGTGGAGAATCAGTAACTTTAGAAAAAGCAGAAATTCCAGTAGAGCTATTAAAAAATACGAATTAAAAGCTATTATTTTCCTTTAAATTTAGCATCTCGTTTATCTAAGAATGCTTTAACGCCTTCTTTAAAATCTTCTGAATTACCGGCTTGAAATTGTAATTCTCTTTCGAGGTTAAGCTGCTCTTCATATGTGTTATCAGAGCTTTCCCAAAATGCTTTTCGAATTAAACTTAATGACATTGGCCCACTTGCTAGCTCTTTACTTATTTTTAAAGCTTCATCGATTAAATCTTCTTCATTAGTAAGTCTATTTATTAATCCCCATTCGTAGGCTTTTTCGGCGGGAAGTCTTTCTCCTAAAAGAGAAAGTTCTTTAGCGCGCGCATTTCCAACCAATCTTGGCAATAACCATGTTGAACCACCATCAGGAACAAGTCCTATTCTTCTAAATGCTTGAAGAAAGAAAGCTGACTTAGAGGCAACAATTATATCTCCCATCAAAGCAAAGGACATTCCAATACCTGCTGCAGCACCATTAACAGCAGTTACAATAGGTATATTCATATTTCTTAGTCTTCTTAAGATGGGATGATACATAGTTTCAAGAGCGTGGCCTGCATCTTGTCTTCCAGAATTAGATCTTTCTGATCCTGAAGATAAATTTGCACCAGCACAAAAACCTTTGCCTTCACCAGTTATTAAAAGACATTTTATCTCAGAATTTTCTTTTTCTATCTCATTTAGGCATTCCCAGAAACCTTCAAGCATATCTGGTGATACAGCATTTCTAACATCAGGATCATTAAATTTCATAATCCCTATATTATTTTCGACCTTTAAGCTGATTTTATTAAATTCTATCATTATTACTCCTAAAATTATTACTTGCTGTTAAATTCTTCATACAGATTAGCCTTTTCTCTAATGAATTCAAACCTTAATTCGGGTTTATTGCCCATTAAATTATTAACAATAGTTTTTGAATCATTTTTCTTATTCTCAGGGTTAATTATACGAAGTAAAGTCCTGTTACCCGGTAACATAGTCGTTTCTTTTAACTGTGCAGGCATCATTTCGCCTAATCCTTTAAATCTGTTAATCTCAATTTTCTTTTCTTCGTTTAATTCATTCTTTATTATTTTATCTCTGTCATCATCATCTTTTGCATAAAAGACTTTTTTTCCTTGCGAGATTTTATACAAAGGAGGTACTGCTAAAAATAATCTGCCATTATCGATTATTTCTGGCATTTCTTCGTGAAAAAAAGTGATTAATAATGAAGCTATGTGAGCGCCATCAACATCAGCATCAGTCATTATAATAATTTTTTCATACCTAAGGTTATCATCATTAAATAAATCACCGGATCCACAACCCAATGCTTGAATAAGATCAGATATTTGTTGATTATCTTGTATTTTTGTTTTCGTAGAATTAGCAACATTTAATACTTTTCCTCTTAATGGTAAAATGGCTTGAAATTGTCTATCTCTAGCCTGTTTTGCCGAACCTCCAGCACTGTCTCCTTCAACAATAAATAATTCGGTACCTTCACTTTTACCTTCTGAGCAATCAGCTAATTTTCCAGGTAATCTTAATTTTCTTACTGCACTTTTTCTTGATGTTTCTTTTTCCTGCTTTCTTTTCAATCTTGCTTCAGTTATTTCACAAAGATACTTTATTAAAATTTCTGATTGTTGAGGTGAGTTTGACAAAAGGTTCTCAAATCTATCTCTTATTGTGTTGTCTATAATTTTTTGTATTGATTTATTTGAGAGTTTATCTTTAGTTTGTCCTTGAAATTTAGGTTCAGGTAAAAATACAGAAATAGCACCCACTAGGTTTTTGCTTAAATCATCTGAACTGATTTTTTGTGCAATTTTATTTCCAGTTCTTTCTCCATGAGATTTAATAGCCTTAAGTAAACCATTTTTAAGACCTAATTCATGTGTTCCTCCTTGAGGAGTTGGTACTGTATTACAATAGGAATTCAAGAATGTTTTAGTTCCAAGTGACCAATTGATCGCCCATTCACAAGAAATATTATTTTTGTCTTTTTCTTTTGTTCCAGAAAAAATTTCCTGCATTAAGGATACATTTTCATCAACTTCGCTATTAACGAGATCAATTAATCCATTAGAAAATTTGAAAATATCTTTTTCAGGAATATTCTCATCTTTAGCTATTTCTTGTTCGCAAAACCATCTTATTTCTACCCCAGCAAATAAATATGCTTTTGATTTACTAAAATCATAGATCCTATTGGCATTAAAAATATTATCTTTTCCAAAAATCTTTTCATCCGGTTTAAATTTTATTTTTGTACCCTTTCTATTTGTTTTTTTCTTAATATCTTTCAATTTTGAAGTAGCATTCCCTCTTGAGTATGTTTGGTGGTATGTTTTTTTATCTCTATAGACCTCTACATCTAAAATTTCGGATAAAGCGTTAACAACACTTATACCTACTCCATGTAAACCACCTGAAGTTTGATAAACTTTATTACTAAATTTTCCTCCTGCATGAAGAGTGGTCATAATGACCTCCAAAGCTGACTTATTTGGAAAGTTTGGGTGAGGGTCAATGGGTATGCCTCTTCCATTATCATATACCGAAATGACATTATTTTTTTCATAATGCACCTCAATAAATGATGCGTAATTTGCTACAGCTTCATCCATTGCATTGTCCATTACTTCTGAAAATAGATGATGCATTGAAGAATTGTCAGTTCCCCCAATATACATTCCTGGCCTTCTTCTGACTGGTTCTAAACCTTCAAGAACTTCAATAGAAGATGCATCATATTTTTTTGTTTTAGCCATGATAAAAATAAATAGTTTATTACTATAAAGATTGATTCGAGAAAAAGAAAAAGCCCAACCAAAGGAAGGGCTTTTAATTTAATTAAATATAATTGTAATTTTTATTTTGTTAAAGTTCCTACAATATGTGTAATTATCTTATAAGGATCAGCATTTGAAGCTGGTCTTCTATCCTCTAGATACCCATTCCAATCGTGTTCAACAGTATAGATAGGTATGCGAATGCTTGCGCCCCTATCACTGACACCGTAAGAAAATTCAGTGATTTTTTGTGTTTCGTGTAATCCAGTAAGCCTTTTGTCATTGTCAGAGCCATAAGCAGCTATTCCATCATTATGGACTTCGCCAAGCTTCTTACAAAG
The DNA here is from genome assembly GCA_964001285.1 of uncultured bacterium. Classification (GTDB taxonomy): domain Bacteria; phylum Pseudomonadota; class Alphaproteobacteria; order MED-G09; family MED-G09; genus AG-430-B22. Next base: position 8,444 of record CAXFAF010000004.1, on the reverse strand, counting down.
AGAATTAAACAAATCTTCAGAACCATTAGATCTCATTTGTTGGTTAGAGAAATTTGTATGCATTCCAGATCCATTCCAATCACCTTCTTGAGGTTTAGGATGAAAATTGACACAGACATCAAATTCTTCACCAACCTTTTGAAGGAGGTATCTACTCATCCATAGATCATCACCAGCCTTTACACCTTTTCCTAGGCATTGGTATTCCCACTGGCCCAATGCTACTTCAGCATTTGTACCAGTTAACTCTATACCTGCTTCAAGGCATGCTTCTAAATGTGCTTCGGAGACATCTCTCCCTTTAACATTAGCGGCACCAACTCCACAGTAATATTCTCCTTGAGGTTTTTCAGGTATTCCTTCTTCCCATCCTAAAATTGATCCATCAGGATTAGTTAAAAAATATTCTTGTTCAAAACCAAACCACCATTCATCACTTACTACCTCAGAAGCTGAATGACGAGTATTTGATGGATGAACTTCTCTACCTCCAGTTTGAACAGCACACATTACAAGTGAATCACCAAAAAGAGGATTTTTATATTCTTGAACAGGCTCCAGTATACAATCTGAACCTTTAGTATCTGCTTGTTGAGTTGAGGATCCATCAAAAGACCATTCTGGCGGTGTCCTATCACTTGTTACCTTTACCTTACTTCTAAGATAAGGTTCCGGTTGATAACCATCCAACCAGACATATTCAAATTTATTCATTCTAATTCTCCCTTATAAAATTGATTTAATTAAATAGCTTCTGAACCAGTTTCATTGGTTCGTATTCTTATTGCATCTTGAATGTCGCTTATGAAAATTTTTCCATCGCCTATTTTTCCTGTGTAAGCTGCTTTAACTATAACTTCGCAAGCTTTTTCACATTTATCATCGTCAACCACTATATCCAAAACTATCTTAGGCAAAAAATCGACATTATATTCTGCTCCACGATAAAGTTCTGTATGACCTTTTTGTCTTCCAAATCCTTTAGCTTCAGTAACTGTAACACCAGAAATATCAATTTCTTGAAGCGCATCCCTTACTTCATCAAGTTTAAAAGGTTTAATTATTGCAGTAATTCTTTTCATTTTAATCTCCAAAAAATAATACTATACATAAGCAAAATTTATGCCAAACTAATAATAGAGTTAGCTGTGTTAGGTGTATGTAATATGTGTAATTTGAATATGTGTATGTTTTTCACTTAAAAATCTAATAGGAATTAATTTTTTGTTTGATATGATTTAATTCTTTTTTTGCTTTGAAACAGAGGAATATAATAATGGTTAAAAATAATACTCCAGTTCTTGTTGGTTGTGGGCAAGTAACGCAAAAAATAGACAATCCAGAAGATGCAAAAGAACCCTTAGATTTAATGAAAGAATCTTCACTTTTAGCAATTGAAGATACGACAGTTAGTGATTTAGTTAAAAAAATTGATACTGTTATGTCTGTGCGTTTTATTTTTGATTCAGGAGGAGGTAGGAGACCTCCTTTTAGTATTTACTCTAATCCACCAAAGTCTCTTGCTGATAGGTTAGGTATTGTTGGTGCCAAAACATATTGTGGACCAACAGGCGGAAATACCCCTCAATATTTAATTAATATTTTGTCAGAACAAATTACTTCTGGTGAAACTGAGGTAGCTTTATTATCGGGGGCAGAGTGTTTTTCAACAATGCGCAAAGCATCAAGGTTAGGAATTAAAACTGGATGGGGAGAAGACGCAGGTGGAGAGAGAATTGATCTTGGCTTTGAGAGAGCAGGGGGTACGGATAATGAAAGAAAGCATGGGATAATTTTTCCTGTCAGTGTTTACCCTCTTTTTGAAAATGCAATTAGAGGAAAAAAAGATCATTCGATTGAGCAACATTTAGATTATTTAGGTAAGATGTTTGAGCCATTTACAAAGGTTGCCAGCAATCACCCTAATTCTTGGTTTCCAACTTTTCGTAATGCTAAGGAAATATCGACCGTCAGTGAAAATAATAGATTTATAGGGTTTCCATATACAAAATATATGAATGCTATAATGGAAGTAGATCAAAGTGCTTCAATAATTATCATGAGCGAAGAGAAAGCAAATGAATTTTCTGTTCCAGAAAATAAAAGGGTTTATCTTCATGGTTGCGCAGACATAAATGAAGTATGGAATGTAACTGAAAGACCAGAATTACACTCTTCTAAAGCAATAAGTTTAATGGGTAAAAAAGCTTTAGAAATGGCTAATTGGAATATAGATGATGTAGATCTTTTTGATTTATATTCGTGTTTTCCGAGCATGGTTGAATTAGGAAGAGAAGCCTTAGAAATTTCACCAAATTCAAAGATACCATTAACTGTAACTGGTGGATTACCTTATTTTGGTGGGGCTGGAAATAATTATGTTACGCACTCTATAGCTACAATGATGGAGGAATTAAGGAAAAACAACAATTTAAAAGGTCTATGTACATCTAATGGATGGTACGCAACAAAACATGGAATTGGGCTATATTCTTGCATACCTTTTGAAGGAGATTGGGCAAGGGAACAACCAGCAGAATATCAAAAAGTTATCGACGAATCAGAAAGGCCTGAAGTAGATGAATCTCCTAATGGAAAAGGAACTATAGAAACATACACTATTGCCAATGGTAGAGAAGGACCACAAATGGGAATAGTGATAGGACGTTTAAATAAAAATAATAATAGATTTATTGCAATTGCAACAGACGATAAAACTCTTAGTACAATGATGGAAGAAGAATGTCTTAATAGAGACTGTAGTGTCTCCAAAAACTCAGATGGTTTGAGTATTTTTTCTCTTGGTTGATGATTAAAATTTATCTAATTCGACATGGCGAAGCTATTGATGGATGGACTTCTCTTGACCCTGGTTTAAGTAAATTAGGAAAAAAACAAGCAGAAGACTTAAAGTTAAGTTTGAAAAAAAAATTAAAGAATAAGACTGATATTATAACTAGCCCCTTATTAAGATGCCAAGAAACAGCAAATATATCAGTAAGTGATAGTAAAAAGAAAATTGTCGTTGATGATATTTTTAGAGAGCTCCCATCCCCTATTAAAGATTTGAACAAAAGGGTAGATTGGTTAAAAAGAGTTTTACCATTAAACTGGGAAGAGTTAGAGAAAGATAAAGAGTCTAAGCTATCAAATATTGATTATTATTTATGGAGAAAAAAAATAATAAGCAAAATTATTTCTTTTAAAAATGAAACAGTAATTTTTACTCATTTTGTTGTTATTAACAATGTAATAGGAAAAATTACGAATTCCAAAAAAGTAATCAATTTTTATCCTGATAATTGTTCTATAACAGAAATAGGAATCGAGAATAATAAGATGGAATTAATTAAGTTAGGTGATAATTCAATTTCTAAGGTTAACTAATGGAAAATATATTAATTAACAGTGAGATTTCATATAAATTAGATAAAATTTGTATGCAGAGAGGTTTATCGCTTTCTAAACTTATGGAGAATGCAGGAAGAGTTTCAGCTGAAAAAATTGATCAAAATATTATACCTAATATAAAAAAATTTAATAATAAGGTTTTAATATTATGTGGTCCAGGCAACAATGGAGGAGATGGGCTTGTTATAGCAAAATATCTTGAAGAAAAAGGTTATTTAACTGATATTTCTTATCCTTTAGGCGGCCTAAAAAAATTAAATAAGGTTATAAAAAAGAAATTCGATTCCCTTAATAAAAAAACAATAAAATTTAATAATCTTAATTTAAATAAGTATTCAATAATTGTTGATTCTATTTTTGGGGTGGGCCTTAATAGAAAATTAAACAAAAAAACAACAGATATCATCAAGAAAATTAATTCACAATCATCCTGCGTTGTTTCCATTGACATAGCTAGCGGAATTAATGCTAATAAGGGGAATCTAATGCCAGTTTCAATAAACGCTGAGCACACAATAACCTTCGTAGCACCAAAGGTAGGTCAGTATTTATTACCTGGAAAAGAAAGAAGTGGAAAAATCCATGTTGTTTCAATTGGAGAAACAAAGAAGGATATTCTTAAGGCTAATAAGGGAAATAATGTCAGGTTAAATTTGCCCGATTCATGGATTAAGGGTTTTAAATGGCCATCTATGGAGGATCACAAATACACCCGAGGCCATGTTTTAGTAAAATCTGGTCCTATTTCATCTACTGGAGCCTCAAGACTTTCAGCAATTTCTGCATTAAGAGCAGGAGCAGGAGCAGTTACTTTAGCTTCTGATAAAAAATCTCTAGCTTTAAATGCATCTCAATTAACCTCTGTTATGGTTAAAGAAGTTAATAATATAGATGAGTTTTATGATTTTGCTTTAGATAAAAAAATAAATGTTTTAGTTATAGGTCCGGGCTTGGGTGTTAAAAAGACAACTAGAGAAATGGTTTTGAGAGCTATAAGAAATGAAATTTCGCTTGTGTTAGATGCTGATGGAATATCATCTTTTAAAAATGACCCAAGCGAATTGATTGAAGCTTTAAGAAATAGAAAAAAAAGGAATAATATAATTTTAACTCCGCATGAAGGAGAATTCAAAAGAATATTTTCTTATAAGGGCGTAGAAAAAATTAAAAAAACTGGAAAAGCAGCGTTTGATTCAAGTGCAACAATATTATTAAAAGGGAATGATAGCATCGTTGCTTCTCATTTGGGAAAAATTCTTATATCAGAAAAATCATCTCCTTTTCTTGCTACAGCTGGATCAGGAGATGTTTTAACAGGAATTTGTGCCGGTCTAATGGCTCAAGGAATGAAAAGTTTTGAGGCTGCCGGAGCAGCTTCATGGATTCATAATGAAATCGGAATAATAGGCGGTCCAGGCCTCATAGCCGATGATATGGAGAAAATCTTATCTAAATCAATGCCAAAAATACTTAGAGGGCTATATGAAGTTAGATATTAGACACGCCAAAAATTTAGATATTAAAGAGATAAATAATATATACAATTTTTATATCAAAGAAACCCCATACACATTTGATATCAAAAAGAAATCTCTTAAAGAAAAAGAGTTATGGTTTAAAAAATTTAAAAAAATTGGATCTACTATCTGTATTGTTGGGTGTAAAGGAGAGGAGATTATTGGTTTCGCTAGCTCAGTAAATTTTAGAGAAAAAGAAGCTTATCAAAATTCTATAGAAAGTAGTGTTTATATTAAAAAAGAATACATAGGAAAGGGTTATGGAAAATTATTAATGCTGGAACTCATAGATCTTTTAAGAGAATCAAAAGCAAGAAGAATATACGCTTTAATAACTTACCCAAATAAATCTTCTGTTGTCTTACATAAATCTTTGGGGTTTAAGTTGGTAGGTAAATTGAATGATGTAGGATTAAAGTTTGATAAATATTGGAATGTTGAGATTTATGAACTAAAAATTTAATTATTTTATTTTTAATGTAGATATTCCTAATAACTGCTGGTATTAAACTGTTTGAAATTTGCGGGCGTGGTGGAATTGGTAGACACGCAGGTTTTAGGTACCTGTGCCGCAAGGCGTGGGGGTTCGACTCCCTCCGCCCGCACCATAAAAAAGGAAAACTAATGAAGGTTTTAGAAGAAAAAAAATTAAAAGGTTTAAAAAAAGAATTTTTGATAGAGATTCCTTTTTCAGAACTTAGTCAAGCAAGGAAAGAAAAACTAGAAAGTATTTCTACTAAAGTAAAGATTGCTGGTTTTAGACCAGGTAAAGTTCCTTTAAGTCATGTAGAAAAATTGTATGGGAAAGAAACAATTGTAGAAGTTATTGAAGAGAAAGTATCTGAAACTTCAGCGAAAATCCTTGAAGAAAAAAATTTAAGACCGGCAGTAAATCCAGATATAAAATTAGTTGATGATATGGAAAAATCAATTAATGAAGAAAGAGATATTAAATATTCAATGACTTTTGAGGCTTTACCAGAAATTGATTTAATTGATTTCTCTAAAATTAAACTTGATAACCCTGTAGCAAGTCCAAATAAGGAAGATATAGACGAAGCATTAGAATATCTTGCGAAGCAAAATAAAGACTATGTGAAAGCAAAAGCAAATCAAAAAGCAAAAGAAGGTGATAAGGTGATTTTAAATTATTCTGGGTCAATTGACGGAGAAAAATTTGAAGGTGGAACATCAGAAAACGCTGAATTGGTTCTTGGCTCTAAGACTTTCATAGATAATTTTGAAGATCAGCTGATAGGGATAGCCGCAAAAAGTAAAAAAATAGTAAAAGTTAAATTTCCTTCAGAATATCCTAATAAAGACTTGGAAGATAAAAACGCAGAATTTGATGTTGAGATAATAGATATTTTAAATCCTAAGGATTCAAAGGTTAATGATGAATTAGCTAAGAAATTTGGTCAAGAATCTTTAAAAGATTTGAAAAATGCTCTTAATGAACAAATAAAAAATGATTTTGATCAAGCTTCAAAAATGAAACTTAAAGATGGTCTTTTTTTAGAGCTAGAAAAGAAACATAAGTTTGATTTACCTGAAACTTTAGTTAATCAAGAATATGATCAAATGTGGCGCCAACTTGAGAATCAGCTAGAGAGCCAAAAAAAGTCTTTAAGTGATCTTGAGTTAGAAGAAAAAGAAATTAAGAAAAATTACAAAGAGATTTCAGAAAGAAGGATTTCAATAGGTTTAATTATTGCTGAAATAGGAAGAAAAAATAAAATTGAGCTAGAGGATAATGATTTTAATCTTGCTCTTCAGACAGAGGTTCAAAAATATCCAGGACAAGAGCAACAAATTCTTGAATTTTATAAGAAGAATCCCGATGCTTTAAGAGGTTTGACCGCTCCAATTTATGAAGATAAAGTTGTTGATTTTGTACTTGAAAAAGTTGTTTTAAAAGACAAAAAAGTTAGTAGAAAAGACTTGTTTGGTCAAAATGAGGTTGAAGAAAAAGCTACTAAAACTAAATCTGATGTAAAAAAGAAGAAATCTTCGAAGAAAAAAACTTAATTTTGTTTATACTAAGTTATTGTTTATATTAATTTTTATTTAAGATATTTATTATTTGATACAATAAATTCTTGGCATATTAGTAGAATTAACCCATATATATCCTATGAACGATAAAAATATACCTCAAAATAATCTGATACCCATGGTTGTTGAGCAATCTAATAGGGGAGAAAGGGCTTATGATATATATTCTAGGCTTTTGAAGGAAAGAATAGTATTTGTAACCGGTCCTATAGAAGATTATATGGCAAGCGTTATCACTGCTCAATTGTTATATTTAGAAGCCGAAAACCCTAAGAAAGAAGTTTCTATGTATATTAATTCTCCTGGAGGAGTTGTTTCATCTGGTTTGGCTATATACGACACAATGCAATATATTAAACCAGAAGTTTCTACTTTATGTATTGGCCAAGCGGCATCAATGGGAAGTCTATTATTAGCTGCCGGCGCAAAAAATAAAAGATTCGCCTTACCAAATTCAAGAATTATGGTACATCAACCTTCTGGAGGTTTCCAAGGTCAAGCCTCAGATATTGAAAGACACGCTAAGGAGATTATATCTCTCAGAGGTAGATTAAACGAGATATATGTTTCACATACAGGAAAAGATTTAAAAACAATTGAGAGCGCGCTTGATAGAGATACATTTATGACATCAGAAGATGCAAAAAAATTTGGATTAATAGATAAAGTAGTTGAAAAAAGGGAATTAGAAGAAAAATAATCCTTCTAAGATTTGATTATGAGTAAAATTAGCGATAGCGGTGATTCAAAAAATACACTTTATTGCAGTTTCTGTGGCAAGAGCCAGCATGAGGTTAAAAAACTTATAGCTGGTCCAACGGTCTTCATATGTGATGAATGTGTTGAGCTTTGTATGGATATAATCAAGGAAGAAAATAAAGTTAATGACACTAAATCTTCTGACAATGTTCCTGCTCCCCAAGAGATATTTGAAGTTCTTCAAGATTATGTTATCGGTCAACAAACAGCAAAAAGAGTTTTATCTGTTGCCGTTCACAACCATTATAAGAGGCTTGACGATAAAAATAATAAAGATGATGTTGAACTTGCAAAATCTAATATTCTACTTCTTGGTCCTACTGGTTGCGGAAAGACCTTACTTGCTCAAACTCTAGCTCGAATTTTGGATGTTCCTTTTACCATGGCCGACGCGACAACTTTAACTGAGGCAGGTTATGTTGGTGAAGATGTTGAAAATATAATACTAAAATTACTTCAGGCTGCTGACTACAATGTTGAAAGAGCTCAAAGAGGAATAGTTTATATAGATGAAGTTGATAAAATTACTAGAAAATCAGATAATCCATCTATAACAAGAGATGTTTCTGGTGAAGGGGTTCAGCAGGCATTATTAAAAATAATGGAAGGAACTGTAGCTTCAGTACCGCCTCAAGGAGGAAGAAAACATCCACAACAAGAATTTTTACAAGTTGATACAACAAATATTTTATTTATTTGTGG
>CAXFAF010000003.1:0-79229 GCA_964001285.1 uncultured bacterium | reverse complement strand
TCCCAATAGTCGTCATAATTTTCGTTATCTATTGTTGTAGGAATTGAAATACCGGCATTATTAATAAGGCAATCAAGACCACCAAAATTGCTGATAATTTTTTTTATAGCATCTTCGATATCTTTTTTATCTGAGACATCAAGTTTAATGCCCTGAGCAGTATTTCCTGCATCAGTAATTTCATCAACAACAGACTTAATTTTTTCATTATCAAGATCTGTAACTACTACCTTTGCGCCTTCATCGGAAAATAACTTGGCCGTTGCCAAACCCATTCCACTTGTTGCTCCGGTTATTAAAACAACTTTACCAGATATAGAACGGGATAACTTTGATAATCTTCTCATTTATCACCTATCTTATCTAACAACTTTAGCATTATTACCATTATCCCAATAGCGACTACCAGTCCTAATAAAGCCATTAAAAACCCCATCGATTATCCTTTCTCAGCATATTCTAAAATTTCATATACATCCTCAGGCTTTTCAATTGGTTTAGGGTTTGACAATACTATTTGGTGCTTTAAAGCATAATCAACAATTTTCTCGTACATATCTTTTTTAATACCAACATCTTCAAGTTTATTTGGTAAACCTAAGTCTGTAATTAATTCTCTTAAAGCTTCATGAGCTTTTAATTTCGGTCTACCAAGAGCTTTTGAAATAATTTTATGTTTTTCGGGTTGAAAATCTTCGTTCCATTTAAGTACAGCTGGTAACATTACGCATGAGGTTTGTCCGTGTGGAACTGAACCGATAGATCCTAAAAGGTATCCTATTCCATGACTTGCACCAAACAATACATTACCCATATTTTTGGCGACCATCCATACTGCTTTTTGTGAAATTGATCTCGCTTCAATATCATTTCTATTTGCATAGGTTTTTCTTAACGATACAGAAAACATTTCTAGAGACTGAAGAGCGTTATGGGCAATTAAAGGGTTTTCAGAAATTGAACAAAAACCTTCAACAGCATGGTCAACAGATCTAATGGCTGTTGAAAGCCAAAGCCAATCGGGCGTATGAGTAGCGATATGCGGATCTAAAATAACTACCTTTGGACAAATATCACTTCCAAAATACCCTTCTTTTAATTTCTTTTTAGTATCCATAGCTCCACCTATGATTGAATATTCTCCTCCAGATAAAGTCGTAGGTACTGCTATTTGTCTAATAGAGGAATTTAAATTATGATGTTTGCCGGTGATACTTTTTAATTCTTCAATTGTCGTTATTCCTTTGGCTATGCATAATTGAACTACTTTAACTGTATCGATAGGCGTTCCACCGCCAATTGTTAAAATAATATCTGGATTAACTTTCTTAACTTCATTTACACATTCAATAACATTTTCAAGAGGTGAGTGCTCTAAACAACGATCAAATAAACCTACAAATTTCTTACCTAAGACCTCTTGTATTTTAGAAATTTCTTTTGTTTTATTTGAAAGTGTTGAAGAAGCTACAATAAAAACTTTTTTAAGATCTAATAAATCAACCTCTTTTAACAAAGCTTCTTCAACTTTGGCATCCCAATAAACTCTCTCAAGGGGTGTATATGTATAAGCCTCCGTCATTTATCGGAGATAAATTTAGAAATTGACTCCAATGCTTCGTTAGCTTCAGGAAGATATGGGGCAAAGCCTTGAAAAATATGTACCATATCATCCCATATTTGAATCTCTACATCACATCCATCTGATTTAGCTTTTTCATTTAGTTTTTTTGAATCATCCAATAAAACCTCACGCGTTCCTACCTGAATTAACATTGGAGGAAAATCCTTAAAATCTCCATACAAGGGTGATGCATATGGATTCTTTCTTTCGTTTTCATTAGGAACATAAACGCTTGAAAACCAAGCAATACCATCTTTAGAAACAAACGGATCTAATTCTTTATTATCTTCGTAAGATTGCGACACTGGATCCATCTCGACCCAAGGAGAAATAGGCATTATAGCATTTGGAAGAATTCCATTATCATCTATAATTGCAAGTGTAGTAGCGACACTTAAACCACCTCCTGCTGAATCTCCAGAAATAAAAGCTTTCTTATATCTTTCTTCACCTTCAGGTCCATTGTCCAGCATCCAGTTATATGCTCTTTTTGCATCATCAACAGCAGCAGGAAAAATATTTTCCGGCGAAAGACTATAGTCTATTAACAAGACAGAAGCTCCAGTTGCCTTAGATAAATGACTTGCCAACGGCAGGTAACCTCTTATAGATCCTATTACATACCCACCACCATGAAAATAAAGGATACGCTTATTTGGATCAGAATCTTTTGTTGTAACCCATAAAGCATAAACTCCATCGGCACTTACTGGGGAAACATTACCACAACATTGTATACTTTCATCCGCAGCAAAATAATCGTCCATTACATATCGAAAATGTTTCATTCCTAATCTTTCATCTTCAATAGAATAGAATTTCTCTACAGTTTTGTTCATATGTTCTATAACTATTTTATTTTCTTTTGAGCTCATGTCTATTTCCTTTGTTGTTAAAGGCCCATTCCTCCATCGACAGTTATCATTTGGCCAGTAATATAACTTGCTTTACTACTACACAAAAAACACGCTAATTCACCCATGTCTTCCGGTGTACCCCATCTTCCTAATGGGATTCTTTTAAGGCTATCCTCATACCTTTCTTTGCTCTCATAAGTTACTGAAGTTAACTTAGTAGCAACGAACCCAGGAGCTATACCATTAACGCGAATTTTATTTTCAGCCCAAGCTTCGCCCAAAGTTTTAATTAATGTTAAAAGCCCTCCTTTAGAGGCTGAATATGCTGGATTACCTTTAACCGAATGATAGCTAGCTCCTGATCCAATAATAATAATTGAACCATTACTTTGGGATATTTTATCTTGAAAAAATGTACAAGATGCCATTATTGAATTTAAATTTAAATCCACCACCTTTTTAAAGGTATCTATTTCGAATTCTTTTCTTTTATAAGCTACTATCCCTTGAGAACAAATCATATGGTCAAGGCTATCAAATGGAAGTTTTAAGTCCTTTAGATTTTCGTGGTTTGAAAGATCTAATTTCCTGTATTCACATTTAGAAATATTTTCACTTATGTCTTCTTCATAGTCATTAATAGATTCTCGAGTGCCAGTTATACAAACATTAGCATTATATTTTTTAAAACAATCAGCTATACCTCTTCCAATTCCACTACTACCGCCGATAACAAGAATATTTTTATTTTTAAAATCCATCTTAATATTATTATGCAGAATAACCGCCATCTACTGGAATTGATTGACCACTAATATAACCAGCATTTTCAGAAGCTAAAAATACAACCGTATCAAATAATTCTTCGGGGGCCCCTGCTCTACCTAATGGAACTTGCTGCATCCACTGATCGAGAATTCCACCTGGTGGAGAATCTATTTCCTGTGAAAGACCTACAGCAATTAATCCTACAGCAACACAATTTGCCCTAATTCCATGATGACCTTCTTCTCTTGCAATAGCTGTACATAAGTGTTGAACGCCTGACTTAGGCACAGAAGATAGGCCATCAGTACTTATATATTTATGTATAGCAGCCGTAGTTAAAGCGGTTATAGATCCACCGCCCCCTTCTTTTAATACTGGAACTATTGATCTTAATACATGATAAAAACCCTTAATATCTGTATCTAGTGTATTATATACATCTTCTGGCTTTGCTTCTAAAATAGGTAAAATATGTAAAAAAGGTCCTGTAGCGAAAATAACTGAATGAATCCTTCCAAATTCTTTTTTAGAAGTACTTACAAAATCTTCAACCTGCTTAACATCTAAAAGATCTACGCTTGAAGCATAACCTTTTTGTCCATTAGCTTTTATTTTTTCAATATTTTCATCTGCAGCATCCTTGTTCTTAAAATAAGTTAGAGCAACATCTGTTCCGCATTTACTCAGAAGATCTACTACACCCGATCCTAATCCTCCAGAACCACCAAAAACTATTGCTGCGCCATCAGGAAATCTATAATTAGTCATTTTTACCTCCCTTTTTATAAATTTTATCAAAGCATAATAAGGCAAAGCTTTAAAGGAATTTATTTACAATATTGAAAGATTATAACAACATGTTATTCTTATAACTAATGGGCGCTAGAAATCAATTTGGTTAACTAGCAAGGGATAACTGCTTTCGGGAGAATTTAAATGTCATCAAATGTAGATTATGACGCAATTGTTGTTGGGGCTGGATTCGCAGGTCTTGCTCTTATTCATCATTTAAGAGAATTAGGTATTTCAATCAGAGTGTTTGATAAAGCTAATGATATTGGTGGTACTTGGGCATGGAATAAATATCCAGGAGCTGCTACTGATAGCGAAGGATACTATTACTGTTTAACTTTCTCTAAAGAGATTATGCAAGAATGGACTTGGTCTGAACGTTATCCAGGTTGGGAGGAAACACTCCGTTATATGCATTTTGTAGCAGATAAGTGCAATATGTGGCCTGATATACAATTAAATACAGAAATTATCAGTGCTGATTTTCAAAATGATACAGGGTTATGGCTAATTAAAACGGCAGATGGTACAGAACTCACATGTAAGTATTTTATCAGCGCTATGGGAATGATTTCACAACCTGTTATACCCAATTTCAAAGGTAGAGATAAATTCCAAGGCCCTTGTTTCCATTCATCTCGTTGGCCTCAAGAAGGTTTAGATTATGCCGGTAAAAAAGTTGGAATTATTGGTTGTGGAGCATCTACAGTTCAGATGCTACCAATTATGGCGCAAACCGCAGAGAATGTTACAGTGTTTCAACGAACTCCTAACTTTGTACTGCCAGCAATGCAAAAACCCATGACACCTGAATGGGAAAAAGAAATTAAAGATAATTATGATGAGATTGTTAATAAGTGTCGAAATCATGTATTCGGCATGGCTTTTGACAGTCCAGTAGGTCGTAATGCTGTTGATACCCCTGCTGAGGAACGAGAAAAAATATTCGAAGAAAATTGGCAAGGTAGTTTTCGCTGGGTCTTTGAAACATTTGATGATCTTCTTGTAGATCCAGCAGCAAATCAAATGGCTGCAGATTTCATAATTAAAAAAATGAAGGAAAAGATAAATGATCCTAAAATAGCAGATCTTTTAACGCCCAAAGGTTATCCATTATTTGCCAAAAGACCTCCATTGGATCATGGTTTTTACGAGGCCTTTAACAGAGATAATGTAAATTTAATTGATATTAAGGATACTGAACCTATTTCTGAGATCACTGAAAATGGAATTCAAACTACAAAAGATCACTATGAGTTTGATATAATTGTTCTAGCCACTGGTTTTCAAGCATACACAGGTGCTCTGGAGGCATTTGATATAAGGGGCGTCAGCGGAAACACAATTAGAGATAAATGGGAAGTTGAATCAAAATCTATCATGGGTGTATGTATTGCTGACTTTCCTAATCTATTTACTATAACTGGTCCGCAAGCTCCATTTGCCAATCTTCCTACATCAATAGAACAAAATTCTAAGTGGATTGCAGATTGTATTAAAAAGATGGAAAGTGAAGGACATAACCTATGTCATCCAATACCTGAGGCTGAAGATGAATGGTCAGCTCATGTCTCAGAGGTTCATAAACAGACATTAATGGATGTTGGTGATGAAGTTAATTCTTGGATGATGGGCGCTAATATAGAAGACAAGAATGCCAGGGTTTTAATTTATTTTGGTGGCGCAGGTGTTTACTATGATAGATTAAGGGAATCTGTTGATAACGGTTTTCCTGAAGTGACTTTTAGTTAATTAAAAACCGACATTTAAATATTACGATTCTAATATTATAAATTTATTGAGATTCTTTATATTGAATCTCAGCGTTATCATATATTAGATTGTAAAGAGCTTCTAACATTGTAACAACTTCCTCTTCAGGCGCTCCTTCAGCAACAAAGTGGCTACACCAATGAACATCAGTTTCACTATCTGATACCTCAGTTAAAGTAACACAAGCCACATAATTAACCATCGGTAAACAGGATTTATCAATTATAGAGTAGGTTAAAAAAGATTCCTCTAAATAACCATCAAGTCTCTCTATAACCTCACCTTTATATGGTTGATCAAGATAGACATATCTAATGTCGCCGATTTTGTTGGAGAAATTATCTGGTAATTTAACTTCAGTTATTGATTTTGGTAATAATGTTTGAATTTCATCAAAAGCTCTTAACCTATTCCAAAAATAAGATTTTGGAACCTGTACAACTCTATGTGCTTTTGCTTCACCTGACATGGTCTAGCTCCTTAGTTACAAGTTATTAGAATACTAAAATTCTTGTGTAATATTAATACCCCATACTCTTGGAGCTCTTGCCATAGCATAAGACCAGGCAGCTCCACCAAATACATCATATCCAACAGTAAAGCCGTCTTCTTCACTAAGGTTTTTTCCGAAAACACTTATTACAGTATCATTAAATTCGTAATTTAAAGATATATCATAAATTGTTTGATCCTCATTAAAGGTTGTAGGCGTATTAAATTGTGAAGTTTGATGTTCCCCTATAAAATGGGCACTCGCTCTAATATATGCTAATCCAGGACCAAGCGGCCATTCATAGTTAATACCAAAAGTCCATGTTAATTCAGGAGCTCTTAGTGGTTCAAGATAAGAATAATCTTTTGGTGTTCCTGTTCCTAGGAAATCAGCAAAAAACTGATCATATTCTGCATCTAGAATACCCACATTTAAATCAAGAGATAAATTTTGATTAACAATAGCATAGATCTCTAATTCAACTCCGCTGAAAGTTGCTTCGGCAACATTTGCTGAAACAGTTGAACGACCTAAGGCTGCAGATGGATCTGCAACATCAACATCAATTTGCTTATCATCATATTCCATATCAAAAACTGCAACATTTAGTCTTAGCCTATTATTCATAAGCGTTGATTTAACCCCAACCTCAATATTTGTTACTGTTTCAGGATCATAAGGTGTTGTTGCGGTAAATGCATTTCCCCATCTTCCATTAAATCCACCACTACGGAAGCCTTCGGAATAAGATAGATAATATAAAATATCCTCATTCATCTGATAGCTTACTGCAACTTTAGGTGTGAATTCATCCCATGATTTTTTAGCTGAAACATCTAACTGACTGCAATCAGGGTATGGCCCAGGTCCTTGACACGCATATGTTTGCTTCTCTTCATCAATAAAACGACCTCCTAGTGTTAAAGTCCATTGATCATTAATGTCATAATCACCTTCAAAAAAGACTGCAATAGAATCTGTTTCTTGGTTTGTAAAAGCGTAAATAGGAACAACAATCAATGGGTCAGTCCTTGGAACAGCACCAAATAAATCAAAAAATCCAATTCTACTTTCCATTGGAATTGTATACTCAGAGTCCCATTTATATAGACCAACAACAAAATTAAAACTACCATCAAGATCACTTGTTAGTCTCAATTCATGGCTGTCTTGTTCATATTCCGCTCTTCTATCAGTATGATACAATGTGAGCGGTGTACCGTCCCAATCTTGATCGACTTCTTCGTCTGTAGTTTTTCTTCCTAAAATATAATCTACTCTATAATTATCAGATAAATCCCAACGAACTTCGAGAATTCCAGTTTTACTTTCAAAAAATGCATCTCTTCTTTTAGGTTCATTGTTATATACCGCCCATCTGTCACCACTTTGAGGAATTCCAATACCAGGTGAACACTGTCCGTAAGCTGCACACCACCAAGTTCCCGCGGCGCCAAGATTTAAACTTGTATGAGCATCTTGATCTTGTTGTTCATCAGTGAATGTTAATTCTATTTCAACATTCTCATTAAATGAAAAAAGAGCATTTGCGGTTACCTGGTAATATTCTTCTCTGCCAAGATCTGATCCATCTACTAAATTTGTTAAAAATCCTTCTTTTTGTTCTCTATGAGTAGTGCTAATTTTAAAAGCTGCTGTTTCATTTCCAAAATTAAAAATGGCATCTACAAGGCTGGTATCATAATCTCCATAACCTACTCTTACTTTTCCTCCAACTTCTCCAGTTGGTCGAGTACGAGTCAGATTTATTACGCCAGCAACTGTATTTCGTCCAAATAAAGTGCCTTGAGGACCTCTTAAAATTTCAACTTTCTCAAGATCAATAGTTTTTAACATTGCTCCAGAGTTAGCGCCTACAAAAACGCCATCAATGACAACACCAGTTGTAGGGTCAAAATTCTTTTCTACATCTGAAACACCTATACCTCTAATAAAAATAGCTGTTGGACTTCCGGGTCCTTGTTGTAAATCATCAATAATTAAGTTTGGTGAATCTCCAGCCAAATCTCTAATATCGTTGGGAAACCTTCTATCAAGATCTCTACTACTTAAAGCGCTAACCGAAAGTGCGGTCTCTTGAATATTCTCTTCTCTCTTACGAGCAGTAACAACAATTTCTTCAATTCCTTCTAAAGTCTCACTATCTTGAGAAAAAGCAAGATCTAAAGGAAATAAAGAAATCAACAAAAAACTAAAAATAGTTAATTTAACAGTAAACAATTTCATTTTTATCCTCCCCAGGGCTTAAACCATTTTATACAAAAATCTTAAATTTTCAATTTAAATCAAATAATTAACTTGAAATTAAATTAGTATACTCACTTCCCCAAAAAATTAACGGTTTTCCGCTATTTTCTTTACAATCTATAACATCAGCTACAAGAATAGAGTGATCTCCTGAATCGATAGTTTTGTTATTAGTGCAAGATATCCAACCAATGCATCCCTCTATTATTAATCCATTTGATACCTCTTTATGCTTAATTGAATCCAAGGAGTGGTCATTTTTTTGAGCCAAAGAATGTGCAATTTCTTCCTGTAATTCTGAAAGAAAACTGACAGTATAGTGATTAATATTTAAAATCTCTTCATATAAGTCCGAAGATTTGTCGAGACACCATAAAATCATAGGTGGTTTTAAAGATAAAGAAGTGAAAGAATTAATAGTTATTCCTAATTTTTGCCCCTTAATATTCTCAAAAGTTATAACCGCAACGCCAGTAGCAAACCTCCCAAAGGTTTTGCGTAATTCTTTGTTTGATTTATCTAACATGGAGTTAGTTAATGTATAATTACTGGAAGATCTGCATAACCTTTGACAAAGCTAGACCTTATTCTAGAAGGCTCACCAACAACTTCAATATTTTCAAACCTCTTCATGATTTCTTCCCACAAGATCTCTAATTGAAGATCGGCCAATCTATTGCCTACGCATCTATGAATTCCAAATCCATAAGAGAGATGAGTTCTAGGTCTTTCTCTGTCAATAATAAAGGAATTTGGGTCCTTAATTACATCGTCATCCCTATTTCCTGAAACATACCACATTATAACTTTATCACCTTTTTTTATGAGCTTTCCGCCCAATTCAATATCCTCGAGTGCTGTTCTCCTCATATATGCAAGAGGTGTCTGCCATCTGATAATTTCTGGTACCATTGATTTAATTAAAGAATGATCGTTTCTTAATTTATCGTACTGATCAGGATTTTCATTTAAAGCCAAAATACCTCCTGTCATCGAGTTTCTGGTAGTATCATTTCCTCCGACAATTAAAAGGATAAGATTACCAAGATATTCCATAGGATCCATATTTCTTGTCTCAGGGTTATGAGCTAACATAGATATTAAATCAGTTTTTGGTTCAGAGTTTACCCTTTCATTCCACAATCGTGTGAAATATTCTAGACACTCATATAATTCCTGCTCTCTTTGTTCTTCTGATTCAACAATGCCATCACCTGGTCTTGCAGTTGATACATCCGACCAACGCGTTAACTTTCTTCGGTCCTCAAAAGGAAAATCAAATAATGTTGCTAACATTCTGGTTGTTAATTCAATAGACACATGCTCAACCCAGTTAAATTTTTTATTTCTTGGTAAACTATCTAAAACTTCTTGTGTTCTCTCTCTTATCAAACCCTCCATATTAACTAAATTGCTAGGTGCAACTACTGGATTAACAGCTTTTCTTTGAACATCGTGTTTAGGAGGATCCATAGCTATAAACATTGGAGTGGTAAAATCCTCTTCTGGGTCAAACAGTGTAATCGCGCCTTCAGATGAGAAAACTTTATGGTTTGTATCAACACTCATAATATCATTATATTTTGTTACTGACCAATAAGCTCCTGCTCCCTCCACACAAGATTCCGGACAAAAATGGACTGGGTCTTCATTCCTTAATCTTTCAAATAATGGGTATATTGCATCTCCATACATAAAAATATCTGAATTAGCCATATCAAATTCTTCAATTGGAATAGAGGAAGGATCGATATTTGGATTCCATTTTTCTGGATGTAAAAGCTCTTTAATCATTATTGATAATCTCCCATACTTTTTTGGGGTTAATTGGCATATTTAAATCTTCAGTATTGTAATCTTTCAAAGCGTTTAAAACAGCATTTACATAAGCTGTAGTTGAGGCCACAGTTCCTGCTTCTCCGCAGCCTTTAGCCCCTAATAAATTTGTTGTGCATTCAGCATCTTCATTGAACTCAATATTAAAATGAGGAAAATCATCGGCTCTTGGCATTTGATAGTCCATATATGAACCATTAACTAATTGCCCAGTTTCATCTTCATAAATGGCATGCTCACACATAGCTTGGCCAAGTCCTTGCACTATCCCTCCATGTACTTGTCCTGCAACAAGTAAAGGATTAATAATTTTTCCAAAGTCGTCGACAGCATAATAATCAACTAAATCGATATTCCCTGTATCTCTATCGATTTCTACTTCACAAATATGACAACCATTTGGATAAGTTGGATCTTTGTGTTCGTAAGCAGCAATTCCATCAAATGTTTTTGTGTTAGATTGTTCTTCTGCAATCTTAGCTACAGAAAATAAATCAATATTTCTATTGGTATCTTTTACCTGAAACAAAGGACCTGAATCTGTATTATATTCTATCTCATCAATAGAAGACTCTAACTGACTTGCTGCAATTTCTTTTCCTTTGGTCAGAACATTATCTGAAGCATCATTTATAGCACCAGCAGCAAAATATAAAGATTTGGATCCTCCTGTTCCTCCTCCACTTGGTAAATCATTACTATCTCCAAAAATAATTGATACATCTTCAGGATTAACTCCAAGTTTCTCAACAACGATTTGAGTCCATGCTGTTTCGTGACCCTGTCCTGTAGCCATAGTTCCAGTAAATACTTTTACCTGTCCGTCACTAGAAACAATTATTCTTGAATCCTCCGACCCTTCTCCTTGAGTTCTTTCTACATAATAAGAAATACCTACACCTCTTAATTTATTCTTTTCTTCTGAATTGCTTTTTCGTACTTCAAAATCTTCTAAAGAAGAATTTATTATAGATCTATCGGTTGTTTTATCAAAGTCACAACTATCAAAAGGAATAACAGGGTCCTCGGTTTTTCCTAAATCAGAAGATTGAACATAATTTATCTTTCTAATTTCAATTGGATTCATTGACATATCTTTAGCAGCCTGATCTACCAATCGTTCAATTACATAACTTGCCTCTGGTCTCCCTGCTCCACGATAAGCATCAATGGGAACCGTATTTGTGTAAACAACTTTAACATTGTTAATCATAACAGGGATATTATAAACTCCCACATGCATTCCCGCTGCTGCTAAAGTAGGAATAAAAATACCATACTGAGATAAATAAGCCCCTACAGCAGCAGTTGTACCAACATTAACGCCAAGAAATTTTCCGTCTTTATCTAATGCTAAATAGGCATCCGTAACATGATCTCTTCCTTGTGCGTCACTTAGAAATGATTCTGAGCGCGTAGCAGTCCATTTTACTGGTCGTGATAAATGCCTGCTAGCATGCATTACCGCAATATACTCAGGGAAGCACATCATTTTTAAACCAAAACCACCACCTACATCTTTAGTGATTACCTGGATATCATCTTCTTTTATATTTAAAGTATTGGCTAATCTTTCTCGCATTGCATGCGGACCTTGGCTTTCAACATGCATTGTATATTTGTTAGAATCTTTATCAAAAGTTGATATAGCAGAACGAGGCTCAATAGGATTAACTACAATCCTATTATTAATAAGATGAACATGAGATACATGATGAGCTTCTTTTTTTACCTTTTCCCAGTCTTCATCAGATCCAATTCCCCAATCAACTGCGCAGTTTGACGAAAATTCTTCAAATAGCTTTGGAGAATCTGTATCAAGAGCTTTAGCGGTATCAGAATTACTTGGTAATTCTTCATATTCAATAACAACAAGATCCGATGCATCTAAAGCTTCATTAACAGATTCTGCTAAAATAAAAACAACAGGGTCCCCAACATGCCTTACTCTATCAACTGCAAGGATTGGTCTTTTACTTGCACTCATTGGTGATCCGTCTTTGTTTTGTAAAAAATCTATTACTGACATGTGAGTAATGCCATCGTTAGTAAAAGTTGCCCCAGTGTAAATATCTACGACACCGGGCATTTTTTTTGCTTCTTGAATATCAACGCTTAGGATTTTAGCATGAGCATAAGGTGATCTTACAAAAACCCCATAACACATGTTTTGGAATTTTATATCGTCAGTATATGTGCCCTTACCTTTTATTAATCGGGTATCTTCAATACGCGTTACAGGTTGACCAACAGCAAATTTCATAAATACTCCCTAATTTATTGTTTATAGCTAGGATCTAATTTATCTAATTTTCTTAATAGTCCTGGCCAAGCTAATTGACCAATGCCATCATCTGAAGCCATTTGGCCTTGCTCAGTAACTAACTCTACCACATCATTTGGTACATCATTTAACTTTGAGCCGCCTGTTAATGCTTTTATTTGCATTGTACATGCCCTTTCAAGAAAGAAGAGTCTTAACCATGCATCTCCACAAGTAGCTCCTGTAGTAAGAAGACCGTGATTTTTAAGTATTAAACAATGTTTGTCTGATAAATCTTCGATCAGTCTTTCACGTTCATCAAGATTCAAAGCTATTCCCTCATAATCATGATAGGCACAATCATTTCTTATTATCATTGCATGTTGACTTATCGGCAGTAATCCATTTTCTTGCGCAGCTACGGCTACACCATCATTTGAGTGAGTATGAATAACGGCATGATTATTAGTTCCTGAAGAATGAACTGCAGAATGGATTGTAAAACCAGCTGCATTAACATTGTAATTTGTTTCAGAAACTTTATTTCCCTCAAGATCAATTTTAACTAGATCAGATGCGCAAATCTCATCAAACAATAAGCCGTAAGGATTTAAAAGAAAATGTTCCGGTTCTGATGGGACTCTTACCGAAATATGAGTAAAAACAAGATCATCCCAACCATAAAGAGCGACCAATCTATAAAGAGCCGCAAGTTCAACTCTAGCATCCCACTCCTCTTCAGATACCGTATCTTTAATTTTTGAGTTCATTTTATGACTCTACAATTTTTACAAATATAAAACCAGCTTTATTCAAAAGACATACCCATAGTTTGTTTAATAGCAGAATTCCAATTAGAAATAATTTTATCTCTTAACTTATTTTCCATTTTTGGTCTAAATGTTTCACTCTTAGATAAAATTGACTCAAACTCCACTAAATCCTTAATGTTTCTAGAGCCTATTCCAGATACTATTGCAGCGCCTAAAGAAGTTGCTTCTTTCTCATAAGATTTGCTTATTGTTATATTGCAAATATCTGAAAGGTTTTGTAAAAACCATTGGTTTTCAGTCATTCCTCCATCAATCCTTATTTTATTAAATGGTTTTATATTATGTTGAGAAATATCATCATTTAGTAAATTTAACAGATCATAAGTTTGTAGTGAAATAGCTTGAATCGAAGATACAATGATCTCATCCTTATTTGTGTCTCTAGTTAAACCAAAAATAGATGCGCGGCTATTTGGACTCCAATGCGGCGCGCCTAATCCAGTAAATGCAGGTATTAAAACAACATTTGGATTTATATTAGTATCTCTTAATATAACTTCCATTTGTTTAATATTATCAAATACTTGTAGATTATTCTTCAACCAATCTACTACTGCCCCTGCCATAAAAATCGATCCTTCTAAGGCATAAGATATTTCATCTTTAATTTTATATCCTATGGTAGATAAAATACCATTATTGGAATGAACAATATTTTTACCAGTGTTTAGCAAAACAAAAGATCCCGTTCCATATGTTGACTTGATATCTCCTTCGTTAAAGCAAAATTGTCCAATAGCTGCAGATTGCTGGTCTCCTATAACCCCATAAATGGGTAATTTTTTAACTAAAGCTTTAGTTTCTCCATAAAAAGCATCTGAATTTCTCACTTCTGGAAGAATTTTTTTATTAATCTTAAAAATTTGCAATAAGTCTTCGTCCCACTCTAGACTCTTAATATTATAAAGATTAGTCCTAGAAGCATTAGTCACATCGGTAGCAAACGTTTCTCCATTGGTTAAATTCCATATTATCCATGAATCTATAGTGCCTGCACAAATCTGATCATTTTTTATTTTATCTTGTATCCCTTCAATATTTTCAATTATCCATGAGATCTTTGTAGAGGAAAAATAGGGATCTAATAATAGCCCGGTCTTTTCACTAATTTTCTTCTCTAAATCTCTTTCTTTTAACTTCTTGCATGTTTCTTCAGTTCTTCTATCTTGCCAAACAATAGCATTATAAAGGGGTTCTCCTGTTTCCTTATTCCATAAAACTGTTGTTTCTCTTTGATTAGTTATTCCTAAAGAGGAAATTTTTTTATCAGGATTCCTGTCAATAATTTCATTACAACAATTTATAACCGTTTCAATTATTTCTTTAGGATTATGTTCTACCCAACCATTTTCAGGAAAAATTTGTTTAAAACTCTTTTGCGAAACATCTATCTTTTTTCCCTCTATGTCGAAAAGAACGACTTTTGTTGATGTAGTGCCTTGATCAATAACTAAAAACATAATGACCTTTTATTTGTGTGAAACGGGTAATTTACTTCTTCCCCAAAAAAGAAAAGGGCCAACACGCTCACCATTATTGATTAAATTCAAATTAGGAAATTTTTTTCTTAAAACATTTAACGCTACACGAGTCTCCAGTTTGGCTAATTCTCTTCCTAAGCAAATATGGATTCCTACACTAAAAGATATTACTTTTGTTCCGTCTCGAGCAACATCAAATTCATTGGGCTTACTAAATACCTTAGGATCCCTGTTTGCAGCCCCATAATGCATCAAAACCTTTGTATTCGCAGGAATAGTTGATCCATTAATATCAATATCTCTTGTTGTTGTTTTAAATAAACCTAATAAAGGAGGATCAAAGCGTAAGCTTTCATTTATTGCATTATCAATATTTATCTTACCCTCAACAAAATCCTTCCATAGGTTTTCGATAGATAACATTCTCCAAATTAGATTGGAAATTAACGATGTAGTGGTTTCATTTCCAGCAACAAAAATTTGACTAGCTAAATTAACGGACTCATCATCCGATAGATATTCGGAATCTATTTTTGCATGAGCAATTTTTGATATCAAAGTGTCTTCCTCTTGTTCGTTCCTTTTTTTATGAATAAGATCTAAAAAATATTTATCTTTTTTACTTAATTCTTCAATAAATTCTAGAGGGTCTTCTGAGCACATTTGAGCAACAGAAGCATCTGCCCATTTCTTGAATTTCTTTATGTCATTAGTAGGGATACCTAGAATTTCACAAATGATAATCACTGGAAGAGGAAAAGATAAATCATCATGGATATCCCAAACTTCTTTAGCAACAACACTTTCTAACAATTCTTCAGCAATTTCTATTAATCTTTTTTCTAAATTTGCAATAGATCCCATAAG
This sequence comes from uncultured bacterium, assembly GCA_964001285.1. GTDB lineage: Bacteria > Pseudomonadota > Alphaproteobacteria > MED-G09 > MED-G09 > AG-430-B22. The sequence continues at coordinate 63,374 of CAXFAF010000003.1, read as the reverse complement.
AAAATTTGGCTGAACTATTCTTCTTATTAAAGTATGATGTTTGCCGTCGGATAAAATACCGTTAGATTCAACAAAATTTGGTCCATTTCCTAAACCTTCCATAAATGTTTCAGGATCATGTAATGCGGTACGAACATCATTATATCTAGAAAGAATATAAAATGGGGGATTATATAAATCATAATAATAAGCGGGTTCACTTTTAAGCAATTTTTTAGCAGATATAGATGGATCTTTAAGCTCTTCCGAACTCATTAAATCTATTTTATTTAAGTTAATATTCATTTGAAAGCCATATTTGACTAATTTTTTCCCTTTTCAAACTTTAGTAATATAAGTATTAATTTTCAAGAGGAAGTGATATTAAACAAGAAAAATAGTAAAACTAGAAAATGGCAGATAAAAAATTACATTTTGTATCGAGTGAAAATACTGAAGCCATAAAGGCTAAGAAAGATTTAATGGAAGAGTATAAGAATTTTTCAGTTTCTGAGGCTGATGTAATAGTAGCGCTCGGCGGAGATGGATTAATGCTTCAAACACTTCATGATAACATTGAACAAGCAAAACCTATATTTGGAATTAACAGAGGTTCTGTTGGATTCCTAATGAACGAATTTAATAATGATAACCTTATGGAAAGAATTAATTCTGCAACCTCAACTATGGTTCATCCTCTTCAGATGTATGCTAAAACAGAGAATGAAGAGGTTTTAGCTAAAGCAATTAATGAAGTTTCTCTTTTAAGACAAAGTTACCAAGCAGCAAAATTAGGAATTAAGATTGACGGGAAAAATAGATTAGAGGAATTAATTTGTGATGGCGTCCTATTATCAACTCCCGCAGGAAGTACTGCTTATAATTTATCCGCTCATGGACCTATTCTACCTATAACCTCAAACCTACTAGCTTTAACTCCGATATCAGCTTTCAGACCTAGGAGATGGAAAGGAGCCTTAATCCCACATAATTCTGAAGTAGAAATAAATATTTTAGAAAATAAAAAAAGACCTGTAAGTGCGGTTGCTGATAATCTTGAAATTAGAGATGTATTATCAGTAAAAATTAATGAAGATAGGGATACAGAATTATTTATGCTTTTTGATTCAGAAACAAATCTTGAAGAAAAAATTATAGAAGAACAATTCACCTACTCTTAAATTATTTTAAATTTTCTATTGGTTCGCGAATTTTTCCATAACCTGCATTTTCAGGAATTGTTAAAAATACACCATCATCATTTTTTTCAATCTTGGGTTCAACGGTAACAATTTCTTCTTTTCTTAAGGAAGTTATTGCGTCTTCAACATTATCAAATTTTGATAACTTTTCTAAATTCATTCTTGTAGGAAAAATAATAGTTCTTTTATTTGCATTACAATCTTCTATGGCTCGTTTTGGGCTTATCCAAATAGAATCTACGGATTCACCCCCATCATGCAAACCTTTATGACCGTCTGGCGCTTCAGCAATATAAAAACGAGTATCGAACCTTTTTGGCATCATGTCAGGGGTAATCCAATGCGCATAAGGAATTAAATCATCCACGGTAAAGGTTAAGTTTTCTTGGGAAGCAAAATCATACATTGAAGACTCTTTATTGTTAAATCTATCCCTCCAAACTTCTAATTGAGATAATCTATTCTTTGTTATTCTCATACTGTTTTCAGAAGAATTTGCAAATAAAACGCCTGCTTCCTCATAACATTCTCTAATACCAGCAATACGAAAACCCATCTCTTCATCGCTAATTTTCTTTTCTTTATTAATAAATTGATTGATTTGGATATTAAGATCCTCTTGATCAACTTTTCCTCCAGGAAAAACAAGCGCCCCTGATGCAAAATCAATTTCATGGTGTCTAACAACCATGAAGACCTCCAAATCATTTTTTCCATCCCTTACTATTAAAACAGTAGATGCAGGTATTAATTTATTTGAAGAATTTTTCATGAGATAATGCTATAGCATAATTCACTTAATTAAATCATAATATTTTTGATGAGGTAAGAAAATGCTTGAGGGACTTAAAGTAATAGAGATGTCAACATATGTGGCAGCTCCTGGTGCAGGCGGAATGTTAAGAGATTGGGGTGCAGAGGTTATTAAGGTTGAACCATTAACTGGTTGCCCAATGAGAAAATTTTTTGAAGGAACAAAATCTAAATTAGAAATTATTGGCAATCCAATTTTTAGCCTTGATAATCGAGGAAAAAAAGGGATGACAATAAATACAAGCAATGAAAAAGGCGCAGATATAGTTAGAGAATTGATAAAATCTTCTGATATTTTTCTTACGAATGTTAGACCAACCTCTCTGGAGAATTCAAAGTTAGATCACAAAACTCTATTAGAGATTAATCCAAAGCTTATTTATTGTTCATTATCGGGATATGGATTAGATGGAGAAGAAAGAGATAGACCTGGGTTTGATATAGCTGCATTTTGGGCTAGATCCGGAATGGCACATTTAACACAAAGAAAAGGAGAAGAACCATTACCAATTAGAGTTGCTGTTGGAGACCATATAACATCAATAGCTACCGTGAGTGGAATATTGGCCGCGGTATATGAGAGAGAGAAAACAGGTAAAGGGAAAGTTGTAGAAAGTTCACTTTTAAGGACAGGTATTTATTCAATTGGTTCCGATATGGCTCTTCAGTTAAGATTTGGTAGAGTTCCTTCAACTAAAAAAAGAGATGAACAAATAAACCCAATAGCGAATTTTTTTAAAACAAAAGATGATAGATGGATTTGTTTAAGCCCAAGAGCTGGAGGTGATTGGGACTTACCTCAAGTTGCAAGAGCTATAGGTAGAGAAGAATGGCTTGAAGATGAAAGATTTAATTCACATCATGGTAGAAGATCAAATTCAACAGAATTTGTAAAAGCCATGGATGATGCCTTTAGTCAATATACTCTTGAAGAATGGGGAGAAAAACTTGATAAAGAAGATTTGATTTGGGCCCCAGTACAGAACTTAACTGAAGTAGCTCAAGATCAACAGGCTATAGCCTCAGATTCTTTTGTAGAAATAGAAGACCCTGAATGCGATGAAAAATATAGATCAATTTCTGCCCCGGTTAAATTTCACAATAGTGATGATGGCCCTAAAGGCCCAGCTCCAACTTTAGGACAACATAATAAAGAAATATTAGGAGAAATGGGATTCAGTAAAGAAGAAATAAATAAAATGATTAAAGATGGAATTATAGGAAAAAGTTAATTTAATTGTTCATATCTGGCGGCAAAGAATTATCTTCTAACAATGCTATACTGTCATCTAAATTCAAAATTTCCTGCTCTTTAGACCCCAATCTTCTTAATGCGATTGTTTTATTATCCGTTTCATTATTGCCTACCACAAATATAAATGGAATTTTGTTAACAGAATGCTCTCTTACTTTATAACTAATCTTTTCATTCCTTATATCTAGTATGACCCTTATACCTTTACTTATTAAAGCAGCTTCAATTTCTTTAGCATAATCATTAGCTTTGGATGTAATTGTCGCAACAACAACTTGTATCGGCGACAACCATAAAGGGAAACGCCCCTCATAATGCTCAATTAGGATTCCTGTAAATCTTTCAAGACTTCCCAAAATAGCTCTGTGAAGCATAACAGGTGTATGTTTATTATTATCTTCACCAATATAACTAGCCCCTAATCTACCTGGCATATTAAAATCAACCTGAAGAGTTCCACATTGCCAAATTCTTCCAATAGCATCATGAAGGTAAAAGTCTAGTTTGGGACCATAAAATGCTCCGTCACCTTTATTTTCATCAAAAGGAAGTCCTGTTGCTTTAGCGGCATTCAATAAAGCAGACTCTGCTTTATTCCAAATTTCATCAGAACCAACCCTTTGTTCCGGTCTATCAGCATACATAATAGATATTTTTTCAAAACCTAGCTCCTTGTAAACTTCTTGCAATAACTCACAAAAGTTAATTGTTTCTTTTTCAATTTGATCTTCGGTACAAAAAATATGTGCATCATCTTGAACAAAATTACGCACCCTCATTAATCCATGAAGAGCACCGGACGGCTCATTTCTATGGCAAGAACCAAATTCTGCCATTCTTAAGGGTAAATCCTTATAACTTTTAATGCCTTGATTATATATTTGAACATGTCCTGGACAATTCATTGGTTTAATCATTAATTCTCTATCATCAATGATAGTCGTATACATGTTCTCTACATATTTATCCCAATGTCCTGACTCTACCCATAATTCTTTATCCAATATTTGAGGTGTTTTAATTTCTTGGTATCCTTTTTTTGATATCTTTCTCCGAATATAATCTTCGAGCTCTCTGTAAATTGACCAACCATTTGAATGCCAAAAAACCATTCCAGGCGCTTCATCCTGAAAATGAAAAAGGTCCATTTCTTTTCCCAATTTCCTGTGATCCCTTTTTTCTGCCTCTTCAAGCAAAACTAAATGATTTTTTAATTCTTTTTCACTTGTCCATGCTGTTCCATAAATTCTTTGAAGCATTTTGTTGTCAGATTTACCTCTCCAATAAGCTCCGGCAATTTTAGTTAGTTTAAAAGCTTTTAAATGTCGAACGGAGGTAACATGAGGTCCTCTACACATATCTATGTATTCATTATGATGATAAAGAGCAATTATTTCATCATCTGGTATCTCATTAATTATTTCTATCTTGTAGGGTTCATCTCTTTCAGTAAATGTTTTAATTGCTTGCTTTCTTGTAACCACTTCTCTAATTACTGGATATTCTGTTTGAGCTAACTCCTTCATTCTTTTTTCAATTTTTTCTAGATCTTTCTCACTTAAGGATTCCTCAAGGTCAATATCATAATAGAAACCATTTTCAATTGTTGGCCCTATGGCCATTTTTGCATTTGGATATAACTGTTTAATTGCATGCCCAAACAAATGTGCGCATGAATGTCTAATTATTTCTATTCCTTCTTCATCAGAATTTGTAATAATAACAACATTTGAATCCTTATCTATCATTTCTGAAGCATCTACAAGTTTACCATTTAATGAACCGGCAACAGTTGCTTTGGCTAAACCTTTTCCAATTGATAAAGCTATTTCATCAAAATTTAACGGATTATCAAACTCCTTAACCGTTCCATCTGGCAGTGTTATTTTTGGCATTTATTTGCTTTTTTCTTCATTTATAGGGACAGGATCATAACCATAACCGCCCCAAGGGTTACAACGAATTATACGAATTAATGATAATTTAAAACCTTTAAAGAATCCATATCTACTAAAAGCTTCTAAAGCATAGGTGGAGCAAGAAGGTTCAAACCTACATGACTTCCCAAGAAAAGGAGAAATTAAATATTTATAACCCTTGATGAGAATAATTGATATTTTACTTGCTATATTCATAAAAACTAAAAAAGCTATTCTATATTGCTATAAATTAATTTAAAAAATTATCCACAGAAAAATTCTTTTATCCACAAAAAAACATCATCACATAATTGACCGGCATCAGTTATTATGTGTAGGATAATTGTGACGATTGAAATGACCAATAATCGTTGGGCGGGTGACAAGCCGCATTGAGGGTTGACTGGTCTTTGACCCATGGAGAAGGTAGGGATAGCGATATCCTGAGAATAACCACTCTAGGCTTAGTAAGTTTACCTGAAAGGGATAAACTCTATACTTAGAGAGCGACTTGCCAGGCTTAATCGGGGGCGATTAGGTCCTTTAAAAGGGAACTCGATGTGGGTTCCCTTTTTTTATTTTACCTTAACCAAACATTCTTCAACGGCATCAAAAGTTAGCATTACAGATGCATGTCTACCTTTATAGTCTTTAACAGGTTGAAGAAATTTTAAATCATCCCATTTACCTTTGGGTGGAAGTCCTTCATTTTTTAACATTTCATACATACTTTTTTTAAGTTCTAATAATTCGCTGGAGCTCGAACCAATAACATTTCTTGCCATAACTGATGAGGCAGCCTGCCCTAAGGAGCAAGCTTTAACTTCGTGAGAAAAATCAACAACAAAGTCATCCTTGGTATTCAAATAAACAGTAACTTTTGATCCACATAATTTACTAACCACAGTCGCAGAAACTTGAGGATTATCTAATTTTCCCAATCTAGGAATATCTGAAGATAAATTTAAGATCTTAGTATTATAAAGATCATTTACCATCAGTTTTTCTCCAAACAGTTCCGTCTTCATTATCTTCAATAATGATACCCATACTCAATAATTGTTCTCGGATATGGTCTGATTCTTCAAAATTTTTATCTTTTCTAGCTTGATTTCTTCTTTCTATTAGATCATTTACCATCTTTTTATCAATATTTTCATTTGACTTAAAACCCCATTCACTAGGTTTTGACTGTAAAAGACCCAAAAAATTAGCAGATTTGATAAAACTTGATCTTAAATTGATATCCTTTGGAGATTTTTTTAATTCCTTAAACATAGAATGAATAATAGAAATAGCTTTAGGAGTATTTAAATCATCAGATAAAGCCTCCAGGAATTTTTTATCTGGACCAGATTCAATAAGATCACCATCTTCAAATTCTTCTAAAAAGGAATACATATTTCTTAATGTTTTTTTAGATTGATCTATAAGCTCATCAGACCATTTTAATGGTTGACGATAATGAGCGCTAATTAGGGCAAGTCTAATTACTTCACCAGGGATATCTTTTATTAAATCTTTTATTAATAAAATATTACCTAATGATTTTGACATCTTTGAATTCTCCATTTGCACCATTCCATTATGTAGCCAATAATTAGCTAAAGCCTTCCCATCATTTCTACAAAATGATTGTGCACATTCATTCTCGTGATGAGGAAATCTTAAATCCTCTCCTCCACCATGAATATCTATAGTTTCTCCAAACATTTTTAAAATCATTGTAGAACATTCAAGGTGCCAGCCTGGTCTTCCCTTGCCCCAAGGACTTGACCAACCAACTTCATCATCTTTGGAAGGTTTCCATAATACAAAATCTAAAGGATTTCTTTTATATGATTGGACCTCAACTCTAGAACCAGCAATCATATCTTTAGGGTCTCGCCCTGATAATTCTCCATAATTATTATATGAAGTAATATCAAAAAGAATATGTTTATCTGACTCATATGCATTTTTTTTTCTTAAAAGATCCTCTATAAAGTTAATCATCTCAGGAATATGCTCTGTAGCATAAGGCTCTCTATCAGGGTCATCAACATTTAGAGTAATCATATCGGAATGATATTGCTTGGTTGATCTTTCGCTAATTTCAGCTATATCTAGATTTTCTGAAATTGCTGCATTAATAATTTTGTCATCTATATCGGTAATATTTCTTGCATAAGTAACATTTTCAAACTTTTCTCTTAATAATTTAGCCAATATATCAAAAACTACAGCAGGTCTAGCATTGCCTATATGATGAGCTCCATAAACTGTTGGCCCACATACATACATTGTCACATTTTGGTCGTTTATAGGATTAAAGACCTCTTTTTTCTTACTTTTAGAATTATATAAACGAATTTTCATTGTAATTAATTATAAAATACTTGTAATTTCTTATATTAATATCATATAGAATGCTATATTAGAAAAACATTCATTGTAAAAGATTTCTGTTAAATCTTTTAGTTTAGGAGTTTATTTATGGATATGAAGGTCAATAAAAGCGAAACAATTGATTTAAAAGAAAAATTAAATCAAGAAAAGCCATCTAGAGAACAGGCTATGGATGCCGTAAAAACTTTAATCTCCTGGGCAGGAGATAACCCACTAAGAGAAGGACTATTAGATACACCTCAAAGGGTTGTAAAGGCTTATGAAGAGTTTTTTTCAGGATACGAGCAAGATCCATTGGCAGTTTTAGGTAAAACATTCGAGGATGTAGAGGGTTATGACGATATAGTTTTCCTTAGAGATATTAATATTGAGACACATTGCGAACACCATATGGTTCCAATAATTGGTGTTGCGCATGTTGCATATTTACCAAAAGAAAAAGTTGTGGGCATATCGAAACTTGCTCGAGTTGTTGAAATTTTTGCAAAAAGACTTCAAACACAAGAAACAATGACAATGCAAGTTCTACAAACTATCGATAAAGCTCTTAATCCATATGGTACAGCAGTGATGATTGATGCAAAGCATCAATGCATGACTACTAGGGGCATAAGTAAACCTAATGTTTCTACAGTTACTACAAAATTTTCGGGTTCATTTTCTAAAGACACCGAGTTAAGAGAGAGATTTATAAGATTAACTCAATCACAAGGCTAGTTTTGTCATATAATTTTCAAAATAATTTTAAAAAAAGATCATCTATTGAAGAAATTGAAGAAGGACTTAAATTAAGTCCTAAATTTGATGAAAAAGGTCTCATTCCTTGTATTACTACAGATAATAAAACGGGAGAAGTTTTAATGGTGGGTTATATGAATGCAGAATCTTTAACCAAAACTATTGAAACGGGAGAAGCATATTATTATAGCAGATCACAAGAAAAGGTATGGCATAAAGGTTCAGTTTCGGGTTTAAAACAAAATATAATTGAAATGAGAATTGATGATGACCAAGATTCTTTATGGATATCTGTTAATGTTGAAGGATCTGGAGCCAGCTGTCATGTTGGCTATAAATCATGTTTCTATAGATCAATACCTCTTAAAACTAATGTTAATGAAGAATTAACGCTCGAGATGAAAGATAACGAGAAGTTATTCGATCCTAAAGAAGTTTATAAAGATTTACCTAATCCAACAAAAATATAATTATTCAGGAAATTTTTCAAAAGGAAATGGCTTCTTGTTGTCGTTACCTGTTGAAAATAAAAGACACTCTTTTATGTAGAGAGAAAGTCTTCTAGAAAATTCATTTAATTCGGATAATTGATCGGAATCAACAGCACGGACAATAAATGATAGAATTGATAAAACAACAACTACCCAAAAAGACATCCAAGCAAGAACTAAAAAGCCCACACAGAAAATAAAATCCTTTATGTACTGAAAAACCTTTAAAGCAATCTGGTCATCAGTTGGTTTATTTTCACTGCTAGTCTCTTCAGATACATCATTAGTCTGAATTTCTTCGTTCTTACTCTTATATTCTTCATTCATAATAACAAATCTTTCACAATAAATTTTGTATATCAACTAAAAAAATTTAAAAATTCTTGGTTAATATACCTAATTTATAATCAATCAACTCTAAACGATCATTACCAAAATACATATCATGATCATTTAAAAAAATTGTCGGTGACCCAAAGCCGCCCCTTTCAATTAAATTAGAGGTATTTGATTTTAATTTATTTTTTATTTTATCCATTTGAATTAAATCAAAAACTTTTTTATCATCCATTCCACAAGATAAAATTATTTTCTTCAAAATATTATCATTACTTACATCCTTATCCTCTTCCCAATAAGACTTAAAACATTTGGTTGCATAAGAAACTAAGCAATCCTCGTCAATGGCAATGATTGCTATACGCATCATTTTAACAGCGTTAACAGGGAAAATAGAGGGCCATTTAATGATAATATTGCTCAATTCAGCCCAATCTTGCATATCCTTTCTTGAATATTTAAACTTTAAAGGATTAGGGTTAGCTCTTTGAGCGTATATTTCATCATTGACTTCGTTAAAAACACCTCCAACAAGAATTGGCTTCCAGATAACTTCTAGAGGATATTTCTCTATAATAGATTGAATTCTTGAGAAGGCAAGGTATGTCCAAGGTGATGAACAATCAAAGAAAAACTCCATTTTCACCATAAAAACTATTTACCTTTCCAATCAGGTTTTCTTTTTTGAGAAAAAGCTAAAGGTCCTTCAACAAAGTCCTCACTAGAAAATAAAGTATTAACAGATTCATATTTTTGAGACATTGCTTCTTCAATAGCTGAAAAATTTAGACCTTCTAATACGACATTCTTTGTTGTCCTAATTGATACAGGCGAACACTCCATAATCATTTTTGCCCATTCCTCAGATCTTTTCATTAAATTATTTTGAGATACAACATCGTTAACGAAACCTAAATTTCTACCTTCATCAGCACCAACCGTTCTTCCAGTTAGCATCATTCCCATGGCCCTTTTTAAGCCAATTTGCCTTGGTAATCTGTGCATGCCTCCTGCAAGAGCTGCTAAACCTACTTTCGGCTCTGGTAAAGCAAAAGTTGCATTATCTGAAGCAATTATTATATCGCATGCCAAAGCAATCTCAAAACCTCCACCCATAGCAACACCATTTACTGCCGCAATGATAGGTTTATCTAGATCATATCTAGATGTAAGACCTGCAAAACCAGATGGAATTCTTTCCATTTTTCCGCCCTCAGCTTGATATTTAAGATCATTTCCAGCAGAAAAAGCTCTATCTCCTGCTCCAGTAACTATTGCCACCCATGCACTTGGGTCTTGATGAAAGCTATTAAAAATTTCATCCAGTTCCTTATGGGCAGGTGAATGTAAAGCGTTCATTCTTTCGGGCCTATTTAAGGTAACAATCCATAAATTCTCTTTTTTTTCTAATAAAGCATATTCATAAGCCATTTGACCTCCTATTTGACTAGTTTAAGATTTTGGTTAAAATTTTTCCAATTTTCACAATAATGATCTGCAGAAGCCTTTAAAAATATTTCCATGTCACTATCAATTGTTTTGATTACTTTACCTGGTATCCCAATTACCATAGAGTTATCTGGAATTTCTTTTTTTTCACCTATTAAAGTTTTTGAACCTATTAGACAATTTTTACCTATTTTCGCACCATTGAGTACTACAGCACCAATACCAATTAAAGAATTATCCCCTATTTCACATCCATGAAGCATTACCTGATGGCCAACTGTAACATCTTTTCCTATATTTAACGGAAAACTGATATCTGTATGTAAAACACTTCCGTCTTGTACATTGCTATTTTCTCCAAGAGTAATTCTTTCACAATCACCTCTTAAAGTTGATGAGAACCAAACACTTGAATTTTTTTTCATTAATACATCACCAATAACATTAGCATCAGGAGCAACCCAATATTTTCCATCATCTGGTAGGATAGGCTCTTTATCATTAAGTTTGTATATCGGCATACATCTAATACTACAGATCAAAATCCAAAATTGACATCGAAAATATACAAGACGCTTCATTATCTTCGAATATAATGCCTAAAAACTCTTCTTCGTTATCAACAGTTATAATCGAAACCTCTTTTGAATCTTCAATAGCGCCTCTGTCAGAAATTATTATTCTCTTCTTCTTGGATATGCTTTGTATTTTATTTTGTAAATCTTCAGAATTATTAATATCTGATTCAACAAAAACAGTTAAAGAATAAGAAATATCATCTTCGTCGGAATCATCATCTTTTTTTAAGAAGCCAATGGCCTCTTTTCCTAAAAAAAACTTAGCTATAGGCGGCACTTCCTGTTCTTTTCTTATTGATATTTCTTCATTATCAAAAATATCTCTCAGATAATTTTGTATTAAAAGAATTTCATCATTATTCATTTTTGATCCTTTAGTTAATTACTTTTGCTGGGATTCCTACAGCCGTAGAATTATCAGGTATATTTTCTAAAACAACAGATCCCGCGCCTATTTTGACATTATCTCCAATTGTTATATTGCCAAGTATAATCGAATTTGCTGATAAAAGTGTGCCTTCGCCTACTTTAGGATGCCTTTTACCCTTTTCTGATCCTATTCCTCCCAAAGTTACTCCATGAAAAATAGAACAATTATCACCAACTTCAGCTGTTTCTCCTATTACCACACCCGATGCATGATCTATCATTATTCCGCTTCCAATTTGACAATTTGGATGAATGTCAACATTAAATATTTCTGAAACCTTTGATTGTATATACAAAGATAGAGCTAATTTTTTATCCCGCCAATAATTCGCGACCCTATATGATTGTATAGAGTGAAAACCTTTAAAAAATAGAAGTGGTTGGAAAAAATAATTACAAGCGGGGTCTTTAAAAAAGATAGCATTTATATCTCTTTCAAGAGCAAGAATTATTTCTTTATCAGAAAAAGCTTCTTTAATACTGCTATTAATATCATCTGAAGAAAGATCATCAGAAGATAATTTGTTACTAATGATAAAAACGATAGAATCTTTTATATTAGTAAAATCTAAAATATTTCTTTTAAAAATAGATTCTAGACTTTTATCATCATTAATCAAAGATGAGACTTCTTTAGTAATTTGATTCCATAAATCTTCTGCGAATAATTCTTTACCCATTATTTCCCTAAAGTTTTTTAATAAAATAAGTATTTTTCGATATTTACTTTATTATAAACTTATAACTACATTGATATATAAAAAGAAAGATTAAAATGAATCAAAATAAAAAAATCGCAATTATAACGGGGTCATCTCAGGGATTAGGTGCTGCAATTGCTATAAAATTATCTGAAAAAGGAATAAATGTAGTTATTAATTACTCAAGCAATGAAAAGCTTGCCAAAGAAACGATGAAGCTATGTATTAAGAATGGTGTTGAGGCTATTATTGAAAAAGCTGATGTCGCTAAAGATGATGATTGCAAAAAACTGGTTCAGACAACCATAGATAAGTTCGGAAAAATTGATATTTTAGTTAATAATGCTGGAACAACTAAGTTTGCAGATCATTCCAAACTTGATCAATTATCTGATGAAGATTTTATTAATATTTATAAAGTTAATGTTATAGGCCCTTATCAAATGATAAGAGCTGTTGAACCCCATATGAAAAAAAATGGTTTCGGTTCTGTAGTCAATATATCTTCAATTGCGGGTAAAACAGGTATTGGATCGTCCATTGCTTACGCTGCTTCTAAAGGTGCTCTAAATACAATGACTTTGTCTCTAGCAAAATCCTTAGGTCCCGAAATTAGAGTAAACACAGTTTGCCCTGGTTTTATAGCAACGGGATGGTTTGAAAATAGATTTGGAAAAGAAACATTTGAGAAGATAAAAAAAGATCAAGAAAATATAACTCCTTTAAAAAAAGCAGGAACTCCAGATGATATCGCTGATAGCGTTGTATTTTTTTGTATTGAAGGCGCAGAACATATAACTGGAGAAACATTAATTTCAGATGCGGGTATGCATCTTTATTTACCTAAGAATTTATAAAATGAATGAAATTCCAAAAATAGCTAATGACAAAGGCGAGAAGATTATAGAATTAACTTTTTCAAGGTTCACGTGCATTGGCGCTTCTGAACCCCATGACCATCCTCATGTGTATTTAGAAATGGGGGAGAAAAATGAAATAATATGCCCTTATTGTGGAACATTATATAAATTAATTGATGCTATTGATTATTTAGAATCTCTAAAAAATGAGTAAATTTTTGGTGCGGACACCCGGACTCGAACCGGGACGGAGATAATCTCCTTCAGATTTTAAGTCTGATGTGTCTACCAATTCCACCATGTCCGCATTGATTATCCCAATATTCTCTTATAAATCTTATCTATATTTTTCATGTGATACCCTAAATCAAAAATATCTTCTATCTCTTTCTTAGACAAAATTGAAGATATGAATTTATCTTTTTTAATTAATTCTTCAAAATTAAGTGACTCTGACATACCGTAGCTTTCCCATGCCTGCATTGCATTTTTTTGTACTGCTTTATATGATTCTTCTCTACTAACATCCTTTTGCGTTAATTCAAGTAATAGACGTTGAGAAAAAACTAAGCCTCCAAACTGATTTAAGTTTCTTTCCATATGCTCAGGATACACTATTAACTCTTCAATAACATTTACAAGCCTATTTATTGCAAAGTCTAAAGTTACAGTTGAATCAGGCGCTATCATTCGCTCAACGCTAGAATGAGATATGTCTCTTTCGTGCCAAAGTACTACATTCTCTAAGGCAGGAATTATTGAACTTCTTACAATCCTTGCGAGACCGCTTAGATTCTCTGTTAAAATCGGGTTTCTTTTATGGGGCATAGAAGATGAACCCTTTTGATTTTCAGAAAAGAACTCTGCAACCTCCATAACCTCTGATCTTTGCAAATGTCTAATTTCTGAAGAAAGTCTCTCAATAGAGCTTGCAATTATTGCTAATGTTGAGAAAAAGGCTGCATGTCGATCTCTTGGAATAATTTGAGTAGAAACAGGCTCAACCTTAAGTTTTAATTTTTTGGCAACATACTCTTCTACATAAGGATCAATATTTGCAAAAGTTCCTACTGAACCTGAAATTGCACATGTGCTTATTTCTTCAATTGCATTATTTAATCTTTTCTTATTTCTTTGAAATTCCTCATAAGCTTGAAGCATCTTTAAACCAAATGTTGTTGGCTCTGCATGAATTCCGTGACTTCTACCAATACAAACCGTATTTTTATGTTCGATAGCTTTTCTTTTTAGGGCCTCAAGAAGATTATCTATTCCATTTAATAAAATATTTCCTGCCTCCTTAAGCTGAATATTTAAACAAGTATCTATTACATCTGATGAAGTCATGCCCTGATGAATAAAACGAGACTCCGGCCCAACATTCTCTGATAAATTTGTCAAAAACGCTAAAACATCATGTTTAATTTCTTTTTCAATTTCATTAATTCTATTAATATCAAAATTGGCCTTTTTATTTACTTTTGAAGCAGTGCCTCTAGGAACGATTTCTAATTCTTCCATAGCTTCTAAAGCCGCAACTTCAATATTTATCCAAATATTAAATCTGTTTTTCTCTTCCCAAATTTCAGTCATTACTTTTCTAGAATATCTAGGTATCATATTTTATCCTTTTTTGAGTATACGGAATTATGAAGCAATTGGATTACCTGTATTATTAAGAGATTCTGTAAAAATCTCTATTCCATCAGAAGTTACTCCTATTGAATGTTCAAATTGAGCAGATAAACTTCTATCTCTAGTCACAGCAGTCCATCCATCTGAAAGCATTTTTGTACCGGGTTTTCCTATGTTAACCATAGGCTCAACAGTAAAAAACATTCCTTCCTTAATTTCTACTCCAGTACCTTCAACTCCATAATGTAAGATATTTGGCTCATCATGAAATATCCTTCCAATACCATGCCCACAAAATTCTCTAACAACAGAAAAACCTCTATCTTCAGCATATTTTTGAATGTAACTACCTAAATCACCCAATAAAAAACCTGGTTTAATTAATTTAAGAGAAGAAGCTAAGCTTTCATAAGTAGTATTTATTAATCTTTTGGATTTAATTGAAGGATCTCCTGCGCAATACATTCTTGAAGAATCTCCATGCCATCCATCCAAAATTAAAGTTACATCAATATTTACTATATCGCCTTCATTTAAAACCTTATCTCCTGGGATTCCATGACAAACTACATGATTTACTGAGGTGCATATTGATTTTTTAAATCCTCTATAATTTAATGGAGCGGATATAGCATTATTATCTAAAGTAAACTCAACCGCAATCTTATCAAGTGCTTCAGTTGTTATACCTGGCTTAACCTCTTTGACAAATAAATCAAGTAATTGAGCCGCAAGTCTTCCAACTTTTCTCATTCCATCAAAATCTTCTTTTTGATGTAATTTTATTTGTCCAGTTATTCTTCCGGAAGCTTCTCTTTCTTCAATATAATCCATTACAAACTTATATATTAAAATTTCTTTTACTTCTAGTATCTGTATTGTCGCCATTAAACTAAACTGATAAAAAATAATATGGATAAATCTAAATCAGAAAATGCTGCAATTCTTATTATTGGTAATGAGATTTTATCGGGTAGGACACAAGATCTTAATTTTAGCTATATTGTAAGGGCTTTAAACGATTATGGTGTTTCAGTTTTAGAATGCCGAACTATTCTAGATGATAAGAACGAAATAATTTCATCAATAAATACCTTACGAAAGAAATATAAATATGTTTTTACAACTGGCGGTATAGGGCCTACCCATGACGATATAACATCCGAAAGCATTGCTGAAGCTTTTGGAGTAAAAATAGAAACAAGTGAAGAAGCCTATAATATCTTAGAAAATTATTATAATAAAAATAATTATGAATTTAATGAAGTTCGTCAAAGAATGGCAAGAATTCCTATTGGAGCAGAGTTAATTCTAAACAACATATCGGCTGCTCCAGGTTTTAAAATAGACAATGTTTTTGTATTTGCTGGTATTCCTAAGATTATGCAATCTATGCTACAGGAATCGCTTAAATACATTAATCCACAAAAAAAAATTAATCGCGCAAATATACAAGTAAAAGTTCCAGAAGGTGAAATAGCTAAGATATTAGAAAAAATTATAAAAACTTATTCAGATATAGATATAGGAAGTTACCCCTTCTTTGATTCTAAAAAAGATTTTGGAGTAAATATTGAACTATCATCAAAAAATAAACTTTCTTTAGAAAAAGCTATTAGTTATTTAAAAGTACAATTGTCGGAAGAATCTATTAAATATAAATAGATCAAAACAATTAGAAGAAGAGAATGAAAAATAAAGATTTAATTTATGAAGGAAAAGCAAAGAAATTATTTGCTCACGAAGATAATGATAAAATTATTCAATTTTTTAAAGATGATGCAACGGCATTTAATAAAAAGAAACACGAAGTAATAAGTGAAAAAGGGATACTTAATAATCTTATAAGTGAATACATATTTAAGTATCTAAAAGATAATGGAATTGATAACCACTTTATCGAACGACTAAATAATAGAGAACAGTTAATAAAAAAAGTTGAAATAATACCTGTCGAAGTAATTATAAGAAATATAGCTACAGGGACCTTAAGTAAAAGATTAGGTGTTAAAGAAGGTTTGAAATTAAATAGACCTCTAGTTGAATTTACTCTTAAAAGCGATGAATTAGACGACCCTATTTTATCTGAAGAACATATTGATGTTCTCGGATATGCTTCTGATAAGGAAATAAATGATATTAAAAATCAAGGATTAATAATTAATGACCTACTAAGCAATCTATTTGCATCTATAAATATAAAATTGGTTGATTTTAAAATTGAATTTGGCCGAATTAATGAAAATAAAATAACTAAAATTATTTTAGCTGATGAAATAAGCCCTGACTCATGCAGATTATGGGATAAATCTTCTTCAGAAAAACTAGATAAAGATCGATTTAGAAAAAACTTAGGGGGATTAATTGATGCTTACAAAGAAGTTGCGACTCGGTTAGGAATAGACTTTCAAAAACAAATTTAACAAATGAAATTAAATGTAAAAATTATGCCAAAAGGTGGCGTTTTAGACCCTCAAGGTAAAGCCATTGAAAATTCTTTAATCCAATTAGGTTTTAAGAATATAAATAATGTTAGGCAGGGTAAAATTATAGAAATTGATCTTAATGAAGAAAAAGAAATAGCTTTAGAAATTGTGGATGATATGTGTAAAAAGCTTTTGGTTAATCTCATTATAGAAGATTATGAAATAATAATCGATAAGGAAGAATAAATGAAAGCGGCCATAATTGTTTTTCCTGGCTCAAATTGCGATAGAGATATTGCGGTATCATTAGAAAAAGTTACAAACATCAAAACCACAATGGTGTGGCATAAAGAAACAAGTTTACCTGATTGTAATTTGGTAATTGTTCCTGGAGGATTTACATTTGGTGATTACCTTCGCTGTGGTTCAATTGCAGCTAATAGCCCTATAATGAAAGACATCAAAAAAGAAGCAAATAAAGGAATGCCGACACTTGGAGTATGTAATGGATTCCAAATTTTAGCTGAATCTGGTCTTCTTCCCGGTACACTTATTAAAAATAATTGTCTTTCTTTTTTATGTAAAACTGTGAGTTTAAAAGTTAACAATTGCAATACAAAATTTTCAAATAAATATTCAGAGAATGAAATAATTAATATCCCAATAGCTCATAATGAAGGTAACTTTTTTGCCAATGAAGATACCTTAAAAGAAATAATAGATGGAGATCAGATTGTTTTTAGATATTGTGACTTGGAGGGCAATATTAATTTAAACTCTAATCCAAACGGTTCAATTGAAAATGTAGCGGGAATAATTAACAAAGAAGGTAATGTATTGGGGATGATGCCACATCCCGAAAGAGCAACATGTGAAATTACAAAATTAACTGATGGAGAAAAACTTTTTAAATCTATCGCGGAATCTTTACTATGAGCCAGATCTCAAAAGAATTAGTGGAAGAACATGGAATTAATGAACAGGAATATAATTTCATTCTTAAGTCTTTAAAGAGAGAACCTACATTAACTGAACTGGGAATATTTTCTGCGATGTGGTCAGAGCATTGCTCATATAAATCTTCTAAATTTTGGCTTAAACAACTTCCTACAGAAAATAAATACGTTATCCAAGGGCCTGGGGAAAATGCAGGCGTGATTGATATAGGAGATGGTTTTGCCGCAGTATTTAAAATGGAAAGTCACAATCATCCATCTTTTATTGAACCTTATCAAGGGGCTGCTACAGGAGTTGGTGGTATATTGAGAGATGTTTTTACTATGGGTGCAAGACCAGTAGCCTTACTCAACGCATTAAGGTTTGGTGACATTTCTCATGAGAAGACAAAACATCTTTTGACGGGTGTCGTTTCGGGAATAGGAGGCTATGGTAATTGCATGGGAATACCTACAGTAGGTGGTGAAGTAGAATTTAATTCTTCATATAATGATAATATCCTAGTTAATGCAATGTGTGTTGGGATTGCAAAATCCGATAAAATTTTTTATTCAAAAGCTTCTGGAGTAGGAAATTCAGTTGTCTATGTTGGATCAAAAACAGGTAGAGATGGGATTCATGGCGCAACGATGGCTTCAGCTGAATTTGATGATAACTCAGATGAAAAAAGACCTACTGTACAAGTAGGAGACCCATTTTCAGAAAAATTACTCTTAGAGGCATGCTTAGAATTGATGAAAATGGATGTAATAGTCGCGATTCAAGATATGGGGGCGGCCGGCCTTACCTCTTCAGCTGTTGAAATGGCGGGAAAAGGAGAGCTAGGAATCGAATTAGATTTAGATAAGGTTCCTTGTAGAGAAAAAGCTATGTCAGCTTATGAAATTATGCTTTCAGAAAGTCAAGAAAGAATGCTGATGATTTTAGAGCCAAAAAAAGAAAATATTGCTAAAGAGGTTTTTGATAAATGGGAATTAGATTTTTCTGTGATTGGTAAATTAACTGATACAAAGAAATTAGTAATCAATCATAAAAAAAATAAAAAGGCTGAAATAGTATTGGATATTCTTGAAAAAGGCGCCCCTTCTTACGAGAGACCTTATAGTATAAATTCATTTCCTGAAACAGAAATAACTAAAGAAATGCTCCTAAAAATAAATCCCATCGAGGTCTTAAAAGAGTTAATAGGATCTCCAAATTTATGCAGTAGAAAATGGATCTGGGAACAATATGACCACATGGTAATGACTGATACAGTGTTATTACCGGGTGGTGACTCAGCTGTCATTAGGGTACATGGAACCAATAAAGGATTGTCATTAACTTCTGATTCTACACCCCGTTATTGTGCTTCAGATCCTATCGAAGGTGGAAAGCAAGCGGTTTCCGAAGCTTGGAGAAATCTTATTTCTGTTGGATCTAGGCCTATCGCAATAACCGATTGTATGAATTTTGGTAATCCCGAAAAAGAAGACATTATGGGGCAATTTGCAGGTGTTGTTAAAGGAATGATTTCTGCTTGTACAGAGCTGGATTTTCCTGTCGTTTCTGGAAATGTATCTCTTTACAATGAGACCAATGGAAAAGGAATAAATCCTACGCCAGTAATAGGCGGGGTTGGTGTCATCAATGATTTAAAAATTATTGCCGATCATAATTTTAAAAGGGAGAATGATGTCATAATTGTTATTGGTAAAACGGAAGGACATTTAACTCAATCAATATACGCAACTGAATTGCTTAAATTTAATGAAGGTTTGCCCCCAAAAGTAGATCTAAAAGAAGAAAAAACAAATGGTTTAGCAGTTAAGAGAATAATTGAAGCATCTTTAATTGATACTTGTCATGATATTTCAGATGGCGGGTTACTCTTAACTCTCTCAGAAATGTCTATGAAAAATGAGATTGGTTTTAAAATTAATACTGATAAAAACAATTCACATTACTTCCTTTTTGGAGAGGATCAGTCAAGATATGTAATTTCCTCTACTAAAGATAATGTAGATAATATTGTATCTATATTGAAGGAAGAAAATATAATATACGAAATAATTGGAACAACTACTAAAGGTAATATTATAGTTAATGATGAACAAATGGAAATAAAAGAGATTAAAGATTTATATGAAAATTGGTTTATTAATTATCTAAATAAAGATTAAAAATGACAATAAAAAAAGATGATTTATTAAAAATAATAGAAGAATCATTTCCTGAATCTGATATAGAAATTAAAGATTTGGCCGGAGATGATAATCATTTTTCTGTGACTATAAGGTCTAAAAAATTTATCGGTTTGTCTAGGATTAAGCAACATAAAATGGTATATGAGGCATTAGGTAATAAAATGGGTAACGAACTTCATGCTTTATCTATTAAAACCATAGGCGAATAGAGTCATGGATGAAAATGTAAAGAAAATACTAGAAGATAAAATTGATAATGATGATCTTCATTTGTTTATGAAGGGAACTCCATTATTTCCAGAATGTGGTTTTTCTAGTACTGTTGTACAAATATTAACATATATTGAAGCACCTTTTTCTTCCACAAATGTTCTTGAAGATGAAAATATAAGAGAAGGAATAAAAGAATTTTCTAATTGGCCAACGATACCTCAACTATACTTAAAAGGTGAACTTATAGGAGGTTGCGACATCATAAAAGAAATGTTTGAATCAGGTGAATTACAACAAGAATTAAAAGAAGTAATCGAAAAGAATTAGTTTCTTGAATAAAATTCAACAACTAAGTTTGGTTCCATCTGCACTGGATAAGGAACTTCGTCTAGTTTAGGTATTCTCGTTAATTTTGCTGTTAGTTTCTTTTGGTCACATTCTATATAATCAGGCACATCTCTCTCACTAGATTCTTGACCATTTAAAACGATGTCTAAACTTTTAGATTTATCTTTGATCTCTACTAAATCTCCAGTCTTTAACCTATAAGAAGGAATATTAACTCTTTTCCCATTTACCTTAATATGCCCGTGATTAACAAATTGCCTTGCTGAAAAAACTGTAGGTACAAACTTGGATCGATAAATAACAGCATCAAGCCTTCTTTCAAGCAAGCCTATTATATTTTCTGAGGTATCACCTTTGATTCTTACGGCCTCTTTAAATATATTTTTAAACTGCCTTTCATTTATATTGCCATAATAACCCTTAAGTTTTTGTTTAGCTCTAATTTGAAGCCCAAAGTCAGAAAGTTTAGCTTTTCTCAATTGGCCGTGTTGGCCAGGTCCATAAGAACGAAGATTGACGGGACTTTTTGGTCTTCCCCAAATATTCTCGCCCATCCTTCGATCAATCTTATATTTTGCTCTTAATCTTTTTGTCATTAATAAAATATACCTTAAAATTCACTACACGGCTTAGTACATTTCTAAATTAAATAAGTCAATTTCTTTGTTGTTTGTTTTTATCATATCCATCGGCAATAATCTTTGTTTTCTTAAGTATTTCTTTATCTCTGTATCCCTCAGGCCACCTTAATAACGATGTAATGACTCCTCTTAATGTTTGAACATCCTGGTTTGTTAAATCAGTTCTTGAGAAAATATTCCTTAAATTAATCATCATTGTCGATTTCTTTTCTTTAGGCCTCAAAAAACCTGAGGCATCAAGAGCTCTTTCGAGATGGTTAAAAAAACTGATTATTTCTTTCTTTTTAGCCGGAATTGAATCGCTCATGAATAATTCACTTTTACCATAATCTTCATTAATGCGATTAATTTCAGAGGCTATAATAGCAACAGCTTGGGCTAAATTTAACGAAGAAAATTTTTGATTAGTCGGAATTTGAACTATTGTATTTGCATAAGAAACTTGATTGTTGGTTAATCCAGATTTCTCTCTTCCAAACATAATGCCTATGTTAAATTTACTGTCTATACTATTAATAATATTAGATAATTCTATAGGTCCACAGAAAGGTTTTATCATATCTCTATCTCTAACTGTACACGCAAAGACATACGAGATACTCGCCAAAGCATCTTCAAGAGAATAAAAAATTTTTGCTTTTTTTAGGACAGTATCGGCACCGGCAGAAGCGTTCAAAGATTTTTTAGAAAGGTGATTTTGTTTTGGAGAGACAAGATATAGTTTAGTTAAACCAAAATTTAGCATTGCCCTTGCAGAAGTACCAATATTTTCTGATAATTGAGGTTCTACTAATATTATTTTAATTTTATTCTTCTCTATCTTTTGCATTTTTACAATTATCCTTATATATACCTAACATATTCTTGAAATATATACGCTATATGATATTCAATAGTTGAGGGAATTAAATTGGTACATTTATGTCGAAGATAAAAGTAAATAACCCAGTCGTCGAAATTGATGGCGATGAGATGACAAGAATTATATGGGATCTTATCAAAGAAAAACTATTACTACCGTATTTAGAAATTGACCTTCATTACTATGATCTTGGAGTTGAGTACAGAGATAAAACCAATGATCAAATTACTATAGATGCTGCTGAAGCAATACAAAAACATGGAGTTGGTGTTAAGTGTGCGACAATAACACCTGATGAAGACAGGGTTGAAGAGTTCGGACTAAAAGAAATGTGGAAATCACCTAACGGCACAATAAGAAATATTTTAGGTGGGACAGTTTTTAGAGAACCTATAATTTGTTCAAATATTCCAAGGTTAGTTCCAGGATGGACACAACCTATAGTAATAGGAAGACATGCTTTTGGCGATCAGTATCGAGCAACAGATTTTGTAGTGCCGGGTAAAGGTAAATTATCAATAAAATGGGAATCAGAAGACGGCAAAGAAAAGATAGAAGAGGAAATATATAATTTTGATAATAGCGGAATAGCTATGGGTATGTATAATCACGATGATTCAATTAGAGATTTTGCTAGAGCTTGTTTAAATTATGGAATTGATAGAGGATGGCCTGTTTATCTATCCACAAAAAACACCATTCTAAAAAAATACGATGGGAGATTTAAAGACCTTTTTCAAGAAGTGTATGAAACAGAATATAAAGATAAAATGGATAAATTAAATATTGAATATGAGCATAGGCTTATAGATGATATGGTTGCTTGTGCATTAAAGTGGTCTGGTGCATTTATTTGGGCATGCAAGAATTATGATGGTGATGTTCAGTCCGATACTGTTGCACAAGGTTTTGGTTCTTTAGGGTTGATGTCTAGCGTATTAATGACACCCGATGGCAAGACTGTTGAAGCTGAAGCAGCTCATGGAACGGTTACAAGGCATTATAGACTTCACCAAAAAGGTGAGGAAACCTCAACAAACTCTATCGCTTCAATATTTGCATGGACTAGAGGATTAGCTCATAGGGCTAAACTTGATGAGAATGAAAAACTAAAAGACTTTGCAAATCTCATAGAAAAAGTTTGCATAAGAACTGTAGAAAAAGGATTTATGACAAAAGATCTTGCATTGCTTGTCGGGCCCAAACAAACTTGGCTGAATACTCAAGATTTTATAAATAAAATTGATACAAACTTACAAAAAAAGATGTCTTAACTTTTTTTACTAATTTCATTTTTTATAAGCTCAATTACATCTGTGGATTTTTCTTTATTTTTTGCTCCAGCTAAAGCCATATCTCTTCGACCTCCTCCGCCTTTTCCACCCATAGCAACTGATCCTATTTTTACTAACTCAACAGCGTCAAACTTATCTAATAAATCTTCAGTAACACCGATTGCGATTGATAGTTTATCATTATAATCAGCAATTAAACATATGACCCCAGAAACCATATCTTTTTTACACTCATCAATTAGAAATCTTAAACTCTTTGGATCAACATTATCGAGTATATCAATAAAAAGTTTTGTATTTCCAGCTTCAATAATTTTACCCTTCAATATCGATTTTGATATTCTATGAACTTTAGATTTTTCTGATTTTTTTTCTTTTTTAGATTCCAGTTTTTCTGAAAGTTTATCTAACAATGACTGAGTTGAGTGAGCGTTAGCGCCTGTCATTGCCTCAACCCTTCTTATTCCAGATGCTACTGAACTTTGTGCAATAATTTTGAATGTTTTTATTTCACCCAGATTCTTGACATGAGTACCTCCACAAAATTCTTTAGAGAAAGAATTATCACCCATGGAAAGAACTCTAACTTCATCATCATATTTCTCACCAAATAAAGCAAGTGCGCCACTTTTTATAGCTTTCTCGTAAGAAAGAACATCTATTTCAACCAATGAATTTTTATCAATTAGATTATTAATTACCTTCTCAATTTCTATAATTTCATCACTTTCAAGTGATTTTTGATGACTAAAATCAAATCTTAGCTTCTCTGAAGAAACTTGCGATCCCTTTTGAGTTACATGCTCTCCCAAAACCCTTCTTAATGTCTCATGCAGAAGATGTGTTGCCGAATGATTTGAAGTAATTTTTTTTCTATGATCATTATCTATTTTTAATTTTAATAAATCTCCATTAGACAAAGATCCTTTTTCTAATTTTCCATAATGAGCATGAAAGTTATTTAACTTTTTTTTAGTATCTTTAACTTTAAACAAAACTTTATCAGAATAAATTGTACCTATATCTCCTAACTGCCCCCCACTTTCAGCATAAAATGGACTTTGATTAAAAACTATAATTGCTTCATCACCATCTTTAATATTTTCAACAATACTATTATTGTGAATAATTGCAGAAACCTCACCCATGGCTTCTTTATTTGTATATCCAAGGAATTCTGTAGGATTACAAATATCTAAAATATTAAACCAAATTTCTTCTGTTTTCTTATCACCAGATCCAGACCATGACTTCTTTGCGTCATCTTTTTGCTTTTGCATAGCAACATCAAAACTTTTTCTATCAAGAGTTAAATCTTTATCTCTTAATAAGTCTTCAGTTAAGTCTAAAGGGAAGCCGTAAGTGTCATAAAGTTTAAAGGCAATCGATCCATTGAAAATATCTCCGGATTTTAAAATTTTAGCTTCATTCTCTAATATTTTAATACCTTTAGAAAGAGTAGATAAAAACCTTTCCTCTTCATTATATAAAGTTAACCCGATTAATTTCTCGGCCCTACTTAATTCTGGGTAAGCACCTTTCATCAAATTAATTACATTAGCTGTAAGTTCGAAAAGAATTGGTTTTTTAATATTTAAAAGATATGCATGCCTCATTGCTCTTCGCATAATTCTTCTTAAGACATAACCTCTTCCTTCATTTGAAGGCAAAACACCATCAGCAATTAAAAAAACAATAGACCTAAGGTGATCAGCAATAATTCTAAAACTTGCAATATTTTCTTTTGAGCTGTTAATTTTTAATAAATTTTCAATTTCCTTTATTAACAAAATAAATAAATCATTCTCAAAATTACTGGTTTTGCCTTGAAGAACAGTCGAAATTCTTTCCAACCCCATTCCAGTATCAATAGATGGTTTTGGTAATAACGTTCGGTCCGAATTTTTATGTTGCAAATACTGCATAAAAACAAGATTCCATATCTCTACAAACCTATCTCCATCCTCATTTCTTGAACCAGGGGGGCCTCCTTCAATTTTATCACCGTGATCAAAAAATATTTCAGAACAAGGTCCACAAGGTCCTTCATCTCCCATAGACCAAAAATTATCATCAGTAGAAATTCTGATAATTTTATTATCGGAAAAACCTGAAACTTTTTTCCATATTTTTAAAGCTTCATCATCTTCACTAAAAATTGTAATAATTAACTTATCAGCAGGTATATCAAACTCATGTATTAATAAATCCCACGATAATTTTATAGCCTCCTCTTTGAAATAATCTCCAAAAGAAAAGTTACCTAACATTTCGAAAAAGGTTAAATGCCTTGTAGTATGGCCTACATTATCTAGATCATTGTGTTTTCCGCCTGCTCTAACACACTTTTGTGAACTCACCGCTTTTAAAAATTCTGGAGTTTCATTTCCGATAAAATAATTTTTGAAAGGCACCATCCCTGCATTAACAAACATTAATGTTGGATCGTTAATCGGAACGAGAGGGCTTGAATGAACAATCTTATGATCGTTCATTTCAAAAAAATTTAAAAAAGTCTCGCGTATTTTCTCTGTAGTAACCATTTGTGTCAAAATAACAGAAATTCAGAAATTGGCACAATGATTAATGTTTTAATAAATATAAATTTATTTTGAAGCTATAGATTCTGTTTTATTTTCTTCAACTTCAACTACATCACTTGAATCTATATTTTTTTCGCTATCTTTTGTAAGTCCAGCACTTTCACGTATGGCAAATTCAATTTGATTCGAAATATCTGGGTTTTCTTCCAGGAAAACTTTTGCGTTTTCACGGCCTTGGCCCATCCGTTCTCCTTCATAAGAATACCAAGTGCCAGATTTTTCAACAATTCCCGCTTCAACGCCCAAATCTATAATCTCACCCTTTTTTGAGATTCCTTTTCCATACATAATATCAAACTCAATTATTTTAAATGGTGGCGCTACCTTATTCTTAACGATTTTAACTCTTGTTTGATTTCCAACAATTTGTTCTCTCTCTTTTATTGCTCCAATCCTTCTAATATCAACCCTAACTGATGAATAAAATTTAAGAGCGTTACCTCCTGTTGTTGTTTCAGGACTCCCAAACATAACTCCAATTTTCATTCTAATTTGATTAATGAATATTATCATGCAATTTGATTTCGAAATCGACCCCGTTAACTTTCTTAAGGCCTGACTCATCAATCTAGCTTGTAATCCAGGCAAACTATCTCCCATATCTCCATCTAACTCAGCTTTTGGAGTCAGAGCGGCTACTGAATCGATGACAATGACATCAACGGCAGCAGAACGAACTAAAGTATCAGCAATTTCTAACGCCTGCTCACCATGGTCTGGTTGCGAAATGAGAAGTTCTTCGATATTAACGCCCAAATTTCTGGCATAAACTGGGTCTAACGCATGTTCGGCATCTATAAAACCGCAAATACCACCCTGCTTCTGAGCCTCAGCCAAAGCATGTAACGCCAGCGTTGTCTTTCCAGAACTTTCCGGACCATAAATCTCAATTACCCTTCCTTTCGGAAAACCGCCTATTCCTAGACCAATATCAAGACCCAGTGATCCACTAGATATAGAAGAAATCTCTGCAATAGCGTTCTCTGATCCTAATTTCATTATAGAGCCTTTGCCGAATTGTTTTTCAATCTGACTTAGTGCAGCATCTAGAGACTTTGATTTATCCATATCTTTACTTTCAATAACTTTTAACGATTTACTCATTCTTCTACTCCATTCTTTAACAGGTCAACTAGTTATTTGTACTACTTTTGTTCTTTTTTTGCAACAAAAATAAGTACTTGAAAAATTTAGATAAAATTAATAATGTTCTTTTTTTGATCTATTTTAATGGTAGATTAAGGTACGAAAAAAACGAATCGTTCATATGATATTAATCATCCCTATATATTTTCTCTTTGCGTTCATGAAGTTCTTGCGCATCGATAGATAGGGTAGCAATGGGTCTTGCAATTAATCTTTTTAGACTAATCTCTTCTCCAGTTTCTTCACAATAGCCATACGAACCGTCATCTATACGCAATAAAGCATCATCAATTTTAGCGATTAGCTTTCTTTGCCTATCTCTTGATCTTAACTCAAGAGATCTATCTGTTTCTGATGACGCCCTGTCGGCAAGATCAGAAAAGTTGGAAGATTCATATTGAAGATTATTAAGAGTTTCCTTAGTTTCACTAATAATTTCACTACGCCAAGTTTGAAGCTTTCTTCTAAAAAACTCTTTTTGTTTGGCATTCATAAAGGGTTCTTTCTCTGTAGGTAAATAATTTTTAGGTAAACGTGTAGCCATCTTTCACTCATTATGCAGGGGGGTATTTAAAACATAAATATGCAAACCGCAATAGTTTTATAAATAAAAATAAACTTTATTGAAATTAAGAGCTTTGATAAGTAAGTTGTTCAAGTGTTTAAAACAAGCAAAGAAGGTGAAGTATGAAATTCGAAGGTACAAAAGATTATATAGCTACGGAAGACTTAAGAGTTGCTGTAAATGCCTCAATTAGTTTAGAGAGACCATTATTAGTTAAAGGTGAGCCAGGAACAGGAAAAACTGTGCTAGCTGAAGAAATTGCTAAAGCCTTAGATATGCCAATTATAACCTGGCATATAAAATCAACAACAAAGGCTCAACAAGGATTATATGAATATGATGCAATTACTAGATTAAGAGACTCTCAATTGGGGGATGAAAGAGTAAAAGATGTAAAAAATTATATAAAAAAAGGAAAGCTTTGGGATGCTTTTGATTCGGACAAAAGACCTATTTTATTAATTGATGAAATTGATAAAGCTGATATCGAATTTCCAAATGATCTATTACAAGAATTAGATAGGATGGAGTTTTATGTTTACGAAACAGGAGAAACAATAGTAGCAGAAAAGCGACCTGTAGTTATTATTACCTCAAATAATGAAAAAGAACTTCCCGATGCCTTCTTGAGAAGGTGTTTTTTCCATTATATTAGCTTTCCGGATAATGAAACAATGAAGAAAATAGTTGATGTGCATTATCCTGACATTAAGTCAAAATTAGTATCTGAATCTTTAAAAGTTTTTTATGAGCTCAGAGAAATACCGGGTTTAAAGAAAAAACCTTCTACTTCTGAACTTCTTGACTGGCTAAAATTATTAATGAATGAAGATATTACTCCTGAAATGCTTAGAGAGAAAAACTCAAGCAATATTATTCCTCCTCTTCATGGAGCATTATTAAAGAATGAACAAGATGTCCATTTATTTGAAAGATTAGCTTTTCTTGCTAGAAGGGAGAATAATCAAAATTAGATATGTTCATTAATTTTTTTCAGGAACTCAAACAAGCCAATATACCTGTTACATTAAGAGAATATCTAACTCTTATTGAAGCATTAAACGAAGACATACCTCAAAGGAAAGTCGAAGATTTCTATTATTTATCAAGGTCAACTTTAGTAAAAGATGAAAGAAACCTGGATAAGTTTGATAGAGTATTTGGCCATGTGTTTAAAGGTTTAGAAAATCTAGAAGAATTAGAAACCGCAGAAATACCTGAGGAATGGTTAAAATTATTAAACGAGAAATACTTAACCGAAGAAGAAAAACAACAAATAGAGTCCATGGGTGGATGGGAAAAATTAATGGAAGAGCTCAAAAAAAGACTTGAAGAGCAAGAAAAAAGACATGAAGGCGGATCAAAATGGATTGGAACAGCTGGCACATCTCCTTACGGCGCCGAAGGATACAATCCAGAAGGCGTAAGAATTGGCCAAAAAAATAATAAAAATTTCAAGGCTGTTAAAGTTTGGGATAAAAGAGAATTTAAAAACCTTGATGATGATGTTGAAATTGGGATTAGGAATATAAAGCTAGCCCTTCGGCGTCTAAGAAAATTCGCAAGAGAAGGTGCTGCGGACACATTGGATCTACCGGGAACAATTAAAAATACTGCTGACAAGGGTTATTTAGACATATCTCTTGTTCCTGAAAGAAGAAACAAAGTAAAAGTTCTTTTATTTTTCGACATTGGTGGCTCAATGGATCCACATGTTAAACTGTGTGAAGAATTATTTTCTGCAGCAAGAACAGAATTCAAAAACATGGAAAATTTTTATTTTCATAATTGCCTTTATGAATTTGTTTGGAAAGATAATAGAAGGCGTCATTCTGAAAGATTAAATACTTGGGACATTCTTCATAAATACTCATCTGATTATAAAGTAATATTTGTAGGGGATGCGTCGATGAGTCCTTACGAAATTACTTATTCTGGTGGAAGTGTAGAACATTGGAATGAAGAACCGGGCGGTATGTGGTTAGAAAGGATAAATAATATTTATGCAAACACCATTTGGTTAAACCCAGTTGAAGAAAAACATTGGGAATTTACTCCATCAGCACAAATAATTAACCAAATTTTTTCAGGAAGAATGTTTCCCCTTACACTTGACGGTATTGATAAAGCTATGAAAGAATTAAGTATGAAGAAGTAAAAAAATGAAAAACTATATTATAACTTTAATATGTATATTTTTTATAGGTTGCGCAACTAACCTAACAAAAGAAGAAAGATTGGCTTTAGAGGCAAAAATTGATCATGAAGAATGTCTCAACTTAGGGTTTAAAGAAGATACTGAGGCATATGGCGGTTGTAGACTTACATTAAAATCAATAAGAGCTCAGGATAAAACTACTCAAGCCATAAAAAGAAATGGTCTAGATGATAGATTTTGCCGTAGATGGTATTATTGTTAATTAAATAACGCCGAGCTTTTTTCTTAAACTAGTGCTTGATGTAGTATATTGAAAAGTAATTTTTTTGTCAGGGAATATATAGTTATGTGCCTTTTGAGACATAAGCGCCGCCTCATGAAAACCACAAAGTATTAATTTCAATTTTCCTGGATAAGTATTAATATCTCCAATCGCAAAGATACCTTTTTCACTAGTTTCAAATTTTTCTGTATCAACTTCAATAAGGTTTTCATTTAAATTTAAACCCCAATCAGCCACAGGTCCCAATTTCATAGTCAAACCGAAAAATGGCAATAAGATTTCACATTTTAATTTTTCTTCTCCATCATCTTTATTTTTAAAAATAATAGATTCTAAAACTCCATCATTACCAATAAGGTCCTTAACTTGTCCTAATTCAAAACTTATCAATCCCTTATCAATTAAATCAAAAACTTTATTTACACTATCTGGCGAGGCTCTAAATTCTTTTCTTCTGTGAATGAGCGTTAAAGAATTAGCTTGTTCATGTAGGTCTAAAGCCCAATCAAGAGCTGAGTCACCTCCTCCAACTATAACGATGTCCTTGTCGTTAAAATTCTTTTTATCTCTAATAGAATAAAATACTGATTTTTCTTCATATTTTTCAATATCGGCTATTGGTGGTTTTTTTGGTTGGAAGCTACCTCCTCCAGCGGCGATAACGATCACTTTAGTGATAAAAGTTTCATTCAAATCAGTTTTTACTTCCCATAAATTTTGATCATTTTTTTTAAGCTCCGTTACAATTCTTGATAAATGAAAGGATGGATTAAATGGCTTAATCTGCCTGAGAAGTGCCTGAACTAACCCGTCACCAGAAATCTCGGGAATTCCAGGTATATCATAAATTGGCTTATCTGGATAAA
The DNA here is from genome assembly GCA_964001285.1 of uncultured bacterium. Taxonomy (GTDB): domain Bacteria; phylum Pseudomonadota; class Alphaproteobacteria; order MED-G09; family MED-G09; genus AG-430-B22. The sequence continues at coordinate 32,049 of CAXFAF010000003.1, read as the reverse complement.
GTTCTGCACACTGACCACCTGGTTTATCTAAAATATCAATAACATTACATTTAATATCCAATAAACCTAATTCAAAAACTGAAAAGAGACCGACAGGGCCAGCCCCTATAATTAAACAATCTGTTTCAATATTTTTTGTATTCATGGTTTAAAATTGTTTTTCTGGAAGATTAACCACTAGGCCATCTAAATCATCAGAAACCTTAATTTGACATGACAGTCGGCTTTGATCAGTTACATCAAATGCGAAATCAAGCATATCTTGCTCCATTTGTTCTGCAGTACCCGTTTTATCTATCCAGTTGGAATCAATATAAACATGACAAGTTGCGCAAGCGCATGCACCTCCGCAGTCAGCATCAATGCCAGGGACTCCATTCTGAATTGCTACTTCCATCAATGACATTTCGTTTTCAGCGTCAATTGTATGTTCAGTTTTATCGAATTCTATAAATGTAACTTTTACCATTAATAAATTTACCTCTTAACTTTCATTCTTTACTATGCTTTTTAACGAATAAATCTAGTTATTTACAAGGATTATTTAAGTCTTTACAACTCTGAATACACAATTTTACTGATAAAAGAAATATAAAATATGAACGAAAAGATAAGCAATCTTAATGACCGTCCTTTAAATATTCTTATGCCAAGTTATAGGAGCCATCCTTACACAGGAGGACAAGGAATATATATGCGACTAGTAACTAAAGCTATGATTGATTTAGGGCATAAGGTTGAGGTTTTATCTGGACAACCATATCCAATCCTTGATGAAGGAGTTAATTTAACTAAACTTCCATCATTGGACCTCTATTCATATGATAATCCATTAAAGGCTTTTAATTTAAATATTTTAAAGAATAGGATCGACTTATACGAATGGATAAGTCATCTAACAGGTGGCTTTTCGGAACCTTATACATTTGGGGAGAGAATGGCAAAATGGGCATTAAATAATTATACACAGTTCGATGTTGTTCATGACAATCAAACTCTTGCCTGGGGGCTTCTTAAATTAAAGGATTTAGGGGTACCAGTTGTAGGAACAATTCATCACCCAATAACAATGGATAAAAAAATAGATATTCAGCATGCTGAAACTATATCCTTAAAATTATTAAAGTGGAGGTGGTACAGCTTTTTAAATATGCAAATAAGAGTTGCTAGGAAATTAGATCCAATAATCGTAGTATCAGAAAATACAAGAAAAGATTTAGAAAAAGATTTTGGAATTGATCCTAAAAAAACAAGAAAAGTTCTGCATGGAATTGATCATTTAACATTCCGGCCTATAGAAGAAATAGAAAGGAAGAAAAATCAAATCATTACCACTGCTAGCGCGGATGTTCCGTTGAAGGGCCTCATTTATCTCATTAGAGCATATGACGATCTTTTAAAAGAATATCCAGATTTACAATTAATTGTAATTGGCAGATTAAGAGAGGGGCCTACCTCAAAAGAATTAGAGAAAAGGGGTATAAAAGAGAGAGTTAAATTCGTAACAGATTTAACCGGCGATGAAATTGCTAAACTTTACGCCGAATCAACCATAGCGGTATCCCCGTCAGTATATGAAGGTTTTGGTTTCCCTGCTGGAGAAGCTATGTCATGCGGAATACCATTAGTTTCAACAAATGGTGGATCGTTGCCAGAAGTTGTTGGTGGTGCTGGTATTATAGTTGATCATTCAAACCCTAAAGCTCTTTTGGAAGGAGTGAAGTTTTTATTAGATAATGAAGAAAAAAGATTGGAATATGGAAAAAAAGGTAGGGAAAGGGTTCTTGATAAGTTTACATGGAAAAGAGCGGCAAAAGAATTGGTAGATGTTTATAAAGAGGCAATAAATAATGCTAACAATAGATCTTGAAAAACTAGAAATATCCAATAGGTCTACCATTTTAGATTTAGGTTGTGGTAAAGGCCGTCATCTCCATAAATTATATTATTTCAGCAAATGTCATGTCGTAGGACTAGATTTATCAATTGAAGAATTAAAAGTAACATATCAAGGATTCGAACAATATCCTGATATAAGCGAGGAAAAAGAAAGAAAATTTAGTTTAATGGCAGGAACGGCGATAAAGCTTCCTTTTAAAGATAATTCTTTTGATAATATTATTTGTTCAGAGGTTTTAGAGCATATTGAAGATTTTGAAAAAGTAATCAAAGAAATTTATAGAATATCAAAACCTGGAGCAAAAATTGGAATATCGGTACCAAGATGGTTACCTGAAAAAATATGCTGGGCATTATCTGAAGATTACCATAATGAACCTGGTGGTCATATTAGGATATTTAGATTCAAAAATTTAAGAAATGCTTTCACTAAAAATGGGTTTGTTTACTTAGGAAAAGATTTTAAACATGGGTTACATTCCCCTTATTGGTGGCTTAAATGTCTTGTAGGAGTAAAAAAAGAAGACAACATATTTGTAAATTTATATAAAAGATTTCTTGAATGGGATATTATTGATAGACCTTTAACAACAAGATTATTAGAAAAGATATTTGATCCTATAATTGGAAAATCCGTAGTTCTTTATCTAGAAAAAAAATAATTAACTAAATACAGCATGAGTAAATTTATACAATATTTTAAGGGCTCTTCTGAACGAATAATTGAATTACAGAATGGTGATGGGTCTATTCCATGGTTTAAGAATGGTGTATTTGATGCCTGGAACCATTTAGAATGTTTAATGGCCCTAAATGTCTTAGGATATTCGGATGAAGTTGAATTTGGTTTTTCTTTTTTAAGGGAAAATCAACTTGAAGATGGCTCGTGGCTAGGAGAATTAGGAAGTACACTAGAAATTGACGAAAAAAGTGGAAAATTTATAAACAGAGAAGATAACTCGAAAGTTTTTTACAGAGATACTAATTTTGCGGCATATATTGCAACTGCATGTTGGCATGATTTTTTAGTAAATGAATCAATCGAAGACCTAAATAAGAATTGGAAAATGATTGATTCAGCAGTAAATTTTGTATTAAGCAATCAATTAGAAAATGGGTCGATCAGATGGGCAGCTGAAAGCCCTGAAGCCCCAAAAGATGATTCACTATTAACGGGATGCTGTTCAATAACAAAAAGTCTTATTTGCGCTATTAATTGTGCATCAAAACTTGGAATAAGTAAGCCTGATTGGAGAAAATCTCTCGAAAGACTTCAAAGTAGTATTATTAATAATCCAGAAAGTTTTGATAAAACCTGGGAATCAAAAAAAAGATTTTCTATGGACTGGTATTACCCTGTTTTATGTGGGGTAATGAATGATGAAGAAAGCAAAATAAGGATATCTGATAATTGGAACACTTTTGTTATTGAGGAATTAGGTTGTTTATGTGTTTCTGATCAGCCTTGGGTAACTATCGCGGAAACCGCAGAACTTGCTATTACGTTAACAAAAATAGGTGAAAAAGATAAGGCAATGGAACTTTTATCATGGATCGAAAATTGCAAAGATAAGGATGGCGCTTACTGGATGGGTAAACAGTATGTTGAAAATGTTTTTTGGCCATCTGAAAAACCAGGATGGACTTCAGCTGCGGTTATATTAGCCTATGATGCGATCAATAATTTTAGCAAAGGATCAGAAATATTTCTTAAAGATAAATTAATTTAATCTTCTTAAAATCCTTAATGATTGAACAGATTCAATTTCCTCAAATTTATCACTCGACAATGCCAACTTATATATTTCATAAGGAGGTCTTCCTCCGTCATCAGGATTCGGAAAAACATCGTGAATAGCCAAAATGCCATTGTCACTAATAATTTTATCATGCCAATTATTATAATCACTCATGGCAGCATCCATAGTATGACCTCCATCGATAAACAGCATTGAAAGTGGAATATTCCAATATCTAGAAACAAGAGAAGAATCCGAGACAATAGGAATAACAGTATCAAGTAAATCTGCTTTTCTAATATTTCTCATAAACTCAGGAAAAGAATTTATTCTCCCAGTCTCATTATCAAATAAATCTTTGTCATGATATTCCCAACCAATTTGATTCTCTTCTGATCCAGTGTGATGATCCACAGAATAAACACACCCATTAAATTCTTTAGCAGCAGATCCGAGATATATTGTTGATTTACCGCAATAAGATCCTATTTCTAGTATCGGGCCTTTTTTTGAAGAACTTAATGCGTGATTATAAAGACAAATGCCTTCATCATGATCAATAAAACCTTTAACAGAATTAAAATTGGAAGGGAGTTTCAATAGTGATTTATTCTGCAGCTACATTAGAATTAGTTAAATTAGCTTTTTCCTGAATACCTCTAATTAATTTACCTTTTTTCGATCCTGTTGGAACACCATCCTTAGATATCATCTCTCCGGACGCAAATGAATATAACATTCCCTCAGTTTTTTGAATGAATCTTTTACCACCTAAAGGAAGATCATATGCAATTTTTGGCTTAAGAAGTTTATAATTATCAAAATCGATAATGTTAATATCCGCTTTCATACCTTCAGCTAACACACCCCTATCGTATAACCCTATATGCATTGCATTATCCCTTGTTTGTCTTTTTATTATAAATTCTAAAGGTAATTTAGGGCCTCTACTTCTATCCCTAGCCCAATGGGTTAATAATGTAGAAGGAAAACTATAATCTGTCATTATTCCACAATGAGCACCTCCGTCACCAAGACCAAAAGCTGTATATTTATGAGTTAACATATAATGAACATCGTCAAGGTTACCCTTAACATAATTCATAATTGGCATATAAAGTAAGCTATATCCATTATCTTCAGTCATATAATCCAAAATAAATTCCAATGAGCTTACCCCTTTTTGTTTTGAAAGGTATTCAACAGACTCTTCATAAGTTGGCTCATAATTGGGCGAATCACCAAAAACAAAAATCTTATCAAAATGAGTCAAAATTAGTGACAAAATATTATCCGGGTCAAGATCTACTTTTTCAGAAAGAATTTGTTTTCTAAAATCTGGATTTTTTAATGTTGATACTTTCTCATCAACTGATAAATCTCTTAATTTTTGAAAACTTGGATAAAAAACAAAAGGATTAAGAGTGGCTGATAATCCCTGTAAAACTCCTGTTGGTCTTGGCGGAACTTGACCTTTCATATTAATACCCTCTTCATTTGCAATTGAAATACTATCAAGTGTTTTTTTCCACAAATCAGGATATCGATAATCTTGCTCTATTGTTAAAGATAAAGGCCTCCCAGAAATCCTTGCCATTTCTTTAATCATAAAAAATTCATAATCAAAGTCCCAAAAATCTGCAATGAGCTGTATAACGCCTTTATCAACCTCACTCATTCCTTTTGCGATGCCGTGAAGTTCCTTATCCTGAGCTTTAAAAGTAGGTGTATTGTTCCCGTCTTTATCCCTGTGCTTTTCTGTCCTTGATGTAGAGAACCCTAAAGCGCCAGCATTTAAGGATTCTTTTACATGGTTTGACATTAATTCTATGTCTCTATCATTCGCAGGCTCTAATTGTGCCGCTCTTTCATCCATAACATATGCTCTCAAAGCTCCATGAGGAATTTGAAGTCCAACATCAATTGAAAGCTCCATATCATCAACAGCATCCATAAATTCAGGAAATGTTTCCCAATTCCAATTTATACCTTCAGATAATGCAGTGCCTGGAATATCCTCCACACCTTCCATTAAACCTATCAACCATTCATGTCTCTCAGGTTTACATGGTGCAAATCCTACCCCACAATTTCCCATGATAGCTGTTGTGACTCCGTGATAATGAGAGGGGCTTAAAAACGGATCCCAAGTTATTTGACCGTCAAAATGTGTATGAATATCAACAAACCCAGGAGTTACAATCTTATCTTTTGCATCAATTTCTTCTTTTCCAGAATCTTTTACTTTACCAACATGAGAAAGTTTATTTCCAGAAAATGCAATATCTGCCTCATAAGGCTCTCCACCAAGTCCGTCATAAACTAAACCATTTCTAATTACATAATCATGCATATCTGATCTCTAACGGTAATATACTCATTAAGTCCTTATATATAAAGGATTAAATTAATTAATGATTTATATGCTTTTCATTTTACTTCGCTAACACTTACTTTAGCAAGAACGCTCTGCGGAGGTAGTAGAAATCATATTTCGGATAATAACCTTGTCATCTGGTGCGATATTTAAGTCGTACTTAATTCGTATCGCTTGCCATCTTTTTATATAAGAACAGGCAAGATCTTTATCAGACGGTAAATATTCAGATGGTCCCTTGTCAGATTTTCTTCTGTTTTCGATATCATATGTAGGGATAAGGTTTAGTGGATCGTTTGCAAATTGCTTTTTTTTGGACGGCGACCAGGAAAAGCCTCCATGCCCATGAGCATAACTAAGCGGAATTACATGATCTATGTCTACATCTGATGCATCGGAAAGAAGAACTCCAGTTAGTCGACCGATCCAAGAACCTTTAATTACTCGGCAATCTCTGGAAGTGGCAAATTCTACACTTACTTGTGATTGCGATATCAATATTTCTGCCCGAGTGTTCTGACAGTCTCCATCTTCATCTATCCAATGCCTCCAGTCTTTTCTATTATATCGCGTTATCCCTGTATTATTGTCCGTTGCATCACCTATAAGGTCTGAGCAAGTTATGATGTGACAATGATAGACGGAGGTTGACCTATTGTAGTGACCTCCATTAGAGTCTGTCCGACCAGGGTGAGAGAGCGAAGAATTTCCAAAAGATATAATGGTTAAGGTAAGCAGCAAATATAGACAAATTTTCATAATTTTTTTACTGAGTTATGTGCTTTTCTTTGTACTTTGCAAATTCTTTTTTAACAACACCAGCAAGAAGATAAACACCAATTAAATTTGGTATTGCCATCAAGAAAAGTGAGGAGTCAGATAAATCTATAACCTTGGTTAAATCCAAAGATGCGCCAATAATTGCGAAGAAGCAAAAAATTAATTTATAAGAAAGTTCTACAAATTTTCTTTCACCAAAAATAAATGTTATTGCCTTAACTCCATAATAAGACCAAGAGATAGCAGTTGAAAAAGCAAATAACATTGCTACTAAAGCAAGTATATAAGGAAACCAAGGAAGGACAGAGCCAAAAGCCTCTGAAGTCATACGTGCGCCTTCTATTCCTTCACCCGTATTAAAAACACCTGTAGTGACAATCACAAGTGCAGTAATCGTACATATAACAACTGTATCTATAAATGGTTCCAGTAATGATACAATACCTTCTGTAACTGGTTCATTAGTTTTTACAGCAGAATGTGCAATGGGGGCGGATCCGATTCCAGCTTCATTGGAAAAAACCGCTCTTCTAAAACCAAGTATTAGAACACCTAAAAATCCACCAGTTACACCTTCAGGAGAAAAGGCGCCAACAAAAATAGATTTTACAGCTTCTGGTAAATATTCTGCATTAACTATTAATATAATAAGTGCAGCAATTAAGTAAATTATGGCCATACTTGGAACAAGCTTAGAAGTTACAGAAGCAATTCTTTGAATGCCACCAATTATAACAATGCCTAAGAAAAATGCAAAAATGAGGCCATAAACCCATGAATTAGTATCTAAAAAACCTCCTTGCCCTCCAGAAACATAAACGACCAAATCAAGCGATTGGTTGACTTGGAACATGTTACCACCACCAAGAGATGCAAAAACACAAAAAATAGCGAACATGTAAGCCAGAAACTTTCCTAACAAAGGCATTCCCTTTTCAGATAAACCTTTCGTAAGGTAATACATAGCACCGCCTGAGACACTGCCATCTGCATTTAAATTTCTATATTTAACTCCTAAAGTACATTCGCAAAATTTAAGTGACATTCCAAGCAATCCAGACAATATCATCCAAAATGTTGCACCCGGGCCACCAAGAGAAATTGCAACAGCTACTCCGCCTATATTACCCAAGCCCACCGTACCAGACAAAGCTGTCGAAAGAGCCTTAAAATGCGAAACTTCTCCAGAAGAATCACTATCTGAGAACTTGCCTCTCACGAGATCAATTGAATGTCTAAAAGCTGAGAAATTTACAAAACGAAAATAAAAGGTACAAAACAGACCGCCCAAAATAAGCCATATGACGATCAACTCAACATTCGTTGAGCCCAATGGCAAGCTGTAAAATACTATACTTGAAACGATTTCGGATATCGGCTCTAAAAAATTATTTATATTTTCATCAATCCCTGCAAAAAGTTTAATTGGATTTAATGATGTTAAAGTTAACAAAATTATTTTATATATATTTCTTTTCATAAAACTGAGTAATCCTATAGATTAAATAGGATATTATTTGGTAAATATTTAAATACAAACAATTAAATATTTTTTTAGGATAAATATGGCTTCTCTTGAAATTAATTCATTGGTTAAGAAATTTTCCGAAACGACAGCCTTAGATGAAGTTTCGTTAAAAATTTCCGATGGTGAAATGATTGGAATAATAGGAAAATCTGGAGCTGGAAAATCAACTCTTCTAAGATTAATAAACCGATTAATAGAGCCGACAAGCGGAACTATTATTTATGATGGAGTTGAAATTACTTCCTTAAAGAGAAAAAAATTAAAAATTTGGCGCTCGAAATGTGCAATGATTTTTCAGCAATTTAATTTAATTGAGCGATTAGATGTTTTAACAAATGTTTTAAGTGGAACATTAGGTATTAACTTTAACTTATTGAAATTATTAAAAATTTATAATAAAAAAGAAAAATTAGATGCGCTAACTTATCTCCATAATCTAGGCCTTTCTAATAAAGCACTTCAAAGGGTTGAAACATTATCAGGTGGTCAACAGCAAAGGGTAGCTATTGCAAGAGCAATGATGCAAAAACCTAAGATTTTACTAGCTGATGAACCTATTTCTTCTCTAGACCCAAAGAATTCTAAAATTGTTATGGATGATATAAAAAAAATTAACCAACAAGAAGGTATTATGGCTATATGCAATCTTCATTCGCTTGATGTTGCAAAAGAATATTGTGAGCGCCTAATAGGACTTTCGGACGGAAAGATAGTGTTTGATGGCCACCCTTCTGAACTTACGAAAGAATTAGCCGAACAATTATACGACCTTGAAAATGAATAATACTCTTCTTGAAAACCATGCGTCACTTTACTCTGGACAAATAAAAAGCAGAAGATTGTGGACTATCTTTATTTTTTTTATTTTTACTCTAGCTTTTTTTATGAGCTCGTCAGTAATAGATTTTAATTTTTCTAAGATAATTAATGGCTTTCCTAGACTTGGGGATTACGCAATAAAAATATTCCCTAATCTTGAAACTAACCTCTTATTTGAAAACTCTAAAACTGAAGGATCGATAGCTTACTGGTATTTTAATTTTAAAAAATACGGTGTTCTTTTATACGAAACCTTTAATATGGCTGTCCTATCAACTTTTTTAGGGGTTTTGTTTGCGCTCATTTTAAGCTTTCTATCTGCTAAAAATATAACTCCAAATATATATAGTTATCATTTAGTAAAAAGATTTTTAGAATTTTTAAGAGGCGTTCCTGAAATCATCTTCGCCATACTTTTCGTTTGGGCGCTTGGTGTCGGTCCTCTTGCTGGTATAATTGCCATAACCATTCACACAACAGGAGCTTTGGGTAAGCTGTTTTCTGAAGTTCATGAAAACGCAGACCTAAAATCTTGTGAAGCTATTCGATCACATGGAGGAAATTGGGTGTCTGAAATGAGATACGGCATTATACCCAAAGTCCTTCCAAATATAATTTCTTATGCCCTTTTAAGATTTGAAATAAACATTAGGGCATCAACAGTTATTGGGTTTGTCGGAGCGGGAGGAATAGGCCAGGAACTTTACCTTGTTATTAACTTTAATTATTACGAAGAAGTAAGTGCAATTATCCTCCTTATTATTTTAACTGTTATTACTATCGATTTAATATCTGGAAGTATTAGACAAAGGGTTATCGGAGAATTGAATGACTGAAAAAGATACAATAGCCCTTTGTCCAACTGTATTTCAGCCTTTCTGGAGGCGCTCTCCATTATCCTTTTTAGGTTGCGTTTTAGCCTTTATTTACCTTGTTTTCTGCGTAATTTATTTTGATTTCTCTATAGGTAAGATAATTTCTGGTCTGTCAAATATGAAACCTGTTTTGACTGCAATGTTTACCTGGAACGATTTCTTTAGCTGGAACTTTAATTCTATTTTTAAAGGATTAGCGCAGACACTTGGGATGGCATTTTTAGGAACATTTTTAGCTTCATTGGTTTGTATACCCATCAGCTTTATCGCTTCTCGACAAATTTTCAAATTTGGATTATTTCGATTTCTTATAAAACGTATTTTAGACTTTATTAGAGGTGTAGATATTTTAATCTGGGCCATAATCTATGTTAGAGCATTTGGCCTAGGACCTTTTGCTGGATTACTATCAATATTTACTGCTGATGTTGGCACTCTTGGAAAATTATTTTCTGAAGCAACCGATAATGCGGATACTCGACAAATCGAAGGAATGCAATCAACCGGGTCAAATAAAGCTTCGGTAATTCGTTATGGATTAATTCCTCAAATTTTTCCTATTTTTATTTCTCAGAGTCTCTATTTCTTTGAATCTAATACTCGTTCAGCTGTAATTTTGGGCGTGGTAGGGGCAGGAGGGATTGGTTTGCAATTAACTGAAAGAATGCGAGCACAATATTGGGATCAAACACTCTTTATCATAATACTAATACTTATAATGGTTGCTATAATTGATACTATTTCAAGAGCTGTTCGAAAGAGCATAATCGATGAATAAATTTTTTGCTGAAACGAGGCATTTCTTTCGAATAGGAGTTCCGATGCTTGGATCCCAGCTATCATTTATGATCATGTCAGCTACAGATACAATAGTTGCTGGAAGAGCTGGGGCTGATCAACTAGCGGGTCTGGTAATTGCTAATTCTTTTACATTTCCAATTTATATGTTTATGGCGGGTATCATTTTTTCCGTTATCCCGATAGTAGCTCAACTTAATGGAGCAAAAAAAGATCTGGAAATAGGTCAAAAAATCAGGGAAACATTTTGGTTAACTCTTTTCCTAGGATTTCTTTTGATTGTTATTTTTTATTTCGGAAGCGAGTTGATGTCTCTTCTACCCATTGACGAAAAAATAACCTCCATATCAATTTCTTATCTAAAGGCTATCTCAATTGGTATGTTTTTTTATATAATGTATCGATTATTAAGTTCTTATAGTGAAGGTCTAACTCTTACCTTGCCAGTTTTCTTCGTTGTTTTTAGCGGTGCATTAATAAATATTCCCTTGGATATAATATTTGTATATGGATATTTCGGAGTTCCTGAAATGGGTGGAGTTGGTTGTGGATACGCCACTTCAATAGTCTCGACACTAATGTTTATTGCAATGCTTTGTATCGTCCTATTTTCTAAACCTTACAAGAAAAATAAATTATTTAGTAAGTTTAATGGTCCATCTATAAAGACTTCCATTGAGGTTCTAAAACTTGGGACACCGATAGGTTTTGGAATATTTGCTGAAATGAGTATGTATTCAGGAGCAGCAATCATTCTCGCACCTCTCGGTGAAAATATTGTCTCCGGTCATGCTGTAGCATTAAGTATAGCAAGTATTGTTTTTATGCTACCCCTTGCAATAGGTCTTGCTGCGTCAACAAGGGTAGGCAACCTATTAGGGGAAAAGAGATTTACTGATGCACGCTATTCATCATTCATTTCTGTTTCTCTTTGTTTTTTCGGTGCGTTATTTAATATGACATTACTTTTCACATTAGGTGACAAACTCATTTCATTATACACAACTGATGTTCTGGTTTTCTCAATTGCTAGTCATCTTATTATTTTTGCGGCAATTTTCCAAATTCCAGATGGCATTGGCATGGGAAGTCTAGGTGCGTTAAGAGGTTATAAGGATACCTTTATGACAATGGTGTTTCTAGTCATATCCTATTGGGTTTTTGCTATCCCGTTCGGATATTTTTTAACATATTACGGAATAAACGAACCTATGGGAGCAAGCGGAATGTGGGTAAGTATGATTGTTGGTTTGGTAATATTTGCCTTATTGATTACTTCACGTTTAAGAAAAGTATCATATGACAGAATTTAAATCTTAATTAAATTTTATACAACCATTCCTGAAACTTATTATCTTTTCCACTAATAACTTCTTGAAAGCGTTGTTTTAAGAGATTAGTAATCTCTCCAACTTTTCCGTCACCAACAGGGTTTCCGTCAATTTTAATAACAGGGCATACAAGGTGAGAAGAGGAAGTGACAAAAACTTCCCTCGCCTCTTCAAGATCTTTTAAAGGAACCTTTCCGACATTTACTTTTAACCCTTCATCTTCAGCTATTTCAAGAATGCTCATTCTCGTAATTCCGTGCAAAATATCATCTTCATGAGCGGTCATCAGTACGCCATCGGAACTGACAATAAAAACATTGGAAGTTGGCGCTTCAGTTACATATCCTTCACTATCTGTAAGAATAATTTCATCATATCCGTTTTTTCTAGCTTCCCATTTTGCCATCATTGGGGATGTATAATTAGCTGCAATCTTGACCTGGGGATCGATAATATCCGGTCGTCTTTGATGGCGGACTTTCTCAACCCATACACTTAACTCCTGAGAACTATGAAAAGGTTGCGAATTCTTTTCAATAATATCTTCCTGAGGCTCGTAGGCAGCTATAGCAACTGTTGTGAAAGGGTCCTGAGGCACAACATCAATCTCAACGGAGGCAATATAAACACTTATCTTTATGAATTTGCTTCCAGGATTTGTTCGAACAGTATCAATAATGCCGTCCTTTATTTCATCCTTACTGTAATTCAAAGGAATTCCTGCGGTTTCACAGGATTTAAAGAGTCTATCGGTATGTTTATCCAATCGAAAAATATGAGTACCATTATCATTTTCAAATATGGGGGTAAAACCAAATATTAAAGACCCTCTTTGATGTGAATGTGACAAAATATGCACAGAAGCATCTTCCCAATTAACATAAGATCCATTTATCCATATTTTTCTCGACATAATTTCCTTTATTTAAGAATCACTCTTTAATTCCCTATGTTAACCTAGAAATGAAAATGTATGAAATTCTTATAAATATATGGATAGCGATTGGTGTAATAACATTTTTTACTCTTCTTATAATTAGCGCCCCTTATGGAAGACATTTAAGGGCCGGTTGGGGGTACTCGCTTCCAAAGAAAGTTGGTTGGATTTTAATGGAAAGCCCAGCATTGTATCTCATGTGGATATATTATTTTTGGTATAATGGTTTTCAGAATATAGTGCTTATTTTCTTTCTGGCTATTTGGTCAATACATTATTTTAACCGAAGTATTGTTTGGCCCTTAAGGATAAAAAAAGATGGCTCAATGCCTCTTCTAGTTGCATTAATGGCTTTTGCCTTTAATGCAATTAACACTTTTTTTCACGGATACTGGTTTTTCTTAATGGATAAACAGTATGATACATCGTGGTTTTTTGAACCTGTATTTATTATAGGTTTTTTAATTTTCATTATTGGTATGATAATAAATATTCATTCAGATAATTTACTAATGAAACTATCGAAGAATTCACAGGGCAATTATCAAATACCTCAAGGCGGTCTTTATAAATATATAACAAGCCCAAATTATCTTGGGGAAATCATTGAATGGCTTGGTTGGGCTATTCTTACTTGGAGTATTTCCGGTGTTGTATTTTTCTTTTGGACCATCTTCAATCTTGTGCCAAGGGCAATTAGTCATCACAGATGGTATAAACAAAAGTTTGAAGAATATCCTTCAGACAGAAAAATAATTATCCCTAAGATTCTTTAAGCTTTTTCAAAGGTTAAGTGTAATTTGTTAAGTCCTCTTAAGGCATAATGGGAACGATGCAATAAATCATTTTTATCCTCTGAAAGTTGGATATTTTTAAGCCTTGTTAGAAGGATTTCAAAAGCCAAACGCATTTCCTGACGAGCTAATGGCGCACCTATACAATGATGATGAGCTGTACCATAAGCTAAATGTTTCCCAGGATTTTTTCTTTCTAAATCCATTTCCATTGGACAATTAAATTGATCTTCGTCTCTGTTCGCGGCACCAAAGCGCATATCTATTATAGATCCTTCAGGAACAATGACTCCTGAAATCTCTACATCTTTTCTTACTCTTCTAAATAAACTTTGAACGGGGGTTTCCAAGCGGATAATTTCTTCAATAAAGTTTTTAAATTTTGCTTTTCCTGACAACAAATCATCTAGTTTATTTCTCTTCTGCATAAGCATTAACATCCCACTTCCCAATGAATCGGTGGTTGTTTCATTTCCTCCAATATTTAAATCACTTACAATTGATATTAGTTCTTCAGTTTTTAAATGATTGTCATCTTCATCAACATAGTGAACAAGATCGGAAATAATATCATCTTTAGGATTCTTTTTCTTTTCTTCAAATGTTTTAACCATGTAATGCTGAAATTGAACTAATCGCTCTGCACACGCAATCTCCTCTTCTTCACTTAACATCTGACTTAATCCTGAAGATGTGTCTTGGGACCAAGCCTTAAGTCTTGGTAAATCTTCCTTAGGAAACCCAAGTCTATCTTGAATAACATTCATTGGAAGCGGAATACAAAACTGGGTTACAAATTCTACCTCTCCATCATTTATAAAGGTATCTATTAAATCGTTAATTAGATTTATTATGTAGGGTTCCATTTTTTTAACCCTGCTAGCGGTAAAAGATGGGTTAGCCGCCTTTCTGAATCTTGTATGGTGGGGCGGTTCCGCTCCAAAACAAGGAACCTGACGCCATCCTTTTTCTTGAAAAACCTTTCCTACACTATTTCCATGCTTCCAATACCCTTTCTTCTTTTTCTTAACATTCTTTTCCCAATAGGCGGCTATGTCTCTAGAAAAAAATTCATAATCAGTCAGAACTCTTTTTAAATCATCATATTTGGTAACAATATAAAACCCCGTATCGGGGCTTAAATAAACTGGGGCATTCTCTCTATATGCTGCATAAGCATCGTAAGGGCTCTCAATAACTTTTGGATCTAAAAGATTATAATTTTCAGGGTTTTTTGAAACTTCCTTCATTTGTTCCTCTTAAAATTATTGACCCCTTAAAATTACAAGATTAGAGGCGGTTTACCAAGAGTAAATTCTACATATTTTTGTATTTTCTCAGTTTCTTTTTGGAGATCAGCCTTCAAAGAATCTGGATCAATTATTTTTCCAAAAGTAATTTTATATTTAAACTCTTTTTTATTAACAAGTTCACTAAATAAACTAATATTTTTAAGCTCCTCATTAAAAATATCTAAAAAATAATAAAAAAGAGAATTATGACCCGTCATATGGAACGGAATTATTGGAGCATTATATTTTTTAGACAATTTGATAATTGTATTCAGCCATGGCCTTTCAATTAATTTAAGCCCTACCCTTTTTGAAAGCCTTGAAGAAGGAAATACCAACAAACAATTTCCTTTATTAAGAGTCATCTTAGTTCTTTTTAAAATTTCTCTACTCTTTTGCGCGGTTTTATTTTTTTCGTTCCAGTCTACCGGGATTATTATGTCTTCAAATCCTTTGGATAACTTTATCATGTCAATATTGGCATAAAGAGTATAATCAGGTCTTCTGTCTTTTAGGACTTCAAACATAACAATTCCATCAGTTAAGCCTGTAGGATGGTTTCCTGCTAATATTATTGGGCCTTTTTTTGGGATATTGTTCAGATTCTTAATTTCTAGATTAAAATTAAGAAGATTTGTTAGATATTCAAAACAACCATAACCTGACTTATTGGAAATATCATCGGTTATATTTTTTGCTGTCTGATATTTAAAGACTTTATAAATTGTAGGCCTAACCAACGACCAGAAAAATTTATTTCTCATGAGTTTGGGGCATCTTTCCTCAATTATTTGATCAATTGGATGTAACTCTTTATCCATCAAGAAAACTTTCTATCCTCACATCCCTATTCAGTCTCGCATTAAGGACAAAGCCCATAGCTGCACACATAGAAATTATCGCCGATCCCCCATAAGATAACATCGGAATTGGAACTCCTACAATAGGAATTAAACCAGTGATCATCGCACAATTTATAAAGAAATATAAAAAAATCAAAACCGCAATAGCTCCGCATGCTATAGAACTAAATCGACTTCTCGCTATAATTGATGTGTGTACGGAAATTATTATTAAATATAAAAAGATAGAAAAAATAAATATGCCTCCAATTAAACCTGTCTCTTCAAGTAAAACTGCTAACATAAAATCATTATGTTTTTCTGGAAGAAAATTTAATTTACTTTGGGTACCGTTCATAAAACCTTTACCTGTCAATCCCCCAGAACCTATTGCTATTTTTGACTGAATAATATGATAACCAGAACCAAAAGGATCTTTTTCAGGATCAAAGAAAACTTCTAATCTTTTCATCTGATAAGGCTTAAGATTATTTATTATCAACGGAATAGATGCAAACACTGATAGAGAACCAAAAAATACCCATTTTAAATACAATCCTGAGAAAAAAATAGTAGCAAAACCAGCTATGAGAATTAAAATAGCCGTTCCAAGGTCTGGTTGATTAATAATTAAAAAAGCAGGAAGCGTAATTAAAAAAATAGGGGCAATACTGTACCTTAACTTCTTTGATTTATTTTCTCCAAAAAAACTATAATAGGAAGCGATAGTAATAATTAAGATAAATTTTAAGAATTCTGATGGCTGAAAACTTGTATTACCTAAATTTACCCACCTTGATACATTATTAGTATCGAAAAAATATAACCAAAATAGCATCATCAGAATCAAGAAATATATCGGTGGAGAAATTATTCTTAGAATTCTGAAACTTATAAAAGAAAAAAAAAGAAAAAAACAAAAACCTATCAAAAGACGTATTATATGATTAAAAACCAAATCGTTATACACTCCGCCAGAAACCGAAAACAGCATTAGCACGCCGGTCGAACCTAAAATTATTAAACAAAATGGTATTCCATAATTTATTCTCGATATTCTCTCAAAGAAATTTCTTTCTTTATAAATTAAATTTTGTCCAAGATTTTGATTCATAATTTTAAACCCTATATCTAGAGCCTTTAATATTTTGACAGGCTAATAATATATCTCTTCCTAATGGGGCAGCTTTTTGACTTCCTGATCCTCCATGTTCAATAACTATTGAAACGGCATATTTAGGTTTTTTTGTTGGTGCATAGCCAACGAAAAGAGCATGGTCTCTTTCTTCCCAATTCTTTGAAATAATTACCTCTTGATTTCTTTCCTCAGCGGTTATCTCTTTTACCTGAGAAGTTCCTGTTTTCCCGGCCATTCTCCAGTCATTTTTTATAATTCTGCTAGAATAGGCATTACTTCCGCTTTCATTAACGGCTATATCAAGTAAATTCCTTATAAGATCAACATTATCAAAATTAAACCCTGCTGGTTTTGTTAATCTTCTTTTTTCTTTAATTTTGGGAGATTTAATAATACTAGGTTCAATATAAAACCCTTTATTTGCAATCATGGCTATCATTACATTTAACTGAATTGGAGTCGCAGAAATATATCCCTGCCCTATACCAGCTACTAAGGTATCCCCCAAATTCCATTTATTATTTAAATTATTTTTTATCCATTCTCTTGTAGGAAGAAGTCCTTTTCTTTCATTATTGCTTATTAAATTATAATTTTTTCCTAAACCTAAACGAAACGCCATTTTACTTATCTTTTTAACTCCTAATTTACTAGCAAGACTATAAAAATAAACATCACAAGACTCTTTAATGGCTTTTCTTAAATCTACTTCTTTATGTCCTTTGTCCTTCCAACAATGAAAATCTCTATCTCCATAAGTTGTTTTTCCTTCACAAAAAATCTTATCGTTAGGGTTAAGAAGGCCTTCTTCCAAACCAGCTAAAGCGGTTACAATTTTAAATGTAGAACCTGGAGGATATTCGCCATTAATGGCTTTATTTAAGAATGGATTTTTTTCATTATTCGATAATTCATCCCATTCTTTTACGCTAAAACCATCAATAAATTTATTGTTATCAAAACTTGGGGTAGAACATAAGGCAAGTAACTCTCCATTTTGTACATTCATGACTGTTGCGGCACCAGTATTTTTACCCATTATAGAAAAAACATCCTTTTGAAGATTTTTATCAATAGTTAAGATGATATCTTGCCCGTCAATAGCTTGGTTTTTTTCTAGAACACGAACATTCTTTTCTGATGAATTAACTTCCGTTTTTATGTGCCCAAGATGGCCGGATAAAATATCATTGTATCTTGCCTCTAGACCTACAACACCAGAAATAACAGTTCTGTTCGAATTTTTATTATTAACCTCACCTATATACCCAATTACATGAGAAAAACTTGTCGAATCTAAATATGATCTTTTTGAATCATCCTCTACTTGGAAATGTTGGAAATCGACATCCAAATTATTTAATAAATAAATCTCTTCAATGGTTAGGTTATCTTTAATATTGATCTTACCGTTGGAGTTTTTTCTTAATGATTTATTTATTCTTTTTAGCTCATTAGAGTTTAAACTTATATGCTGAGAGATCTTTTGTATTAATTCTTCATTTAATAATGATTTATTCGGATTAAATATTAACTTAAAATTGGATGTATTAATTGCTAAAGGCTGTCCGTTCCTATCAAAAAAGTTTCCTCTTTTAGGATTTACCGGAACTAATCTAATACGATTTTTATCAGATAGTAGAGAAAACTTATTATTTTGATTTATTTGAAGGCTCCACAACCTAGAAAGAAGGAATGAGGAAAGTAAAACCATTCCGCCGCCCACAAAAAATACACGACGGTTTATGTCGTTGTTTTTTTCATACATAGTTTATTTAAACTGATTCCGCTAATAACTGGCATAAGTTGAACTTAAGGACTTTCTCATAGTTCTAATATTTTCTAATACTTTTCCAGATCCATTAGCAACAGATAATAATGGATCAGAAGCATATTTTACTTTTAACCCTGTTGCCTTTTCAATTACTATATCAGTGTTTTTTAACAAGGAGCCTCCTCCAGTAAGCATTACGCCATCATCATATATATCACCGGTAAGTTCAGGGGGAGCTGATTCAAGGGCTTCTTTAATAGCTTCAACAATTTCAAAAAGCGGTTCTGCAAGGCTTTCAGCAACATGTCTCTCAGAAATATCTTTCTCAACAGGAACACCTTCAGTAATCTCTCTACCTTTAATTCTCATTTTTTTACCTTCACCATGTTTTGGAATTATTCCTGAACCAATATTTTTTTTAAGATCTTCCGAAGTAACTTCTCCAATTAAAATATTCTCATTTCTTCTTAAATAAGAAATTATTGATTCATCAAATTTATTTCCTCCAACTTTTATAGACTTAGAAAATACAACACCACCAAGAGAAATAATTGCAATTTCAGTTGTACCTCCACCTATATCAATAATCATCGAACCTTTTGCTTCCATAATAGGGAGATTAGCGCCGATTGCAGCTGCTAAAGGTTCTTCTATGAGATATACTTTTCTTGCGCCCGCAGCAAGACCAGTTTCTAAAATAGCTTTTCTTTCTACTGGAGTAGAATTGGCGGGAACACAAATAATAAGCTTAGGACTAAATAATTTTCTACTATCGGAAGATTTTTTAATAAAATATTTTATCATCTCCTCTGCAGCCAAAAAATCTGCAATTACACCCTCCTGCATTGGAGTAACTGTTTTTATATTCTCTGGCGTTCTTCCTACCATCTTTTTGGCTTTATTTCCTATAGCCAATATATTCATTTTTCTTTCAGATGTATCTATTGCTAATACTGAAGGCTCATTTAAAACAACACCATTTTCTTTTAAATATATAAGAGTATTTACGGTCCCTAAATCAATTGCTAAATCAGAACTTAAAAAATTGAAAATACTCTTCAAGAAGATCTCCTTAATGGTTAATTCGCTATCTCCTCGGGTACATTTTTTTCTCTTTTAACCATTAATCGATTTAAAGCACTTATATATGCCCTTGCAGAAGCGACTAAAGTATCTGTATCAGCACCTCTTCCAATAACTGTCTTACCTGATTCGTGCAATCTTACACTAACTTCTGCTTGTGCATCAGTTCCTTCCGTAACAGCATGAACTTGATATAGTTGTAAACTGGCTGTATGTGGTACAATAGCTTTTATAGCATTAAATAAAGCATCTACAGGCCCATCACCTTCACACTTCTTTTGAACGATCTTTCCATCAAAATCTAATGTAAGATCTGCATATTGAGGCCCTTCTGTGCCAGCTTGAATAAATAAAGAAATCAATTTTATTACATCTAAACCTTTCGAGTATTCATCATCAATTAAAGCAATAATATCATCATCAAATACTTCCTTTTTTTTATCCGCTAAGTCTTTAAATCTATAAAAAGCATCATTTAACTGATTGTCTGCAAGTAAATATCCTAACTCTTTGGCTTTTTCTTTAAAAGCATGTCTTCCTGAATGTTTGCCCATGACTAATGTCGATTCATTTAGACCGATACTTTCTGGAGTCATAATCTCATATGTTTCATTATTTTTAAGCATACCATCTTGATGGATTCCTGATTCATGAGCAAACGCATTTTTTCCAACAATAGCTTTATTGTATTGAACTGGAAACGATGTAACCGAAGAAACTAATTTTGAAGCTCTTGTAAAAAGAGTAGTATCAACATCTGATTTATAATTTAAAATATCACTTCTCACTTTCATAGACATAACTATTTCTTCTAAAGCTGCATTACCTGCTCTTTCACCTATGCCGTTCATAGTGCATTCAATTTGTCTTGCCCCAGCTCTAACACCAGATAAAGAATTTGCTACAGCAAGTCCTAAGTCATTATGACAATGTGTAGAAAAAATTACTTTGTCAGATGAAGGGATATTGTTTATCAATGAACTTATAATTTCATAATACTCATCTGGGGTAGTATATCCAACTGTATCAGGAATATTAATTGTTGTTGCACCCGATGAAATTGCCATATCGACACATTTAAATAAAAATTCCCTATCAGTCCGTGTCGCATCTTCAGCAGACCACTGAACATCATCAACCAAATTTCTCGCTCTAGATACTGAAAAATTTATAGCATCAAGCACCTCTTCTTCACTCATTTGAAGTTTATATTCCATATGAACTGGACTAGTTGAAATAAAGGTATGTATTCTAGGATTCTTTGCTAGCTTTAAAGCCTCTCCTGCCCTATCAATATCCTTTTGACCAGCCCTAGAAAGTCCACAAACTTTCACATTCTTGATAATTTTTGAAACTTCACTGACAGCTTCAAAATCACCATTTGAAGCAATAGGAAAACCTGCTTCAATTATATCAATTCCCATTTCATCAAAAATTTCTGCAATTTGCAGTTTTTCATCAAGAGACATGGATGCTCCTGGTGACTGCTCACCATCCCGAAGGGTTGTGTCAAAAATTTTTATATAGTTTTCTTCTTTACTCATAACTTACTCCAATATTAATGAATTTGTTTTTTACCTCTGAGAATTACAAAAAAAGTATCTCAGAGGCAGATCAGGAGTAATGCTAGTAAATTTGAAACAAGCAAAGTTTGATTGTTTAATGATGAGGCATCATTATCAAATAACTTTCTATTTAAACTTAGTTGTTTCATTTCATTACCTTTGAAAGATAAATGCATGAAAATTTGTATTTATTCAAGAAAATTAATTTTTTTCTTTATCAACCAATGAGTTTTCACCTATCCACGGCATCATATCTCTAAGTTTAGTTCCAACTTTTTCAATGGAATGAGAATTAGATTTTTCTCTCATTGCAAAAAATTCCTTATTAGAACCTTTTTTATTTTCATTTATCCATTCTTCGGTAAATTCACCAGATTGAATATTTGAAAGGATTTTTTTCATAGCTGCTTTGGATTCTTCACCAATAACTTTAGGCCCAGAAACATATTCACCATATTCAGCAGTATTAGAAATAGAATAATTCATATTTTTAATACCGCCTTCATACATGAGATCTACTATTAATT
The DNA here is from genome assembly GCA_964001285.1 of uncultured bacterium. Lineage (GTDB taxonomy): Bacteria > Pseudomonadota > Alphaproteobacteria > MED-G09 > MED-G09 > AG-430-B22. The sequence goes on along the minus strand of CAXFAF010000003.1, from coordinate 9,951 downwards.
TCATCTCATGAAGGCATTCAAAATAAGCCATTTCAGGTGCATATCCTGCTTCGACAAGAGTATCAAAACCGTTTCTTATTAATTCAACCACTCCTCCACATAAAACCGCTTGTTCACCAAATAAATCTGTTTCACATTCTTCTTTAAATGTTGTTTCAATTATCGCCGCTCTCCCTCCTCCAATAAGTGAGGCATAAGAAAGACCAATATCAAGAGCATTTCCTGTAGAATCTTGATTTACAGCAATTAAACATGGAACTCCTGCGCCTCTCTCATATTCCGATCTTACTGTATGACCTGGACCTTTAGGAGCAACCATAATTATATTTAAATCTTCTCTAGCATTAATAAGGTTAAAATGAATATTTAAACCATGGGCAAAAAACAAAGAACCATTTTCTTTCAGATAAGGTTCTATTTCATCATTGTAAATATCAGCTTGCAGCTCGTCTGGAGTCACCATCATCATTATATCGGCCCATTTAGCTGCCTCAGAAACATTTTTAACTTCAAAGCCTGCGTTTTCGGCTTTAGATCGAGAACCAGAATCATCTCTTAATGCAATGCATATTTCATTTACTCCGCTATCCCTCAAATTTAGAGCATGCGCATGTCCTTGGCTGCCATAACCAATGATAGCTATCTTATTATGCTTAATAAGATCTTTGTTTGTATCACTATCATAATAAACCTTCATAATATTCTCCTTATGCAAATTATTTTTTTGTGCCTCTTGAAATTGCTGCCAAACCAGTCCTTGAAATATCCTCTAGGCCAAGAGGACGTAGCATTTCTATAAAAGAATTTATCTTATCAATAGCACCAGTTAGCTCAAAAACAAAAGAGTTCTTCGTAGTATCAACTATTTTTGCTCTATAGATTTCTGAAAGCTTAATAACCTCTTCACGTTTTTCTCCTTCACATACAACTTTAATCAATGCCATCTCTCTTTCAATAGATGACCCGTCGGTGGTTAGATCTTCGACTGAATGAACTGGAACAAGTCTCTCGAGTTGAGATTTGATTTGATTTATTGTCATAAGACTACCATTTGTAACAATAGTTATTCTTGATTTATGGCTATCTTGATCAACTTCTGCAACTGTTAGACTTTCTATATTGTATCCTCTTCCAGAAAAAAGACCAATTACCCTAGCCAAGACTCCGGCTTCATTATCTACTCTTATGGAGATAGTGTGTGACTCTATAGCTTCTTTCTTGATTTTAATCATACTAAATTAAAACCTTTCCTTCATCGGAAACCTCTGGATTGTCATCACTTTCACCAAGCAACATCTCATTATGAGCTGCACCAGAAGGTATCATCGGGTAACAGTTTTCATCCTGATCAACAACACAATCAAATATAACAGGCCCATCATAATCTAACATTTCCTTAATTTTCTTATCTAATTCTTTTGGATTAGATGCTCTTACCCCAAGACAACCATAAGCTTCAGCAAGTTTTACAAAATCAGGAAGAGAATCTGTATAAGAATGCGAATATCTTCCTCCGTGTAATAATTCCTGCCACTGCCTGACCATGCCCATATATTGGTTGTTTAAAATAAAGATTTTAACTGGAAGTTTGTGCTGAACTGCCGTTGACATTTCTTGCATGTTCATAAGAATTGATGCTTCGCCAGCAATATCAATCACTAAACTCTTTGGGTGAGCAACCTGAACACCTATTGCCGCTGGTAAGCCATACCCCATAGTGCCAAGTCCACCCGAAGTCATCCAGCGATTAGGTTCATTAAATTTATAATACTGGGCTGCCCACATTTGATGCTGTCCAACCTCGGTTGTAATGAAGGCATCTTTATCTTTAGTTAATTCATAAAGTCTTTCAACCGCGTATTGAGGTTTAATCGTGTCATTTGATTTCTTATAATTTAGAGATTTTTTCTTTCTCCAAATTTCAATTTTCTTTATCCAATCATCAATTTTTACTTTATGCCCTTTCGATTTCCACTTAAGGAGCAATCCTTCTAATGCATGAGCGCAATCTCCTAAGATTGGAATATCTATAGGTACAGTCTTATTCATAGAAGATGGATCAATATCAACATGTATTTTTTTTGAATTTGGAGAGAATGCATCTAATCTTCCAGTAACTCTATCATCAAATCTAGCTCCAATATTTATCAAAAGATCGCACTCATTCATAGCAAGATTAGCTTCATAAGTTCCATGCATACCAAGCATACCTAACCAATTCTTTTCATCAGATGGGAAGGCACCTAATCCCATTAATGTACTTGTTATTGGAAATCCTGTTAATAGAACCAATTCCTTTAATAAATGACTGGCTTCAGGGCCAGAATTAATTACCCCGCCTCCAGTATAAAAGATAGGTTTTTTAGAACTAGCCATTAATTCTATTGCTTCATCAATAAATCTCATATCAGGCTTAACCTGGGGCTTGTAATTATCATTTTTTATATCTGTAGGAGGTAAATATTTTGCATCTGCAAACTGAATATCCTTAGGTATATCAACAACAACGGGACCTGGCCTACCAGAAGTCGCAACATGAAAAGCTTCATGAATTATCCTAGCTAGGTCATTTGGATCCTTAACTAGCCAATTGTGTTTTGTGCAAGCCCTAGTTATCCCAACTGTATCAGCTTCTTGAAATGCATCTGTTCCAATTAAATGGGTTGGAACTTGCCCAGATATACATACTATTGGAATAGAATCCATCATAGCATCCGTTAACCCAGTTACTGCGTTGGTTGCTCCTGGTCCAGATGTAACAATCAAAACACCAGGTCTTCCAGTTGACCTGGCATAACCTTCAGCAGCGTGCGCAGCACCCTGCTCATGTCTAACTAAAATATGATGAGGGCTATCATTACTTTTAAAAAGTTCATCATATAAGGGTAATACTGCCCCGCCCGGGTAACCAAATATGTGCTCTACAGAATGATCTTTCAACGCCTTTAGTATTACTTCTGCACCAGTTAATTCAACCATAATAAATTCCAATAAATTATTTGCGAAAATTAAATTTTAATTACAATAAGGTCAAGCAATTTTATAATTTTTTAATAAAATTATCTATTATTTTGTCTGATAATTGCGTAGAAAGACCTTCCCATGTAATCATCTGATGTTTTGACCAAGTAATCTGTCTTTTAGCATATTGATGCGTTCTGTATTTAATTAAATTTACTGCATCAATTAATTCTATTTTTTTTTCTAAATATTGCCGAATCTCTTTCACGCCAATTGCATTCATTACGGGGGCATTGTATTTATATTTTTTTTCTAAAAGGTTTTTAACTTCTTCTATAGCGCCTTGATTAATCATCTCTTCACATCTTTTGTCACACTTTTCGTACAATAAATCCCTAGAAATTGTGAGTTTAATTTTCTTAAACTCATTATTAAAAAGTTTAACTCTTTTAATTTTCCAGAAATCTGAGATTTTTTTCTTTGTACCCTTATAAACCTCTAGAGCTCTTAAAGTTCTTTGTTGATCATTTGATCCTATTTTTTTATAAGCCACTGGATCTAAATCTTTTAAAATTTTACTAAGACTATTTATTCCTTTAGATTTCAATAAATTTATGAATTCCTCTCTAATCTTTGGATCAATATCAGGTATAGGAGAAAGACCTTCGGTAATAGCTTTAAAGTATAAGCCAGTTCCACCAACAATAATTGGAGTCATTTTCTTAGCTATTATTTTATCAGAAATATCTTTTGCAACTTTAATCCATTGACCAACTGACCAGACTTCTTCGCCTCCTAAAAAACCATATAAATGATGCACAGGGTCACTATCCTTAATATTGGGCCTAGCTGTAAGTATTTTTAAATCTTTATATATTTGTATAGAATCTGCATTGATAATCTCTCCATTAATCTTTTTTGCGACTTTATATGCAAAATTAGATTTTCCAGAAGCTGTTGGACCAGAGATAAGGATAATTTTATTTTTCATATGGTGATATCTTCCTTAATTATATTAAAAAATATATATAAAATTTTATCAAACAATTTTATTCAAATATGTTAATTAAAGATAAACAGAATAATCACCAAGAGTAATATGTTATTAATAAGTCCATTTAAGGCATTAAGACCAAAGCAAAACAATGCTAGTGAGGTTATTGCCCCTCCATATGATGTTTTAGATTCAAAAGAAGCAAAAGAAATGGCAAAAGGTAAACCTTATAGTTTCTTACATATATCAAAACCAGAAATAGATTTAGAAGACGGAATAAACTTTAATGACAAAAAAGTTTATAAAAAAGGGGCTGAAAATCTTTCAAATTTTATCAAAGAGGGAATTTTATTCCAAGAAGAGGAGGAAAGTATCTATCTGTATGAAATCTCGATGAACGGAAAAATTCAAACAGGCTTTGGATGTGTTGCTTCGATTGAAGCTTATGAAGAAAATCTTATCAAAAAACATGAATATACAACACCTATAAAGGAAGATGACAGGGTTTTAAATATAAAAGAATTAGGTGCTCAAACTGGTCCAGTATTATTAACTTATAAAGAAAATAAACAAATAAGCAGCATACTTGAAAAAAATAAAATTGGAGATCCAATTTATAATGTAATAGGGCCCGATTCTTCTAATCACAAAATTTGGATTATTAATAAAAAAAAGGAAATTGAAAAAATAATCAATGAGGTAAATTCCTTAGGTAAGCTTTTTATTGCTGATGGACACCACAGATCAGCTGCTGCATCCAGAGTAAGGAATGAAAAGATTAAATATAACAAAAATCACAATGGATCAGAAAATTATAATTTTTTTCTTGCTGTTGCGTTTCCTCATTCAGAAATGACAATTCTTGATTATAATAGAATTGTATTAGGTTTGAATGGTTATTCAAAAGAAGGTTTATTAACAAATATTAATAAGAACTTTTTAATCGAAGAAAAAGACAAGCCCTATAAACCTAGAAAAAAAAATGAATTTGGAATGTATATTAATAAAACTTGGTACCATCTAGTTTTTAAAGAAGAAGACAAAATTTCAAATGACCCCGTTAAGTTACTAGATGTATCTATTCTTCATGATTTCATTATTTCTCCCTTGTTGGGCATTGAAGATGAAAGAAGGGATAACAGAATAGGCTTTGTTGGCGGTGCAAGAGGTTTAAAGGAACTAGAAAAGAAAGTGGATGAGGGTAGTTTTGATATAGCGTTTTCTTTATTTCCAACTCCAATTGAATCTCTTATCGATGTTGCAGATGCGAATGAAGTAATGCCGCCAAAATCAACATGGTTTGAACCAAAATTATTAGATGGTCTTATATCTCATAAAATAGATTAATTTAATTTGAATCGTCTTTATAATTAAAAGATAAAGCAACTATGGATGATACCCTATATTCAGGCCTCCAAACCCTTACAAGAATTCGTTCATCACCAGCTTCTTGTCTTTCTTCCAGTAATTTATAAGCTTGTTCAGGATTATTTACCTTAACAGTTGATTGATAAGTTAAATTTCCTGTAACTTTTTGGAATGTTATACTCATTAGAACACTTCCTTCAGTTATTTTTTTAGAAAGAGCTTCCGAATCTTCATCAACACTAATAACGGCTACACCAACAACGTTTGAAGGTATGCTCTCTTTTCTTCTTATCTCAGGAGTTAATTCTCCAAATCTAAGACCTAGAATCTTTTTCGATTCATCACCTATTTCTCCTTCAAGATAAGAATCTTCATTTCCTTCTAGCCTACCTAACTTAACTGTGACTGTTTTTTTCTTTCCTAACCTTAGTAATTCAACTCTTACATTTTTTCCTATTTCTGTATTAGCAACATTAGTTGTTAATTCTCTCATTTTGTTAATTTCTTTATTTCCAAATTTAATGATTACATCGCCTGTTTCTATTCCAGCTTTGTCAGCTGGGCTTCCTTTAACTACTTGAGTTACCAAAGCTCCTTTTTCCTCTTGTAAATCCATATCCTTTGCAACTTCTTCAGTTATTTCTTGTATTTGAACACCAAGCCACCCTCTCCTTGTTTCACCAAATTCTTTAAGCTGACTTATGACTGGTTGCACTAATTCCGATGGAATAGAAAAACCTATACCGATTGAACCGCCTGTTTGAGAAAATATCATAGTATTAACTCCAATTACTTCTCCATTAAGATTTATCAATGGACCCCCGGAATTTCCTTTATTAATGGGCGCGTCAGTTTGGATAAAACTATCATAAGGTCCTGAACGAATATCTCTTCCAACAGCTGAAATAATTCCAGCTGTAACACTTCCACCCAGACCTAATGGATTGCCTATAGCAATTACCCACTCTCCAACCTTAGTGTTTTTGCTATCACCAAAAGTTATAAAAGGAAGGTCTTTTTTTGTGTCAATCTTTAAGAGCGCCAAATCCATTCTTGAATCAAGCCCAACCACTTCTGCTACAAAAGTTTCATCATTATTGAGAGTTACCTTTACCGTTGTTGCTCCTTCAACAACATGATTGTTTGTAACAATATAACCATCTTCAGAGATTATAAAACCAGACCCGCCCGATCTTATAGGTCTCCTATTTTTTCGATTTGGTCTTCTATCAAAAAAATCTCTAAAGGGATCATCAAAAAAGAAAGGGGGATTATCTCTTGAATCATCTTCCTTTTCATCATCTTTAAATTCCTTTTCTGAAAGAATGTTTACGACGGAAGGTGAATATTTTTCTGCTAATTCAGTGAAATCTGGAAGTTCTATTGCATTAATTGGAGCTGTAAATAGAAATAGAAATGATATTATTAAAATATTTAAATAAAACCTTGTCATAACGAAATTAATCTATTTCGACCATTTCTGGGCAAAGCTTATCGCTTAATCTTCCATTGCTTTGAATAAGATTTATTAATTCAAGGTTTTTAGCGCTTAATTTTGTTAAATTAGAATTTTCATCAGATAAGGCATTGGGATCGTTTAAATATTTAAAAAATTCACTATCTGGAGATAAAACAATTGTTGTATCTGATCCTAGTGATTCTTCATATGATTTCATAGACCTATAAAAAGCAAAGAAATCAGGGTCCAAACCATATGCAGATGCAAAAATCCTATTTCTACATGCGTCACCAGTACCTCTTATTATTTCCGAATCCCTAGTCGCTTCAGCTAAAAGAACTGTAACCCTCTTCTCTGCTTCAGCTCGGATACCACGAGATATCTCTTGTCCTTTAGCTCTAAATTCAGCAGCCTCCTGTTGTCTTTCTGTTTGCATTCTTCTGTAAATTGCTTGACTGTTGGCATCAGGAAGATCTGCCCTCTTAATTCTCACATCAATAATATTAATTCCTAAATCGTTTGCCTGTTCATCAACTAGTTTACTTATTCTCGTCATTAATTCGTCTCTATCATCTCTCACCACAGTTACGAATTCCTCTCCACCTAAAACTGATCTAAGACTCGAAGAAACAATAGCTTGAAGTCTTGATCTGGCAATCCTTTCATCTCTGACACTGATATAAAATTGTAAAGGGTCACTAATTTGCCACCTGGTAAATGAGTCAACAACCAGTCTTTTCTGATCTGAGGCAATCACTTCCTCTGCAGGTGAATCTAAATCAAGAATTCTCTTATCTAGAAATTGTACCTGTTGAATAAAAGGGATTTTAATTTTTAAACCTGCATCAACTATTGGAGCTCCAACTGGTCTACCAAATTGTAAGACGATAGCCTGTCTAGTTTCATGAACAGAATAAAAAGTATTAACCGAAACTATGAAAAGCAGCCCCAAGAAGATTAATAAAGCTAGTTGTTTACCTTTCATCTTAATTCTCACCCTTTTTTCTAATTTCATTTAAAGGGAGATAAGGTAAAACGCCTTGACCACCTACTGCATCAGCATCAATGATAACTTTATTCATATCATTAAAAACTTTTTCCATTGTTTCCAAAAACATCCTTTGTCGCGTTACATCTTTTGCTTCTATGTATTCTGAATAAATTGAAACAAATCTCTTAGCCTGACCTTCAGCCTCAGCAACTGTCTGAGATTGATATGCTTCAGATTCTCTTAGAATTTTTTCGGACTCACCTTGTGCTTCAGGTACGACTTTGTTTGCATATGCATTAGCTTCATTTCTTGCTCTTTCTTGATCAGCTCTAGCGGCTTGAACATCTCTAAAAGCATCAATAACTGCTGAAGGTGGATCAACCTTCTGCATTTTAACTTCTCTAATTTGAATACCTGCGCCATAAGAATCCAAAGTTGTTTGCATTAAAGACATAACGCCTTCTTCAGTTTTTTGTCTTGCTCCAGTAAGAATTGGCTGAATCTCAGAATTACCTACAACCTCTCTCATAGCACTTTCGGCAACAGCCTTAATAGTTCTCTCAGGAAACTGAATTCTAAACAAAAATGCGGAGGCATCGCTAATGACCCAAAAAACAGAAAAATCAATATCTACAATATTTTCATCTCCTGTTAACATTAAACTCTCTTCAGGCACATCTCTTATCGACCTAGTCGTATTACCAAAACTAGAACTTGACCCTCTCATACCTATATCTATCCTGTTAACGATTGTAACTTTCGGAGTCTGTACAGTTTCAATTGGCCAAGGAAGATGATAATGAAGCCCCGGTGAGGTTTGGGTAACAAATTTACCAAATCTTAATACAACACCTTGCTCATCAGCATTAACTCTGTACAACCCACTTAATGCCCATAAGATTAAAACAATTAAAAACAAAAGGAAAAAGCCTCTTTTACCCTTTCCTCCACCTGGAATAAGTCTATTTAACCTTTTTTGAAGACCATCAAAGGGATTCTCAAAATTTGGTTGTCTTTGATTGTTTGATGACCCACCCCAAGGATCTTTATTGTCACCATTCCAACCGCTTGTATTTTTATTTACTGTTGCCATAAAACCTTATAACTATATTAATAAATATTTACCTTTCAAAATCTTATAGGACATAATTTATTAATTGGTAAATAAATTTTATTAATATTAACAAAATTTAATGAATTGGATAGTAAATGTCTAATATATCTAAAGAAGAAATATTAGAAAAAATAGGTAAAATTAACCTAAATAGTGAAGAATCTATTTTTTCAACACAATTAATTGAAGACATATTGATTAAAGATGGTCATGTGCAAATATCAATATTAGCCAATAATGATAATCATCAAATATTAGATAAAGTAGGAAAAAAAATTGCAATTCATTTAAAAAAAGATGAAAAATTCCTAAGCGTTACACCCGTTTTAACAAATGAAGTTAAAGAAAGTAAACAAAACAAGGAAAATAAGAAGGATGATATAAATATTGAGGGAGTTAAAAGTATTATTGCAATTGCGAGCGGCAAAGGGGGTGTAGGAAAATCTACTCTTGCAGTAAATCTAGCTCATACATTTAAAGAAAAAGGTCTAAAAGTAGGATTATTAGATGCAGATATACATGGGCCATCTATTCCTCATATGCTCAATTTGAATGGAAAACCTGAAATAAACGAAAAAAGAAAAATCATTCCTTTTGAATATAAAGGCATAAAAGTAATGTCTATTGGTTTCTTACTTGAAGAAGATCAACCAGTAGTCTGGCGGGGGCCAATGGTCCATTCAGCTATTAAGCAAATGGCACAAGATACTTTTTGGGAAGAAATAGATCTTTTAATTGTAGATATGCCACCCGGAACTGGAGATGCTCAAATAACTGTTTCACAAAACCTACCCTTAAACGGAGCAATTATTATCTCTACCCCTCAACCTGTGGCACTTAATGATGCTAAAAAAGCAATTGGAATGTTCGGTAAAGTTAATGTTGAAATTATAGGTATTGTAGAAAATATGTCTTATTTTATTCTTCCTGATGGTCAAAAAGAAGATATTTTTGGAAAAGATGGAGGAAAAAATATGGCTGAAGAATTAGATTTACATTTTTTAGGATCCATACCTCTTGATAAGGAAATAAGAATAAACTCAGATAAAGGAGATCCTTCTAAG
>CAXFAF010000002.1:0-101422 GCA_964001285.1 uncultured bacterium | reverse complement strand
TACACTTTGAATGATGTTGAAATTGGTATTTCCACAGATCTAATGATAATATAAAATACAATTATGGAATTATTTGATCAATTAACGGAAGACCACATAGATTTTATTAAAGATCAGAAGGTATTCTTTGTTGCTACCGGGGTTGCAGAAGGCACAATAAATCTTTCACCAAAAGGATTAGATAGCTTAAGGGTAGTTGAAAATAATAGAATTTTATGGATGAACCTGACAGGTAGCGGCAACGAAACGGCTGCGCATGTTCAGGAAAACCCAAGAATGACACTCATGATGAATGCTTTTGAAGGTAAACCACTAATTCTTAGAATTTATGGACAAGCAAAAGTTATTCACCACTTAGATGATGAATGGAAAGAATTTATTGATTTATTTCCTTACTCTGAGGGATCAAGACAAATATTTGATCTCTCGATAGAACTTGTTCAAACATCCTGCGGATGGGCTGTTCCTGAATACGAATTCAAAAAGGAAAGAGATATCTTAGATAAATCCAATAAGGTTGCAGGAGAAAAAGGTATTAGATCATATTGGGAATCAAGCAATACAAAATCACTAGATGGTCTAAAAACCAATATAATCGAAAAAAATATAGGTAAATAAGTTAGTTATTTAACTTTTAGTCTTCGCCAGTAAATTCAGGAGAAGCTTCAACTCCTAAGAAAATCTTGCCTAGATCTTCATAAAGCGGATGCGCAACCCAACGGTGTGTAGCGCAAGCATGAGAATCTCTTAATTTTCTTTCTAATGGACTATGCATACGCATACCGCTTGTTCCAGCAGTTATATGAATACTATCAGCTACCTCCATGGACGCATTAGCAGCATACGTACAAGCTAATCTTCCTATATGAGTAGCGCTTGGAGATGGTTTTTCTAATCCACCCTCGAGTTCATCCTCAACAGTTCTCATTGATTCCATAAGAAATGCTCTAGCCGCCCTAAGCTTTGCTTCAGCTTCGCCTATTCTGTATTGTGCAATTGGTTTTTCTTTTGTTGTCGTAACTGAAAGCATTGGAATTTTATCTTGAGCAAGATCAATAAAAGTATCGATAGCACCTCTAGCTACACCAATGGCTACGGCAGCTTTATTATATGCTAATCTCAAGGCAACGGGTACTCTATAGACAGGATTCGGATAATGAGCAGGAGTATTTATTAATTGAACAGAAACAAATTTTTCTGGAACATAAGCGCCTTCTGCAACAACATTATGGCTACCTGAACCTCTCATACCGGCAACATCCCAAGTATCTTTAATTTCCCATTCGCTTTTATTTAAAAACCACATTCGTATTGCCGGCATACCATTATCATCTAACTGTGGTTCGTCATTTTCAAATATTGGTGCAGCCATTAAGCACCATTCTGCATTATGACAACCACTTTGAAATGTTGTTTCACCCCAAACTTTATATCCGCCATCGTCTTGTTTAACAGCTTTTGGAGGTGTACTTCCTGGTCCTCCTCCTCCACACATAATAACTCCAGGATTATCAAGATAAACTTCCTTAGCCAATTCTGGATCCATTCCTCCAGCTACCATGGCATTAATTTCCGAGCCAATCATAACATTCCATGCAACAGACCCATCTATAGCTGCAATAGCTTCTAAAACTTCAATTGTTTCACAGATTGTTGCATTATCACCACCTAATTCGTTGGGCAGAGCAAATCGGAATATACCCTTATCTACTAAAGCTTTCACTGTCTCATCGGACAACCTTCTAATTTTTTGAGCTTCATCTCCACCAGCTATGATTTCCTCACGAAGAGATTCTACTCTTTCCAATAAAGGTATGCTTCTTACATCAGCACTGTCATATGTTTCCTGAACTTGCTTATCCATCTTTCCCTCTCAAAAATCTCATATCAATAAACCCCATTACGAAAAAAAAGTAAACATTCTTTATATGATATACAAATTTGAGATTAATTAATTAATGAAATATTATACTCTTTTCTTAAATCATAAAGACTTTCATTCATGTAAGATTCTGGAAAATAAAAATTCCATTTTTTTGTCATTTTTTTATTATCCCATAAAATTCTAGGAAGTAGAATTATCAAAGAATATAAAAGAAAAAATAAAAGGTGAGGAATTTTCTTTAACGAAAAGAAATCGGATTGTATCGACTTTAAAAATTGTTTTAACTCTTCATCAGAATCTATCAAATAGGATCTTACATATTTATAAGCACCTATATCTGTTGAATACATACTACGTAAATCGGCTACTGCCTCACCGAGAAAGGTTGTATCAGCTCCAAAAATGACATGCACAGTATCATGACTTCTCATAATTTTAAATTTATCCGCCATAGATCGATAACCCTTATTAATTTCGTAAAATTCATCAAGAGCTTGTGCTAGAGTTAAAGAACAATCTTTTTTCATATATTCATGCATATAAAATAAATATCATAAAAGTTATGATTTACAAAGAGTTAGCTGAAAACTACTGTTTTTAAACCGTTTAAAAGAATTCTTCTCTCCGCATGTAGTCTCACCGCTCTCAATAAAACAGCTGATTCAATATCATATCCGCTTTCTTGCATAATCTCAGGGGAATCGCTGTGATCTATTCGCAAAATATCTTGTTCAATAATAGGACCTTCGTCCAAATCATCGTTAACATAATGAGCAGTGGCTCCTATTATCTTAACACCTCTTTCATGAGCTTGGTGATAAGGCTTAGCTCCTTTAAATCCAGGTAAAAAAGAATGATGAATATTTATGCATTGTCCATCTAGACCATTAAGAAAATCAGAGGAAAGTATTTGCATATATCGAGCTAAAATTATTAATTCTGATCCAGTATCTTGGTAAATATCTTTGAATATCTTTTCTTGCTCTTCTTTATTATCGGAATTAACCGGGAGATAATGAAAGGGAATGGTATTCCACTCCACCAAATCTTTTGAAGTTTCATGATTTGATATCACTGCTTTTATATCTATCGGTAGAGACCCTATTTTCCACCTATGTAGAAGATCATTTAAACAATGACCAACCTTACTTACAGCAATTACCGTTTTGCATGGCTCTTCTGCATTAAAAAATTTTCCTTCGATATTAAATTCCTTTAACTCTTCTTCAAAATCGTTACTTAATTCACCTAAATCAAAATCTGATTTGTCCTCTTTTTCAAAAGCAATTCTACTAAAGAATTTTTTTGTATCATGATCACTGAAAGATGAAACTTCGGTCATAAACGCATTTCTTTTAAAAAGAAATTGCGTAGCTGAAGAAAGAACGCCGGCTTTATCAGGGCAAATAAATTGTAATATTATTTTTCTAGCTTTCATAATTTTAAATTCCCAATGCTCTTCCTACAAACCAATAGACCCCTAGAGCTATTAAAAACATACCTGTTAAATCATAAGCAATATGTCTATATCTAGAAAGATAGGTTTTCCCTAACACGAAAAGCCCAAAAACTGCAAGAAATACCACTAATATTTGGCCAAGTTCAACCCCTATGTTAAAACCAAGTAAACCAATGACTATACCGTCTTTAGGCAAGCCTAACTCGGTTAAAACACCTGCAAAACCAAAGCCATGAATTAAACCAAAAATTATTGTTATGATAGGATTAGCTCTCTCTGCTTGATCACGATTTTCTAATAAAATGCTATAAGATAATGTAAATATTATAAGACCTATCCAGGTCAATAGATTAATTGTACCTCCCAATGTTAAAGAAAATCCTGCAAGAATGATAATTAAAAGACTCAAGAAGAACGCGTATAAAAATTTATTCTTTTCTTCCAAAGTCAATGCCTCGTAGGCAACCAGTAAAATAGTAAAACCAATTAAAGCTTCTACTGCAGGACCTGAGGGTTGAACAATTCCTAAGCTTGCCAAAGCTAATGTTATTGAATGACCTAAAGTAAAGCCAGTTATAGAGAGAAGAATTCTTCTAAATCCAAAAGTTATTAGTAAAATTGCTAACAAAAAAGCTAAGTGATCGTAACCTTCTAAGATATGTTCGAATCCAAGGAAAACATAATCGACAAATATATCTTTTTTACTTCTATCACTTTTTCCTGTTTCAAGTGAAAAACTTGCCGTCTGGCGAGAACTTGTAAAAATACTTTCCTGCCATTCCATTTCTTCAATCTTAACTCTTGCAAAATGCACATGTCCGATAGAAACAGGAAAGAATGAATTATTTTTTATTAGCAAACTATCCCCTGATTGTTCACAGTTAAAAATTATTTCAGACCGAACATAATCATTTTCACCATAAGTACTTTTTATTTTTTGATCTTTCTCACACCCCTCATCAGCGACAAATACTTTTAAGTGTTTGCTTAAGTGACGTGTTAAGAGTTCTTCTAAATTTGAAGAAGGACCTTCAATAGCTGGTAATAATGTGACCTGAAGAGAAGGTACAGTGAAGGTAACTTTTACTTCGTTATCTTTTATTTCCCATTTAGAAAAAGAACGACTTAATTGGTGAGCTTCTAAATTAAAAGAGAATAAACAACTAAATATTAAAGAAAAAATACATAATTTAAGATTATTTAGCATAAATAATTTCTGACTTCTCTCTTAACCATTCCATATAGTTTTGAATAGAAATTTCGTCATTCCTTCTTTTATACTCATTGCTTACTTGTTCCTTAACAGCTTCAAAGGTTTTTTCTTCGCCTCGAATAGAAGAAAGCATATATATAAATATAAACCCGTTCACCGTTTCAATTTCGGAGGTAATTTGGCCAGGTTGCATGTTTAAAACCATAGTAACTAAATCTGGTTCAAGATAATCTTTTAATTTCTTAATTGGTAAAAGCATGTTTGGTATCTCAGGAAGAATATAATCTCCATATTCTGCTTCAACAAAATCAAAATCCTCACCATCAATTAATAATTCTCTAATTTTATCTAAACGCTTTTCATCCTCTTCTTGAGACCTATATTCTATAAAAATTCTTTTGATGTGAACCTCTGAGTGTCCTGAAAAAAAATCTTTATTATCCTCATAAAAAGAGTTCAATTCCTCTTCATTAATAGTTGAAACTTGACCTTCAACAACTACCTTATCAATCATTGCATTTACAATTGCCTTTCTAACCATACCTTCTGTTTGAGGGAGATCTATTTCTAAACCTCTTTGAAGTAATAATTGTTCATCAATTAATCTTTCAAGGACTAAAAGTTGATCTTCTTTTGTAATTTCATTTCTTTTATTCATTGCTAGTGCTTGAAGAGCAAGATCCCAATCTGACTGAAATATTGGGTGCCCATTAACTGAAACTACTACATTCTTATCTTCGATTTTATTTTTTGGTAAAACGATACCCAATAAAATAAAGCATAATCCAAAGACGATACCTAAAATTAGTAAAGTTTTATTGTTCATTATTAATATTAGATACAAATATAGGTGATGACCAAGCCCTGTGTTCAATCTTCGTTAAACATTGATCAGCCTTATCTATTCTATAATCACCATAGCAAGGATTAACCTCTAAACAATTACCCTTATCATCATAAGTACACCTTAGAGCATCTCCATTAATCGTTTCAGTAGGCTCTTGAATTGCTCGAGCATAATATAATGCCTGTCTGTCATCATTTATAAAGTCTTTATCCTCAAATTTAACTTCGCATCCCTTCTGATTATCCGGACATGGTAAAGTGAGCCAAGGATCAATAATTAGATCATCTACTTTCTCAGAAGGAGTAATTTGTGGAGTAATTTTAATGATCTCTATCCTTGTTACTTTGTGTCTTTCTGATGATGGATTATAGCACTCCCCTGCACATAATTTTTCTATTCTTTTACCTGATATTCCTTGTGCTGCAAATTCAGGACAACCTGGTTTTTGTTTAAATGATCCTACAGCTTTCACTACAAATACTGGATTTTGCCCTGTATTAATCTCAGATCCCATTGGATTAGACTTTTCTGATGACACTTCGTCAAACCAAAGGAGCATTCTAGGTCCAGAAGTTGCATATATTTCTTTTCTACTTAATGCGTTCCATATTCCATCGCGAGACCTTGACTCAGTATGGACCGCTGCTAGACCTCCTTGCGTCCAAAATGTTTGCTGTCTTTCTAATTCAAGTAACTGAAAGCCTGCGCCATTAAGGACCTCCTCACGAGTAAGTTTTTTAATGCTCGAAGCCTCTTCATCATCATTAGGAAATGTCAGATTTTTCCAAAACTTACTTCTCGTTCGAAGCATCTCAGTTGTTTTCAATTTATCTACTGGTTTGTAACCAGTTCCTGGCCTAGCTCTATGATTATCTGAAGCCGAAATAAAACCCCATTTAAAATTTGAAGGCTCTTCTGATGAAAAATCTGTAATAGCTAAACCATACTGAACAGAAGTCCCTGGATTATGATTAAATGCTGGTAAGAAACAATCTTTACATTGACCAGAATCTAGCCAATCATCAGTTGTTTCACCTAAAACCAAGACATGTCCTGCTAAACCTGTATTTGCAGTGAATTCTCTGGCTTCTCCTGCTCTTTTTTCACATTCTGAAGAGCTTTCTCCCTCACTTAAACATCTATTCTCTATAATTTGACCTGCCCTCCAACATGATGGAAGAAAATTAGAAGTTGGTTTAGGACATGTTGTATTATTAATATCCCCTAAGATTTGCTGATAACTACGATACTCTTCAGAATTCCCATGCCCCGACATAATTTCAACTATTTTCATCTTCTCAGGCCTCATTTCGGGTTTCAGTTGTTTATCCCAGGTTGTTGTGGGAGGAGTATAAAATCCCCATGAAGACCCATGAGGAATAACCAAAGGATCTAATGTTTGTTCTTCCAATTTCCTTATAAGATCGCCTGGTGTATCGGCATATTCGTAGCAATCATCAGAGAGTTCATCAGATGATATATTTTGACTACATAATGGAACGCCCCTTACTTCATTTACAAAGTGATTGAAGTCTGAGTAATCCTGATAATTTAAGATATCTAAAACACCAACTATAGGAGGCATTAAATTTCCACTATTATTTCTTAGTGTATTCGTTGCTGCACCACCGGCACCAATTGGTCTTTTTGCTACCTTTTCTTCTTCAAGATCTTTAAAAATAACATTCTTATGACCGTAATGTTCATCTGGAGTAGTGCCTACTTGAGTCCATTCAAATCCTATAAAAGGAATAACATCATTTGCTTCTTCACCATTTTTAAAAGAACATTGCCTTATAGATTCTTTAGTTTCTTTCCACTTTCTGGGTGTTGATGCCTCAGCATGATCTGTAATAGCCCAAAAATCAATCGACGAACAATACCGAGCATAATCACATGCGTCGGCCATTGGATGAACGCCCTCTCCGCCTAAAATTGGTAAAGACCACCAAAATGCATCAGTAGAAAAAGTAGTATGGACATGAAAATCTCCGAATAAAATTTGTTTCGGATTGCCAACATTTATATTCTTTGAGGCTTTAATCTGTTCAGTAGTTCTTTCTGAAATTATATTTTGAGGAATTGGAGAGCCTTCAAATCTTTCTACATGTCTCGATTTACCTAGCCAACCCATATAAATTGCAATTAAAAATATAAGGATAAGCACTAGCATAGAAATGATTATTTTTTTCATTATTTGTTCCTAGTTATTTTTTAAGCACAGTATCCCTGGGTTTTTGCAGCTTCTCTTCTTACTAAATCTGGTCCACCAAGAATTTGTCTTGTTAGTCCTATTCTTTTAAACCAGTAATGTAGTCCAAGCAAATCAGTAAAGCCCATACCTCCATGAACTTGTGTAGCCACTCTTGCTATGTCATGGGTTACTTCCGATAAATGAGCTTTTGCATGACATGCTGTTAAATGTGCTTCTTCAGGAATATCATTCTGCGCATAAGATGCATACCAAACCAGAGACCTACAAGGTTCTAAATCTGCTGCCATCTCTGCACACATGTGTTTAACAGCCTGAAAAGAGCCAATAATTCTATTAAACTGTTTTCTTTCTAGAGAATATTCAACTGCTCGATCAAGCATATTTTGAGCTGCTCCTAACATATCAGCAGAAAGAACAACCCGACCTGAATCAATAACTTTGTTAATTAATTCAATTCCACCAGAAATCTTTTGGGCTTGGCTTGAGTGGAAAACTAATTCCGTCATAACTCTTGTGCTATCAATGGTAGGAAGAGGCGATATCTCAACATTGTCATTCTCGATTTCGACAAGATACAGATCATTATCCACTGCAGTTATAATAAAATCTGGGTTAACTTCACCATCGATGGCAAAAATACTTATGCCAGATATTTTATTATCTTTAATTGTAAGACCATTATCTTCTCTTTTCCCTATAAACTCATTTAAAGCTACACAAGCGGTACTTTCGCCAGTAGCTATTTTGGGTAACCACTTTTCTGCCAAACTTTTATTTTCTTTTCCAGTCAAACTAATCGGCACCATAACAGAATTAGCTACCCATAATGCTGGTGCAGCAAATTTACCAATTTGTTCGGCGATTAATGATGCTTCAAGTATTCCTAATCCTGATCCTCCAAAATCTTCATCAATTAACAATCCGTTAAGTCCCATTTCAATAAATTCTTTATTAACTTTTTCTCGAAATTTGTTTTCTCCTGATGCTTGAGCCCTTAAATCGTCAATACTGCAAACAGAATCCAACATTTTTGAAACACTATCGATGAGAATTTCTTGCTCTTCTGATAAAGCAAATTCCATTATTTTTTTCCTTCTTGCATTGGTTTTGGTTCCCTAGGCATACCAAGCCCAATTTCACTTATGATATTTTTTTGGATTTGCGCAGTTCCTCCACCAATAATCAGACCTAAATCAAACATATAACGCCATTGCCACTTACCTGAATCATGATCATGATTGCTTGTACCGTAAATTGTTCCTAACTCACCTAAGAGATCTATTGCAAATCCAGCCAAGTCATGATTGAGTTGACAACCATTTAATTTCACAATTAGTTTCGCCATCTTTGCATCTAAACCTTTGTGTGATGCTGTTAAAGATCTCAAACTATTATAAGACATGCTCATAACTCTACCCTGAAGTCTCATTAAACGATCTAAATGGACCGGATTATCAATTAACTTTTCACCATTCATAGTTTCAGTTTGCATGATCTCGACTATTTCCTTAAGTCGAGTGGATGCTTGATTAGGATCACCTAACATACCTCTCTCATGAGTGAGAGTTGCATTTGCGACAGACCAACCTTCACCTCTTTTACCAACAATATTTGATTTAGGGACTCTTACATCGGTAAAAAAAACTTCGTTAAATTCGGCATGTCCTGTCATAGTCATTAAAGGCCGTACATCAATACCAGGAGTTTTCATATCTATTAAAATATATGAAATACCCTTATGTTTAGGTGCATCAGGTTCAGTGCGAACTAAACAAAACATCATATCTGCAAATTGCGCGCTCGAAGTCCAAATTTTTTGACCATTAATTATAAAATCATCTCCATCATCAACTCCTTTAGTCTGTAAGGAAGCAAGGTCAGATCCTGAACCAGGTTCAGAATAACCCTGACACCAAATGATTTCGCCACTGATAGTTTTTTCAATCCATGATTTTTTCTGATCTTCTGATCCAAGCTCCAAAAGCGTTGGAACAAGCATTGAAATGCCTTGATTGGCCATTCCTAACGGAATCTGAGCTTCTGTAAATTCTTCGGCAATTATTCTTGATTTTAATACATCTGGTTCAGCTCCAAAACCTCCATATTCTTTTGGAATTGTTCTTGCTGCATATCCGTTTTTTATTAATGTTTCTTGCCAATTTTCTCCTTTTTTTATTGGTTTAGTAGGGGTTTTGGCTTTACCAGACATATGGTTATTTTTAACTAAAAAGGACTTAACTTCTTCTCTAAATTTTACATATTCTGGTCCTGGTTTTAGATCCATTTCGACCTCCAGCTTTCAATCATTTTAATAAAATTATATAGATCATATTGTTATTAAGAATAAAGTCACTATATATATTAAAGAAATCTCTAAAAAGGATAAGAAATTGAAAACCTCTATAAAAATCATAATTCTTTCTTTTACTGTTATTTTAACTTCATTAACTTCAGGAGGTATAAACGCTATGGAAAATAACGCTTTTAATTTTAATTTTACTTCTATCGAGGGAAATCCTATGCCGCTCAGTGAATATGAAGGAAAAGCTGTTCTAGTAGTAAACACCGCCTCCCAATGTGGTTTTACACCTCAATATGAAGGCCTTCAAAGCTTATGGGATGAATATAAAGATAAAGGATTGGTGGTCATTGGAGTTCCATCAAATAATTTCGGCGGTCAGGAACCTGGGAAAGAAGATGAGGTAAAGGATTTTTGTGAAACAACTTTCGGGATAAACTTTCCTATGACATCAAAAGAAGATGTAAAAGGTGAAAATGCGCATCCCTTTTATAAATGGGTAAAAGCAGAATATGGAAAGTCTCCTAAATGGAATTTCCATAAATTCCTAATAAAGCCTGATGGTTCTTTAGCTAATTCATTTCTTATGATGACAAAACCAAAATCAGCTAAAGTTATTAAGGCTATCGAAAACATTCTACCTAATGATTAAAAAAGTAATCTTATTTTCTTTAATATTATTAATGGGACTAAATTCGGTCCATGCAAAAATAATTGTTAAAGATGAGTGGGCAAGAGTAACTCCAAGTGGATCGGGTTCAGTATATATGACTATTGAAAATAATGGCGATCAAGATGATAATTTGACTTCTGCAATTTCAGATGAAGCTGAAATGACAATGATTCATCAAACCGTTAGAGAGAAAAACATTGCAAAAATGATTCATGTAATGGGAGGTATTGATTTACCTAAAGGCAAAAGAATTAAGCTCGAGCCTGGAGGGTATCATTTGATGCTGATGGGCATTGAAAAAAATCTTACTTTGAATGATAGAATAAGAATAACATTATCATTCAAAAACAATGAAAATATTGAAATTAGTCCTATTATAAAAATTAGACCGCCTAAGATGCATAAGCATGAATAAAAAAGGCCATACATTTAAAAATGTACAGCCTTTAATTAAGTATAGATTTTATTTTAAGCTGCGGTATACCCAAGTATAGCTTTAATTTCTAAAAATTCTTCAAAACCATAATCGCCCCATTCTCTACCATTTCCAGATTGTTTATATCCACCAAAAGGAGCAGAAAAATCAGGACCAGCACCATTAACATGTACATTTCCAGAACGTATTCTCGTAGCAACATTTTGTGCTCTTTCTTGGCTTCCAGATACATACCCAGATAGACCATATTCAGTATCATTCGCTATTGCTATTGCTTCTTCATCATCCTTATAAGGAAGGATAGATAAGACAGGACCAAAAATTTCTTCTTGAGCAATAGTCATATCATTTTTTACATCAGCAAAAACTGTAGGCTTAACAAAATATCCTGCATTAAGACCTTCTGGTTTTCCAGGTCCTCCTGTAACTAATGTCGCTCCTTCTTCAATTCCTT
Organism: uncultured bacterium; assembly: GCA_964001285.1. Lineage (GTDB taxonomy): Bacteria > Pseudomonadota > Alphaproteobacteria > MED-G09 > MED-G09 > AG-430-B22. The sequence goes on along the minus strand of CAXFAF010000002.1, from coordinate 89,941 downwards.
TTTCAATAAGTCCTTGAATTTTATCAAACTGAACTTCACTTACTACTGGACCAATTCCTCCAGCAGCTACTTCAGTAGGATCGCCAACGATAGTACCTTCAGCCGTTTCTTTAGCAATAGCAATTGCTTCGTCTTGTCTATCAGCAGGCACTAACATTCGTGTAGGCGCATTACATGATTGACCTGAATTCATAAAGCAACTTGTTACGCCACCAGCAATAGCAGAACCAAAATCAGCATCATCAAGAATAATATTAGCTGATTTACCTCCCAACTCCTGAGCAACTCTTTTAACTGTATCAGCAGATGCTCTTGCAACAGCTATACCAGCTCTTGTAGAACCGGTGAAAGACATCATATCAATATCTTTATGTGATGACATTGCTTCACCTACAGTTGGCCCGTCACCGTTAACAAGATTAAAGACACCAGCTGGAACACCAGCTTCATCAAGTATTTCTGCAAATAAAATCGCATTTAAAGGGGCAACCTCAGAAGGTTTTAAAACCATTGTACAGCCTGCCGCAAGCGCTGGTGCAACTTTACATGTAATCTGATTGATAGGCCAATTCCATGGTGTAATAAACCCACAAACACCAACGGCTTCCTTTCTTATCCTGGTATTTCCTTTATCTTCTTCAAATTCATAATTTTTTAGAATTTCAAGAAATGTTCCTAAGTGACCTGCGCCTGTAGCTGCTTGAGCAGCTTTTGATAACCATAATGGCGCACCCATTTCAGAAGAAATTGTTTCTGCTATCTCATCATACCTAGTTTGATAAACCTCTAGGATTTTGCCAATCAGCTCTATTCTTTCTTCTTTAGAAGTTTGAGAGAAGCTATCGAAGGCGGCTTTTGCTGAAGCGACAGCATTATTTAAATCTTCTTCATTTCCTAATGCAATCCGACCAATAGATTCCTCAGTGGCAGGATTTATCACATCAAAATGTTTAGGATCAATGGGATCAACCCATTCTCCGTTAATATAAAACTTAAGACATTCTTTCATTATTTCCTCCTGAATAATATCTACTTTATTACAGCATAATTAGAAAATTCGAACAATCTCTTTTACAATTATTTAATAATTATTTATAGTTCTGACAGACAAAATGGGGGAATAAATGGCAAAACCATATCCAGAAGAAGATCATTTAATAGGAAATTTTGCTCCTATTAGAATGGAGAGTAATATTGACGATGTTATAATTGAAGGTGAAATCCCAAAAGAAATAAATGGAACCTATTATAGGAATGGTCCTGACCCTAAATTCCCTCCTAGAGGCGAAAGTTCTCATTGGTTTGGGGGAGATGGAATGATACATGCTTTCCATATTAATGACGGAAAACTATCTTACCTTAATCGTTGGATGAAGACTGTAAAATGGACTAAAGAGCATGAAGAACAAAAAGCTTTGTGGTCAAGTGGAATGGATATGAACAATGATCCATCAGTGTCAAACATTGAAACCGATGGATTAGCTAACACAGCTATTGTCTCACACGCTGGTAAAATATTTGCTCTCGAAGAAGCACATGCTCCATTCGAATTTAATCCTGTGACATTAGACTCCATAGGGTCTCATACATTTGATAATAAACTTGAAGGACCGATGACAGCTCACCCTAAAGTTGATCCTATTACTGGAGAACTATTGTTTTTTGGATATATGGCTGATGGATTTTTTACAGATACAATTAGATACACAGCTGTATCAAAGGAAGGAAAAATAACAAAATCTGAACTTATCAAAGCTCCTTTTCCTTCTATGGTTCATGATTTTTTTGCTACTGAAAAATATATAATAATTCCAGTTTTTCCTTTAACGGGAGATTTTGAAAGAGCTTTAAATGGTCAACCTCCATTTGCTTGGGAGCCCGAAAAGGGAACCCATATATGTATTCTTCCAAGAGATGGTACTGCGGAAGATGCTAAATGGATCGAAGCTGATCCCTCTTTTGTATTTCATTATATGAATGCTTTTGACGAAAACGGATCCATTGTTTGTGATTTAATGGAATTTGGTGTTCCTCCGCTCTTTCCTTACCCTGACGGCAGCATGCCGGAACAAAAAGATGCGGAAGCAAAACTTGTAAGATGGGAAATTGATATTAATAAATCTAAAATATCAAAAACTTCATTAGATGATCTTACGGGGGAATTCCCAAGAATTGACGAGAGGTTTGCATTGCAAAAACATTCTCATGGGTATTATGCAGGAAGTATTGGAAAACACCCTAAAGGAATGTCATTAAATTCGGTTGTCCATTATAATTTCTTAACAAATGAAAGAGAAGAATTCACAACTAAAAATGGTGGCGCAGTTGGTGAGCCTGTTTTCATACCCAAATCTAAAGATAGCAAAGATGGTGAAGGATGGTTAGTCGCTACTGAATATAATGCCGATGAAAATAGATCAAATCTTATTATATTAAATGCTTTAAATGTTGCTGATGGACCAGTAGCAACTGCTCAACTTCCACATAGAGTGCCTTATGGATTCCACGGATGGTTTGAAAATAGAGCATAAAGACAATGCCAAAAAAGATATTATCTGCCCTTTTAGGCCTTTTAATGGTTTGTGCCTTAAATGAAGATATTCTTTCTCAAGAAAATAACAAAATAATTTATGACCAAGCGTATTTTCAGAAATTTAATATTACAAATGCCGCTGACGCAATTAAAAGAATACCTGGAGTTGAAGACTTAACACAAAATCAAAGACAAAGCTTTGACCCCACTCAAAGCTCTAATAAAAGAGGTTTTGGGTCTTATGGAACACAAATACTCATAAATGGTGAAAGACAATCTTCAAAATCAACCAATATTATTAAAACATTAGAAAGAATAAGATCTGAATCAATAATTAGAATTGAAGTTATTAGAGGATCTGAAGCTGGTCTAGATGTTAGATCAGAAGGTGTAGTGGTTAACATTATAACAGACAATAGTTCTTCATTAAGTTCTGGAACTTGGAATGCAGCATTACGAACTTTGACATCAGGAGATAGTATTTGGAGTGGGGCTGCTTCTTGGTCAACAAAAATAAAAAATACTGATCTTGTTATTGGTTATGAGAAAACTGCTTTTATGAATAGTAGATTATATGATGAAGTCCATGTTGCAGGTGATTCATCTATATATCAATACAGAAAAAGGGAAACTGTCGAATTCGAATCGAAAAACAGAATTAGTTTTGACCTAAATTCTCGATTATCAGATAAAGACATCATAAGAATTAATACTTTAATTTGGTTTGATGGATCAGAAGCTGAACCACAAAATCAATTTTATTATCTTGCTTCGGATACTAATAGAGAATCAATATCAAAACTTATAAATTGGGATAGAAAAGAGAGTAATGATGGCTGGGAGTTTGGGGGTGATTGGGAACATAATTTCGCTAATGGAAGTTCATTTAAACTTAGAACAGTCTTCACAGATAAAAATGAAGAACAATCAGATATTTCAAATCTAACACTTGGTTCTAATAACCCCTATGAAAGCAGTAGAGAGATAAATGACCGAAGTGAAAACGAAAGAATAATTAGAGCCAGTTTTAATAGTAAATTAGGAAAGGGAATGTTGGAATATGGCTTTGAAAGCGCTTTTAATAAACTAGAAAGAGATTTTAATCTAGTTTATTTAGACAGTAACGGTATTCAAACAGATTCAGGCCTAATAAACACTAAAGGTAAAGTTGAAGAAGATCGATATGAAGGATTTATCTCCTATAACTTTCCTTTATCGAATTCTTTAGGTGCAGAATTTGCTATGAATTATGAATGGTCTGAAATTAGCCAATCTGGTGATGTTTCTTTATCGAGAGAATTTCAATATTGGAAGCCTAGATTAGATTTCAAATTAGACTACAAAACAAACCGACAAGTAAGGTTAAGAATTGAAAGAAATGTGGGTCAGATTAATTTTGATGATTTTATTTCTAGTTATGATGAGTTTGAAGAAAGAGTAAGAGCTGGAAACCCTGACTTAAGACCTTCAACAGCTTGGGAAATTGAACTTGAGCATGAATGGAGACTTCCTAAGGATGGTGGCGTTATTACATTATCAGGTTTTGCCTCTGAAATAGATGGACCCGTTGAGAGAGTCCCAATAAGTGGGTACGCAGGAATAGGGAATCTGGGAACAGGAGAAAGAACACAAGCAAAGATAAACGGCAGTATAAGAATTAATGAAATTTTACCAGGTGGTGTTGTCAGATTTATGGGATATCTTCAAAGTACAGAAGTTACAGATCCTGTAACAAATTTAAAAAGAGATTTAGCATGGTTTAAGCGTTGGGAGTATTTAATAGGTATTAGACAAGATATACCGGGAGGAATTTATAGTTGGGGTTTAACATTTAGAAGTTACTCTCAAGTTAATATTTATGATCCATATTTATGGGGTCGATGGGCTGAGGCTCCTACTTTGGGAATGGGCTTCACAGCAAAAATTAATCGTAACTTGAACGCTAATTTTATGGTTAAGAATGTATTAGAAGATTATGGAGTTGGAAGAAAAATTATTTACAATGGCTTTAAATCATTAAACGACATATTCGTTACAGAAGTCTTTAATGTAAAGGGTCACACTTGGTTTAAAATAGAGTTAGAAGGAACTTTTTAAATCTTAGCCAGTATGTCCCGAATGGCCAATACCTTCATCAAAATCTACTTTTATATTTAACCTTTTATCTAAAATTGAAATAATTAAACAAAAAATCATAAGAACAATACCTAAGAAATATGGGGAATCAGGATTCCAATCAAATAATTTCATTCCAGTTAATGGATTAATAACAAACCCAGCAGCATAAGCGCTTACCAGAATACCTGCGGCTGCACCCTGCTCATCTTTTCCTACTGCTAGAGAAACTCCAGTAAACAAACCTGGGCCCATTAATGCTCCTCCTATTCCATATACTGCTAAAGCAATACCCATGTAATAAAGGTTGCTAGAAAAAACAAATGCTAAAAGTGCAAAAATAGAAAAAATACTACCTATGCGCAAAAGTGATCCTGGGGTTGGTGATATTCGCCTTATAATAAAAAATTGCACTATAAAAGTAGCAATTCCCATTAAAATTAATACTCTTCCCGTATAAAAAGTTGCTTCAATGATTGTGTAGCTAAATTTATCCTGAAGATACATAGCAAGTAATTGCATAATAATTGCTTGGGTTTGACTTATAAAAAAACCCATAGCGACAAAAGTTAAAATTCTTGAATCAAGTGCAGTTAACCTTACTTCATGGACCTTTGCGGGAATAATAGGTTTTGTTTTTTCAGGAAGAAATATCCAAATTAAAATAGCAATTACACCTGTAATAGATCCAAAAAGAAAATATGGCACTAAAGGCCCTAATAAGATTGCCTGTGATGCCAAACCAGGTCCAACTATTCCACTAACAGCAAAAGCTGAACCCATTAATGCCATAACACCTGATCGTTCTTTTTCAGTTGTTCTATCAGCAACATAAGCCATTGAAGCTGAATGAGAACCTGATCCTAAAAAACCGAAAAAACCTCTCGTAATAAATAAAAGAATAAAAAGAAAACCTAAATTTAATATTCCTTCCTGATGTAATTTAAACTCTACACCCATTAACATTGTGGTTATTGAGTAAACTAATAAACCAAGAAGAATAATTGATTTTCTTCCAACATAATCACTTTTACGCCCCCAATATGGACTCATAAACATCCACCCTAAAGCAGAAAGAGAAAAAATAAGTCCTATCTCTGTTGTAGTAAATCCTAAGCCCCTAGCATATGGAGGTAAAACAGCAATAAATAAGGTCTGACCAGTTCCGATAGCGAACATGCCCAAAAAGAGAACTCTAAATCCTAATTTTCTTTCTGCTGTTGTAGTTTTTATTGAAGCGGACATTATGTGTGTTTATATGCTGTCGAAAGAAAGATCAATAAAACAATTATCCTGCATGACTTCCCATTGAGCCGTCAGCCAATCTTCCACCATCAACATTTAAGTCAACACCAGTAATATAATCAGTAGAGCATAAAAATAAAATTGCATCTGCCATATGCTCTGGTAATCCCACCATCCTAATAGGTGTTTCCTGGATAAAGAAATTTTTTAAACCTTCATCCCCATCTTCACCTCCGCCGACCATTGAAGTCCATATAACACCTGGATGCAAAGCATTTACTCGGATGTTTCTTTTAGCTACCTCCAAAGCAACTGATTTCGTCATAGAAGTCACTGCTCCTTTAGAAGCGCAATAACCAGCGCCATCAGGTAGACCCATTTGTCCCATAAGAGAGGAAACATTCACAATAGCTCCCCCATCCCTCATTTTATTTAAACAATGCTTCATTCCCAACCAAGTACCATCAATATTGACCGAACAAATTTCATTAAAATCTTCCAAAGAAGTATCTGCAATAGATTTGATCCAGAATTGACCAGCATTATTAACAAGAATATCTAATGACCCATAAGTCTCTATCGTCTTATCAACAACATTGATCCAATTTTCTTCATTAGATATATCGTGTTGAATATATATGCATTTTCCACCTTCTTTAATTACCATATCAGCGGTTTCCTTACCGGCTTCTTTATTTCTTCCAGTAATAGTTAATAAAGCGCCTTCTTTAGCTAGTCTTAAAGCAGTTTCCCTTCCTATTCCTACAGATGTAGCTCCAGTAATAATAGCAATTTTATTATCCAATCTACCCATCTTTAAACCTATTTAGCAATCATACCTCCATCAATTGTAAGTTCTGCTCCAGTCATAAAAACTGACTCATCTGAAACCAAAAATCTTACAGTTTCAGCAATTTCTTCAGAACTTGCCTTTCTTTTGAAAGGGATATCTTCAATGATGTCTTTTTCGAATTTCAAAGATTCCACTGCATCCGGATAAATTTCAGCAAACGATTCATCAGAATAAGTGTCCACTAACCCAGGGTGTATAGAATTCACTCTAATCTTCTCAGGACCAAGCTCACATGCCCCTGCCTTAGCTAATAATTTTACACCTCCATGAGCAGCGCTTAGAGCCGAGTAATTCATTCCACCAACTTTGGCAAGAACAGAAGACATCATAACTATGGATCCCCCTTCTCCATGTTTTCTAATTGCCTCAGTTCCGAATTTTAATCCTAAGAAGCATCCATTAAGACTAACTCTTATTAGTGTTTGAAAATTTTCTAAGGTACAATCTGCAATAGATTGAACATTATAGCCACCTGCATTATTCACAACGCTATCAATTCTACCAAACTCTTCTATCGCTTGATCAATTACATTCTGCCAGCTTTTCTCTGATGTTACATCATGGGAAATATATTTTGCAGATCCTTGGGAATCAAGAATCTCTTTTTCTACAGTCGAGCCTTCTTCCTCGGTTCTACAAGTAATGATTACATTAGCACCCTCATGGGCTAACAACTTACATGTAGCTGCACCGATACCTCGACCTCCACCTGTTACGATAATATTTTTATTATTTAAACTTGTCATAAACTTCACATACTAAGAGCTTTTAAGAACTCACACTCTACAAAAAAAAGGGCGAAACGCTAGGTTTCGCCCTTTATTTTCATAAAAATTCTTTTACCAAGAATTTCTTATTTCTAGCATCCATGTTGAAGGATCACCCCAACCTTGGAAACGAACTGATGTTAGTGAATGTGTTCTATAAGCCTCATCAGTAAGATTTCTACCAATTAAAGCAATAGACCAATCACCTGCATCATAAGTAATAGTAGCATCTAAAAGTTCATAGCCTACTTCAACATCAGGGAATGATGAAACTGTTAGATTTTGATCATCAACTCCTCGGTATGTAATATTGGTGTTTAGTGATGCACCATTAGCTAATTCATGCTCATAAAGCGCAGTAAATGCAAAACTATATTCAGGAACTCTTCCTAATTGTGGAGGATTACCACCACCAACAAGATCAACCATAGTTCCAGATGCTGTTGGTCTTCCACCTACACCTAATCGCCCTGAATCAACTACTGCCTCATTAACCTTTGGATCAAGAATACCGTAATGCAGTCTTAGTGTTAAACCATCTACAGGAGGTAACCAAATAATAGAAACCTCAGCACCACTTATTTCTGTTTCGCCATAGTTATTAATATAAGTATCTGTCTGACGATATGCGCCTTGAGTGGTTAGAATACTTGCAGCTTGGAAATCTTCAGTAGTAGTTTGGAAGATGGCACCATTGATTTGCAGAGCACCGTCCAATAGAACATTTTTAGAACCGATTTCAAATAACTCAGTTAATTCTGGCTGGAAGTTTCCATAATCACAGGTATCACATGCGTGAGCTTGTGGTACAAGAGCAAAGCCTTGAGCATTCATAGCCCCAACTTTTGTAGCAGTTAATGATTCAGATGCTGCTTGTCTCATAGAATATCCACCTGAACGGAATCCTCTTGCCCATCTTGCATATAGAAGGCTATCTTCATTCACTTGCCAATCTACAGTAGCTTCAGCCATGTAATCATCCCAAGAATCTGATTTACTAAATCTTGGAAGAACAACAGGAGAATCTAAAGGAGCTACAGTACCATAAGTACCGGGTCCTACTATTGAATTGTATTGGGTATGGAATGTTTTCTTTTCGTCAATATATCTAATACCACCTGATGCAGATACAGTGTCAGTAATATCATATCTTGCTAAAGCAAATATAGCATATGATTCTGTATCTTGACCTGAAGTTTGAACGACACCACCTGAGTGCTGTTGAAGGAAGATTGAATCTTTCCACAAGAACACACCTGCAGTTAAATTTAACTGATCAGTGATATCATTTGTTACCCTTATTTCTTGAGAATACTGACTAAAATGCTGATTTCTTGCTGTATGCAATGGACCACCTAATGTAGCTGGATTACCCTGCCCTTTAGCAAAACCTGGAGTAGCGTCAAAGTCCTGAAGAACATTATCACTTAATTGAAGGTATGAAACCGCATAAGTAACTTCTCCAAGCTCAGTATCAGAAACAACCTCCATACTTGCTCTAACGAAATCCATATCTGATTGTTCTGGATTATCAAGACTTACAACATGTGGAGGTAAAGCTTCGGTTTGAGAGAAGAAAGGCTCTAAACCTGCAAAACCTGCAAAAGGAGTAATTCCAAAAGCTGCTCCAGCAGTACTTAGTTCAGTTGCAGTTACACCACCTAAACCTGGAGTACAACCATTATCAGCAGCACCAACTAAACCTAAACCAGCGCCAAAGTTTGGTACGCAACCTGCTCCATAAGGGTTACCAGAATAAGCAACAGGGGCTGTGTCACCACGGTCATAATACCAGTCAGTCACAATATATATTTCTGTATCTTCACCGGCATCAATTAAGAAGCGAGCACTTGCTGCAGCAATATCTAATTGACCAGAATCTTGTTCTGTAGCTGTATTATAATAATATCCTTGATGAGCTAATTTTCTAAAGTTCCAACGGGAAGAAACTTTATCTGTAATAGGAATATTTAAGATTAAACCAAGTTCATAAGATTCATAATTACCGGCTGATACCTCTGTATCAAATTCGAATTCATCTGAAGGACGATTTCTTTCAACAACTACGTTTCCGCATGAAGTGTTCTTACCATAAACAACACCTTGAGGTCCTGAGTTGACTTGAATCTTTGACCAGTCAAAAGCGTCCATTAATGTACCAGTGTTAGTACCTAAGAACAGACCGTCAACAATCAATCCAACAGGTGGGTTTTGTGTTTTTTCAACTTCTGCATAACCACAACCACGAACAAAGATAGCGCCTTGGTTACCAGAAGCAGTATTCATACCGATTTGTAAGTTTGGTGCCATACTATCTAGATCACGCATAGTAGTAGGTCTGAAATCATCAAGAGCTTTCTCATCAACCGCATAAACGGCTACTGGAACGTCTTGTATATTTTCTTCTGTTTTTCTTGATGTAACAATAATTTCGTCAATTTGACGATTCGCTATAGGCGAAGCGTCTTGAGCAAATACAAAATCAGTAGAAATTACTGATAAAAATAACCCAAAAATGACAAATGAAAGTAATTTTTTCATGATGCCTCCCGCAAAATAATAAACTATAATATTGATAAATTTTTATATCAATTTCAATGGCATAGTCTCAACTAGGTATAATTTCGTCAAGTTGAAATATATTATATTTTGAGTAATAAAATTACATTTTTACTGCATTTTAAGTATTATGTTGTATTTTTATTACACTTAGTACATTGTGTGATCACATAATACTTGAAATTAATCAGGTAAAAGCTTTATATAATTAAACCGATAATTTTCTTATTTGGAGGAATTCTATGAGTGAAGCAATTAAGCCAATAGATGAAGAACTTGAAAATATTAATATTTTTGACCCCGAACTCATGGCTTGTCCACATTCGTTTTTTAAGAAACTCCGTGATGAAGCACCCGTCTACCAAGATCCTGCAACTGGTATATTCCAGGTATCTAAGCACGAATTAATCTGTAAAGTAGCTCGTGATGCAAAATTATTTTCTAATCAATTTGGAGTCATACAAAGGAGTGGTGGCCAAGAATACCCTCAAGAAGCATCAGATATAATGGAGAAGGATGGATTCCCTGCAGTTGACACAATGCTTACTGCTGATCCTCCACGACATACTCGTTACAGAAGTCTTGTAGATAAAGCTTTTTCTCCTAAGCGTGTTTCTGATATGGGGCCAGATATAGAAGAAAAAATTAATTATATAATCGATCAATTTTACGATGATGGAAAATGCGAAGTATGTACGCAAATTTCACAACAACTTCCTATACGAGTAATAGCTGAACAATTAGGTGTACCACTAAGTGATTATGAGAGTTTTAGTAGTTGGTCCGATGCATTCGTACAGCAATTATCAGGAACAAGTTCACCTGAAGAACATGTGGGAATAGCTAAAAAATTAGTTCAATTCCAACAATATTTTGCTCAAAAGTTAAAGGAAAAAGAAAATAACCCAACCGATGATATTATATCAGATTTGGCTAATCTTGAGATTGAGGATGATGAAGGTATAACAAGAAAACTAGAAACATCTGAACAATTATCAATTCTTCAACAACTTCTTGTAGCAGGGAATGCAACTACAGCTCATACAATCTCAGAAGCTTTGCATTTATTAATTTCGAACCCCGATCAAATGGAATTAGTAGTCAATGATCATAGCCTTATACCCAACATGATTGAAGAAGCTACAAGACTATTAACCCCGACAAATAATATGTGGAGAATAGCTACAGAAGACACTGAATTAGATGGCGTAAAAATACCTAAAGGATCAGTCTTAATAATAAGGTACGGTTCAGGGAATAGAGATGAAGATGTATTTGAGAATCCTGACAAATTTGATGTCACAAGAAAGAACGCTAGACGTCACATTGCTTTTGGGCAGGGTATACATGTTTGTCTTGGAATGAATTTAGCTAGAAAAGAAATGTATACAGCATTTCCAATCATTCTTGATAGGCTTAAGAATATGAGATTTGGGGAAGGAAATGATTTTGTTTATAGTCCGAATGTTTTACTTAGAGGATTAGACAAATTGCATATCGAATTTGATAAAGCCTAAAATTACTCTAACTTATCAATTACCTTATATTCTAGAATCTTCTTATCGATAATATTCTTTGATTCTATTTTTTTCAATTCATCAAAATAATCTTTTCTCACTACTGAAACGACTTCATTATAATTTAACATTCTTTGATCATTTCGTTTAAAAACTTTTACTAAATGAAATCCTAAAGAAGATTGGATTGGACCCTGCCATTTTTTATTATCTATGTTTAATGAAAAAATATTTTTTGTTCCTTCTGAACCAAAATGCCCAAGAATAAAAGATCTTGCTTTATTAGAATAATTCTTTTGGTAAGGAAAAACTGTTCCACCATTCATAATTAACGCATCAATCTTTGCGGGATCTTTTTCTTCACTAATTCTTAGGAGATATTCACTTGCCAGTTCTTCTTCTCTAAAAAACAAATGCACAAAAGTAATTGTCTCAGGTTCTATATATTTATCTTTATTTTCTTCATAAAAATTAATTATCTTTGACTCACCAATACTAGAATCAATAGACTCTCCAACTAGTGCCTCTTTTCCTAATTGAGCTAAACGAGCAGAAATTATTGAATCGATTTTATCTAACCCTAATTTTTTTGCTTCTCTTTTTAATACTTCTCTTTGAATATAATCCTTTTTTAGTAGCTGAAGTTGTTTAATTGATAAGGTGTCAAAATCTAAATTATATGGATTTTCAGGATCTCTATTATTAAAATAAAAAACTTTCAAGATATCATTTGATATAACTATAGTGTTTCCATCAATTCTTGATACTGGCTTGATTATACCAAAAGTAATAGCTAATAACCCAATAGCTAAACCAATTAGTAATATAATTCTCTTTTTAACCGTCAATTTTAAGGATTATACCAAATAGAAGATGTGTATGCGCGCTCCTGATGTGTTTTGGGAACATAAGATGGAATATCAATGCCAAACGCAACACTATCATAAGTAGTCCATCTTGGTGTTGGTATCTCTAACACCCTTACATAGTAAAATGCCGATAAGCTAGGATTAAAATCTGGATCCTCCCAATAAGTAGAGAAATACGCTTCACCAATAGAATTATCATATGTAGCTTTCTCTATATTAACTGTGCTTTCTCCAGCATCATCAGCTACCGCAACATCATAGATTTTTTCTTGGGACCTTCCGTAAGAATCAACCCAGCCTTTTATGATTTGTACACGTTCTATATTTGCACCATTTGGATCCTTTGAAACCATAACCAAAAATCCTGGTGACTTTCTTTTTTCTCTATTACCTAAATCAGATCCCATTGGAACACCCTTAGTGTAACCAATATCAACAAAATTGGGGTTATAAGAGTCTTCTTTTGAAAAATTCCATCCTCCAAAAAACCTTACTGCCATTCTTGGACCCGTAGTTGCATATGTTTCTTTTCGTTTCATAGCATCAAAAATTTCTTCTCTCGTATTTTCTCTTGCCCAAACAGCTGCATAACCTGATGCTGTAATTAACCAGTTGCGCCATAAATCACCATCACCATCTCCATCAGGTCTATCACAACCAGCCATACAGTTACTCATTCTTCCTGGACCAGGTTCTGAATCAACAAATTTACCAAAGAAATTATCTTCGGCAGAGGCTGTTAAGGCAGTATGGTTGTCTGTGCTTCCGATTACACCAAATTTATAAGGATTAGTTCCAATTTTTTTCTGAATTTCTAATCCTCTTCTTAATGCCGGGCGAACATAACTACCTTTGTAACGATCAGTTTCACTTTTTTTATAGCGATAACATTTATAGTTCTCAGCGCTTTCACAATCACCAGTATTGCTAAGTCTTTCAAGTCTATCTGTTTCTCTTCTCCCTATATTGCCTTCCCATGTTTCGTAATCCGCAAAAGGATCATCAGGTGATACAGCAGGATGTGTCTCACTATCCCCCTTAACTTGTGTAGCCTCTACCAAAGGCTCCCATCTATTACGCATATCTGCATAAGCACGATCTATGGCCTCACCATATGAGTTCTCAAGCGGAAACATTCTACCGCCACTTATATTACTATTGTGAGAAATAGAAATAGCCTCACCGCCTGTAGTTTCATTATAATTTTTTAGAAAAGACCAAAGATCTTCGGGATTGTTACTATCTAAAGCAGAAAAAGGTATTATTTTCTGAGCAGTTTCTGCGTCATCTTTAAAAACTACTACTCTATGTAAATTGTCACCCGTTGGAGCAGGAGTCCATTCATAGCCTATAAAAGCAGTAAAAACACCTGGTTGATTAAATCTATCAACATTTTCGGTTATTTCTTTCCAAATTGGGGTATATATTTCTTTGTTAAAAGATACTTCTTGGTTACCATTCAGCCCTTGTACAAATTCTGTAAATAGTCTTGGATCACCATTATCCATGTATTCTTTCCATCTTTTTCCCAAGGGTCTGTTAATAAGATCAGGATCACCTGCTTTTATTCTTTTAAAAACACCAAGATATGTTGCATGATCAGAGACCATAAAAAAATCAAGAGGAACACGTAATTTAGCTTTTACTCCGCTTTCTGAAATCACTTCTTCGCCTCTAGCAAAGCGAAATGCATCACTAGGTGTTAAGTTAGGGTTTCCGATAGACCATGCATCTGCCGATTCATTAGTGTGAAGATGTGTATCACCCCATAAAAGTTTAGTAGGATAATCCTTGCCAACGGCAGGAGAGTATTCTTTCGCTTGTAAAGAAGTGATTAAAAAAAAGGCAGTAAAAATTAGTAATAGATTCTTCATAGACACAACCCCTCCAAAGTTTAAGTCATAAGATAATCACTGTAAGATTTAAAAGTAAAGCGGTCAATAAATTGACCGCTTTTTTAAAGAATTTAGTTTTTAGAAGTCCCAGCCGATTTCTATACCAAATCTTGCTGGATCACTAATGCCGTTCAAATGTAAAAGAGCTCCAACAAGAGTTGCACTTGTTTGATAAATTTCATCAGTTACATTTTTACCATATAAAGATACTCTATAATTACCGGAAGGCGGCACATAGTCGAGATGAAGATTTATAATGTCAATTTCTCCGACATTCGCCAAAGGATTCCCTGCTGTATGGTTATTAAGCTCACTTCTGTACATATAATTACCACCTAAGGTAACAGCAGCGCCACTATCCATATCGACAGTATAATCAAATCGGAATAACGCATGCCATTCAGGAGCTCTTTGTAAAGGTAAGCCTGAATTATCTACAGCTGTACCAGAGCCATTTAAATCAGCGAAGAACTCTTCATATCCTGCATCTGTATACGCTAGAGCTAGACCTAAATTAAGATTCTCGTTTGGCACATAATCAATTTCCAATTCAAATCCACTTATCTCAGCTTCAGCTGCGTTATCAGTAACTGTTTCCTGAGGATTTGGGCATCCACAATTAACCAAGTTTCGAATGATAGTTCTTTGAAGATCCTCATATCTATTAAGGAATATAACTGCATTTGTCCTTAGTTTGTTATCCCACCAGTCTGCTTTTAAGCCAATTTCTAAAGCATCAACGGTTTCTTCATCGAAAGGCCCTAATGTTGTAGGCGTTCCACCTCTTCCATTAAACCCTCCACTTTTGAAACCTCTTGATAAGGACACATACACCATAGCATCATCATTGATTTGATAGTCAAGACCTACCTTGGGGCCAAAATTAGACCACTCATCATCTGTGTAGATCTTTGCACCAGGTGTGACGCCAAAAGGAGCTTGCATGAAATCTTTCTCTTCCTCTGTATATCTACCACCAACAGTCAACCCGAGCTTGTCATTAATTTGATAGTCAACCTGAGCAAATACCGCCATATTTTGATGGCTTTGACTTGTAAGGCCAATAATGTGCGCAGTGAAAGCACCGGATGTATTAATGTAAGTATCTCTTCTGAGAAAGTAATCTTGTTCAAAATAATAGATACCAGCGACTAACTCTGTTCTATCATTAATACTTGTTTGATATCTTAATTCAGTGGATTGTTGCTCATGGGGTTCATCACGGACAATTTCAAACATTGGTGCGGTGGTCCAGTCAACTTCACCTCTCATCAGGTACTCTGTTTCACGCCAGTTACTAACTGAAGTTAATGTACCACTGTCCAATTCCCAAACTGCTTCAACTGTTAAACCTTTGGTATCAACATTAATAAAAGAATAAACATTTGTTTCTAGATATCTTCTTTCTGCACCAAACGGAGCTCCGGGAAATCCGTATACTCTAGCTAAAACTTGGCTAGGTATAGAAGTATTAATCTGTGGCCTTGTATCACTTCTTTCTTTTATGTATTCACCAATTATTGTTAATTCAAAATTTTCCGTTGGATTGAATTTAATAATAGGTCTCACAGCATATACATCTTCGCCACCAGCGTCTCTTAACTGACCTCTGTCATCATAAGGATGTCTAGCTCCTACATCGTAACTAGGATGATTTTTTATTTTCATTTGATAATAACCATCAAATTTTTGTTGGAGCACAGAGATTTTGGCGCTGATGTTATCTGTTAAAGGAGACTCAACGGATAAACGCACATCACGTCTTCCGTATTCACCTAATGTTATCCTACCAGAAGTTCCGAATTCGCCAGTAGGTCTTTTCGTTCTAAATTGAATTGCACCAGCTGTAGTGTTTCGACCAAAAAGAGTTCCTTGAGGACCACGCATAACTTCTACTTGCTCAATATCGAACATATCTATGGCACTATTATTTGGTCGTGGAATATAAATTCCGTCTACAAAAATAGCTACAGGTGGATCAATGGTTGAATCAATATCTGTATTACCTATTCCTCGCATAAAAACCGAAACAGAATTATTAAAAGAGCTAATCCTGCTTATTATAGTATTTGGCACTTGCATATCGAGATCTTGTAGATCCGTAGCAAACATTTTATCAAGCTTAGCTTCAGTTAAAGCTGTAACAGCAACAGGTGTCTCTTGAAGCGGCTCCTCTCTTTTTCTAGCTGTAACAATTATTTCTTCTAAACCAGAAAATTGTGTACCTTCATCTGCTTGAGCAAAAGATTGTACACTAGGCATTAACAATAGAATTAGTAAGAATTTGATATATTTCATATTTATCCTCCCCACAAAGATGGTTATTAATATTAAAAATAATTGCTAATTAATAAGATGATTCTCTTTTGATGTGGACTCAATATAGTTAAAAAAAAAGGGCGCAAAAAGCGCCCTTTCAATTAATTAAAAATCTTTAAAATTAAAATTCAAAACCTAAAGAAATTCCGAAATGTTGACGTTTTTGGATTGTAGCAAAAGCGAATGCACCAGCATCAAATGGACGAACGATATATGCTCCTTCTTCAAGAATATCATTACCAAAGATTGTAAGGCTCATAGCTCCACCATTTGCTAATTCTCTGTTATAAGTTAGAGATAAATCTAATTTTTCAGCTTTCTCAACAGACATATCAGCGCCTAACTCATAGTTATAAACGGCTGGATCAAATCTTCCATAAAATTCATCTTTTGCAGAAAAGGTTCCTGCAAAAATTAATTCACCGCCTTGCCAATTAGTTACATAATCCCAACTTAAACTAGCTGTATAATCAGGAGCAAAATTCAATTGAGCAGCAGCAGCAACATCTTGACCATCATATTCAAACTTATCATAACCTGAATCAAGGAAACCTATCGCAGTCCTAAAAGTTAAAGCTTCAGTAGCCCTAAAAGTTCCTTCAATTTCAAAGCCATCAATTGATACTTCACCAGCATTACGAACAAATGTACATGTCGCTCCACAAGTTTGCGGTACGCCATCAACAACAATTGTACCATCACCTGGTGTCACGATAACTTCCTGCTTATCAGTATAATCATTAGTGAAAGCTGTTAAATTTAATACTACTCTATTGTCAAATAATTCACTACGTAGACCTAATTCTATTGTTTCTACTTCTTCTGAATTATAAGGGCCAACAGATTGGAGTGTTGTACCTCTAGCATTGAAACCACCTGAACGGAAACCAGTTGAATGTGAAAGATAAACCATACCAAAGTCTGTGTTTCTTTGTATAACAACTTTGTGTTGAAGGTTATCATCTTTAAAACCTCTAGATAAATCTAGAATTGTTGGTGTTCTCGCTACTTTATTATCTACAGATGCATAAGTTTGAATACTAAAATCTTTTTCTTCATCTGTATACCTAACTCCTAAACCTAATGTCCAATCATCACTAACATCATAAGTTAGGTCAGCAAAAAAAGCAGAAGCTTCAGCTTCTTGAACAGATCTAAAGTTTTGAACAGGTCCAGAATCCATATTGGCTTCAGTTTCAATAGTGAAAATACCTAAAGTATAATTTAATGGACCATCTAAATTTGAAATAAGTTGAATCTCATGAGATGTTTGTTCATAATTTTGATCTCTTACAACTGGGAAAACACAATTAGGTGTAACTACTGCACCAGCTGAACCCCAAGAACAAATATCCATAACTTCAGCAAAGTCGTTGTTGCCAGAAATTAGTTTCAAAGTATGATTATCTAACTCCCATTCCAACCTTAAAATCATGTTATTACCTTGAATACCACTTAAAAATGGATAAGCAGAATATACTGTCTCATAATCATTAGCTGCAGATAAATCACCTGAAGTTGCAGCGCCTTGACCTAAAAGAGCAAAAACACCTTGAGGAGCTCCAATTTTATTAATGTAAAATTCTGTTATATTAAGGAGATTGTGTTGTGAATTATCATTATAATTATCAAAGGTAAAATTCACATTTACATTTTCTACTGGATCAAAATCAACTACTACAGACGCTGATTGAACATCTCTTAGTTTTTCTCTTTGATTTTGAGTAACATTAAACATAAAGCTATCACTTTCAAGTTTTCTTAAAGCAACCTTTACCCCACCATTGTCACCTAAAGGAGCGTTAAGAACTATTTTTGTATCGTTTGTATTGTCTTCTTCAATATCAACTTTAATTTTTACACCAAGTTCTCGTGTCGGCTTAGTTCGAGTGATATTTATAACACCACCAATTGTATTTCTTCCGAATAATGTTCCTTGAGGACCACGAAGAATTTCAACTGCTTCAAGGTCAAAAAGATCTAAATCAACCCCTGAGTTGGAAGCCGCAAAGACTCCATCAATAACTACACCAACTGTAGTTTCAAAAGTTTTTTCTAAATCATCAAAAGTCAAGCCACGAATAGCAGCACTCATTGCGCCACCGGCAAAAGCCATATCAGATAATTCAACATTTGGAACAAGTTTTTCTAAATCTTGAACTCTTTGAATATTTCCTCTTTCTATTTGTTCTACACTTAAAGCAGAAACAGCAACAGGAACATCTTGGATTGACTCAGCTCTTTTACGAGCTGTTACGATAATTTCTTCAATTGTATATGAAGAAGAATTATCTTGAGCTTTAACATCATCAATAAAAGAAACTGAAAATATCAAAGCGAATAATACAAAATATTTTAAAATTTTCATTAAAAATACCCCCCCAGGTTTATTTTGAAAGTCTGTAATACATGCTTTTTGAGAAAAAACCAAACTTATAATATAAATATATTACAAAATTAGATAAATATGTTGTATAAATACAACATAAATACAAGTATTTGTTTTTTTTAGCTAAATAATTAAATAATTTACCAGTTTTCACCAAAAGGTCTTAGCCAATGATCAAAAGTCCAAGCAGATTTAGATTGATGAACAATATGCCATACTTCATCCGCTATATCATCGGGCTTAATAAAAAAATCATCAGGTTTTTCTGGCCATGCTTTTCTGGTCCACTCTAGATCAATAGCTGCATCAATAGTTATATAAGCTACATGTATGCCTTTTGGATTTAGATACCTTGCTATTGATTCAGTCAGTATTTTTTGCGCTGCCTTAGTAGATGCCGTTCCACCAAAATTAGCTTTTCCTCTATGGGCCGATGTATTTCCTGTTACAATTATTGCTCCATTACCATTATCTATCATGTTAGGGGAAATCTTTTGTACAATTCTAAGAAGCGAGATTACATTTGTATCAAAATTTGATTGTAATTCTTCAGGAGAGAACTCCAAAAAATTACCTCGAGTTCCTCTTACCGCATTATGAATAAAAACATCAGGATAACCAAATTCTTTTAGAGCCTTATCTATGGTTTCATTAAGCTGATCCGGATCTCTAAGCTCACAAGAATATCCTTTTGAATGTGGAAGTTCCTTTTCAAGGTTCTCTAATCTCGATTTATTACGAGCAAACATAGCAACCTTAAATCCACTTTTACTGAATCTTCTCGCTAACGAAGCTCCAGTACCTGGACCAACTCCAGTAATAAGAGCGACTTTATCTGACATCATTATCCTTTAAGAGATAGTTCCTTTGCCCAGCCAATGCCTCTTCTCAATAGATCATAGAAAACAGGTAAATCCCATGCGCACCTTTCTACTTCTGGATAATATTCCATTGGCTCTGGTAGATCATACATATCATAATGACCTCGACAATGACCGAGTGTTAAGTATAAAACTTCACCTTTATCTACTGGATGAAGATAGAATACAGGCACCTTTGTTTTATCCCAATCTTCCTCAACAAAACCTGGTGTTTTTCCTTCAAATTCTGTTTCTAAAAGAACATGCAGTTCACCATGAGTTTCCATTAAATACAATTCATCGTTTGTTTCAAAAGGCTCTACACCCTCAACAAGATGATGTTTATCATCGGCAACGGTTACTGTATAAGGCTCAATAGGTGGATGTGAAACAAATTGTGATCCTAAAGTTTCCATAAATATAGGAGCAACCCTTGGACAATCAACTCTACCATCAGAAAGGAATTGAAGAATAGAATTAGTTCCATGTAAAGCAAGCCAGCGATTACCTTTCGCTACATAGTCTCTTAAAACTTTTTGTTGTTCTAAAGTAGGCCTTACATCGCAAGTATAGGTAATTAGAAAGTCAGCATTAGATATTGCATGTAGATTGGAATAGTCCTCAAAAACTCTTGTTCTAATTCTTTCATCCTCGGACAATAATTTTAAAAGTTCTAAGCGGGCAAAGTCTATATCATGATATTTTCCACCCGCCACAAGAACTACATCTAATTTTTTTTTGATATCATCAGACATAATTTATTCTCGTTAAATTAGAATTGAACTCTTTTAGTAAAACCACCATCCACTACAACATTTGTTCCAGTAATATGACCACCTGCAGAACTCGCTAGGAAGACTACAGTGTTAGCAACATCTTCAGCAGCACCATATCCAAGAGGAATAGCCTTTTCAGTTGCCTTATAAAAATCTTCCATATTATCTTTGATGAAATTCCATGCGCCACCTTCAATATATATCGGTCCAGGTGAAACAACATTACATCTAACACCTTTTCCACCATTTGATATAGCGATATGATTTGAATAATTTATTAGACCTGCTTTAACTGCACCGTACGGTCCACTTCCAGGTCCTTCTTCAATAGCTGTTGTTGTAGAGATGATAACAATACTGCCTTTACTTGCCTCTAATGCCGGTAAAGATGTTTCAACTGCTCGTACAGTACCCATTATATCAACCTCAAAATTAGCTTTCCATCCATCCTCACTTGGGTTTCCACCACCAGCACTTACATTTGGCACTAAAACATCAAGACCACCTAACTGTTCTATTGCTGAAGTAATCCAGGCTTTATAAGCATCTCCATCACCTACATCAACCGAGTCACCAATAGCATTAACTCCTTTTGATTTAAGAGCTTCAACTGCAGCCGCAACTTCATCCGCATTACGCGCACAAATTGCTACATCAGCACCTTCGTCAGCTAATAGCTCAGCAGTTGCTCTTCCGATACCTTTACTTCCTCCTGTAACAATTGCTTTCTTTCCTTTTAATCCTAGATCCATTGCTTCCTCCTTTAAAAAACTACATTGGTCCAAATCCTGGAGGGGCACCCCCAGGAATAAATTTCTTTTTCTCTTTTTCAGGGACAATAATCTCTATTTTCCCATCAATTTCTCTGATATCAAAGCATATTAAAGGCTTTGTGGATAGATTTGTCATAGATTTGCCTGTGGATAACTCAAAACGTGCTCCATGATGAGGGCATGCATAAAATCCATTTCTAAATCGACCCCCTGAAAGACATTCATTTGCATGAGGACAATTATCTTCAACCGCAAATAATTCTCCTTCATTGGATCGAACAACAAGTATTTCTCTATTATTTACTTCAAATACTCCTTCCGATCCTGCTTCAACTTTTTCAGAATCACACAAAAATACATAGGTATCTTGTTCACTCATGATTTAAACCAAAAATTTAGTGGTTACTCTTTATAGTTAGGAACCTGACCGCCACCTTCCATAATGAGTCTATCAATGACTTGATGGAAATGAATAATTCTTCTCTCTTGTTCGCCGCACCAAAGGCCCCTGTAAGCTGGACTGTTCATTCCCTTTTGAACAAAAGGAAGATTGTGTGCATCTTGGTCCAAAACTTCTCCAAGAGTATGCTCTTCTCCATCTTTAACATATATATGCTCTGGACGACCAAGTTCATCGGCTTCTCCTTGTACAGCCTCATCCATTCCAGGATTAACTCTTGGCGCTTCATCACCTTCAACTGTCATGTAAGAAGGAGCATTATTAGAATCTTTTACTTCTTGAGCCTGTTTAGCTCTTTTATTGTTAGTATCACTTGGTAATGTAAACATCTGTAGATCATATAAACACTTATTTGGATCTTCAGCGTGTGGTCTTTGAGTAAACATCATATAATTAGTAGCGTGTGTATTCAAAGTGACATTTGGAAATACACAGTAGTGATAATCGTCGGACATTTGATCATCATTTAACTTTGAAAAATCCCAACCCATTTCATCGCCTCTCTCTCTTTGCGCAATCTGAATTGCTCTTCTGGCTTCTTGTGCATTACCTTTAAAGGATTTAGGGTCCACGCCGTTTTGCTCCATATACACTTCAAGATTTGGACCAATTTCTTCTTGATCAATATGTGGTCTTGGACTTGGAACACCAAATGGTACTAGATAACGATTATGAATATCATAAAGGTCTATTTGAACATTTTGATCATCCAACCAATCCATTAATTGAGGATGAGTACCCCAAACATGATAAGTTTCATTGAAAGCATCCACTGATGCTTTCCAGTTACAATTCCATTCAACAGTCATGTCCATAACCAGATCCATCTTATCAAAGTTATATGATTCAAGATGTGCTTTAACAGGGCCCAACCATTCATCTAAAGGCCTAACTTCAGGATTTAAAGAATACATTACCCATCCATTCCACTCTTCACATGGAAGTTGGGTAAGATGAAGCGATGGATCGCATACTCCTTGAGGGAAAGTATGAGGATCAGGGGTATCTACAAGTTGACCAGCCGCATCATACTGCCACCTATGATAAGAACATTTAAAAGTTTTATCAATTTTACCCATTTTTTGTTGAGCAAGAGTATTTCCTCTGTGCTTACATACATTGTAGAATGCTCTAACTTTCATATCCTCTCCACGAGTGATTAGGATAGAGTAATTACCGATTTCGGTTGTTAAATAATCATTTGGCTCTTTAATATCTTGTGATAGTCCACCTCTTAACCAAGTCTTTGTCCATATATGCTCCCATTCAAGTTGCATAAACTCTTTCGAGGTGTACCTTTCTTTAGGAATATATTCGTAAGATAGATTAGGTTCTGGCTCTTTATCGCCATGTAAACCAGGTTGTGCATATCTTATTAAAGCCATAATGATCTCCCAATTTTTCAGTATTTTATTATGCCACAACTATATGTGTCCAGTAAAATCAAATTATTGGCTTTTAAGTGCATAAAAAATATATAAATTTCAATTTATAGATTGACCAAAAACAAATGTTATTCTTCAATAACATTAAAAGGTTGATATATAGTAATGAGTGAAGAAAATATTGAATCTAACATTCGACAAATGGGGAATCAGACATTTATTGATGAAAGAGTCGAAAATATATTAGTGGTAACTCGCGGCCATCCGTTCGAAAGAGATCCTTTTTTTGAAATGATAGATTCAACAGGGTATTGTTGGACTCATGTTGAGCATCCTGCGGCTCAAGATTACCTAGTATCTAATTCTATAAAAAATTATAAGGCTATTCTATTTTATGACATGCCTGGAATTGATTTTGAAACAGCCCCACCCAAACCAACATTTTTTGAACCTAATCAAAATTTTAAATCAGGTTTTATTAATCTTCTTAAAAAAGGAATTGGTTGCGTATTTATTCATCATTCAATAGCAAGCTGGCCTCTGTGGGAAGAATATGGAGATATAATAGGCGGACGTTTTCTTTATCAACCAAGTAATGTTAAAGGGATCGAACAACCTGATTCCGGTTATAGGCATGATGTCAAATATACTGTTTCAAAAGTCGGAGATCATCCAATTACTAAAGGTGTTGAAAATTTTGAAATTACTGATGAATTGTATTTGGCTCAAATATTTGAAGATTCTATAAATCCTATTTTAGCTAGTGACTATGAATTTAAGGACAATAATTTTTATTCCGCAGCGAGAGCACTTGAAGGAGAAATGTACTCAAATAAGAATTGGCAGCATAATGAAGGAAGTAATATTGTTGGTTGGACTAAAAGTTATGAAAATAGCGCAATAGCGTATCTACAATTTGGAGATGGACCTTCATCATATAAAAATGAAAATTTTAGAAAACTTATAAAACAATCAATTGAGTGGTCAATTAAGGAGACAAGTTGATTAATAGAAAAATTTGTATAATATTTAAAAAGATTTTTATTGAATATAAAGGATAAACCTTTTAATTCTATCTTGTTCATCCACACATTTAGGAGGGGATAAAATGCAACTAGCTAGAGAAGAACTTGAACAGGCGTATAAACAAATGAAGACTATAAGGGAGTTTGAAGAACACCTACATAGGGAAATAATGACAGGAGCAATTCCAGGATTTACACATCTCTATGCTGGTCAAGAAGCTGTAGCGGTTGGTGTTTGTGAAAATTTAACTGATGCAGATTACATTACATCTACACATAGAGGCCATGGCCATTGTATCGCTAAAGGAGTCGATGTAATTGGTATGATGAAAGAACTTTATGGTAAAGCAGATGGTGTATGTAAAGGTAAAGGCGGATCAATGCATGTAGCTGATATGGATGTAGGAATGCTAGGTGCAAATGGTATCGTAGGTGGTGGACCTCCTCTAGCTACTGGTGCAGCACTTGCTGCTAAACTAGATGGAAAAGGCGGAGTTGCAGTTTCTTTCAGTGGTGACGGATCTTGTAATCAAGGACCAGTATTCGAATCTATGAATATTGCGGCTATTTTGAAATTACCAAGTGTATATGTTTACGAAAACAACAGATATTCAGAACATACACATTGTTCTTATGTGATTGCTTCTGAGAGTATAGCAAGTCGTGTAGAGGGTTTTGGCATACATACCGTAAAAGCAAATGGTTTAGATTTTTTTGAGGTTCATGAGGTTATGAATGAAATAATTTCTAAAGCAAGAGAAGGAAATGGACCATGTGCCGTTGAGTTTGATACAACAAGATTTTATGGTCATTTTGAAGGCGATCCCCAAGATTACCGTGCACCAGGAGAACTTGAAGATGATAGAGAAAATAATGATTGTCTGAAAATTTTTACAACTAAGGTCACAGAAGCAGGTTTATTATCTGAAGAAGATATAGGTAAACTAGACGATGAAGTTAATTCACTTATTGAAGAATCAGTTGAGCAAGCCAAGGCATCACCATTGCCTAGCCCTGAAGATGTAACAACTGATGTTTATGTGTCTTATTAAGGAGATAAAAATATGACAGAGAAAACTTATAGAGAAGCTTTAACAGATGCTCTTTTTTTAGAAATGGGTCGTGATGAGAATGTTATTGTGATGGGTGAAGATGTTGTTGGTGGAACTGGAAGCCCTCACGCAGAGCCTGGTTTTGTTGGTGGAGTATTTGGTGTCACTTCAGGATTATACGAAGAATTTGGTATTGAGAGATGTATTGATATGCCTATATCTGAAGCTGGCATAGCAGGTACTGCTGCAGGAGCTGCTTTAGCAGGAAAAAGACCGGTAGCAGAAATTATGTTTTGTGACTTTATGGGATTATGTTTGGATCAGTTAATGAATCAAGCTGCAAAATTCCGCTATATGTTTGGTGGAAAAGCCACTTGCCCTATGGTCTTAAGAACTTGTTATGGTGCAGGAATGAACGCTGCATCGCAACATAGTCAATCTTTACATCCTATGATTACTGCAATTCCTGGATTAAAAGTTGCAATGCCATCAACACCTGCAGACGCTAAGGGGCTTTTATCAACAGCTATCAGAGATGAGGATCCAGTTATATTTTTTGAGCATAAAACATTGTATGCTCTTTCTGGTGATGTTCCAGATGGAGAGCATCTTGTGCCTTTCGGGAAAGCAAGAATAGTCTCAGAGGGAGATGACTGCACGCTCGTGGCAACTGGTAGAATGATATCTTTCTGTGAAAATGCTGCACAAGCATTAGCAGATGATGGAATAACTTGTGATATCATTGATCCAAGAACCACAAGTCCATTAGATGAAGATGCTATCCTTGATAGTGTAGAAAAAACCGGAAGACTTGTTGTTGTTGATGAAACACCTCCAAGATGTTCTTTTGCTTCTGATATTGCTGCTCTAGCAGCAAGCGAAGTATTTTCTTCGCTAAAAGCGCCGGTTAAACAATTAACAGGTCCTCATTCACCAGTTCCTTTTGCAAAAGAATTGGAAGGGGCATTTCTTCCATCTCCAAACAAAATTAAAGATTTGGTATCTGAGGTAGTTAATTATAAATAGGGTTTTATTATGAGTAAGAAGATTGAAGCTCTTACGATGCCCAAATGGGGTATCGAAATGGAGGAAGGAAAACTTATAGAATGGCTCGTAGAAGAAGGAGCAAAATTTTCTAAAGGTGATCCACTCCTAGTCGTTGAAACTGACAAAATATCAAATGAGATTGAAGCTGAATTTGATGGTCTCTGCAGAAAAAAAATCGTTGAAGTAGATGGAACTTATCCTGTAGGCGCTTTGCTTGCT
The DNA here is from genome assembly GCA_964001285.1 of uncultured bacterium. Lineage (GTDB taxonomy): Bacteria > Pseudomonadota > Alphaproteobacteria > MED-G09 > MED-G09 > AG-430-B22. The sequence continues at coordinate 63,283 of CAXFAF010000002.1, read as the reverse complement.
GTATTTGCAGACGAAGATGTTGCTGACGATGATGTGGATAAATTCATAAACGATTTTGTGCCTGTTGACTCTTCGTTTAGTCCTGAAAGCGCTATATCTGAAAAAAAACCTGAAGAGAAACCAGCTCCTGCAGAAAAAGAAAAGCCTAAAGCAAGTGGTGATTTGCCGTCATCTCCTCCTGAAAATGTAAATATTTCTCCAAAAGCTTGGGAAGTTGCTCTTGAACTAGAAGTTGATGTAACGACAATAACTCCTTCAGGAAGGAGAGGAAGAATCTCTGTACAAGATGTTGAACAAGTTGCTGATCCTGCAAAACTTGCAGCTTATAAAGGTGAAGAAGGTGAGGCAAGTCCAACTCAGCCTTCAGATAATCCATCAGAATTAATTCCTCACAGTGGAATGCGAAAAGTTATAGCAGAAAGAACTACGACCTCTAAAAATACTGCGCCTCATTTTTATCTTAATGTTGATTTAGATGCTAAAAAATTATCAGCAAAAAGAGAAAAGTTAAATAAAGGAAAAGATAAAAAGGAAAAAGTATCTGTTAATGATCTAATCATTAAGTGTGTTGCTACTGCCCTTACGAAGCACCCTGAAGTTAATATTAATTGGTCCGATGATGGAATTTTACAATTTAAGAATACTGATATCTCTATTGCTGTGGCAACAGACGCAGGGCTAATAACACCAATTGTAAAAAAAGCTAATGAAAAGAGTGTAGAAGAAATTTCATCTGATGTAAAAAGACTATCAGATTTAGCCCACTCTAATAAGTTAATGCCTGAAGATTATCAAGGGGGTACATTTTCTATTTCAAATTTAGGAATGTTGGGTATTAAATCCTTTACTGCTGTTATTAATCCACCTCAATGCGGAATACTTGCTGTTGGTAAACTTGAAGATGATAAAATATCAGTAACTATGTCATGTGATCACAGAGGTATTGATGGCGCTGTTGGAGCACGTTTTCTTCAAACCCTTTCCGACATTGTTTCAAAAGCCGAAAGTATCTAGACTTTTTTCTCTGAATCTTTCCAGTAAGGATCTCTTAAGTTTCTTTTGAGAATTTTTCCGGTTGGCGCTTTAGGTAATTCATCAATAAATTTTACTGATTTTGGTTTTTGATAAGAAGCCAAATGTTTTTTAGCTGTATTAATAATATCGTCTTCACTTGCATTCATATTAGGCTTTAAAACTACATAAGCTTTTACAGATTCACCCCATTCATCGTCAGGAATGCCTATAACAGCTGTTTCAAGAACGGCTTCATGCTTACAAATTGCCTCTTCAACCTGAACAGAGTAAATATTCTCTCCTCCAGAAATAATCATATCTTTTGCTCTATCTTTTATAAAAATATAATTATCTTGATCCCAAGTGGCTATATCCCCAGTCCACATCCAACCATCTCGGATTGTTTTCTCTGTCAGATCTGGTCTTCTAAAATATCCAACCATATTTGCATCTGAACGAACAATAATTTCTCCAGGAGTTTCTCCATCATTAGGCACTGGGTTACCCTTAGGATCCACAACACGAACAGAAGTAACAAAGCCCTCTCTCCCGCAAGACTTTAATCGTTCTTCATTTATGCCTTCAATTACTGCTTTTATATGATCTTCTTGCGACAAGAAAGTCATAGTCGTGCCTTCAGTTTGACCGTAGCCTTGAATAATCTGACACGGTAATTTATCTAAAGTTTCTCTTATTACTCTTGATGGCATTGGCCCTCCGCCATACTGAACACATCTAAGACTATTAAGATCATATTTATCAAAACCATCAACAGCCATCATCCAATTCAACATAGTAGTAATTCCTAAAAACCCTGAAACCTTTTCCTGTTGAATTAGATCTAAAGCTAGCTTTGCATCGAAATTCATTAAAACAATTGGACAGCCATGTGCTGTATAATTCATAGCTAATAAAACGGGAATATGAAACATTTGTCCGGTAAGCATATAAACATCCGACGGTACGATTCTTTCCGCCACTGTCTGGTTTAACATGCCAAAATAGGCTGATTTATGGGTATGAAGAGCTCCCTTAGATTCTCCTGTTGTACCTCCCGTGTAAAGAATAAAAAATGAATCATCATCACCTATTTCATATGCTTGTTTCACTTCTTCTGATGACGATGAGTCGATTAACTTTTCAAAACTGTTATCGCTATCATTACCATACTCCATCCAGTGATCGATAAAATTAATTTCCTTTTCAAGTTCAGATTTAATATTTTTAAATTGACCTTCGCAAATGAAAACTTTGGGTTCACCATTTTCAAGTATTTTTGCAATTTCTGTTTTTGCAAGCCTCCAATTCAATGCATGCGCCACCAATCCTGCCTGACCACATGCAAAAAATAGTGCTAAAAATTCTATAGAATTCTGTGAAAGAATGGAAACGCGATCGCCCTTTTTCAAACCAAGAGAAAGTAATCCATTAGCTATTTTTTTTACTAAATCATCTAACTCTTTAAATGTTACTCTTCTTTGAGAAGTATTATCAAAAACAGCCCATGCATTAGGTTGTCGCCTTGCTTGTTTCGTTGTTATCAGTCCGATATTGATCATTATTTAACTATGATGTTGATTTTTTCATCATAATACTTGCATATTAGAAAAGTATTTCCAACATGATTATTTTATAATGGGAGGTAATATTGGATTTAGATAAAATTAAAAATATAGCTGCATATGCAGTACATTTTGAAGATAATATTGCTTCTAATAAATGCTTAATTGTAGATAACAACCAAAGAAGTAATAAAGAATTTTCGGAAAATATTATAAGTCATGCAAAAAGATTCCTCGCTTTAGGATTAAAGAAAGGGGAAAGAATTGGAATATTGCTTTTTAACTCTATTGAGTATTTAGAAATAATGTATGGCGCCATGTATGCTGGGTTGGCTCCTGTTTGTATAAATGCAAGATATAAAACAAATGAACTTGATTATGTATTAAAAGATAGTGGTTGCAAATATCTTTTTATATCATCGGAGTCAGATGAAGTTACAAATTTCTCCGAACTAATTCTTTCCGTTCTAGATTCAAATAATCAAAAAATTGATACTCTCAATGATACTTATGTAATTGGTGGATCATCTGATAAAAGGTTAAAAAGTTTTGATGATTTTCTTTCTCTAGATATATCCAATATAGAAATAAAAGAGGCTGTAAGTGAAGGGGATGATACAGCTTTTATAATGTATACATCTGGAACAACTTCAAACCCAAAAGGTTGCCCCCTAAGTCACAATAATATGGCTCATACTACAAAAGCGATGATGGAAAGATGGAGTATATCTAAAGAAGATGTATTTTGGGATCCTCTTCCCATGTTTCATATGTCATCAATTTTACCTTTTTCGGCCTGCTTAGTTGCAAAATCACCCTTTATCTCAACAGTTCACTTTAATCCTGATGAATCCTTAAAGGTTCTTGAAGAATCTAAGGTAACTATAGCCTTTCCTGCATTTCCTGCAGTAATGCTTGCGCTTGTTAACCATCCAGATTTTAATGCTTCAAAGTTATCAAGCATAAGAATTATTAATAATGTTGCTCCCGTAGACACTCTTCGATCATTTCAAGAAGCCCTTCCCGAAGCCAAACAAGTTTCAGCTTATGGCCTTACCGAGGCTAGTGGTGTTTGTTCTTATGGATCGCCAGATGATCCTTTAGAAAAGAGGATTACTACATGTGGAAGACCGTTCACAGGTGTTGAAGCTAGGATTATTGATCCTGAAACCGGAAAAGAGCAGGTAAATGGAGAAAAAGGGTTAATTGAAATTAGTGGTCCGTCAGTATTTAAAGGTTATTTAAATGATCCTGAAAAAACTAAAGAAACCATATCAAAAGATGGATGGCTTTCAACAGGTGATTTTGGTTCATTAAGTGAAGATGGATTCATTAGTTATCATGGACGTTTAAAAGACATGCTTAAAGTTGGTGGAGAAAATGTAGCGGCTTTAGAAATTGAATCTTTTTATAATAATCATGATGGAGTTTTATTAAGCCAAGTGGTTGGTATTGATGATGAAAGATTAGGAGAAGTTGCTGCACTTTTTGTTGAAAGAAAAGAAGGCTCAAATATATCTGCCGAAGAACTAATTAACTCTGCAAAAGGTAAAATTTCTAATTTCAAAATTCCTAGATATGTTGTTTTTATTGATGATTGGCCAATGTCATCAACTAAAGTCCAAAAATTTAAACTCAAAGATTATGATTTAGGTGAAAAGGTTTTTGGTTAAATTTTATTCCTGAGGCAAAACTCTATAGTAAATTATTTTATCGTCCTTTAATTCTACTAAACCAAAAAAAGGCTTTTTAGACTTATCTGTCCCAATAACATTGGCTTTAAAAGCACCTAATTTTCCGTCAGATACAACATTTTCTACCTTATGAATAATGCCTTCAATCTGCATCTCTACTATCCTTTTGCGCAAAAAATCTCTAACTTCTTTTTGTCCATTGAGAGTATCTCTAATGTTGGTCTCATGTGCATCATGTTCCCATACTTGATTATGGACCCACCTAACTTGAGGATGGATTGCTTCAACAGCTTCATCAGCTTTGGCATTATCTATATTGTCAAAATATATATCTTGTAAAAGGTGAAATAATTGTTCTTCAAAATTATCTTTAGTCACTAAAATACCTTCGCTGGATGATCGGGATCGATAATTTCCTGAAGTTCAAAAACATTACCATCACAATCTCTTCCATAAGTAGCTTTAACTTGTCCAAAATTTTGTGGCGGAGCATGAAATTTAACTCCATTTTTAAGAAGTCTATCGTACTCCCCTTCAATATCAGTAACATCAACACATACATGCGTATGGCCATGATTATTAACTGGTCTATTTTTTTCCATTGGTTGAGAAGGAGGTGACGAATATTCAAAGAATTCAATCATTATATTTCCGCACTTAAGGAAACCTTGTTTTGCAGAACTATTTTTTAATCCAACAACATCATCTATTTCTTTTGATCCCTTTGGCCATTCTGTTCGAGCTACTTCTTCAAACCCAAAATTTTCACGATACCAATTCATTAGTCTTTCTATATCAGGCGTTGAGATAGCCGCATGATGCAAACCATTAACTGTCATTATAAATACCCCCAAATTTATTGACTAAAATAAATTTTACTACAGAGTTAAAAAATATACAAAAAAATAGAGGGCCAATAATGAATAATTTAATATTAAATCCAGCAATATGCATGGTTATACTTACTTTTTTTATGATGATCTGGATGTATGCAACAAGAATACCAGCTTCAAAGGCGATTGAAGAAAAAGGAATAGACCTTCAAGATCTCTCTCATCCTTCAAAACTAGGGGGTGCTTTCCCCAGTAAAGTTGAAAGAGTTGCTGATAATTATAATCATCTATTTGAACAACCTACAGTTTTCTATGCTCTAACATTTATAATCTGGGCCCTCAATGCAACTGACAGCTTTTATCTATATTGTGCATGGATTTATTTTTTCATTCGCTTAACTCATTCAATCTTTCAATCTACCATTAATTTAGTTTGGATAAGATTTGGCTTATTTATGTTAAGTTGGATTATATTAGCATTGATGATTTTTAAACTAAGCTTTACTGTATTAGTTTAAAATTTAGGGGGAATTATGTCTGATTTAGAAAATAGGCTAGAAAAAGTAGAGGCCTATCAAGAAATAAATGATTGTCTTACAAGATATTGTCGAGCTCTTGATTGGGTTGATGAAGAGCTTTTGAAAACATGTTTTGTTGATGATGGTTTTATTGATTATGGTTTTTATGCTGGTGATGCAAAAGGATTTATCCCTGTTGTTATGGAAGTTGAAAAAACTGGTCATAGTTGGCATCTAATTAGCAATGTAGCTATAGAACTTAATGGAGATAAGGCAGAAGTGGAGAGTTATGGGTTAACAGTTGGTGGAGATGTTGTCGATAACCATCTTCCTAGCGTGAATGTTTATTGTGGTAGGTATCATGATGAATTTACCAAAACTTCAGAGGGTTGGAAAATTAGTCGTCGTCTTTATATCTTGGATGCAAATTTTCCTGCACACTCAGGTGAGATAAGTGAAGCCTTACAAGGTCTTTTCTCAGGAGTTGATCTTAGAACAAATAACGATAAATATAGAAAATTATATTAGGAACAAAGGGGAAGAAAATGTCTACATTATTAGCACATATAAAAATAGTTGAAGGATGTGAAGAGAAGTTTGAAAACATTTCAAGAGAACTATTTGAGAAAACGCACGCTAATGAAGATTCAGTGATTCATTACGACTATTGGAGGGGTAGAGAAAAAGGCTCTTATTATACTCTCCTAGCATATCCGACATATTTAGATTTTTTAATAACTCATCAAATCAGTGAACATCATGAGGCTGCCGCTGGAAATTATGGAGACATAATTGAAGATATTGATCTTGAATGGGTTGATCCTCTTGATGGTGCTTCAAAATTAGGTCCCACAGAAATGCAAAAAGTTCCTGATGACGCTTCTGAACTTGCAAAAGAATATGGAGAAACACATGCAGCAATAATACAGGACTGGTGGCTGGCTTTAAGAAAAGCGTAACATTGAAGCCCTAGAATATAATTATGGTATTTAAAAAAATTATTCTTCTTTTCAGTTTCGTATTTATTACGATGGTTTTATCTGCTGCACCAAACAGCGAAAACGATAGTTCATCAATATTATTGAGTAATAAAACTCAATCAATATATTCAGAAATTTTTAACAATAATTGTACAAGCTGTCATAGTGGAGGTGTTCCCAGAGCTCCACATTTAACAACTTTTCAAGTTATGTCTGCAGATTATATATTAAGCACATTAAATGGAGTAATGTCAGCTCAAGCAGAAGGACTTAGTGATCAAGAAAAAATAGGTATATCAGAATATATTACTGGAGGAAAAGTTTCTTCTAGCTTACCTGAGCCCAATTTTTGTAAATCAAATAATGACCCTATAAAATTAACTGAAGAAAATTCTTATCAGGAATGGGGGTATGATAAAGAAAACTCAAGGTACACAAAATCAAATCTAACATCTGAGAATGTTAAAAAACTTAAATTAAAATGGGTATTTGCATATCCTTCAGCCACTAGGGCACGTTCACAACCATCGATTTCCGGTAATACAATTTTTGTTGGAGGACAAAATCTTTATATGTATGCCTTAGACCGTGAAACAGGCTGTGTTCGATGGAGAACAAAAGTTGATGGAGAGATACGTTCAGCTCCAGCAATTTATTTTTCTGATCAAGGTAATTTTATTTTTGTAGGAGATTATGAAGGTAATCTCTACAAAATTGATCCATATAGTGGGGAAAAAATTTGGGTTAAATCCCTACGCTATCATCCTAGAGTTATTCTTACGGGTTCGGTAAGAGTAGATAATGATATTATCTATGTACCACTTTCATCTCGTGAATGGGCAGATGGAGCAGACCCAGAATACCAATGTTGTACATTTAGAGGCGGGATTATGGCTTTAAAAGTTAGTGATGGAAGTGAATTATGGACATCCTATTCTATACCCCTACCCCCTAAAGCAACTGGGAAACTAAACAATATGGGGATAGAAATTTTAGCACCATCAGGAGTTCCTGTTTGGAATTCACCAACTTTTGATTTATCTAGAAATCTTATTTATTACGGTACAGGTGAAGCTTATTCATCTCCTGCAGCTGATACTAGCGATTCTGTTATCGCTATAAATAAAGAAAATGGAAATATTGAGTGGATTTATCAAGCAGAAAGTGGTGATGCATGGAATATGGGATGTTTCGTTGAAGCAGATGCAAATTGTCCTGAACAAGATGGACCAGATTGGGATTTTGGCGCATCAGTTGTTCTTGCAAAAATAGATAATAAAAATGTTTTATTTGCAGGTAGAAAATCAGGACATGTGTATGCTCTTGACCCTGACGATAAAGGGAAGCCATTATGGATTAAAAGAATTGGGAAAGGCGGTTTTGCTGGTGGTGTTCATTGGGGAATGACCACTGATAATAAAAGTATTTTTGCAGCCGTGGCAGATACGAATTTTATCAATAAATTTCCTGGACCTGCAACTCCTGGAATATACTCATTAGATGGACTGTCAGGAAAACTTAATTGGAAATTTACTCCAATTGATAGATGTGCAGAAAATACAAAGCCAGCTTGCGATGTTGGAATCTCGGCTGCATTAACAGCCACAAATGATTTAGTAATTGGTGGCGGTTTTGACGGTTGGCTATACATTTTAAACAAAGATACGGGAGAACTAATCTGGGAATATAATACTGCAATTGATTTTAGCTCATTTACCGAAATTCCATCAAATGGTGGATCCATTGAATCGGATGGACCTGTCATATTAGATAATAATCTATTTATTAATTCTGGTTACCAATATGGTGGTAGGCTTGGAGGTAATGTCTTATTAAATTTTGAAATATCAGAATGAAATAATTAATAAATTACTTTTCAATAAAAGGATCTAATACTTGTTTAACACTATATTCTTGGGACATTTTTCTAGGCCCAATACGTCTATCCAATTCTTCGTGCCAATGATAAATTCTTCTTTCCTGATAATTCAATAAAATTCCTTTAAAAGCAGGACTAGAGACACTTTCTTGTATCTGTGGTGCAAATTGAGTATCTTCAAATAAAATATTTTCAAAATTTTGGATTCTCGCTTTCCAAATCTCTGGTATGTCGCCTTCACCCCAATCTGGTGAGAACCAATGGACATCAATTTCACAATTAAGTTTATCTACTGGCCAAAAAGTTAAGAAAGGAATACCAGTAGCTGATGGAGGAGTAACAAGATTCGGGTAGAAACTATATGATGCATTGTGATGTCTTGGAATCTCTGTAACGGTATCAATATCCTTTAAACCTTTAGCTCCTGGATCTTCCCAATCAGGATTTCTATGAGGGGTAACCATTCTAGAATGCCCTTTAGGCCACAGAGTAATATATGTGCCCTCATGATCGATAAACCGATTTACAGTTTTTTGATGAATCGATTGAACATGATAAACCTCAAGAAAAGCATCAAGCAAAACTTTTACATTACATTCAACTGGGTAAGATTTGGAATGCACATGCCTGAGGTTCTCAGGTTGAAACTGTTGCATATGATCATTAATATTACCCAAATAGTCTGTTAAAGGTTCTGCCTTTTTATCTAAATTAACAAATATCCAATTTCCTAATCTATCGCATGAAATATCTATAAGGCTTTGACAAGACTTGTCCAACCCAACAAAATCTCTCGGATCTCTTAAATTTACAAGATTTCCGTTAAGGTCATAACTCCACCCATGATAATTACATACCAGCAATCTAGTTTTCCCTTTTTTTTCCGTGACAACCGGTCCACCTCTGTGACGGCATGTGTTGTAAAAAGCCTTTATTGTATCTTCTTCCGATCTAACAATAATTATTGGGACTTTAAGTTTATCCCAAATCAAATAACTTCCTACTTCCGGTAATTCATCAAGGTGGCAAGCGTAGAGCCAGCTTTTATTCCACATTTCTTCCTTTTCAATATCTTGAAAGTCTGGATCCGTATACCTGCCTCCAGGAATAACTGGAAAACCAGGAAACCCTTCCGGCGGCGCCTCTCTGTTTTTTTCATACTCAAAACCTTCAAGTACTTTTTTTGTGTCTTCTTCAAGCATATCTAATTTTAGACTAATAACCTTTTTTATATATTAAGCAAGTACCATTAAAAGTTAAAATATCCAAGCCATCAACTCTTCTTAATCCATGTGCATAAGTTGCTAAACCTCTTTCTTTAGATGATGTTTCGCTTTTTGATGTACATTTTGACCATACATACACCTCATATTCTGGTTTTAATGGGTTCTTCCATAGAACATTTTCCCATCCTATACCACAAACATATTTAACATCCCCATTTGCATCATGATCAAGAAGCCTCCAGATAGCTAAAACATGAATGCCACTTGCTATTAATCCCTCAAAACTTGAATCTTTTGCTTTTTCAACATCTGTATGAAACCATTGAGGATCATATTTCTGAGCAAATTCTAGTATATCTTTTTCTGAAATTATTAACGATTTTGATCTTCTCTCTTCACCAATCTCTACATCCTCATAATAACGCCAATGTGTAGAACTCTCGTTCATAAATCTAAGTTACCAGATGTAATTGAAGGCCAGAATTTATCGGCACCATTTGATATTGCCTTTTCTCCCAAGATTTTTGCCCACTCACTACCAGATCCATATTCTGCCCTCCAAGACCACAATCTTCTTGTCGCAAAATGTAGGCCATGTTCATAAGTAAAACCGATTGCACCATGAACTTGATGAGCTATTCCAGCGCCTATAGATATTGCATCATCAATTCTGCTTTTTGCTACAGCAATAGAAAAATCAGGATTGCCTTTATCCATACAAAAAGAGGCATAATCTGCGGCAACAGATGATGCCGCAACATGCGTCGATAACACCGCAAGGTCTTGCTGAATGGCTTGGAATTTTCCTATAGGTCTTCCAAATTGTATTCTTTCGTTAGCATACCGAACAGATTGTTCAAGAATTGACTCTAAAGCTCCAGCCATTTGATTTGCACGCATTAACGCTCCAATTTTGTAAATAAAATCAGAACCGCAGTCTACGACTTCACTTTGTAATGGCTGAACATTTTTTAAAATAACTTTACCCCGACTTTCAAGAGCAATATTCTCATTTTCGGCAACATTTTCTTTTTTCAAATCAACCAAACCAACTTTTAAATCTTTATTATCATTAAATAAAACTACACCATGTGTAGAATTTGAAGAAAATGGGGTACGAGCAGATGTTCCAGAAATTAAACCCTTTTGAGAATCAAAAGATCCTTCCAATATAGTTAATAAAGCATTTTCAGGAATAGAAATATTGCCTAAACTCAAAACATAAGAAGCTACTATATTTTCTGCTAAAGGTATTGGAGCCTGATACCTGCCACTTGCTTTAAAAAGAATTCCAGCGTTCATCCATGTCCCTCCAACGCCTCCTAAATCTTCAGGAACAAGAATTAGATTTAATCCATTGTTAATTACTTCATTCCAGAGTGTTTCAGGCCATATTCCTTTTTCAGCTTCTTCAATGCAGTTCTTGGTCACATGATCACTAAAAAGCTTTTCTGCTGTATCAGATAATAACTGAGAAGTTTCGTTATTCATTATCTTAAACCCAGTCCTCTAGCAATTATGCCTCTTAAGATTTCACGAGTTCCTCCTCGCAAGGAAAATGAAGGTGATATCTGAGTAAGGATAGCTAGGTATTTTTGAAAATCATTTCCTTGATTATCTGGCTCTAAGTCCAATAAACGATGGGCTATGTTAGGTAAGTCCTGCTCAAAAACAGCTCCTAAATCCTTAACGACTGACGCCTCAAGAGCTGGATTATCTCCATCATTAAGCATTCCAGCTACGGATACGGACATTTGGCGTAATGTTGTTAAATGTGCCATTTGTCTTCCAATTTCTGTCACACCCTCATAATCGTTTCTCTCTGAAAATTCTTTTATTATTTCTTGCAACAAAGCATAACTTGATAAGTATCTTTCAGGGCCTGATCTTTCCAAAGCTAATTCAGCAGTAACTTGGTTCCAGCCATTACCTTCTTCTCCTATAAGCATATCTTCAGGAACTTCTGCATCTTCAAATATAACTTCATTGAAGTGATGTCTTCCTGCTAAATCAATTATTGGTCGAATTGTAATTCCAGGAATTGTGAGATCGACAATAAATTGACTCAATCCACCATGTCTGTCTTCCTCTTTTGAGGTCCTAAATAATGCAATCATATATTGGCAACGCTGAGCTCCCGATGTCCATAATTTCGTACCATTTACAATATATTTATTACCTTTTTTTTCTGCTTTAGTCCTCAATGCTGCAAGATCAGAGCCTGAATCTGGTTCAGACATTCCAATACAAAAATATGTCTCACCTTTTAATATTCCAGGTAAGATTTTCTCTTGTTGTTCTGGAGTTCCATATCTAATAATCAATGGACCTGATTGACGATCGGCTATCCAATGAGCTCCAACTGGCGCACCTGCCGTTAACATTTCTTCTAAAACAACATATCGTTCCATTGCAGATCTTCCAGCTCCGCCAAACTCGGTGGGCCAACTTAACCCTATCCACCCCTGCTTACCTACTTTTTTACTAAATTCTTCATCCGCTCCATACCATGTTTCAGCTCGAGTTTCTTTAGGCACATTTACAAGAGCCTTTGATAGAAATTCTCTAACTTCCATACGTAAAATTTCTGCTTCAGCAGGAAATTCAGTTAAGCGAAAATTAAATGGCGTAGGCATTAAATAACTCCTTCTCTTTTTGACTGCATGTCATTAGTCTTATAGAAATAAAAATTAAACTAAACAATAAAAAAGGAAAATAAATGGCTACAGTTGAAAACAATAGAAAAATTGCTGAAACATATTATACATCTATTAACGGTGGTAACTTCGATTCAGTACTCGGCCTTATGAGTGAAGATGTTATTTTTCATGTAATCGGTACTGGACCTTTCTCTGGAAGATGGGAGGGAAGAGATAAGGTATATGGCGTATTAGTTCCCTCAATAATGAAATCCTTTAAACCTGAAACAGTTGTTTTTGCTGAAAAATGGAAAATAATGTGTGCTGATGAAAATAGTGTCGTTGGCCTTATGACAGGAGAAGCTGAAACAATTAAAGGTGAAAAATTTGAAGCCACCTATTGTCAAATATTTAAAATACAAAATTCTATAATAACCGATGTTTATGAATTTCTAGATACCGATTTAAATGCTAAAACACATGACCCAAATAATCTTCCAGAACCCGCTGATGATTATGGAATGATGAGATTTTAGAATTGATTTATTTTTCTATTGGAAGATTTGCTTCTGCCCAATCTTTTAAACCACCAAGGTTAAATACTTTCTCAAAACCCATATCTTTAAGTGATTTACCTGCCAGAGCAGCTCTGCCACCAGAAGCACAATAAAGAATAATGTTATTTTCAGGGGTAAATCCCTCTAGCCCATTAGGATTAGTCAATTTTGTTTGGAACTCTAACAATCCTCTTGGAATATGAAATGCGCCTTGAGCTTTGCCTGTTGCTTTAATTTCTTCTAATTCCCTTATGTCTATAATTAATGCACCTTCATCTTGTAAAGATTTAGCTTCTTCAGGGCTAATTGAGGGGACGGCGTCATTAGCTTCTTTTAAAATTTCTTGAAAAGTTCTCATGTCTAATACCTTATTGTAAAGTGTATCTAATTGGCAATGATTTTAATCCGGAAACAAAACTAGCCTTGACCCATTCTGGAGTCCCATTAAGCTCAATATTCTTAATCTTACTAAATAATTCCTCATAGAAAATTTCCATTTCTATTTTTGCTAAATATTTTCCAAGGCATAAATGTGCGCCATGTCCAAAGGCTAAATGTTTATTTGGGTTTCTATCGACTTTAAAATCAAAAGGATTCTCAAACACCTCTTCATCTCTGTTGCCCGATGGATAACACAAAAGAATTGAATCATCTTTTTTTAATTGTCTTCCCTTCAATTCATAATCTTCTGTGGCTGTTCTGAAAAAACTTTTAACGGGAGTTACCCATCTTATCGTTTCTTCAACAGCTGTAGACATCAGTGATGGATCATTTTTTAATTTCACAAACTCATCTGGATTTTCAATTAAAGCCAAAACTCCACCAGCAGCAGAAGATGAGGTGGTATCATGGCCAGCAGTGGCAATTATTACATAATAAGACATGGCTTCAAAATGACCTAATGGTTCATTATTAATTTTGGCATTTGCGATGACACTTGCTACATCATCAGTTGGATTTTTTCTTCTTTCTTCAGTTAAGGCATTAAAGTATTCAAAAAAATCAGTAATGGTATTCGATTCTGGATCTTGATCTTCGGTATCCCTGATCATTTCTTCATCTTTGCCACCAAACAATTCTTGAGTAAGCCTAAGCATTCGACCTTCGTCTTCTTTAGGCACACCTAATATCGACATAATCACTCTAAGTGGATAAAATATAGCTACATCTTTTACAAAATCACATTCATTACCATTATCAACCATTTTTTTTACATATTCTTTGGCTATATTTCTAATTTTTTCTTTTAAAGACACAAGGTTTGGTGGAGCAAACCATTTTTGTGTTAAAGATCTATAATTCAGATGATCTGGATTATCCATATGCACTAGAGATCTTACCAATATATGACTTCCGCCAGTAAATTGCTTGATAGCCTCTTCTGTAGGAATATCCATTAAAGTCGTTCTTGGGTCATTGATAAAAAAATCATTTTGTTTTTCTATTTCAACAATATCAGAATGTTTAGTAACCGCCCAAAAGGGTCTATATTCTTCTGGTTCTACCCAAGAGATTGGGTCCTCTTTTCTCATGAAAGTAAAAATTTCATGAAGTTTTTTTTCATCTGTATATGTTTCGGGATAAGCTATCTTCTTAAATTCATCTTTATGCATTTTGATATCTTATTTGCCGTTATCTGATTCAATAATATTTACAAATCTTGGTTTCCCTGAACCACTACTACTAAAAGCTTCACCTGTCCAGCTTTGAAGCTTTTTCATGGCTTCCTGCATAGATGTTGCATCAACAATGTTCTGAACCATTTCACCTTTTGAATTGATCCAATCAATTGTATATTTGTATGTCCTAATTAAAGGATTCAAAATTTACCACCCCCTATTCATTAATCTTAAAAAAATTATGGCAAAATTTTATAACGGTTGTCAAATTAGAATCGTTGATAAACAGCTTTTAAGTTGCCTTAGGTGATACTTGTTTCTTTAAAATAGAAGGAATTTTACTAAATAAATCAACTATATCTGCTCCAATAACCATTAAACAAGGCGCCAAGATTAATGTAACTGGAGCACAAAGAACAACTCCCCATGTCAATGAAATTACTGCAGGTTTAAGAAAATTAGCTTGAACTGATGGCTCTAACATAATTGGTGTTAAACCAACAAAAGTTGTTATAGAAGTAATGACAATTGGTCTAAATCTTACAACACCGGCTTCGATCACAGCCTCTAGTAGGTGTTTTCCACTCTTTCTAACCCTAATTATATAATCAACTAAAACAAGATTATCATTAATAACAACTCCACATGCAGCACCTATCCCCCAATATGAGATCATTGACAGACCTTTTCCAAAAATTACATGCCCAATGATTGCTCCGCAGAAACCGAAAGGTAGTGCAGACAAAATAATTATTGGTAAAAAATACGATCTAAAAGCTATTGAAAGTAATGCGAACATTGTAAGGATAGCTGCAAGAGCATAAAATCTAATTTGAGCAAAAAATTCATCCTCTCCTTCTGCTTCGCCTGAAAAATCCCAACTTACCTCAGGATATTTATCGTCAAAAAGAGGTAAAAAGCTCTCTCGGAAATCTGCCATCACTCTAGATTTCTCTCCTTCAAAAGCATAAGCGCTGATTGTAGCGCTTGTTTTTCCATCAATCCTTTCTATTTTCGTAATACCTGGAGATTGAGATACATTTGCGACAGACATGAATGGGACCTCTCTTCCATCAGGAGTTCTAATCCTGAATTTAGTAAGACTATCGATTGATCTTCTAAGTTTTTTTGGATAATGAACCATGACTCTTACATCTTCACCATCACGAGGTAGCCTTTGTACCTCTTCACCATAATAAGCTTGTCTAACCTGACGCGAAATTTCACCAAGTGTTAAACCGATTTTTTCTGCATTAGGTTTTAGAGAAATTTGTAATTCTGTTGCAGCACTATTAATACTAGTACTAACATCATAAACGGAATCATAAGATCTCAACTTACCCATAAACTCTTCAGATGCTTCAAACAATTTTTTAGAAGTGGTAGAGGTAATATTAAACTCAATATCTGGTGAAGAACTATCTCTTCCGATTTGAGTACCTATAGAAAAACTTTCTGCGTCAGGAATATCTCCAATATATTCTCTATATAAATTAGCGATGTCTTTTGCTGAAGCTTTACGAATTGAGGGATCATGAAGGTTAATATAAGCATTTATTTTATTTTCATTAAGTATCAGTAAGATACCTTTAATTGCCTCATCTTTTCCTTCATAATACTCTATTGTCTTATAACCTGCATCTTCAACTTTCTTACCAATCTCAATTGTCCTAGAAAAAGGTGAACCGGAAGGTATAGAAATCGCGATAGTCATCTCATCATCTTCAACATTAGGAAGAAAGCTTCTAGTAAGCCAATTAGATGAAGATATCGACATCACAATTATTAATATTGAAACGAAACAAGCTACAGCTGTGTATCGCCTTCTCAATGCTGAAACTAATACAGGCATATATTTTGTTTTACCAAAATTAACAATTCCTTGAGCAAACCTTCTTTGAATTTTTGAAAATCTAGATTTCGGCTCATATGGTTTAAGATTAGAGAGATGTGCGGGAAGGATAAAAAAAGCTTCTATAAGTGAAAAAGCAAGAGCAAATAGCACTATAAAAGAAATATTTCTTACAAATTGAACCTGCCAACTATCTAAGAATAACCAAGGTAAAAAAGCTATCATCGTTGTAATAACAGCAAAAAAAACCGGTTTTGAAACTAAATAAGCTCCAGTAATAGCCGCATCAGTACCTGTTCTTCCTCTTTCATATTCTAGATGGATATTTTCTCCAACTATTACAGCATCATCAACAATAATTCCTATAACCAAAAGAAAAGCAAATAATGAAATGACATTTAAAGAAATGTCCATACCTGGTAGAAAAATTAATGCTCCTGTAAAAGCTGTTCCTATTCCTACTGAACACCATATGGCTACCGCTGGGCGTAAAAAAAGCATCAGTATAATAAAAACAAGAATTAATCCGCCATAAGCAGCATTTAATATTAAACTCATTCTACCGCTGTACAGTTCCGATTGATCTGTCCAAACTTGAATACTAATGCCCTCAGGTAAGTCATTTTGTTTTTCTTTAACCCAGTTATTTACAGATTTTGAAGTTTTCACAACATTCATATTATCCGTGGACATAACCATCAAGCCTTGTAAAGGAGTGCTTTTTCCAGTTTCAACATTAATAAAGACATCATGAATATCTCTATCTTCAAAACCATCTACAACAGTTGCAACATCAGATACTTTTATTTTTCCACCGTCTGGTGTTTGTAAGATTACTATTTCACTAAAATCTTCAAATGTATTCCCAAGATTCCTTGTGCTTAATTGTAATGTGCCAGTTTCCGACTTAATGTTTCCTGAAGATAAATTAATCGAATTCTTTCTAATTGCATTAGCAACATCATCAAAATTCAAACCATATCTACGCATAGCTGTTTCTGATAATTCGATTGAAATTTCTTCTTGTCTACTTCCTAACAGGTTAACAACTTCAACATGTGGCTCAAGAGCCAACTCATCCCTTAAAGATTGAGTTGTCTTAGTTAATAATTTCTCAGAAACATCTCCAGTTAAAGCAATTGCCATAATTGGAAATTGAAAAGATGCATCATCAACAACTGGAGGATAAACATCTCTTGGTATAGAAATTATTGCATCAACTTCTCTCTTAACTTCTTGGATTAAATTATTTAAATCTACACCTGAAAAAGCCTGTACATAAATACCGCCAAAACTTTCTGTTGCAAAACCTCTAATTTTATCAATACCTTCAAGACTGTTTAAAGATTCTTCGACCCTTACCAGAATTTGGTCTTCTACTTCTTTTGGCGAAGCTCCTGGCCAAGTATAATGAATTGAGACAACGGGTGGTGAAATTTTAGGAAATACTTCCTGTTCAATTCTTGAAAAAGTTCCTATCCCTAGAAATATAATACCTACCATTAGGAGGTTTGCAGCTACAGGGTTTCTTGCCCACCATGAGATTATTTTGTACATAAAATCAAAACTCCGTGTTTTTTTCCAATAGCATAGGAGTTAGCTCCATACCCTCAAATCCTGAATTCATTGCAGAGACAATAATCATTTCATCTTCAGTAATATCGCCTCTGATAATAACATTGTCTTCATCGGTTCCAAAGATTTCGATTTCTTTAATTTGTAGTTTATTATTTTGATCAATTACATAAATTTTATTTTCATTTTTTATTGATGAAATTGGGATTATAAAACCACCCTCAATAAAACTACCTTGTATCTCTGCATCAACATAAGTGCCTATGGCTAATGGAGGACTTTCATCATAAGGATTTAAAACTTCTGCGTAAGCATAAACAAGCCTAGTTAAACTATCTATGGAACCTGAGGTTCTAGTTATCCTTCCAGTCCATTCACTATTTTTCCTTGAAATAAATGATCTAAAAATGACCTTTGGGCCTTGAAAAAAACCTTCTGATTCATACCCTAAAGGCAAACCCAAATATGATAACTCTGTATCCGTTAATGGCAGAGGTATCAGAACTTTCTCTGTTGAAAAAGCTGATCCCAATAAGGAACCAGCATTTACATATTGTCCAATACCAGCATTTTTTTTCTTAATCAGACCATCAAAAGGTAGGGAAATTGTTGTTCTTTCTAGATTTAATTTAGCTTTTTCCAAATCCGCTTCTGCAGCATTCAAGTTAGCTCTTGCTTCTTCTAATTGTGGAATTCTTAATGTAAGTGGACTAGCTTCACCCTCTCCAAGCTCTTCCCAATCTTTTTTTGCTAACTCACTTTCTGCAATTTCCCTTTCCAAGAACTTTCTTGCTTGCGCAACTCTCGATTCTGCAGAAATTACTGCTAATTTATAATCTCGATCGTCTATCCAGATAAGTGGTTGATCTTTTTTTATATTTCCGCCATCAATAAATTCATTAGCAACTTGGACTATCCTTCCACTAACTTGCGGAATAACATTTATTTCAGTTACCGATCTTACCTCACCATTTGTAGTAACCTTTAAATAAATGTCCCTTTTAACTGGATTTTCATAAAAAACAGCTGTGGGTTTTGGTATTTCTATGCCTTTATTTGGTTGTGGATCAAAGGAGGAGATTAGAAAAGATATAAAAATTCCAAATGCAATAATTATTATTGGTAAATATCTTGAGCGAAGAATAAATCTGATAAGGTTCATCATTAACCTATATCTCCTCAAATAGTGGCGAAGATATGGCTAAGTGAAGTTTAATTCGATTAGTAATTCTCAATAAATGAGAGTTAATTAATAAGCTTTCAGCATTTAAACTTCTTGATTGCGCGTCCAAGAGTTCAAAAATAGTTGCAACACCTTTATTATATTGATCGATTGTTAAATCTTCAGCTGCCTTGGCTTCTTTAAAAGCATTTGATAATGCATTTTCTCTTTCTAAAAGTATATTTTCTGCAAACATTGCATCTTCAATTTCTCTTGCCGCTCCTAATAAAGTTTTCGCGTATTGATTTAATATAATTCGCATTTGCGATTCTGTAACTTTACTTTGAGCAATTCTCGTACCACCCTGGAATATAGACTGAGTCAAACTCCCAATTATATTTCCTGCCAACCTGTCAGGGTCAAAGGCATCTGACCAATCTCTTTCGGATGTCGACCATTGGGCAGTAATATTTAAACTTGGCAAAAAGGCTAATCTTGCGGCTGTAACTTCTAATCCTGCTTGCTCAAGTTGTATTTCCGAACTTATTATATCAGGTCTATTTTTTAATACATCCTCAGGCGAACCAATAGATGGTTTGGGCGGTAATTCTGGTAATACTTTTGGAGAAGTATTTGCACTCGGATATCTTCCAATTATTATTTCGAGATTTCTCGCGGCTTCCGACATTGCTTTTTCTCTATTTAGAAGCTCAGCTTTTCTTGATTCTACTTCTGATCTTGCCAACCTTAGGTCTCTACTTTGAACAATTCCTTTATTATATCTACTCTCCACCCTTTTAAGTGTGCTTAATCTGGTTTCTAAATTTCTTTGAGCTAAATCAGTTTGAAGTTTTGCCTCACAAAATAAGTACCAAGCTTGCGCTGTCAGGCCTACAATTGATAATTTAGCCGCTTCATAATCAGAATAAACTGCTTTAGCATTCAAATAAGAGGCTCTTGATTTTGTAGATAATCTTCCCCAAATATCAATTTCCCAGTTTAGTTGGGTCGTTAAACTATCGCGATAATTGTAATTCCTTTGGATTTCTCCAGCAGAGTCTTGATAGGTAGTTGAAATTTGACTTTTAGCCGCTCCAACAGAAACAGTTGGTAAAAGAGGTGCTAATGATGCACCTGCTCTAGCTCTAGCAATCTTTATATTTTCATAAGCAATGCCCAAATCCTTATTATTTTCAAGAGCTTCATTTATAAGCGCATAAAGTCTCTGATCTTCAAATGAATCGATCCACCCATTTGAATTTTCTAGACCTTCATAAATTGATGACCAGTTGGAAGGTATATCAGGTAATCTTTCTATATATTTTTTTTTATTTGATGCACAACCAGTAATAATTAAAGACAAAGAAATGAATAATATTTTAAGATTTTTATTTATCATTTTCAAAACTAGGGTGACCAAAAAGAATCACCAACATTATACTATAGTTTTAACCTGTAAGGCTAAATCATCTCAAAGGTTTGCCATCAATAAAATCATTAATAATAACGGCTAGTTCAGGACCTACTTCTTCTTGAATAAAATGACCAGCTCCCTCTACTGTTATTACAGTCGGATTGGGTATTCGGTTTACAAAATCATCTTTCATTCTAATGGTGATTCTTTCTTCACTTCCAAATGCTACTAGAAAAGGTTTATCCCATTTTTCGTATACATTAATCCAATACTCTTCATTCTCTGATAATTGGGTTGGTATTAAATAAGGCCAAACATGAGCTCCCGCCTTATATTCTCCTGTGGGATAAGGAGCCTTATATGCTCTTTCCTCTTCATCTGTAAGATCTATTCTTCCAAAGTTTTCAATTATACCAACAACATCCATATCTTCAGAATAATAAGAATAAGCTATCCATTTGGAAAACATTCTTGCCCCTTGTAAGGGAGTAGGATTTTCTATCGTCAGGGCTTCTTCTTGCGCAGCTTTTAATTCTTCAAATGTTACAGCTCCATTCCACCAAACAACAATTCTAACAAAGCGTTCAAAAAGCCAACCGATAAAGCCGTCTCTTGCTACCATTCCTGTATTAGATACAACAACCCTTGCAAAACGATCAGGCAGTTCAGCCACAACCCTTAAGCCAACTAATCCACCCCAATCTTGACCAAAATGGGTGGCTTCTTTTAAATCTAGTCTTATTACAAGCTCCTTCATTACATCAATGTGATGTTTGTAACTATAGTCATGTTTCGAAATAAATTTATCCGATTTTCCAAATCCAATCATATCGGGAACAATTACTCTGTGTCCTGCTTCAGTTAAAACTGGAATCATTTTTCTATATAAATAACTCCAAGTCGGTTCTCCATGAAACAAAATAATTGGATCAGCATTTTTTGGTCCTTCATCAAGATAATGAACCCTTAAACCGTCAATAATCATGTAATTGGGTTCAAATGGATAATCTACAAGGTTTTCAAACTGGCTGTCAGGCGTCCTCAATACACCCGAAGGTAAATCAGAACTATCATTGATATTATTAGATTCAGCAAAAAGAAGAGGGGCCGATAAAAAAAACATTATAAAAAAGATCAAAGTTCTTGTTTTCATAATCTCTCCAAAATAATATCTTTATAAATTAACAAAGAGCAGGATAAAACCGAATGATTAAAAATTCAAAAGAAATTACACCTAATCATTATATAGAAAAATTCGGAAGATATTTTGAAGATTTTAATGTTGGTGATGTTTATGACCATAGGCCTGGTAAAACGATTACAGAATATGATAATCATCAATTTACTCTTATGACATTAAATACACACCCAATTCACTTTGATGCTGAATATGCCAAAGCTACAGAATTTGGTAAAAATCTTGTTGTTTCTCCTTATACCTTATCGCTTTTAATCGGAATGAGCGTTTCAGATTGCAGCCAAAAAGCGATAGCTAATCTCGGAATGGATGAGGTTAAATTTACCGCCCCGGTTTTTCATGGGGATACAATATACGGTTCATCAGAAGTATTAGAAAAGAGAGAGAGCAAAACTAGAGAAGGTCAAGGGATAGTAACGATAAAAACGACCGGCACAAACCAAGATGGAAAAGTTGTTTGTACTTTTAAAAGACAAATATTAATACCTTTTGAAGGGCATGCCGTTGAAGATAAGATCGAAAATTATTAGTCATGCGTATTTATAATAAAATATTCTCTTTTTTTTCAATCCTTCTCATTATCGGAAATTTTTCTTATGCTGACGAAATATTAGACCTTTATAAACACTTACATGAAAATCCGGAATTATCTTGGCAGGAATATAAGACTTCAGATCTGTTAGCTGAAAAAATGGAGGCGTTAGGTTTCTCAGTTACGAAAGGATTTGCAAAAACAGGCGTAGTTTCAATTTATAAAAATGGAAATGGACCAGTGCTGATGATACGAGCAGACATGGATGGTCTTCCTGTAAAAGAAAAAACAGGATTAGAGTACGCATCAAAAGTGAGAGCTCTTAATATAGATAAAACTGAGGTTTATGTAATGCATGCATGTGGGCATGATGTTCATATGGCTGTAGCTGTTGGAACAGCAAAGGAATTAATTAAAAATAAAAAAAAATGGTCAGGAACTTTGATGGTTATTTTTCAACCCGCTGAAGAACGGGGACAGGGATCAGCAAGAATGCTTGAAGAAGGTTTGTTTGAAAAATTTCCACGCCCTGATTACAATTTAGCCCTTCATGTAGGAAGCTCTTTACCCGCCGGAACGGTTGCCTACAGTAAAGGTTATTCCATGGCTAATGTTGATATGGCTGATATAACTATCTATGGTGTTGGGGGTCATGGAGCCTACCCACACACAGCTAAAGATCCTATAGTTCTTGCATCAAAAATAGTTTCTGCCCTTCAAACAATAGTAAGTAGAGAATTAAATCCATTAGATCCTGCGGTTGTTACAGTAGGCTCTATCCATGGTGGATTCAAACACAACATAATATCTGAAGAAGTTAAGCTTCAGTTAACATTAAGATCGTATACTGATGATGTAAGAGAAGACATCATTTC
Organism: uncultured bacterium; assembly: GCA_964001285.1. GTDB lineage: Bacteria > Pseudomonadota > Alphaproteobacteria > MED-G09 > MED-G09 > AG-430-B22. The sequence goes on along the minus strand of CAXFAF010000002.1, from coordinate 40,154 downwards.
GAAAATTGAAAGAATTATTAAAGGAGAGGCAATTTCAATGGGTATGCCTGAAGATAGAATGCCAACATTAAAATTAAGAGATGAATTCACCCCTGCTCTTTATAATACTCCTGAATTTGTCGATATTGTGGTTAAACATATTAAGAATGCTATTGGTGAAAATAATGTTTTTGAAGCACCTCCGGTAATGGGTGGTGAGGATTTTGGAAGATTTGGAAGAGTTGAACCAAAAATTCCAACATTTCTTTTTTGGATTGGCGGGCCTTCTCTTTCTGATTGGGAAAAATTTGAAAAAGGTGAAATAACTATACCAACTAATCACTCTCCACTGTTTGCACCGGATCCTGTTCCAACTCTTAAAACAGGTGTTGCTGCAATGACAGCCGCGGCAATTGGGGTTTTTAATGAGTAAAGATAATTTATTCAGTTTAGAAGGTAAAACAGCTCTCATCACAGGTGCAGGGAGTGGTTTAGGCCAAGAAATAGCAAAAACTTTATATGAAGCTGGAGCTAATCTAGCTCTTGCAGCACGACGAAAGGAGAAATTAGAAGAAACCAAATCTATTCTTGATAAGAAAAAATCAGAAGTTGAAATTTTTTCTTTAGATATAACAAATGAATCTTCAATAGAAGATTGTCTAAATGATATTGATCAAAAATTTGAATCAATTGATTTATTAGTCAACAATGCAGGAATGACTGTTGTTGGTACATTAGATAGTCATGTTGAAGACGAATGGAATGATGTAATTAATACTAATTTAAGAGGACCATGGGCATTATCAAAATTTTGGCTAAAAAAGAGATTAGAAAAAAATCAAAAAGAGGGAATTATTATAAATGTTTCTTCTATAACGGGAGAAGCAGCTCAAAAAGGTAATGGAATTTATGCTATATCTAAAGCGGCTTTATCTCATATGACACGACAAATGGCTTTAGAATGGTCTAAGTACGGAGTTAGAGTTAATGCTATTGCTCCCGGTTATTTTCGAACTGACCTTAATAGTGATTTCTTAGACTCAGATATGAGTGCCCCTATGATAAAAAGAGTACCAATGAGACGAGCAGGTAATTTAGAAGAATTAAAAGGCCCTATTCTTCTGCTAGCCAGTGAAGCTGGGTCATATATAACTGGCTCAACACTTGTCGTAGACGGCGGACATTTAGTAAGGGACCTTTAAAGGAGATTAATATGACAAAAAAGATAACCTTCTGTTTTGATTTTGGAAGTCCAACAGTATATCTTGCTTCCACACAACTTCCTAAAATTGCTGAAAGAAATTCTGCAGAACTAGAATATAAACCAGTTCTATTGGGTGGTATTTTTAAAGCAACTGGTAACCAAACACCTGCAGCTATTCCGGCAAAAGGAGCGTATTATGGTGTAGATCTTCCTAGATTTGCCAAAAGATATGATGTTCCTTTTCAAAATAATCCTTATTTTCCAGTGAATACTCTAGCCTTAATGCGTGGAGCAATCTCATATCAGCTAGAAGGTGATTTTAATGGTTATTTAAATACAATATTTGATGCTATGTGGGTTAACCCTAAAGATATGAATAACCCAGAAATTATAGGTGAAGTCCTTACTAATGGAGGATTTAATCCTGAAGACTTTATGAATAGAGTCTCTGATCAAAAAGTGAAGGATCTTTTAATTCAAAATACAGAAGAAGCTGTTAATAAAGGAGCTTTTGGAGCGCCAACAATTTTTGTTGGAGAAGAAATGTTTTTTGGTCAAGATAGATTAGATTTTATTGAAGAAGCTCTACAATAGAAACCACCGCGCTTAAAAAAACGCGGTGGTAAATTAGTCAAATCATTATGGGGAGGAGAACAGAATGACTAATTTCTAAATTCTGGATAAGCCTCCATACCTAATTCAGAGACATCTAATCCCATCATTTCTTCTTCTTCTGAAGGTCTTAATCCTACTGTTGCTTTAAGAATAAACCAAACAACAGCACTAACAATGCTAACAAATAAACCTATAGCAACTACACCATATAATTGCGTCATGAAGTCACCGCTACCATTTAGTCCTGGTATTCCAACAACTAATGTGCCCCATATACCAGCCACCAAATGAACCGAAATGGCACCAACAACATCATCTATTTTTAATTTATCAAGGAGTGGTATAGCTAAAGTACATAATATTCCACCTATTGCGCCAATTAAAATTGCTTGTAGAGGAGTTCCAACATCTGGACCTGCTGTAATACTGACCAACCCAGCAAGCGCTCCATTTAAGGCAAGAGTTAGATCTACTTTACCGTATAAAATTGAAGCTAAAGTCATGGCTGCAACTAGTCCACCGCATGCTGCCATATTAGTGTTAACATAAACATTTGCCATTGCTGCCGCGTCTGCTGCACTGCCAAGGGCTAATTGTGATCCACCGTTGAAACCGAACCATCCAAACCAGAGTATAAATGTACCTATTGTTGCAAGTGGTAAATTTGATCCAGGAATTGCTATAACTGAACCGCTTGATGAATACTTACCTAACCTTGGGCCAATAATGATCGCGCCCATTAATGCAGCCCAACCACCAACTGAATGAACAAGTGTAGATCCAGCAAAGTCTGAGAAGCCCATTTCTGCTAGAAAACCACCGCCCCATACCCAAGATCCTTGGATAGGATAAATAATACCAGTTAAGATAACAGCAAATATGAAGAAAGGCGCCAACTTAATTCTTTCGGCAATAGTTCCACTAACGATAGACATTGCAGTAGCACAGAAAACCATCTGAAAGAACCAATCTGACATTTTTGAATATCCATCTGCCGAACTCACTTCAGCTTCTGGATTCCATAAAGTTGGCTGTCCTATAAATCCGTTTACCTCGTTATACATAAAACCATAACCAACGAGATAAAACATAATACCAGCAAGACTATATAAACCTACATTTTTAAGGCAAATTGCAGCAGTATTTTTACTTCTAACTAAACCTGCTTCCAGACATGTGAAGCCCATAGCCATTAGCATAACAAGAAAGCCATGCACCAAAAATGAGAAAGTATTGAAAATGTAAGCAGATTCTTCACTTACTTCTGCAAATGCATTGCCAGTTAAAATTGCTAACACTAAACCAAATATGGGTAGTTTTTTTAAAATATTCATCCTTTTATTCCTTTATAAATTTAATTAAATTTACAAACTTCCTGAAACGCCGTAAGAAATTACAAATTTTGGATCACTATCATCACGGGTACTATCCATGATACCAAAACTAAAATCTCCAATGCTAAGGGTAAGTCCGTAATCTGTTTCAGCATCACCAGCTTCATAATCATAATGCCCAACATGAAGGCCAAGATCTAAACCTTCTCTAATAGGAAAACCAGTATCAATAAAGAAATATGGATCATCACCTAAATCGGCTTCCCAATCAGCATCTGCAAGAACTGCAACACCAAAAGTAAATGCGCCAACTTCTGCACTAATACTAATTTCACTAAAATCAAGATCATCACCATCTGGATAAGCATAATAAATATAGCCTAAAGAAACTGGACCTATACTATATCCAAAGTAACCATCTAATTCATAAGTAGTATCATCCCCAAAATCGACATTGGATACCCAAGTGCCAATTGAAAATCCATTATCAGCAGAATAGTCTAAACCACCTTGTACAGCTGCTCCGCTTCCTTGAGACATACCACGCCAAAGATATTGACTAGTGGCTCCTATATTCCATTCTAATGAATCAGCAAAAGTTGTTCCAACAGTTGCAAAACCAAGAAAAACAGCAACAACTATTTTTCCAGAATAATTTTTTATATTTTTTAAAATAACCATAATGTTAACCTCCTAAATTTATGATGTTAGTAATAAGCAATTTCGATGCCAAATTTATTTTTTAATCAAAAAAATTAGGGTATTTTTGTTTTGAGGTGTGTAACTTGGTTAAGATATGTAGTTAAATAAACTTAATTTAATTCGAAAATTTTTCCTGGATTCATAATATTAGTTGGATCAATGGCTTTCTTTATTTGAGCCATTACATCGACTGAGAGACCTTGTTCGATTTTTAAGTAATCTTTCTTTCCAATCCCTATTCCATGTTCTCCAGTAGAAGTTCCTTTCATCTCTATAGCTCTTTTTAGAAGTTTCTCGTTTAATATTTTTGCCTGTTCGACTTCATTTTTATTATCTGGATCTAGAAGCATAATTAAATGAAAGTTACCATCGCCCACATGACCTACTATAGGAGCTATTATGTTTGATTCTTTAATGTCTTTTTTTGTCTCTAAAATACATTCAGTAAGTCGAGAAATAGGAACACAAATATCAGTTGTGAAAGCTTTTTTTCCTGGAGCTAAATTAAGGACAGCATAATAAGCTTCATGACGAGCGTTCCATAACCTCTCAATTTCTTCACTTCGATCTGACCAATTAAAATTAAGAACTTCATTAGATTCTGCTATTCCCTTAAATTTTTCTGCCTGTTCTTTTATTCCTAGAGGAGTGCCCTGTATCTCAACAAATAATGTTGGTACTTCTTCATGGTTAGTTTTTTTATATTTATTAATAGCTGAGATTTGTGCTTCATCTAGTAATTCCATTCTTGATAAAGGAAGGCCAATTTGAATAGCCTCTATTACAGTATCAACTGCACCTTTTAAATTAGAAAAACTACATACACCTGCTGAAACCGCTTCTGGTCTACCGTGCAGCCTAAGACTTATTTCGGTGATAAAACCTAGAGTTCCTTCTGAGCCAAGCATTAAATGAGTTAAGTCGTAACCTGCAGCTGATTTTCTTGCCCTTGTTCCAGTATTAATTACTCTTCCATCAGGCATAACGACTTCAAGCCCTATCACTTGTTCTCGAATAGTCCCGTACTTAACTGTAGTTGTTCCAGAAGCTCTTGTAGCACACATACCTCCTATGGATGCATTAGCGCCTGGGTCTACAGGAAAGAATAACCCTGAATCCCTTAAATATTCATTTAAATTTTTCCTTGTTACTCCAGCTTGAACTCTACAGTCCATATCTTCATTATTTACTTCAATAATACTATTCATATTAACTGAATTGATTGTTATCCCGCCATTAACAGCATGTACATGACCTTCAAGAGCAGTGCCTGTTCCAAAAGGAATTACTGGAATTTTATTCTTAAAAGCAAATTTAATAATTCTAGATACTTCTTCAGTTGTTTCAGGAAAAACTACAGCATCTGGAATATTTTTTGGAATATGCCAAGACTCATCATGACTATGTTCAAGTCTAACTGATTTAGAGGTTGTTAATCTATCGCCAAAAAAATCCTTTAATTCTTCAAGATTCATATTGTTCCTTAAAGGCCAAGAACAAATTTTGCCATAATGTTTCTTTGTATCTCATTAGAGCCGCCATAAATAGTTGAAGCTCTATTATTTAAATAAGAGGGAAAAGCGGTAATACCATAATCAGGACCAATTACATCTAAATTTGATCCAAGTTTTCTTGCTTCATTTTGTTGAGCACTAGTATAGTAACCCACTGCAGAAATTGTTAGACTATCTAACTTTTGCTTTAATTCAGATCCTCTTGATTTAAGAATTGATGAGGCAGGTCCAGGATGACCTCTTTCAGCAATGTCAGACATAATTCTGTGCTCAGTCATTAATACAGCTTGAACTTCAATTTCAGCTTCATTTAATGATCTTAAGAAACTTTTGTCTTCTAATAAGGTTTCGCCTGAGTCTGATTTTTCTATAGAAGCGATCTTTTTTATTTTATTTATTTGAGCCTGAAGGCCAGCTGCATATGCTCCACCCCTTTCAAACTCTAGGAGATATTTAGCTACCGTCCAACCATCATTCTCTTCACCAACAACATTTTCTGCAGGAACCTTAACATCGTCAAAGAATGTCTGATTAACTTCATGATCTCCAGCCATAGTTATGATGGGTTTAATTTCTATTCCAGGAGTATCCATATCTATTAAAATAAATGTTATTCCTTGTTGGGGTTTTCCAGAGTTATCAGTTCTTACAAGACAGAATATTTTGTTTGCATGTTGAGCATGCGTAGTCCAAATTTTTGTTCCGTTGATAATATAGTGATCTCCCTCTCTGACAGCTTTGCATTGAAGTGATGCTAGATCTGATCCTGATCCAGGTTCAGAATAGCCTTGGCACCAAAAATCTTCGCCCGATAAAATTCTTGGTAGTAATTCATCTTTTTGTTTTTGGGTTCCATATTTCATTAAAACCGGACCTACCATGTGCAATCCCATAGCTGTTGGAGACGGAGCGCCAGCTGATGCACATTCGCTACTGAATATATAACGCTGCATATCATCCCAGCCTGTTCCACCATATTCTTCAGGCCACCGAGATCCAATCCATCCTTTTTTATATAAAATTTTATGCCACTTTGATGAGAATTCAACTTCACTGAACACACTAGCAGTAAGTTTACCGGCCTCTCTTAGCTCATCAGTTAACTCATTATCAAGAAATTCTCTAACTTCTTGTCTAAAGCTTTCATGTTCAGGTTTAAAACTTAAATCCATCTTTATCTCCAATTAACTAAACAAAACTAATTTTTATTATAAAACATACTTGATAAGTTTGTAATATTAATTTGTAATAGGTTAAATATTTATTTGGAGAATTAATTGCCACATTTCGAAGAAATAGTCCATTTATCGGATATAGCTAGATTTCATGGAAAAAGGTGCCCAGATAAAAAGGCATTTATTTTTGAAGATAGAGTCACAACCTACAAAGAATTTGATGTTAATTCTGAAAGAGTAGCTAATGGATTAGTTGAAGAAGATATAAATGAACAAGACCGAGTTGCTTATATGGATAAAAATTCTGAGCACTTTTATGAGCTTGTTATGGGGTGTGCAAAGTCAAACTCCGTCATTGTTGGAATAAATTGGCGTCTAGCTCCTCCTGAGGTTGCTTATATTCTTAATGATTCTAACGCTCAAATATTATTTGTTGGAGAAGATTTCTTTGGATTAGTTGATAAAATCCTTAAAGATGTCCCTAGTATAAAAAAAGTTATCTGTATGTCAGGAAATCATTCTGATTGGCCCTCTTATATGAATTGGCGCGATAACCAAAAAGACTCGATTTGTGACAGAGAGTCTAAACTTACAGATATAGCAATACAAATGTACACTTCTGGAACAACAGGTAACCCTAAAGGTGTTCAATTAACACATAATAATTTTTATTCATCTAGATCACCTGAACCAAAAGAGGGTATGGAATGGGCCGAATGGTCAGAAGATGAAATTCAATTAATAATGGCTCCAACTTTTCATATTGGTGGTGCCGGCTCAGGTATTGGAGGTCTTTATGCTTCAGCAACAAATGTCGTTCTCAAGGAATTTGAGCCGTCCGAAGTTTTGAATGCTATAAATAATTATGGAATAACAAAAATATTTATGGTCCCTGCTATGATGAAAATGATATTAGAACATCCGCTTTCAAAAGAAACAGATTATTCAACCATCAGGTATATATCATATGGTGCATCACCTATACCTCTAGATTTACTGAAAGAAGCAATAGAGGTCTTTAAATGTGGCTTCATTCAACTTTACGGTATGACAGAGACAACGGGTTCAGTAACTTACCTTCCTCCAGAAGATCATTCAGTTGAAGGAAATGAAAGGATGAAATCTGCTGGAAAAGCACTACCGCATTGTGAAATAAAAATCGTAGATGGAAATGATAATGAAGTGCCAAGAAGAGAGGTTGGTGAAATTATTGTCAAAACAACTTCGAATATGGAAGGTTATTGGAATCTTCCTGAGGAAACAACAAAGACACTTAAATCTGGATGGTTATATACTGGAGATGCAGGTTATATGGATGAAGATGGTTATGTATATGTTCATGATAGAGTAAAAGACATGATTGTATCAGGAGGAGAAAATATTTATCCAGCAGAAGTTGAAAATGCCATATTTAGTCATGAAATGGTTGCTGATGTGGCTGTTATTGGTGTACCAGATGAAAAATGGGGTGAAGCCGTAAAGGCTTTGGTTGTTTTAAAAGAAAACTGTGAATCTACTGAAGAAGATATTATTAATTTTTCAAGAGAAAGAATTGCTGGTTTTAAAACCCCAAAATCGGTAGACTTTATAAAAGAATTACCTAGAAATCCTTCTGGTAAAATACTAAAAAAAGAATTAAGAAAACCTTATTGGGAAGGTTTAGAAAGATCAGTAAATTAAAATTTGGAGGAAAAATGTCTACGCAAAAACCGATAGCAGATAATCTTTTTACTTGGCCATCAGATTCTCCAAAATTAATTGGGAGCAAAGATACTGAAACAGGACGATATTATTTCCCTGCAAAGAATTCTAATACACATGAAAGAGTAGAATTATCAAGAAAAGGTAAGCTTTGGACCTGGACTGTGCAACGCTTTCTTCCAAAAACTCCATTTATAGGTCAAGTTGCGCCCGAAGACTTTAAGCCTTATGCAGTAGGATATATTGAACTTCCAGGTGAAATTATGGTAGAGTCAAGATTGGTTGGAATTGAACCTGAAAATTTAGAAATTGGTATGGAAATGGAGCTTACTATAGAACCATTCGTAAAAAATGAGGAAGGCGAAGAATTGCTAATATTTGCATTTAAACCTTCTGAAAATTCATAGGAGAGAATTATGGCTGATGTAGCAATTATTGGAATAGGTATACATCCTTTTGGAAGAACTGAAGGTGTCTCCGGACTTCAACAAGGAGTACATGCCGCTAAGGAAGCTCTTTCAGATGCTGAATTAGAATGGAAAGATATAGAGTTTGCCTATGGTGGTTCAGCAGCTGCTGGTAGTGCTGATACGATGGTAAGTGAATTAGGATTAACTGGGATACCTTTTATGAATGTTTCGAATGGCTGTGCAACAGGTGGTTCAGCACTTTTATCTGCCTACACAACAATTAAATCAGGACAATTTGATATTGGTATGGCAGTTGGTTTTGATAAACATCCAAGAGGTGCTTTTAATGCAGATCCTGAAGCTTCAGGTTTACAGAGATGGTACGGCGAAACAGGCTTAATGTTAACAACACAATTTTTTGGAATGAAAATACAAAGATACATGCATGACTATGGGATAAGCTCAGATTCTCTTGCTCTTGTCGCTGAAAAAGCCTTTAATAATGGATCATTAAATCCAAACGCATGGAGAAGAGATCCAGTATCTAAGGAAGATATTCTTAATGGTATGATGGTTTCAGATCCTTTGACAAAATTTATGTTTTGCTCTCCAGCCGAAGGTGCTGTCTCCTTAATTCTTTGTAGAGCAGATTTGGCTAGTAAATATACGAGTAATCCACTTTTCCTAAAAGGTGCAGCCTTTAGATCAAGGCCACTAGGATCTTTTGAAGTATTTAGCCCTTCTCTTGAAATTGAAAGAGGACCAAGCCCAACTGTTGGAGCCGCTAAAGCCACATTTGAAATGGCTGGAATAGAGCACAAAGATATTGATATAGCTCAGTTACAAGATACTGAGTCTGGAGCAGAAATCATGCACATGGCTGAAAATGGTTTTTGTAAAGATGGTGATCAAGAAAAAATGCTTCAAGATGGTGAGACTAAAATTGATGGTAAGCTTCCAATTAATACAGATGGTGGTTGTATCGCTAATGGAGAACCTGTTGGAGCTTCAGGTTTAAGACAGGTTTACGAAAATTGTGTCCAATTAAGAGGTGCTGCAGGAAAAAGACAGGTACCAAATAATCCTAAAACAGCTTACACGCATGTATATGGTGCACCTGGAATATCAGCCTGTACCATCATTACTAATTAACACCTGATAGGCTTTACAATGATAAACAAAAAATTTCTACTAGCTGGAAGACCAATAGGTCGTCCAATTGAAGATGGTGATTTTGAATATCAAGAAGAAGAATTGAGAGGGATTGAAGAAGGAGAAGTTCTTTTAGAAAATCTAGTTATCGAGTTTCAACCCGCACAAAAGGGTTGGATGGAACAAATTTCCAATTATGTTGCACCTTTGGAAATTGGAGATGTTATGCGATGCAATGGAATCGCTCGAGTATTAGAAAGTAAATCTAATAATTTCAAAAGCGGTGATATTGTAACTGGTCAAACCTGTTGGCAATCCCATCCAATTTTAAGTGATTCTGAATTAGAAATAATAGAAGATCCAAGTGCGGCAACACTACATCTTGGAGCTTTAGGAGGGACAGGACTAACAGCTTATTTTGGAGTAACCAAAATAAGTAAACCCAAGCCGGGAGACACAGTAGTTATCACAGGTGCTGCTGGAGGTGTAGGCTCAATAGCTGGTCAAATATTTAAAATATCAGGATGCAAAGTTATTGGAATTGCAGGGGGTAAAGAAAAGTGCAAAATTTTACTAGATGAATTTGGGTTTGATGCAGCAATTGATTATAAATCTGAAGATATAAATAAATCTTTAAAAGAGCTTTGCCCGGAAGGAATAAATGTTCTTTATGATAATGTTGGTGGAAGAATTCTTAATGACTGCTTAGCTCACATAGCAATGAATGCAAGAATCGCGATATGTGGAATAATATCTCGTCATAAAACAGATAATGCTAATTTTGGACCAGAAAATTATGCTAATCTAATCTTTAAAAGAGCAAGCATGGAAGGATTTATTGTTATTGATTTCATGTCAGAGGCCGATACAGCGAGAAAGAAGCTAAAAGAATGGATAAGCGACGGCAAAATAAAATGCAAAGAGGATATTCAAGAAGGTTTTGAAAATATTCCCAATACATTAAAGCGACTTTTTGACGGAAAAAATCAAGGTAAGCAACTTTTAAGAATATCTGACTAAATATAGGTAGATTTAAACAATAATGGACTAAAAATATAATGTTGTGTAATATTCAACATTCTATTGAAATACTTAAATTTAAGGAGATTTTTAATGGATAAACAAGTTAGTGAAACAGAGCTTTCTCCTAAAGAAGAAATACAGGAATTAGTTGAAAGATCAAGAGCTGCACAAAAGCAAATTGAAAATTATACTCAAGAACAAGTAGATGAACTTATTCGTGCAATGGTATGGTCAGTTGCCAAACCTGGAATTGCTGAAGAAATAGCTCAATTTACTGTTGATGAAACACAACTAGGAAATTATGAAGGAAAGTTTCTAAAAATTCAAAGAAAAACTAGAGCAACATTAATGGATATTATTAATGATAAATCTGTTGGAATTTTAGAAGAAGATAAAGAAAGAGAAATTGTCAAAATAGCAAAACCAATGGGTGTTATAGGCGCTTTAGCTCCATCAACAAATCCTGAAGCTACACCGGTAATAAAAGGCATTCATGCCGTAAAAGGTAGAAACTCAATAATAGTTGCCCCTCATCCTAGAGCAAAGCTAACAAATAAGAAAATTTGTGATCTTATGAGAGAAGCGATTGTAAAATGTGGTGCTCCAGCTGATCTTGTTATTGGCATTGAAACTCCATCATTAGAAACAACTAACGAACTAATGGCCCAATGCGATAGAGTTCTCGCTACAGGCGGAGGTGCTATGGTTAATGCTGCTTATTCTAGTGGTACACCAGCATTAGGTGTTGGGGTAGGTAACGCAGTTATAACTGTTGATGAAACCGCAGACTTAGATGATGCGGCAGATAAAATAAAAATTTCTAAGACATTAGATTTAGCGGCATCTTGTTCAGCAGATAATTCAGTTATATTGGTTGATGAAATTTATGAAAATATGCTTAATAAGCTAAAAGAAAGAGGGGGTTATCTTGTTAATGAAGAAGAAAAAGATAAGCTTCTTAAAACATTGTGGGATGAAGAAGGACATTTAAATACAGCAATTGTTGCTCAACCAGCTGGCAAAATTGCTGAAATGGCTGAAATGAACATCCCAGAAAACACCGAATTTTATATTGTTCCAGAGGATGGTTGGGGACCTGATCACTTATTCTCAGGTGAAAAACTTTCAGTGGTTATGGCTCTTTATAAGGCAAAAAACATTGACCATGCTATCGAGTTAACAAATAATATCCAGTCCTACCAAGGACAAGGTCACTCATGCGGTATATATTCAAATAGCGATGATAATATTATGAAATTAGCCAACATAACTAAAACTTCTCGAGTAATGGTAAATCAACCACAAGCAGCATCTAATAGTGGAAATCTATGGAACGGCATGAGACAAACATTCTCTTTAGGGTGCGGGTCTTGGGGAGGCAATGGTACTAATAATAATATTTCTTGGAGAGATTTAATTAATGAAACATGGGTTTCAAAACCATTAGACAAAACCAAAGAGTTAATATCGGACGAAGAACTCTTTGGTGAAGTAATGAATAAATAAACTAATTAAATCTTTTTCAAATGAAGAAAATTTATGGAACTATCTGAAGAACAAACAGCTTTTTATGATGTAGCAAAAAATTTTGCTATAGAAAAAATGGCTCCCAATGCAGAAAAATGGGATGAAGAAAAAATCCTACCAGTTGAAACGCTCAAAGAGTTAGCTCAATTAGGCTTTGCAGGAATTTATGTTACTCCGGATATGGGTGGCTCAGGATTGACCAGGCTTGATTCAACATTAATTTTTGAAGGTTTAAGTCAAGGTTGTACTTCAACGGCAGCCTTTTTATCAATTCATAATATGGCTACATGGATGATTGATAATTTTGGCAATCAAAATGTTAAAGAGCGTTTTGTTCCTGATTTATGTTCTCTAAATAAAATTAGCTCCTATTGCCTTACTGAACCAGGCGCGGGATCTGATGCAGGGGGTTTAAGAACCAAAGCTGAGAAGTCAGGCGATTATTACATTATTAATGGGACAAAATCCTTCATATCTGGTGGAGGATTTTCGGATATTTATGTAACAATGGTGAAAACAGATGAAAATTCAATATCAACACTTGTAATTGAAAAAGATGCAGAAGGCTTATCTTTTGGCAGCCAAGAAAAGAAAATGGGATGGAATTCTCAACCAACCTCTCAGGTGATTTTTGAAGACTGTAAAGTTCCAGTCGAAAATCTTATTGGTAATGAAGGTGATGGTTTTAAGATTGCGATGATGGGTTTGGATGGTGGTAGATTAAATATTGCAGCATGCTCTCTCGGAACTGCGCAATCAGCTTATGATAGAGCTATCCAATATGTTGGTGAAAGAGAACAATTTGGAAAAAAAATACAAGAATTTCAAGCCCTTCAATTTAAATTAGCAGATATGGCTACAGACCTAGAGGCATCAAGATTAATACTAAGAGATGCAGCTAGAAAAGTAGATGAAAATACTCATGACAAAACAAAAGCTGCTGCGATGGCAAAAAGATTTGTAACTGATGCAAGTTTTAATATTGTAAATGAAGCCCTTCAAATTCATGGCGGTTATGGATATTTAAAGGATTACCCTCTTGAAAGAAACCTAAGAGACTTAAGAGTTCATCAAATATTAGAGGGGACAAATGAAATCATGAGAGTAATAATAGCTCGAGAGATCCTTAAGGAAAATAAATGAGTAGTGAAGAGGTCTTTCTTGAAAAAAGAGGTTCTCTCGGTCTTATAACTCTGAACAGACCAGAAGCTTTAAATGCCTTAACACTAAGAATGGTTAGGGAAATCTACCCTCAATTACAAGCCTGGAAAAAAGATCAAAACATTACTTCAATTGCTGTCACAGCTGTTGGAGATAAAGCTTTTTGTGCTGGTGGCGATATCAGGGCATTATATGAATGGGGGAAAAGCGGGGATGATAGAGCTACAGGTTTTTATTATGAAGAATATCAACTTAATCAATTAATAAAATCATACCCAAAACCCTATATTTCATTTGTTAATGGAATAGTAATGGGCGGTGGTGTTGGGCTTTCAGTTCATGGATCACATAGAGTTGCAGGTGAAAATTATTCTTTTGCTATGCCAGAAACTGGCATTGGTCTCTTTCCAGATGTTGGAGGTAGTTATTTTTTGTCTAGATTAGAAAAAAATGCCGGTATGTATTTAGCTTTAACAGGAAGTAGACTAAACGCGTCCGATGCAATTTATTTAGGAATTGCAGAATACTATATAGAATCTAAAAATTACGAAGAACTAATAATAAAATTATCAGAAGGGCTCCTACCAGAAGATATTTTAGAAAAATACAATACAGGTCCAGGTGACTCAAATTTTAAAACTAACTCACTAATTATTGAAAATTTATTTTCAGGTAATAATCTTGAAGAAATTTTTCAAAAACTAGAAAACGATGAATCTGAATTCGCTCAGAAACTTTTTAAAACCATCAATTCTAAATCACCAACATCCTTAAAAATCGTATTCAAACAAATAACTGATGGTGCAAAAAATGACTTTGAGGAATGTATGAGAATGGAATATCGTATGGTTGAAAGAGTAATGTCTGATCACGATTTTTATGAAGGTGTAAGAGCGCTTATTATTGAAAAAGATAACGAACCAAAATGGAAGCCTAACACTATAAGCAAAATAAAAGATAAGGATGTTGAAAAATTTTTCGATAATTTAGGTGATAAAGAATTAAATTTTAATAAGGGGTAATTATGGCAGAAATAACATTTATCGGTTTAGGTAATATGGGCCTTCCTATGGCTAAAAACCTACTTAAAGCAAATCATAATGTCTTTGGTTTTGATCTTGTGGAAAGTCAAATGAAACAATTTCTTGAAGCTGGTGGACAAGAAGAGGAAAATATTCCAAGCGCCTTACAAAAATCTGAAATTGTTATCAGTATGCTTCCATCAGGTAAACATGTTAAAGGAATTTACCTTGGAGATGATGGTATTATAAATAATGCCCCGGATAACTTGCTTTTAATTGATTCCTCAACAATAGATGTCGAAAGTTCTAGAGAAGTTGAAAAAGAAGCTAATGAAAGAAATCTAAATATGCTTGATGCGCCTGTGTCCGGAGGTGTAACTGGCGCTGAAGCAGGAACATTAACATTCATGGTTGGTGGAGACGCTGAAGCTTTTAAAAAAGCTAAAGAATTTCTAGATATTATGGGTGGAAATGTAATTCATGCAGGTCAGCCAGGAAATGGTCAAGTTGCTAAGATTGCAAATAATATGCTCTTAGCTATATCAATGATAGGAACATCTGAAGCATTTAATTTGGCTGAAAATTTAGGTTTAGACGCCTCCACTTTTTTCGATATAGCTTCAACTGCATCAGGTCAATGTTGGTCAATGACTAGTTATTGCCCTGTACCAGGTCCGGTTCCAACAAGTCCTGCAAATAACGATTATAAACCAGGTTTCTCAGCGGCACTGATGTTGAAGGACTTAAGATTATCGCAAGAAGCATCTTCTTTTTCCAATTCACAAACTCCCCTAGGACAAAAAGCAACATCTATATATGAGGACATGGAAAAAAATGGGCACGATAATCTAGATTTTTCTGGTGTAATAAAATTACTAAAAAATGAATTATAGATATTGAGACGAATTTGAGCGAAGAAATAAAAATACCTGTTTTTAAAAACTTTAAAGATAAAGCTCATATCAATAAAGATTCATATGAAGAAACTTATAAGTTTGCAGAAGAAAATCCTGAAGAATTCTGGAAAGAGATTGGCCAAAGAATTAATTGGATAAAACCCTATACTAAAATTAAAGATGTCATTTGGTCTAATAAAAATGTTGATATTAAGTGGTTTTACGATGGAACACTTAATGCAAGTTATAATTGTATTGATAGACATCTAGAAAATAAAGGAGATCAAATAGCTATTATATGGGAAGGCGATGATCCAAATGATTCTTTAAAAATAACATATAAAGAACTCCATCATAGAGTCTCTAGATTCTCTAATATGTTAAAAAATTATGGAGTTCAAAAAGGTGATAGAGTAACAATTTATATGCCAATGATACCCGAAGCGGCATATGCAATGTTAGCTTGCTCAAGAATTGGAGCGGTTCATTCAGTTGTTTTCGGTGGATTTTCACCTGATTCATTAGCTGGAAGAATTCTCGATTGTGAATCAAACTTCCTAATTACTGCTGACGAAGGAATTAGAGGTGGAAAAAAAATTCCATTGAAAGAAAATTCAGATAAAGCCCTAGAACAATGTCCAAAAGTTAAAAATGTTTTTGTAGTTAAAAGAACAGGTGGACAAATTAATATGAAAGAAGATCGTGATGTTTGGTATCATGAAGCAATAGAATCAACAAATGACAATTGTCCCCCTGAAGAAATGAGTGCTGAAGACCCTCTTTTTATCCTTTATACAAGCGGATCAACAGGTAAACCAAAAGGTGTGCTTCATACAACTGGAGGATATATGGTTTATTCTTCATACACTCATGAAATAATATTTGATTATCACGATGGAGATATTTATTGGTGCACAGCTGATGTAGGTTGGGTTACTGGTCATTCTTATATAATCTATGGGCCATTATCTAATGGAGCAACAACTATAATGTTTGAAGGAGTCCCAAACTATCCTACTTCATCAAGATTTTGGGAAGTTTGTGACAAGCATAATGTTAATATCTTTTATACTGCTCCGACAGCTATAAGAGCCCTTATGAAAGAAGGAGATGAACCAGTTAAATTAACAAAAAGGTCAAGCTTAAGACTTCTAGGGACAGTTGGTGAACCTATAAATCCTGAAGCGTGGATGTGGTATTATAATGTTGTTGGGGAGAGTCAATGTCCAATTGTAGATACATGGTGGCAAACGGAAACAGGGGCAACTTTAATATCCCCTCTTCCAGGTGCTACAGATCTTAAACCGGGATCAGCAACAAAGCCTTTACCAGGAATAAAACCGGTTCTGCTTAATGCTGAAGGTGAAGAACTTAAAGGAAAGAATGAAGGAAACCTTTGTATCTCTGACAGCTGGCCAGGACAAATGAGAACTGTATATGGAGACCACAAAAGATTTATCGAAACCTATTTTAGCCAATATAATGGTTATTATTTCACTGGTGATGGATGTAAACGAGATGATGATGGTTACTACTGGATAACAGGAAGAGTCGACGATGTTATAAATGTTTCTGGACATAGAATGGGAACAGCAGAAGTAGAAAGCGCACTTGTCTCTCATGAAAAAGTTTCTGAATCGGCTGTAGTTGGTTATCCTCATGATATAAAAGGACAAGGTATTTATGCCTATGTAACGCTTAATTCGGGGGAAGAAGGGGATGATGAAACAAGAAAGAGTCTTGTAGCTTGGGTAAGAAAAGAAATAGGTCCGATTGCGAGTCCTGACCTAATTCAATTTGCTCCAAACTTACCTAAAACAAGATCTGGAAAAATAATGAGAAGGATTTTAAGAAAAATAGCTGCCAATGATTATTCAGATCTTGGTGATACCTCCACGCTAGCAGAACCAGCAGTAGTTGATGAGTTAATTGAAAGTCGACAAAACAAAAATTAATGAAAGCTATTTTAATAAATGATGGCACAATGTCTTGGGAAGAAACCGCTATCCCTAATTGTAAAGATCATGAAATTCTTATAAAAGTTAAAGCAACAGCAGTTAACAGAGCTGACCTAGCTCAAAAGATAGGTCTTTATCCCCCTCCGCCAGGTGCAAGTCAGATACTTGGGCTAGAATGTAGCGGTGTTATTGAAAAGATAGGTAAAAAAGTAAAAAAAAGAAAAATTGGCGAAGAAGTAACAGCTCTATTAGCTGGTGGTGGTTATGCTGAATATGTATGCTGCCCTGAAATCCAAGCCCTTCCAGTTCCTAAAAATATCTCTCTCACAGAATGTGCAGCTATACCAGAAGTATTTGCTACATGTTGGCTTAATTTATTTATGGAAGGTAATTTGAAAAAAGGTGAAAAAGTTTTATTTCATGCTGGAGCTAGCGGCATTGGAACTGCTGGAATTCAACTTTGCAGAGAATTTGATTGTACTACTTATGTTACAGCTGGCAACAAAGAAAAAGTTGATTTTTGTTTAGACTTGGGTTGTGAGGAAGGTTTTGTTAGATTAGACAGCTCTTTTCCATCCTTTGAAAAATATTGTCCCGACGGTTTAGATATAATCTTAGATCCAGTTGGCGGTAATTATTTTAATGAAAATCTTAAGAATCTTTCTATAGACGGAAGATTGATAATTATAGGAATCCTTGGCGGTACAGATGCAAAATTAAATATTGGTCATATTTTAATGAAAAGACAGAAAATAATTGGATCTACAATTAGAGCTCGTTCAATAGAAATTAAAGGCCAAGTAATGTCTCAATTGTATAAAAATGTCTGGCCGCTTTTTGAAGAAAAAAAAATTAAACCAATAATTTATAAATCTATGAATATAACTGATGTTGATTTGGCTCATGAAATAATGTCTGATAATAAAAATATTGGCAAAATAATACTTGAGATTTGTTAACTATATAATCGCCTCTAAACCTTTATCAAGAGTTCTCTCAAATCTATCAAATAATTCGTTTATTTCATCTTCGGTAATAATTAATGGTGGACATACTGCTAAGACATCACCAATAGCCCTTAGAATTATGCCTTCGCTATGTCCAACTTCAGCTAGAACAGGCCCAGCACTGCCTATAGGATCAAATGTAGAAAGCGTTTTCTTATCACTGACTAATTCAACAGCGCCCATTAACCCTACACCTCTTGCCTCTCCAACTAGTTCCTTTTCTTCTAGATTCTTAAGCCTCTGTTGAAAAATAGGCTCAAGAATTGGAACTCTATCCATCAAACCATCTTCCTCCAATATTTTAATATTTGCTAAAGCCACTGCACATGCAACAGGATGACCTGATGAAGTAAATCCACTTCCGTAGAGGTTATTTTTAACAGTATTATCTGCAATCGCTTGATAAATTCTATTGGTCAGCAAAACAACACCCATAGGTATATAATTTGAAGTAATTTGTTTGGATAAAATTAGAAAATCTGGTTCTATTCCATAAAGATCACAAGCAAATTTTTTACCAGTTCTCCCAAAGCCATTTATAACTTCGTCTGCGACTATTAAAACATCATATTTTTTGCAAATTTCTTGTATTTTTTTCCAATATGTTTTTGGAGGAACTATAAGGCCTCCGGCCCCCATTACGGGCTCACCAAAGAATGCAGCTACAGTTTCTGGGTCTTCTTTTAATATAAGGTCTTCTAATTCATTAGCGCATCTAGTTGCAAATTCCTCTTCAGTCTCTCCTTCCTCACCTTCTCTCCAATAATGTGGGCATCTTGTATGAAGCACGCCATCAATAGGAAGGTCAAAATCGTTATGCATCATAGGTATACCAGTTAGGCTACCTGAGGCTATTGTTATCCCGTGATATGCCTTCATCCTAGAGATTATCTTTTTCTTTTTAGGTCTATTTAAAGCATTGTTATAGTACCAAATCATTTTCATAGCTGAATCATTTGCCTCAGAACCTGAATTTGTATAATGAACATGTGTCATCCCCAAACCAACCATATCAGTCAGTTTTTGGGATAACTCAGCTACAGATGGATGGGATTTATGGGTAAATGAATGGTAATATGGTAATGTTTCAAGCTGTTTTTTAGCTGCCTCCACCAGTCGATCTTCACCAAATCCTACAGCAACAGACCATAAGCCCGCCATGGCTTCAATATACTCATTTCCTTGATCGTCCCAGACCTTAATACCCTTACCTTTTTCTATAACCATTGGCCCTAGATCTTCTATTTTCCTCGCATTGGAGTATGGGTGGAAGTGGTGAGCGGCATCAAGGGCGGCATATGAATTTGGTTTAATTTTATCTGTCATCTTTTTTTAAAATTATAATATCAGCTATTTATAAAGGTTTAATTGCATAAATAGTAAAAAAAAATTATCATTTAATCAAAAAATGGACCATTTATTAGACAAAATTCTTGTTATTGATTGCGCAAGTTATATTGCGGGTCCAGCAGCGGCGACAATTTTATCAGATTTCGGAGCGAGGGTTATAAAAATTGAACCCCCTGAGGCTGGCGATAGTTATCGAGGACTTTTAAGGTTACCTGGTCTTCCTGAGAGTGATGAAAATTATCCATGGTTATTAACTAGTAGAAACAAGGAAAGTTTAGCAATAGATCTTAAATTTGATGAAGCGCAAAAAATTCTGCATAACTTAGTTTCTAAAGCGGATATATTTATTACGAATTATCCCTTCCCTATTCGAGATAAATTAAAAATTAATCCTGAAGAAATGATGGCGCTAAATAAAAAACTTATATACGCATCACTATCTCCTTATGGAGAATCAGGTCCCGAAAAAGACAGAACTGGTTATGATGCAACAGCTTGGTGGGCAAGGTCAGGCCTTATGCATGCAATCAGAAGTGATTCAAGCGCGATGCCTAATTCTCCTGCTCCAGGCATGGGTGACCACCCGACAGCTTCTGCTCTTTTTGGATCAATAATGATGGCGCTTTATAAAAGAGAAATAACAGGTGAAGGTTCTGAGGTTTCATCATCTCTTTTGGCAAATGGATTATGGTCAAATGGAATTTTTATTCAAGCAGCTTTGTGCGGAGCTAATTTTATTAATAACGATGGTCGAGGAACTAAAGGAGCTCTTGCAGAGAAATATAAATGTAAAGATGATAGATGGTTTATTCTGGTAATGCTTAACGAAGAGAGGGAATGGCCTTTATTATTAAATTGTTTACATAGAGAAGATCTAAAAGAAGATAAAAGATTTAACTCAAGAGAAAAAAGAGCAAAGCATTCTCTAGAATTAATGGAGATACTAGATAAAGAATTTATAAAGAAAGATTGGAAAGCCTGGCAATCCTTATTCCAAAAATCAGGTGTAACTTTTGGACCAATATCAGAACCAAATGATCACATTGATGATATTCAAATAAAGGAAAATGATTTATTTAAAAATTATACTGATCGAGAAGATTTATACACAATAGATAGTCCAGTTTATATGAAAGGGGAAAACAAAAAAGATCCTAAAGTTGCTCCAGAAATAGGCCAACATACAATAAAGATTTTAACTGAACTTAACTATAGTGAAGAAGAAATTAAAGAGTTAGAAAAAAGAAAAATGATCAAAACCTAAACAGCTAATAGTTTCAATCTTTTTCTCTTATGTGATTGAGGTAAATTCATTTCTTCTCGATATTTCGTGACAGTTCTCCTGGCAACATTAATTCCTTGGCTTTTTAATAAAATCGATAATTTATTATCCGATAAAACATTCATGTCTTCATGATTTATAAGTTGTAAAATTTTTTCTTTCACAACTTTAGAAGATAAACCGCCTAAATCCATTGAGCTAGTTAAGGATGTAGAGAAAAAGAATCTAAGCTCATAGGTTCCACGTGGTGTTGATATTGTTTTTGAATTTGTAATACGAGATACAGTACTTTCATGAATATCCAATTCTTCTGCTATATCCTTTAACTTTAAAGGTTTTATAAACATGATGCCTTCTTCTAAAAACCTTACCTGCCTTTTCATTATAGCATTTGAAACCTTTAAGATTGTGGCTGCTCTTTGCTCAAGAGCCTTAACTATACCCTTTCCAGAGATAAGATTTGAAGCAAGATATTTCTTATCATCCTTAGATAATTTCTTTTTTGATAATTCTTCCCAATATCCTAATAAAACAACTACTTTTGGAAGCGTCTCTTCATTTAAACTTACGATCCAATTACTTTTTATTTTCTTAACAATAATATCTGGCGGATAAGTTTCAATTTTTAAATAATCATTAATATCAATCGGAGCTGATTGACATCTCTTTATATAATCCAACTTTTTTAAAACAACATCTTTTTCAACACCACAATCTTTTACTAAAGAATTAATATTACCAGTTGCTAACTTAGATAGATTATTGATTAAAATTTTTGTAGTTTTACCTAAATAACCCATTTCTTTTAATTGGATTGCTAAAAACTCCTCTAAATTCTGAGAAAAAATACCTACTGGCTCAAAAGTCTTTAATGTAAGTAATATTTTTTCTATTTTTAGTGGGCTAATATTCAAATCAGCCGAAAGCTCATTTATAGATACTTTCAAATAACCATTAGGTTCAATAAATTCTAATATTGCCGATGCAATAAGTCGGTCTATCTTAGTTTCAAAAGTTATATTTATTTGATTTAAAATATTTTCGAATAGACTTTTTTTTGAAGGCAAGGTCTCCTCTAAAACATTATTTATTTTTTTATTACTACTCGAACTGTCATATAAATTACTTGTATCGAAAACAGGTGCACTCTCCCCAATATATTCAAAAAAATCTGAGTCATTATCTTTCACATCATTAAAATCTTCACTATCTAATAAAGAATCATCTCTTAAATCAACTTCATCATTATTTTCTTTCTCCAATAAAGGGTTATCAAGGATTTCTTTTTCAAGATAATTGTCTAATTCAATATTGTTTAATTCAAGCAATTTGATTGCCTTGAGCAATTGAGGTGTCAAAGCCATTTTTTGACTTTGTTTTATATCTTGTATTAAAGAAATCTTAGGCATGATAAATTTATCGGTTAATTATATTTAAATGGCATGTTTTTTGCATATAGTCAATATTATCAAGCAAAATAGGGTTTTTTAAGTTTTTTAAATTACAATATTTTTACTTTTTATATTATACTCACAAATTATGCTTAAAATCCCAAGACATTCAAATGTTCTTACCGATAGCTTTGGCCGTAAAATAGATTATTTAAGAATTTCTGTAACGGATCGATGCAATTTGAGATGCACATATTGTATGCCAGAAAAAATGAAATTTCTTCCCAAGAAAGATATCCTTTCATTTAATGAGCTGGAGAAATTATGTGAACAATTCATATCAAGGGGAATTAAAAAAATTAGATTAACTGGAGGAGAACCTCTTGTTAGAAAGGGTATTTTAGATTTTATATCAAATATTAATTACTACAAAAAAAATAATACCCTTGATGAAATAACTATGACTACAAATGGAACTTTGCTAGAGGAGTATGGCGAAGAATTATATAAATCAGGAGTCAAAAGAATTAATATTTCTTTAGACACTCTGTCTGAAAAGAGATTTCAAGAAATAACTCGTAGGAACAACCTAAAAAAAGTTTTAAAAGGTATAAATAAAGCTAAAAGAATTGGCTTTAAAATAAAAATTAATACTGTTGTCCTTAAAAATATAAATGTTGATGAAATTACAGATATTATTTCTTGGTCACATTCAAATAATTTTGACATTAGCTTGATTGAAACGATGCCGATGGGTGAGATCGAAGATAATCGTTTTGATCAATATTTTTCAATTAATAAAATGAAAAAGATAATTGAAAATAAATTTACTTTAAAGAAAAGTAATTACAAAACTTCAGGACCCTCAAATTATTATACCGCTTTAGAAACAAACAAGAATATAGGATTCATCACACCCCTATCTAATAATTTTTGCAGTAGTTGCAACAGAATACGAATAACTTGCACGGGATTATTGTATATGTGCCTAGGTCAAGATGATAAAATTGATTTTAAGGAAATTTTAAGATCAGGTGATAGAAATAAATTAAATGACGCTATTGATCTTGCTATGCGAAAAAAACCTGAAAAACATGAGTTTTCTATTAAATCTCGATCAGAATTACCTAAGATAGAAAGACATATGTCTGTTACTGGCGGTTAATTTAATCTTCTAATAACCTCATTTTCTATAAGCCACAATCTGTCTTGCCCCCACTGATAAAAGGAATTCTTACCATCTTCATCAGTTAATTTGAAAGATGGTACACCCCAACAATTACCAGAATACATATCCTCTAAATTATCTTTTAAAATTGCTCGCCAAATATCAGAATTTAATTCTGTACTCACATTTTCCCAAGAAAGATCTAGTTGATTAACTAAATCCTTTAAAAAAGTTTTATCTCCTATATTTACTCCATCATGAAAAGAGGCTTTAGTTAAACTCTGTATATAATCAAAACCTTTTCCTAACTCATCAATTATAGGAAATAAAGAGTAAGCCATTTCAGCAGGCTCTCCTAAAGGGGAATAAACATCTTTTATGATTGTCCCATATTTTCTTCCTTCTCTGGCAGCATCACTTAAAATATATTTAACCTTATATCTTGGTATACTCATACCACGCATAAGCATCGGCAAAACTGGTTTTGTAACAATTCTTAATGAATATTTTTGAGCTAAACTTTTTACCCTTGGAAAACTTATATAAGTATAAGGACTATTAAGAGAAGGATAGAAGTTAAGGATTAATTTTCTATCTATATTATCTTTATTAAGATGTATTTCTTTTCTCCTAGAAATATAACCTTCTGAATCAGTCTTTTTTAGACCTAAGTCAGTTAACCGATCCTCTAAATGATCAAGTCTATCTACCCCCCAATAATTTTCACCTTCATAATGAAAAGCGGAACCGAAATAATAACCACTCTCTTTTCTTAACTGGTCACCATCTTGGAGAATATTTCTTACCTCACTGTCACTTTTCATGTTATCCGATAAATAATTTTCAAGCGCATTAGAATCTTTCAACCAAATACTTTTAGAAACGCCAATTGCCAGGTTAATAAAGGATTTCTCATCGCATGAGGATAGAATTTTATTAGCATCTTGTATTACTTTTTCTGGCGGGTAATCCTTTATTTGATTATCAATTCCATACCAATGGGCCATATTCCTTACATCATTTAAACAATGTAATTCATACATATTCGGTTCATGAATCGTTTCTTTAGGTGGTTCGCCAACTAGTATACAGGATAACTTTATATTATATCTGTTTTTTAATTCTTCTATAGTTGATAAAATTAAAAGTGAATAAGGATCATCAACTTGATGGAAATAGTAAATTTCATGCAGCCTATTTTCTGTAATACGTTTTTTTTCTTTTTTCTTTCTTTGAGCCAATAAGTTATTTTCACTAACAAATCGTTGTATTATTTTGTTACGACCCTTAGAAATGATTTTTTCATTAAAAAAATTAAGTAATTTGTTGAATGTCATGTTTGCTATTATAAACTATAAAAAATCGTAATGTATTATATTACTAAGGAATCAGAAAAATGAAACCTATTAAAAATCGTTTAACAGAAATGCTAGGAATTGATTATCCAATTATTCAAGCGCCAATGGGTTGGATTGCAAGGTCACAATTAGCATCTGCTGTTTCTGAGGCTGGAGGATTAGGAATAATTGAAACATCATCAGGAGAGCTGGATGCAATCAGAGAAGAAATAAAGCTAATGAAAGAAAAAACAAATAAACCTTTCGGTGTGAATATCGCTCAAGCTTTTGTAAGAGATCCAGATATAGTGAGCTTTATTATTGATCAGGGTGTTAAATTTGTAACTACCTCTGCAGGAGATCCAAATAAATATTGTGCTGATTTAAAAGATGCAGGTTTAACTGTTTTTCATGTTATTCCTTCTCTTTCGGCGGCACTTAAGGCAATTGATGCGGGTGTTGATGGTCTAGTTGTTGAAGGATTTGAAGGAGGAGGATTCAAAAGTCCAAATGGTGTAGCATCGATGGTTCTTTTACCGTTAGTTTGTTCAAAAGTTAATGTACCAATTATAGCTGCAGGCGGTTTCGTTGATGGGAAAACTATGGCTGCTGCTTTTTCTTTAGGAGCAGAAGGTATTCAGATGGGAACAAGAATGGTTTCTTCAAAAGAATCGCCAGTTCATGAAAACTGGAAGGGGGCTATCTTTTCAGCTGACGACCAATCAACTGTTTTACTTAATAGATTCTCAAGTCCCGCATTACGAGCGCTTAGAACTGAAAAAACGAATCTTCTTGAAAAAAACGATGATGTTAATGCTATGCAGGAATTTGGTACTGCTCTCGATTTGTATTTTGGTGGGGATATGGAAGCTTCCATAGCACTGACTGGTCAGGTAGCAGGAAGAATAGAAAAAGAAAAATCCGTTAAGGATATAATTAATGAAACAATTGAAGAATTCTATTCTACAATAGATTTATTTAAGAATTTATCTAGCTAATTTAGTCAGAAAGCTTAAGCAGTTGTTTGCCAAAGTTCTTTCCCTTAAATAAATTAGCTAATGTTCCAGGGCAGTTTTCAAGACCTTCCGCGATATCTTCCCTATAAGTTATTTTTCCTTCAGCAACCCAACCTGCTAATTCCATTATTGCATTGGGAAATTGTTCGGCATAATCAATTACGATAAAACCTTCCATTCTCGCTCTTTGAATAATCAGGTTAAATATAGTTGAAGGTCCCGGTGCTAATCTTTCCATAGTATATCCTGATGAGATTCCTCCGCACATTACAACTCTTGCTTTTTGGGTGATGTTGCCGAGTGCTAACTCAAGAATTGAACCGCCAACATTATCAAAATAAACATTCAAACCTTTAGGAGCTAATTCAGTAATTCTTTGACCTACATCTTCATTTTTATAATCTATACAACTATCAAAGCCAGCTTCATCAACTACCCATTTACACTTTTCTGGCCCTCCTGCAATACCAATTACATTAGTAGCGCCCTTAATTCTTGCAATTTGTCCGGCTACAGAACCTGTAGCGCCGGCAGCTCCAGAAACAAGAACAGTATCATTATTTTTAGGTTTACCTATATCAAGCATTCCAAAATACGCAGTTAATCCTGTAATACCATAGATACTTAAAGCAGATGTTGGAGAAATTCCTTCAGGAAGTTTTTGAGGTGGCATAAAACCTGAACTTCCACCAGAAATAGCATATTCCTGCCAACCAAAAGATCCTTGAACAATATCTTCTGGAGAAAAATTTTCATTTTTTGACTCAATTACTCTTCCAACTGAACCGGCTCTCATTACCTCGCCAATTTCAACTGGAGGAATATAAGATGGAACATCATTTAACCAACCTCTTTGTGTTGGATCAAATGATAAATAAAGGTTTTTAACCAATATTTCGCCATCTTCAATATCTCTTACTTCCTCCTCAACTAGCTCAAAGTTATCTGATGAAACTTCACCCATCATAGGTCTAGTTTTTAATTTTAACATTCTGTTAATTATTTGATTTCCCATTGAATTACCCCTGGCTATAAATAATTTATAGTAACATAATCATAAAAATTTATTAAATTCTATCCTTTTAAATTTAAAAATTTATAAATAAATTACTGTTAACATTTTAATAAAGATCAATGAAAAAAATTTTATCAAATCTAAATATCGGTTTATTGGTAGGTTCTATTTTATTCTTAGTTTTGTTCTTATCCCCTAAACCTTATGACCTGAGTATAGAAGCCTGGCATGTTGCTGCTGTTGCTGTTTTGATTGCTGTTTTATGGGCAACTGAAGCCATACCATTGTTCGTTACAGCATTATTTCCATTAGTCTTTTTTCCTTTACTAGGAATCTCTAGCTTTTCAGAAACCGCCATTCCTTATGCAAATAAAAATATTTTTTTATTTCTTGGCGGGTTTATCCTTGCATTAAGTATTCAAAAATCAAATCTTCATGAAAGGATAGCACTAAATATTTTGAGATTTGCTGGCAAAACTGGACCAACATTAATAGGTGGTTTTATGTTTGTAAGTGCTTTTCTTTCTATGTGGATGATGAATACTTCAACCACTCTAATGTTACTTCCAATTGGTATATCAGTAGCGCATATTATTAACGAACAAAACGAAGTAAAAGAGCAAAGCTCTGATTTTGCTAAAGCATTGCTTCTAGGAATTGCACATGCGGCAAGTATAGGGGGTATGGCAACTTTAGTCGGGACAGCTCCTAATGCAATTTTTGCAAGTTTTATAGAAAATAATTACGGAGTTGAGATTAGTTTTCGTGAATGGATGACTGTCGGTTTACCAGTTGTCCTTTTTCTTCTTCCGCTTTCATGGTTTGCATTGACCAAAGTTGTTTATTCTACAGGCTTTTCTAAAGGAACAGAAACATCTCTTCACCTACAAACACAGCACGAAAAGTTAGGACCAATGACAATAGCCGAAAAAAGAGTAGCAATAATATTTGCTATCACTGCAGCATCTTGGATGTTTAGGGATTTATTACAATTGATACCATTCTTAGCTAATTTAACCGATCATGTTATCGCTATGATTTCTGCTATAACTTTATTCTTAATTCCAGACGGCGATAAAGATGGCAAATTGATGGATTGGGAGACAGCTCAGAAAGTTCCTTGGAATCTTTTAATACTTTTTGGAGGAGGTTTAAGTCTTGCAAACGCGGTTGCATCAACAGGATTGGCTGCGTGGTTGGGTAATGGTCTTGAGCCATTCGGTGTTTTAGGTCTTATGGCTCTTATTTTCGCTTCTGTTACACTAATAGTTTTCTTAACTGAATTAACTTCAAACATTGCAACAACAAGTGTTTTTCTTCCAGTTATAGCAGCCTTAGCAATTGGGCTAGGTGAAGACCCAGTTATGTTTGGGGCTTCAATTACTTTGGCAGCAAGTTGTGCATTTATGCTACCTGTAGCCACTCCTCCAAATCTAATTGTTTATGGATCAGGTCTTATAAGTATACGCTCCATGATGATAAGTGGTGTAGTTTTAAATATTATTGGAATTATCATTATTGCATTAATTTCAGTTTTCTTGTTACCATATGTCATTTCGTAATAAACAAATGAAAAATACTAATCTAAATAAATACTCCTATTGGAAATCAAATTTGAAAATAGTTTCGTCTCTTTTGATCATTTGGTTTCTTGCTTCTTTTGGAGCAGGGATAATATTTTCTGATACATTAGATAAAATTAAAATTGGAGGTTTCCAACTTGGTTTTTGGTTTGCTCAACAGGGATCAATTTTAATTTTTGTTCTTCTTATTGTCATTTACTGTTTTCTGATGAACAGACTTGATAAAAAATATGATGTGACTGAAGAGTAATTAAATGGATGTTCAAACATTAACATACATTATTGTTGGCGGCGCTTTCGCGGTTTATATTGGAATTGCCATATGGTCAAAAGCTTCATCTACTGGAGAGTTTTATGTTGCTGGAGGTGGTGTTCATCCAATTGCTAATGGTATGGCTACTGCTGCTGATTGGATGTCAGCTGCTTCATTTATTTCTATGGCAGGAATCATATCTTTTATGGGAAGAGATGGCTCTGTTTATTTAATGGGATGGACAGGCGGATATGTGCTCTTAGCTCTTTTGTTAGCTCCATATTTAAGAAAATTTGGTAAATTTACTGTTCCAGATTTTATAGGTGATAGGTACTATTCCAATATTGCAAGATTGGTAGCAGTCGTTTGTTTAATTTTTATTTCATTCACATATATAGCCGGCCAAATGAGGGGAGTAGGAATTGTTTTTTCTCGATTTCTTGAAGTAGATATCAATACAGGTGTCATAATTGGTATGGCAATTGTTTTCATTTATGCAGTGTTAGGAGGTATGAAGGGAATAACCTATACTCAAGTTGCTCAATATTGTGTTCTGATTTTTGCATATATGGTACCAGCTATATTCATTTCCATTTTAATGACAGGCAATCCAATTCCTCAATTAGGATTTGGGTCAAAACTTTTAACAGAAGATATCTATTTGCTTGATAAATTAAATCTTGTTTTGAATGATATTGGTTTTAATTCATATACAGAATTTTCACGTGCAAAAATTGATATATTTTGTATAACTGCGGCTTTAATGATCGGAACGGCAGGTCTTCCACATGTGATAGTCAGGTTTTTTACTGTTCCTAGGGTAAGAGATGCAAGAACTTCAGCAGGCTGGGCTCTTATTTTCATAGCAATCTTATACTTGACTGCTCCAGCAGTTTCTTCTTTTGCTCGCTTAAATTTTATAAATACAATTGATAATACCTCTTATACCTCAACTCCCGCATGGTTCAAAAACTGGGAAAATATTGGATTAATTTCTTGGACAGATAAAAACGATGATGGAATTATTCAATACAGACCAGGGAACGCCTTAGAAAAAGTTAAACCAAGGTTTTCTAATGAACGAGGAGCGTTTAATCAAAGATTAGTCCTTAATAAAGCTTCTTCAAATAATAATGAGGTTTATATTGATAGAGATATAATGGTTTTAGCCAATCCAGAAATTGCAAAGCTCCCTAACTGGGTAATAGCGCTTGTAGCCGCAGGAGCTCTTGCGGCCGCACTATCAACAGCTGCAGGATTACTCTTGGTTATTTCTTCCGCTATAAGTCATGATCTTATGAAAAAAACTATCAAACCTTCAATATCAGAAAAACAGGAATTACTTCTTGCAAGAATTTCTGCCGCAACAGCAATAGTAATAGCAGGATTGTTTGGTATTTATCCTCCTGCTTTTGTCGCTCAAGTAGTTGCTTTTGCTTTTGGATTAGCTGCAGCATCAATATTTCCAGCGATTGTAATGGGGATCTTTTCAAAAAGAATGAACTCACATGGCGCCATTGTTGGAATGATTGCAGGACTTATATTCACGGCCACATATATAGTCTTCTTTAAATTTATTTCTCCAGAATTAAATAATTCCGAATATTGGTTGTTTGGTATATCGCCCGAAGGAATAGGGGTAATTGGTATGCTTATTAATTTTTTCTTTGCTATTACTATCTCATCAATAACAAAACCACCTCCTATTGAAGTTTATGAAATAGTTGATAACATTAGGTTACCTGGGGGAAACAATTAATGGCAAACTATAAACTTGATAAACAGGTTCAAGAAAGATTAGATCTAACAAATGAGGTTGGTATCAAAATAGAAGAAATGTCTCCAACTGAAGCTAGACAAATTCCCTGGACTGCAGGCGAGGAAGATGAAAAACCTGAGGTAGGAATTGTGGTTGAAATTGGCGCAGATGGACCTTTTGGACCTATTCCTATGTACCATTATCTACCTAAAGGGGCTTCTCATGATGATATATTACCTGCAATAATTTACTTTCATGGTGGAGGTTGGGTAATTGGCTCAAGAAATGGTCATGATATTTTATGCAGACATTTATCTAATACTTCTGGTTGCAGAGTATTTTCCGTTGAGTATCGATTAGCTCCAGAATTTAAGTTTCCAGTTCCAGTAGAAGATTGTTATGAAGCTATAAAATTTATAAATAAAAATCATAAAGATTTAAAAGTTAATACAGATAAATTAATTGTAGCTGGAGACAGCGCCGGAGGTAATTTGGCTGCTGTTATGCCAATAATAGCCAGAGATGATAAAGATATAAATATAAGTTATCAGGTTTTAATCTACCCAGTTACTGAAGGAACAAAGGAATTGGATTCATATGAAGAAAATTCTGAAGGTTTTATATTATCAAGAGATTTGATGCGTTGGTTTTATAAACATTATCTCTCTAATGATAAAGAAAGAAAGGACTGGAGGGTATCACCCATAAAGGCAAAAGACCTAACCAACCTACCTCCGAGTTATATTCTTACCGTTTTAAGTGACCCATTAAGAGATGAAGGAAGGGCATATGCTGATGCCTTAAAAAAAGCAGGTAACGAAGTTGAACATATTGAATATGATAATGCCGTACACGGATTTATTTCTTGGCCACTCGAAATTAAATTAACTAAAAAAGCTATAGAACATATTAGCAAATCAATAAAAAAAATTATTAAATAATATATCTATCGCTATATTTTGCCATTTCCCTTATAGATTTTTTAGCCTCCGGAATACCTAGCCAACCTGAACAAAAAGCTTGAAAAACATGAAACAAACCCTCCCATTCAATAAAATCAATTTCTTCATTATTGCACGCCTTTAATCTATCACGCAATCTAGTGCTATCATCAAAAATTGATTCTTCAGATGCTACTTGTATCTGAATAGGCGGCATTCCTTCAAGGTCTGCAAAAATAGGAGATATAAGAGGGTTTTTTGGGTCTTCTCCTCCACAATATGCTTCAACAATCACATTCGACCCTGGATCCATTTTAATCATCGGATCTCTTTCCTTCCTATCAATTATTGATTTTCCACTCAAAGTTAGATCGGTCCAAGGTGAAATAACGATAGCACAAGCAGGATTCGGAAGGTTTTCTTCCTTAATCTTTTGAAGCAATGCCATTGTTAGTCCGCCACCTGCAGAATCTCCGGCCACAAATATTTCTCTGGGTTCTATTCCTTGGTCTAAAAGATATTTATAAGAAGTAACAGCATCTTCTATCGCAGCAGGAAAAGGGTGTTCAGGTGCTAATCTATATATGGGAAATAATACATGTGTTTTAGCCATTAAAGATAGTTGAGTTATTAGAGGGCCATGAGTTTCTGGACCACAAGCCACATAACCTCCTCCATGAAGATATAAAAGTGTTTTATTTGATTTAATTTTTTTATTTTCCAATTTTAGGACAGGTAGGTCCTCTATATTAAAGTTAGAATAATCAATTTCTTTATCTTTTTTCCAATAATTTGCTCTCAGAATCCTACTATCGCCAGAAAAATCTTTTCTGATATCACTGGTATCTTTAATTTCAGGAGCTTTTCCTATTTCTTTACTAATAACTCTTGCCCAGAATTTACTCCTTAAGCTAGCCAATTTTTCCTCCTTGCACTATTTCATTATCAATCAATGAATTAATTTCTTCATCAGAATAACCATATTCCTTTAGAATTTCAGAAGAATGTTGTCCCAAAGCCGGACTAAAAGTTGGTTCGTCACAATCTGTACCCGTAAAATTAGCAGGTGGTTTTGGACCCCTTAAAATTTCTTTCCCATCTTTATTAGTACTAATAATTGAATTGTTATTTAAAACTTGGGGATCGGTCAAAACTTCTTCGCGAGTATTAATTTTTGCTGCAGGAACATCATTTTCTTCCATTCTTTTTACCAATTCTTCTGAAGTAAATTCAGAATATGCATTTAAAAGAATTTCCTGCATTTCCATTACATTCATTAATCTATTTTCAGTAGTAGAAAATCTTTCATCCTCTAATAGGTCTTCTTTTCCTATAGCCTTAAGAACTCCTGCAAATTCACTATCGTTAATTGCTACTAGAGCAATATGTCCATCTTTAGTTTTTACTGGCTCGTAGAAATCGGCGATATTTGGCATAGGCGTCCAATCATCACCATGCCATGTATAATTATACATTGAATCACACCACATAAAATATAATGCAGTATCTAGCATAGACAATGTTATGCGCTGTCCCTCATTAGTTTTTTCCCTTTTGTAAAGAGCGGCAGTCATTGCCTGAGCAGCTGTAAGAGATGTTACCTTATCGCACATAAGTGTTTTCATGTATTTAGGTTGACCCTCAAGAGATTGGGCATCTGAAACACCTGCTGTAGCCTGAATTAAAGGATCATAAACTCTTCTTTTAGAATAAGGGCCTGTTTCACCATAACCTGTGATAGACATTTGAATAATTTTAGGATTATGCTTTTTTAAAACATCATATTCAAGGCCAAGTCTTTCTAGGGTACCGGGTCTAAAATTATCAATAATTACATCAGCGTTCTCAACTAATTTAAAAATAATTTCCTTGGACTCCTCTTTCTTTAAATCCATGGCAAGGCTTCTTTTTGATCTATTAACAACAGCAAAAAGAGCCCCAATTTCTTCTTTAATTGGTCCCATGACTCTTGCGTTCTCACCTCTAAAAGGCGGTTCAATTTTAATTACCTCTGCCCCTTGATCGCCCAACATAGATGCTGCTAATGGTCCAGAAACTATTGTTGAGATATCTATAACTTTTATTCCCTCTAATGGTCCCATATCAAATCCTCCAAAGTAATAAGCTAACCATGAATTTTCTTTTGGCAAGCAATATCAATATTAACTTTTATTTTCTAATTCTAATTGAATTTCTTTATGTTTTTCGGGAGTCAATTCATAGCCTATACAAAGTAAAGCTCCTATGAAATAAAGCAACATTGGAAAAAATGAAAATGCAAAAAGTAATGAATTTTTAATTTCTTGAGAAATGACAGCATTAGAACTAAATCCTACAGTCTCAAGATATATATATACCGTTCCAACAGCTATAGCACTCCCAAATTTAGATAGTGTCGTTAAAGCTGAAAAAAACAATGCTGGTCTTTTTTCGCCACTTCTTAACTCATCAGCATCTACAATATCTGCCATCAATGCTCTCGTTAAAGTAAAAGGGGCCCCATACCCTACACCAAAGAGGATAGTAAGAATAATAACCGTCCAAAAAGCATCGCTTATATCAATAAAGATGGATAATGGAAAATAAATTGCCAATACTACCGCACAAAGCAAAGCCGAAATAAATAAGGCTCGATGTTTACCTATTCTGTAAGATATAAGCATCCAAATAGGCATTGCTAACAAACCTGCAAAAAAATAAATAAATAAAATACGACTCGCTATTTCTCCTAACTCAAAAACATATATCGCAACATAAATATATGTTGAACCTGCAATTGAAGAAGCTGTACTGCATAAAATCTCAGCAAGTAATGTTCTTTTTAAAGGATTATTTTCCTTTATAATTTTTGTAATATCTGAAAATTTTGGAAAAAATGTTCCTTCAGAATTTTTATCGTCAGGTATTATTAAAAGGCTAATAATGGCCGTTATAGGGAAAGCGATAAGAAGAAAATAACCCATACCAGCAATCATAATTCTAAAATCATATTCTAATATTTCAAGAATCGCTGGAAATGAGAGAACTGCCATCATTCCAAAAATAGAACCCATTTCTCTCCAGCCATAAACTTTAGATCTTTCATCATATTTTGAAGTTAGATCAACACCCCAAGCTTGTTGTGTTAACCCTACAAATGTATATGAAAGATATAAAATGAATAACCAAAAGGCTAAGTACAGAGGAGACTTAATATCTTCTCCAGGTATGAAAACATACCACGAAGAAATCATTAGAATAGGAATTCCTATCATTATCCAATGCTTTCTTTTTCCCCACCTACTAGGATAACGATCAACTAATGCCCCCATAATGGGATCCGTAAAAATATCCCAGAATCTGGCAAGCATAAATATTATTCCAACTGTTCCAACACTTAAACCTACTGTTCCTTCGTAGAAAGGAGGTAAATATACAGTCAGAGGTAAGCCTAAAGCCGCTAGAGGAACTGCTAATGCTCCATAAGAAATTAAAACTGGTTTAGTAAGAGTTTTCATAATTGATCAATAAGCTTTAAAGAGTAAATTCTTTTTTTCTTTTAATTTCAAAAGTTAATCCGCCGGAGGTTCTCGATCCGGTCTTACCTCTCTGTGAAGAGAAATACAATCTAGTTCCATCTGGGGAAAAGGCCGGTCCTGTAACTTCAGAAAACCAATGACCATCTATTCGTAAAATTGGTTTGGCTTTACCTGTGCTATCAATGATACATAATTCCATATTATCACTATCCTCAGCTACAATTGGATGACCTAAATGATCTACTGTCAAATCATCAGGATCTCTCAAAGGTTTAATTTTGCTTTTATCCTTCCAACTCCTTAACCAAGATTTAGTATTGTTAGTTCTTTCTGGAATATTACCATCATAATAAACTCTAATTTTATTTAGTCCTACATCATAAGCCCACACCTTATGATCTCCTGTAGTAGCAAAGAAAATTGTACCATTAAAATACGCCATACCTTCGCCTCTATTAAACCTAGTTGCATAAGGCAATTGTTCAGTAATAGGAATTTCTTTTGCAAGGGGATCAGGAACTTTGATCCAGGAAATATCCTTACTCGAAGTTAATTTTGCAACTTCAAGAACCCCTTTTAGGTAAAATTCCTCACTATTTGGTTTTCCTGAAGGTCTAAAGCGATAGAATAAACCACCCTCTTCATCATTAGTCATGTAAATATAGTTAGTTTTTGGGTCAACAGCTACCGCTTCATGTTGAAAAATTCCTAAAGCTTCTCTTTCAATTGGAAAATTATCATCTTCTTTATTAGGTGAAACCTCCCATATAACTCCTCTGGAATGCTCTTCTCCAGACAGCCAAGTACCCCATGGTGTTTTTCCGCCTGAACAATTCCTATTACTTCCTTCAAGAACAGAGTAGGCATCAATAATTTCACCAGACTTATTAAATCGTATCGCTCCGACGCCTCCTTTGTTATTTGGTAATTCACTATTACTTAAATAAATCCAGCCACCATCTTCCTGAGAAAAAGTCGCCCCTCCATCGGGTGATCCGTGCCAAGAATATCCACTGTCAAATGATTTACCGGAGCGGGCAATTATATTAGCCTCAAATCCGTTAGGTAAACAAACACCATTTTTGTCTGCCTCCTGAAGTGGGCCTAATTTACTAAAGTTTATGGGTAAATTATTGTCTCTAAGTGTATTTCCATATAAATTTTGGTTAACACCCAAAATGTATGGACTTACATAAAGTGAAACATATGCAAAAGCCAAACCTTTAAAAAATTGTCTTCGGTTTTTTTCCATTAGTATTCAATCCTAAGATCATAAGAATCATAATTAGAGAACATTAAAACTAAAAATTTATAAAATTATATGACTGATTATACAATAATCATCCAGGGTTTTTTTCAAACTTAACTTCTGGATGTTCTATTTTTAGCCAATTTGGTTTACTGTCTATCCAACAAACCATTGTAGGATCAATTGAAGGTTGTTCATCGAGAACACCCGTTTTTACCAAAACTAAACCTGGGGCACCTTCTGCCTTGCTATAAATTTGTGATCCGCATTTTTTACAAAAAAATCTTGTTACATTTGTTTCGCATTTATAATTTCCAAGGTCACCTTTTATATTAAAATCACTTTCTGGTAATCCTATTATCGAAGCGACAGGACTTCCTGTTGCTTGCTGACAATCTTTGCAGTGGCATAGAAGATGAAAATTTGGATCTGAATTAAATTCAAGTTTTATATCACCGCATAAACATTTCCCTGTTCCTGACATTGATTCCTCCTTAAATGAAAATTATTCTACACTAAAAATAAAAAAAGGGAGACATCTTTCAATGTCTCCCTTTATACATCTTAACGCGGTAGTCTTAACTACGCACGATCTAGAAGATATAGGATAATTCCTACTGAAATTAATCCAACTAGTCCTCCGTCACCTAAGCTGCCAATAAGGCCAGTTAGGTTACCAACGATGTCGCCGCCAACGAATGGCACTGCGCTACCGAAAATAACTTGCAGAACAACTGCTACTGCAATTAAAAGAAGTCCAAGTTGAACAACTTCACGTAAAAAGTTTTTTGCTGAATTAAGCATGCTAATCCTCCTTTTGCATTGTTAGTGTGATCCCTCCGAATCCTCACTGTGGGTAGATTCCATATTTTTCTTGCAAATATGTCAACTAAACAATCGTCTTTTTGTCAAATTTTTGACACATTTCAATTATTATCTGTGGAAAACTTTAGAAAATAGCCATTATATTGTATTTTATTTTCAAATTCTTAAGAATAATATGAATGCACTATATGTAGTATTTTATAGACAGATAATGGTATTAGGTTGTTTTTTTGTAATATTATTATAAAATATATTATATTTTAGTAATACAATTTTACGAATCACCGCTAAAAATTCATTTTTAAAACAACTTTCAATAACTATTTGATTATATTAGCTATTTATTGATAAAAAAAGAAATTTATGTGTAATTGATGATGGTGCCCACGAAGAGAATTGAACTCTTGACCTCTCCCTTACCAAGGGAGTGCTCTACCCCTGAGCTACGTGGGCTTATTAGATTCCATAATTTATATTACTATTTATTATATAATTTCTTATATATTAAGAATATTATTTATATAGAGAATATTAATGAAAAATAAAACATCCGAAAGGCAAGATAAATTAAACGAAGCACTCAAAAAGAATTTAAAAAGACGAAAAATTCAAATAAAAAAAAATAAGTTAGAAAAGAAATAAGTTATTAATGGATTTATTATCAATAAATGGTAGGAAGAAATTATTCGGTGATATTAATATTTCTGGATCAAAAAATGCAAGCCTGCCCATGATGATTGCTTCGTTATTAACGGAAGAACAAATTATACTAAGAAAAATACCTCAGTTATCTGATGTCCAAACATTAATCTCCATCTTAGATTCATTAGGGTCAAAAATAAATATAACTGCAAATTCTATTAAATTAAAAACTAAAGAAATAATCAACCATCAGGCTACATATAAATTAGTAAAAAAAATGAGAGCAAGTTTTTGGGTTCTAGGGCCACTAATTGCAAGAACAGGATATGCAGAAGTTTCCCTTCCTGGAGGATGCGCAATAGGAACGAGACCAATAGATATTTATTTAAAAATGTTAAAAAAAATGAAAGTAAATATTGCAATAGAAGATGGTTATGTAATAGCAAAAACAAATAAAGAGATAAAAAGTATAGATTTTAAATTAGAAAAAGAATCTGTCGGGTGCACTCATTTCTTTCTTATGTTAACGGTGTTAGCTGATGGAACTTCACATTTATCTAATGCAGCCTGTGAACCTGAAATAATTGCATTAGGAAAAATGTTAAATGAAATGGGCGCAAAAATTAAAGGTCTAGGAACTAAAGAAATTACTGTTAAGGGCGTAAATAAATTGAAAGGCGTAACAATTGAAATTCCACCAGACAGAATTGAAACTGGAACTTATGCTATAGCATTAGCTGCGACCGGTGGCGAAATAAATCTAAAAAATACTAGGCACAAAGAAATTTCACTATTGCTAAAATTACTAAAAAAAACTGGGGTACAAATTAAAACATCAACAAACTCAATTAAACTAGAAAAATTGGATGAAGAAATTTTTCCGGTCAATATAGATACAAGACCTTATCCTGGTTTTCCAACTGATTTACAAGCTCAAATGATGTCTCTTGTGGCTTTATCAAATGGTGAATCTACAATTAAAGAAAATATTTTTGAAAATAGATTTATGCATGTTCAAGAACTTGTAAGGTTGGGGGCTAATATTAAACTTAATGGGGATAAGGCTATTATCAAAGGATCAAAAGAACTAATAGGAGCAAATGTAATGGCAACAGATTTAAGAGCATCGGCATCTCTAGTAATTGCTGGATTAGCGGCAAAAGGTAAAACGACTATAAGTAGGATTTACCATTTGGATAGAGGATTCTATAATTTAGAAAAAAAATTAAATAATTGTGGAGCTTCAATTAAAAGGATTAAAGAATAAAGTGGATAGTTCATTAAAATTAAAAGCATTTGATGAAGAAGGACTTACAATCATTTCTTCATTATGTCAGGACTCCATAATAAAAATTAATGAATTTGGCTATGAACAAAAATCAAAAAGATTCGCTATTTTAATGAATCGCTTTTGTCACGAAAAAGAAAATAATAAACGAATAAGATCTGCACTCCATTTTGATTATGTTCAAAAAATTAAAACGAAAAACATTAATACTAAAAATAAAGATGAAACATTGGTAATGTTAGCTGTAAGATTTGAAGTGGCGTCAATGCCAAGCGGATCAATTGTTATAGAATTTTCTGGAAATAAAGCTATTAATTTAACAATAGAGAATATAGAAGTATTTCTCACCGATATTGGAGATTCATGGGTGACAAATAGGAAACCTGATCATGATGTGGATTAAATGTTAAATATAATTAGTCATAAAGATAAAAACTTTTTTGAAAAAATAAATAAAATCATCAGCTCTCGACAAAACTTTGATGATGAAATCAGAGATAAAGTCAGAGAAATAATCTTAAGTATTAAAGAGAAAGGTGACGACATTCTTTTTGAGTATATAAAAAAATATGACAATGTTGAATGTGATGAAACAAATATTTATTACAGTAAAAACGACATTGAAGAAGCAATTAAAAGATGTAATCAGGAAAGCATAAATGCCATAAAAGTTGCTAAAGGTAGAATCGAGAATTTTCACAATCATCAAATGCCATCTGAATCTTTTTTTGAAGATGAAGACTCAATTAAAATTAAAACAAGATGGATCCCTTTAGAAAATGCAGGAATTTACATTCCTGGTGGAACAGCCTCTTATCCTAGTTCAGTCTTAATGGGCGTTATACCGGCTAAAATAGCAGGTGTTAAGAATATTGTTGCAACTGTACCTTGTCCAAACAATGAGATTGACCCTCTTGTACTTGCGACTTTAGATATTTGTGGAGTAGAAAAAATTTATAAAATTGGCGGAGCTCAAGCTATAGCAGCCCTAACCTGGGGCACTGATTCTATAAGAAAAGTAGATATAATCGTAGGACCAGGAAATAAATGGGTGGCTGAAGCAAAAAAGCAGGTTATTGGAGATGTTCAAATCGATATGCTTGCTGGTCCTAGTGAAATAATGATAATTGCTGACAAAAATAATAAAGCTGACTGGG
>CAXFAF010000001.1:0-122938 GCA_964001285.1 uncultured bacterium | reverse complement strand
TTCCTTTGCGCTTTCCATATCTTCCTCCTTGCTAACCAAAGAATAAGCGCTATGGATTAGCTATTCAATTCTTTTTATCAGGCGAATCTCTCTGGCCTGCTCTACATAGGTCTATTTATTTATACTTTAATTTAATCGTTATGATTAATAATGTTAGCAATGAATGGTTTGTCTTTAGCCTTTTTTCTAATTTGATGACAAGAAATATTGTCAGCAATGAATTGGCGTGATAATTCTTTAGTTATAGAGGCATAACTTGACAAAGATTGATAAGTCACAAGACAGATTAGAGGTCCAAAAAACTTACATTGACGACCTTGAGGCCAATGGCTTTTGTGTAGTGGATGATGTTCTTGCTATCGAAGAGGTGTCGGAAATTAGAAAAAAACTGTTGGCGGCAGCGCGGGAGAGTGATCGTCGAGGTGTACCTACCTATATTCCTAGTCTGGATCAAAATGATTCAAATATCAGAGTATTCAACTTATTAGATCTAGATCCTGTTTTTTTAGAATTGATGGGACGCCCGGAAGCGATTGCATTCGTAAGGCATCTTATTGGCGAAGATTTTATCGTTTCAAACTACACAGCTAATATAGCGCTGCCTGGTGCTAAATCAATGCGCGCACATTCCGATCTAGGAATCGTGTTTCCTGGTCCTTGGCTTGAGCCTTGGTCGATGAATACCCTTTGGTGTCTGGATGATATTCACATTAAAAATGGAGCGACAAAATACTTACCTAAAAGCCATTTCATAGAGAAAGCAGCCGACGTTCCTCAGGATATGCTAGAAAACATGCTGTCGTTTGAAGCGAAAGCAGGTTCTCTGATCATTATGGATGGGAGGTTGTGGCACACATCTGGAGAAAATGTAACTCAAGACGAGGAACGAGCGATTATATTTGGCTACTATTCGGCGGCATTTCTCCGTCCGCAAGTTAACTGGAATGTACTGTTAGCCGAAAAAACTCAACAAGGATTAACAGGGCAACAGCGAACCTGGTTAGGGCTAAACGGGACTTCGAACACAATAAGCGCTAACTTTACAGAAAGGTCATAGTAATCTAACCAAAGAGTAATCCTTTTTACATTTAGCACAAATTTTTTTGCAGAAACTTTGCAGAAACCAAAAAATTAGATAAATATAATTTGAGTGGAAAATCTCTTAAAACTAAGGCTGACCTTGGTTTAAGGATGGTGAGCCCGACAGGGATCGAACCTGTGACAATCTCCTTAAAAGGGAGGTGCTCTACCTACTGAGCTACGGGCCCACTCAAGATACTTTTAAATGCTTGCTTGATTCAAATCAAATAAAATCTAATACTAAATATAATATTTTGAATTTTTCATAAATATGGTAATTCTAAATTTGAGGGAATAAATGAAGTTTAGTTTTCTAGGGTTTTTTATAATATTTCTATTGGCCTCTTGTTCGACGCCAAAAGAAGAAATTCCTGTTGCTGGAGAATTAATTTGTACAGCTGCGGGAATTGATAAGGAAGAATGTATTAACGCAGCTAAGATTAATGAAAAAAATGAAGACGGTACAATCCCTTCAGAAGAAAATTAATAAATGTTTTTATTTAAATCTCTCTCTAAAATCATCAAAAGTACCTAGATTGATATTTTTTCTTATATCTTTCATTAATTTAAAATAATAACTTAAATTGTGAAGAGATATAAACATAGGGCCTAACGGATCATTGATTTTCAATAAATGATGCAAATATCCTTTAGAATAGTTTTTAGATACAAAGAAATCGCTTTCCTCATCTAATGGAGAACTATCATTTTCAAACTTAGAATTTCTTATGTTAAGTGTATCAGTTCCAACATAAGCATTTCCATGTCTTCCTTCCCTTGTTGGAATAACGCAATCGAATATATCTATACCTCTATAAACCGATTCAATAATATCTTTTGGTCGACCTACGCCCATTAGATATCTTATCTTTTCTTCTGGAAGTTGTGGTGCTGTAAAGTTAACAACTTCTATCATCTTCTTATGTCCCTCTCCAACGGCCAAACCACCAATAGCGTAACCTTCAAAATCTAAAGATAAGTTTTCCTTAATAGATTCCAATCTTAGATCTTCA
This sequence comes from uncultured bacterium, assembly GCA_964001285.1. Lineage (GTDB taxonomy): Bacteria > Pseudomonadota > Alphaproteobacteria > MED-G09 > MED-G09 > AG-430-B22. Next base: position 120,845 of record CAXFAF010000001.1, on the reverse strand, counting down.
TAAACTCCACCTTGAATAATTCCAAATTGAGCCCCATAATTTTTTTTAGTGTTGTCCAAATAATATTTTCTAGCTCTTTCGGCCCAATGCAAGGAAAGTTTCATGGACTTTTCTACATTTTCGTGTGTCTCGGGATATTGTGTGCATTCATCAAGAACCATTTGGATATCTGATTTTATAATATTTTGTGAATCTATAACATTTTCAGGAGTCAAAATATGTTCAGCTCCATCAATATGTGATTGAAACTTAACACCTTTTTTAGTTATCTTCCGTAATTTGGATAATGACATAACCTGAAATCCACCAGAATCCGTAAGCATTGGTTTTTTCCAATTCATAAATTCTGAAACACCTCCAAACTTCAATAAGGTATCTAAACCGGGTCTTAATAATAAATGATAGGTATTTGAAAGAATTAATTCATAGCCAATATCATTTAAGAATTCTATTGGAGTAAATTTAATGGCGCCCTGGGTTGCTATTGGCATAAAAGCAGGTGTATTAATTTTTCCTCTTTTTGTTAACACAATTCCTAATCTTGCATTTCCACATCTTTTTTTAATTTTAAAATTAAATTCAGTCATAACTTTTATTTAATAAAAAACATGCATCACCATATGAATAAAATCTAAATTTATTATCAATGGCATGTTGATACATTTTTAAAGCAGTTTTAGTTCCTATTAAGGAACAAATCAAAAGAAAAAGAGACGATTCAGGAAGATGAAAATTTGTTATAAGCGCATCAATAGATCTAACCTTTTTTCCTGGATATATAAAAATATCAGTGTCATCATTAATTGGCTTAAACAAGTTTTTTTCATCAAATGATGATTCCAAGGCTCTTAAGGTTGTTGTACCAACCGAAATTATTCTTCTGCTTTTATCTTTAAAAACTTCATTAAGTTTTATTGTAATTTCTTCTGAAATATAAAATCTTTCAGAATGAATTCTATTTTGGTCAACTTGATTTTTTCTTAAAGGTAAGAAAGTCCCAGGGCCAATATCTAAAGTTATGTTTTCAATATCGATATTATTGTTTTTTATTTTTTCTAAAAGTGATTTTGTGAAATGAAGACCGGCAGTTGGGGCAGCTATTGATCCGTCAACTTTTGAGTAAATAGTTTGATAATCAGATTTGTCAGATTCCTCAAAGCTCCTAATCTTGGAGATATAAGGAGGAAGAGATATTGTCCCATTTTTCTCCAAAATTACTTTAAAATTTTCATTTTCTTTACCAAAATCTAAAGTAATTTTTTCATTTTCTTTTTTTAAAACAACACACTCGACTTCATCAAAAATAAAAATATCCCCTTCATTAACTTTTTTTCCTGGTAAGGCAAGACAACTCCACTTTCCATCAATTTCATTCTTTATTATTGTAAAATCTACATATATCTTCGCTCCCTTTTTAATTCCAGAGATCTTAGATACATTTACTCTTGTATCATTTATTACCAGCAAATCACCTGATTTGAGATAATTACATAAATTGAAAAATTGTGTTTCTTCATATGAACCCTTATTTTTTAAAAATAAAAGCCTAGAAGAATCTCTAGGGTAAGCTGGTTTTGTTGCTATTAGCTCTTTTGGAAGTTTAAATGAGAAATCTTGAAGAAACATTATCCGTCATTTGAAACTTTCATTGAAATTATCTTATCGGGATAATCTGGTGGCTCACCGCGCATTATTTTATCCACATACTCCATTCCTTCGATAACTTTTCCAAAAACAGTATATTGACCATTTAAAAAGGAAGATTCCTCAAAACAAATAAAGAATTGTGAATTTGCGCTATCTGGGTGTTGTGAGCGCGCCATTCCAAGTGTCCCTCTATTAAAAGGTTCGTCACTAAATTCAGCCCTTATATCTGGTAAATCTGAACCCCCCATTCCAGTTCCTGTAGGATCCCCTGTTTGCGCCATAAAGCCGTCAATCACTCTATGAAAAATAATACCATCATAAAAACCTTCGTTAGCCAACATGGTAATTTGTGAAACATGTTTCGGAGCAACATCAGGAAATAATTTTACAATTATAGTTGCAATAGGAGGGGTTTCAGATGGCTCAGTAATTTCTGTATTCTGAGTAATTTCTATTACTAAATTTTGTGAGGAAGTGTTTTCTGCATTTGTATCTGTCATAATTATCACCGGAAAAATTAAAAATGAAAAAGAAATTATTAAAAAAGACCTAATATTAAACATATTATATTTTACTTTTTATGGCTTTTTGCATTAAAGGGCTTACAAAATTGGAATAATCTCCCTTCATAAGCGCAATTTGTTTAACTAAAGATGAAGATATATAACTGTATTCGGGTCTTGAAATAAGAAATATTGTCTCAATATCTGGATTCATAGTTGAATTCATTCCTGCCATTTGAAGTTCATAATCATAATCAACTGGACCTCTAACACCTTTTATTAGGATATTGGCTTTTTTGCTTATTACAAAATCAACAATGAGACCACTAAATGATTCAACTGATACATGATTTTCTATACCTATATCATTGATTTCATTAGTTATATCAGAAATTCTTTCTTCAATAGAAAAAAGATTTTGTTTTCCATGGTTTTCGCCAATAGCTACAATTACTTTATCAAATATCTTAGAACTTCTTAATAAAATATCTTTATGACCAAGTGTAAAGGGATCAAAAGAACCAGGATAAACTGCTAATTTCATTCTTCATCTCCATCACTTTCAAATATTCTTTCTACACTAACAACATGAGATTTTTTGTCTATATTAAATATTTTTACACCTTGAGTTGTTCTGCCCATTACTCTTATATCGGAAACTGGGCATCGAATTAATTTACCACTGTTATCTATAAGCATAATTTGATCATTAGATTCTACAGCAAATGAAGCAACGAGGTCTCCATGGGATTTTGTTAATTTAATTCCAATAACTCCTTTTCCTCCTCTATTTGTTGTCCTGTACTCATAAGCTGAAGATCTTTTCCCCTGACCATTTGAGGCTACTGTAAGGATAATTTCCTCACTTGCAGCAAGTTCGGAATATCGTTCTGTAGAAAGCTCTATATCATTGCCTTCAATTTCAATTTCATCCTCTTCAGTATTATCATCTGATGTAGCTCTACGCATAATCGATGACATTTTTAAGTAAGCTCTTAATTCGTCATTCGTAGCAACGACTCTATTTAAGACAGACATTCCAACAACACTGTCTCCTTTGGAAAGTTTAATTCCCCTAACTCCAGTTGAAGATCTTGAGGCAAAAACTCTAACTTTATCAACATTAAACCTAATACTTTGACCTTTTTTGCTAGTTAAAAGAATATCATTATTTTCTGTACAAGTTTGGACTGAAATTATTCTTTCTTTAGAATCTAATTTCATAGCGATTTTACCGTTTTTATTTATTCTCCAAAAATCAGATAAAGAATTCCTTCTAATACCTCCTGAGGATGTAGCAAAAACTACATATAAATTATTCCATTCCTCTTGATCCTCAGGAAGTGGCATAACAGTTGTTATTCTCTCATCTTCGTCAAGAGGAAGTAAATTTATCATTGCTTTTCCTTTAGCCTGTGGACTAGAAAGAGGAAGTTTCCATGCCTTAAGCCTATAAACCATACCTTTAGAAGAGAAAAATAATATAGGCTGATGTGTGTTGGATATAAATATATGTCTTACAAAATCATCATCTTTTGTTTGCATACCTGCTCTACCCTTGCCGCCTCTATTTTGAGAACGATAGGTTGATAATGGGACTCTTTTAATATAGCCAGACCTACTTACGGTAACAGCCATGTCTTCTTTTTTAATTAAATCTTCATCTTGAACATCATCAAGTTCACCTAAAATTTCAGATCTCCTAGGTACAGAAAAGTTGTCTTTTACAAAAAGGAGTTCTTCTTTAATAATTTTATAAATTTTTTCTCTATCATCCAAAGTTAAAAGTAAATCTTCTATTTTGGACTTGAGCTCATCTAATTCTTTTTGAATCTCTCCTATGCCCATAGCAGTTAATCTTTGTAGCCTTAACTCTAATATCGCTTTAGCTTGCTCTTCAGTAAAAGAGCAGTTTCCTTTTTTAGTTATTCCATGCCTTGGATCATCTATTAATTTAATTAAAGATTCCACTTCTTTAGCGTTCCATTCCCTGTCCATAAGATCTTCTTTTGCTTCTGCGGGTGATTTTGATGATCTTATTAATTTAATAATTTCATCAATATTGGAAACAGCTATTGCTAAGCCAACCAAAATATGCGCCCTATCTCGTGCTTTATTTAATTGAAATTTTAACCTTCTTGTAACAACTTCTTCACGAAAATCTACAAAACAAGTTAGCATTTCTTTTAAGTTCATAATCTTTGGAGAACCTCTATCAAGAGCAACGAGATTTGCTCCAAAAGATGTTTGAAGTTGGGTAAATTTGAATAATTGATTTAATATTATATCCGCAACAGCATCCCTTTTTAATTCGATTACAATTCTCATGCCATGTCGATCGCTTTCATCTCTTAGGTCTGAAATTCCTTCAATTACCTTATTTCTAACTAAGTCAGCTATTTTTTCTATTAAAAGCGTTTTGTTTAGTTGGTATGGTATTTCACTAACAATTAACGCTTCTCTATCTTTTCTTACTTCTTCTACATCTACCTTAGCTCTCATTATTACTGAACCTCTGCCGGTCGAATAAGCGCTTTTGGCGCCGCTTCTTCCTAGAATTAAACCACCTGTAGGAAAATCAGGACCAGGAATAATTTCACATAATTCTTCAATGCCAATTTCAGGGTTGTCGATAAGTGATATACACGCATCAGTAACTTCTGATAAATTATGAGGAGGTATATTAGTAGCCATTCCAACAGCTATACCTCCAGCACCGTTAACAAGTAAGTTAGGAAATTCAGCCGGTAAGACAATTGGTTCGCTTTCGGAATTATCATAATTATCTTGAAAATCTACAGTATCTTGACCTATGTCATTTAACAGATGGTGGGTGATTTTTTCCATCCTAACTTCTGTATAACGCATAGCTGCGGGAGGATCTCCATCTACTGATCCAAAGTTTCCTTGCCCATCAACTAAAGGTAGATGAAGTGAAAAAGGTTGTGCCATTCTAACTAAAGCATCATAAATACTTTGATCGCCATGAGGATGATACTTACCTATTACAGAACCAACAACTCTAGCTGATTTCCTATATTGCTTATTATAGTCATAACCGTCTTCATGCATGGCATAAAGAATTCTTCTATGAACTGGTTTTAAACCATCCCGAGCGTCAGGTAAGGCTCTAGCGACTATAACGCTCATAGCATAGTCCAAATAGGACTGACGCATTTCCTGATCTAAGTTTGTGTTAGAGATATCAGAACTATCTTTAGAACTTTCATCAGTTGTTTCTGACATATACCCATCCAATAACGAATCATAAGACCGATTCTAAAAGTTTATTTTACCATCTTATGGGTATATCTACAAAAGATTATTGTTCAATTATATGTAAATTAATTATTAATAATCAAATAGTTAGAAAGGAATATCATCATCTATTTCTGAATCAAATTCCTTAACATCTTCTATAGAATTATCTTGAGAAAAATTCTCACTGGATCCTGAATTTTTACTATCTAACATCTTAAATGTTGAATTAAACCCTTGAAGGACAACCTCTGTTGTATATTTTTCAATTCCATCCTTATCTTCCCATTTGCGAGTTTGCAGTTGGCCCTCGATAAATACATTTGAACCTTTTTTTACATATTGTTGAATTATATTTACTAAACCTTCATTAAAAACAACAACTCTATGCCATTCAGTTTTTTCTCTTTTTTCGCCAGTATTTTTATCATTCCAATTTTCGCTTGTTGCCAAAGAAAATGTACACAAAGATCTACCATCTTGAGTGCTCCTTACTTCTGGATCTTGACCTAATCTACCAATTAACATTACTTTATTTAAACTTCCTGACATGATAACTCCAATTTAAAGACTTTTTTAACAAAAGATATAGATAGCATAAAGTGATATGATATAAGTTATTTGTATTTTAATACAGGAAAAACTTTGGTTGAAAAATCTATAAATAATTCTAAAAAATATATTAAGGTATTAGGTTCGCGTGAGCATAATCTTAAAAATATAAGTGTAGATATTCCTAAGGAAGAAATAACTGTGATAACTGGTTTATCGGGATCAGGGAAGTCTTCTTTAGCGTTTGATACAATCTATGCTGAGGGGCAACGACGATATGTTGAAAGTCTTTCAGCTTATGCGCGGCAGTTCTTAGAAATGATGCAAAAACCTGATGTTGATCAAATTGAAGGTTTATCTCCAGCGATATCTATTGAACAAAAAACAACATCAAAAAACCCAAGATCAACAGTTGGAACGGTAACCGAGATACATGATTATTTAAGACTAATGTTTGCAAGAATTGGAATTCCTCACTCACCCGAAACTGGTCTTCCTATTAAAAGTCAAACTGTTACAGAAATGGTAGATCAAGCTTTAAAACTAAAAAAAGGAACAAAAGTATATTTGCTATCACCAATAGTAAGAGAGCGAAAGGGAGAATATAAGAAGGAATTCTCTGAGTTATTAAAAAAGGGATTTCAAAGAGTTAAGGTTGATGGGGAATTTTATGAGATAAATAATGTTCCAAACCTTAAAAAGAATTTTAAGCACAATATTGATATTGTAATTGATAGATTAATAATAGAAAAAAATATCAAATCAAGATTAGCAGATAGTTTCGAGATTGCTCTTTCATTATCAGATGGTCTTGCCGCTATTGAAATTATTGATGATAAAAATAAAATTACAGAAAGAATTATATATTCGGCTAATTATGCTTGTCCTGTTTCTGGTTTTACAATTGAAGAAATTGAACCGAGGTTATTTTCTTTTAATAACCCAAAAGGTGCATGCGATAAGTGCGATGGGTTAGGTACACAATATTTTATTGACGAAGATCTTGTAATTCCAGATAAAAATTTAAGTATCAATGATGGCGCTATAGCCCCTTGGTCTAAAAAATCAACGCCCTCACCCTATTATTACCAAACTCTTTTTGCCTTATCTAATCATTATAAGATTTCTCTCGATTTCAAATGGAATGAATTACCAAAAAAATTTAGAGAAATTATTCTTAATGGATCTGGTGATGAAAGTATAGAATTCTTATATGATGACGGATCTAGAACATTTAAAACAAAAAAACCTTTTGAAGGGATAATTAATAACCTTAAAAGAAGATATCTAGAAACAGATAGTAGTTGGATGAGAAATGAGATTGAAAAATTTCAATCTATTTCTGATTGCGAAACTTGCAATGGATTTAGATTAAATAAAGAAGCCTTATGTGTAAAAATTACTAAAATGCATATAGGCGAGATTACTTCATTAAGTATTAAAGATGCAAAAAAATGGTTTGGAGCATTAAATAAAAAACTTTCAAAAAAAGAAAATGAAATAGCAAAGAATGTAATTAAAGAAATTAATGAGAGATTATCTTTTTTAGAAAATGTTGGTCTAGGTTATCTTACTTTATCAAGAACATCTGGAACATTATCAGGTGGAGAATCTCAAAGAATAAGACTTGCTTCACAAATAGGATCAGGTTTAACAGGGGTATTATATGTCCTTGATGAACCTTCTATTGGGCTTCATCAAAGAGATAACAAAAAACTTCTTTCAACATTAGAAAGACTTAAAGAATTAGGAAATACCGTGATTATTGTTGAACATGATGAAGAAACTATGGTTTTTTCAGATCACATAATTGATGTTGGTCCAAAAGCTGGAGTGCATGGTGGTTATTTAGTTGCAGAAGGTACCATAGATGAAATAAAGAAAAATAAAGAAAGTATAACAGGACAATATTTATCAGGAAAAAAATCGATAGAAATAAGAAGTAGAAGAAAAATTAATAAAGAAAAATTAATCTCTATAAAAGGTGCATGTGGAAATAATTTAAAAAAAATTAATGCAACATTCCCTTTAGGAAAATTTATTTGTGTTACTGGTGTATCGGGATCAGGAAAATCAACTTTACTATTTCAAACATTATATAGAGCGATGAATAGAATGCTAAATAATTCACAATCTTCTCCCATGAGTTATGAATCTTTGGAAGGTGTGCATTTAATTGATAAAGTAATTAATATCAATCAATCACCTATTGGAAGGACCCCAAGATCAAATCCAGCCACATATACTGGGGCCTTTTCTCCTATAAGAGACTGGTTTTGTGGCTTACCAGAATCCAAAGCTAGAGGATATAAGCCTGGAAGATTTTCTTTTAATGTTAAAGGTGGGAGATGTGAAGCATGTCAGGGAGACGGACTAATAAAAATCGAAATGCATTTTTTACCAGATATTTATGTTCAATGTGATCAATGTAAAGGTAGGAGGTATAACAGAGAAACATTAGAAATAAAATATAAGAATAATTCAATTTCAGATGTTTTAGAAATGACAGTAGATGAAGCTTACGAGCTTTTTAAAGCTGTTCCAAGTATAAGAGAAAAGATGGAAACACTTAAAAGGGTTGGTTTGGGTTATATAAAAGTTGGCCAACAAGCAACAACTTTATCCGGTGGCGAAGCACAAAGAATAAAACTTGCAAAAGAATTAGCTAAAAGAGCTACCGGAAGAACATTTTATGTTCTTGATGAGCCAACAACTGGGTTGCATTTTCATGATGTTAAAAAGTTATTAAGTGTTTTACACGAGCTAGTAGATCAAGGAAATACAGTTGCCATTATTGAGCATAATTTGGATGTTATTAAAACATCTGATTGGATAATAGATATTGGACCTGACGGAGGTGATAACGGCGGAAAAATTGTCGCAGAAGGAACGCCCGAACAAATAATTAAAGTCAAGAATAGTTATACAGGTGAGTTTCTTAAGAAAATAATTTCTTAAAAACTAATAAATATTTTGCGCTATAACCATACAAAAAAGCATTGGAATACTTAACATAGTATTAGTTCTTGAAAATAACATTGCTGTTCTGGCTGAAGCAGCTTTAACATCGGCTTCCACTTCCACAATTCCTAATGCTTTCTTTTGATTAGGCCAAATAACAAACCAAACATTAAACCACATAATAATTCCAAGCCACATTCCTAAACCAATAAACAATTCGTTAGGTGAACCACCCCCAACAAGGGTAAGTGTCATAGCAGTATGTAAATAACCATTTATGTAACCTAATATTAGGCCAGTAACTATTGTCGCCATAGCTCCCCAACGAAACCACCAAAGTGCTGCTGGAGCAATAACTTTAGAAATAGCTGGTTTTTGGTCATCTGGTATATTTCCCATATTTGGAATTTGTACAAAATTAAAATACCACAATAAACCAATCCACATTACACCTGATAAGACGTGCAGCCATCTAAAAACAAACATCCAGAAAGGATTATATTTAAAACCCTCCCCGATTTCGATTGATCCTGATGTTAGAACAAAAGAAATAACCATTAGTGCCAAAGCAAGAATAAAACCCACAGTAATAGTATTTCTAAGTGAAGTTAATATAGAGCTCATAAAAAATCCCCCAATTTTCAATAGGAATCAATAATAATATTTTTCACGATATATTAAAAGATTAATAAATTAATTTTTTGACCAATCTCTTTTCACATTAAGATAAAGTATAATCTGTGACGCTATGAATATCGATGAATAAGTACCAATAAATACGCCTATAATCATTGCTAATGTAAAACCTTTTAAAACCTCCCCACCAAGAAAATATAAAGAAAAAAGAGCTAATAATGTGGTCACAGATGTTAATAATGTTCTAGACATAGTATCATTTAGTGATTGATTGATTAAATCCAAAACTGGCATTTGTTTATATTTTCTCAAATTTTCTCTAATTCTATCATAAACAACGACCGTATCATTCATTGAATAACCAATTATAGTTAATAAAGCCGCGATAATAGACAAATTAAATTCAATCTGTAGAAAAGAAAATAATCCTATAGTTATTAAGACATCATGAACTAAAGCTGTAACTGCGCCAATTGAAAATTGCCATTCAAATCTTATCCATATATAAAAAAGCATCAAAAAAACAGCTATAATAATAGCTATAATACCTTTTTGAATAAGTTCAGAGCTTACTTTAGGTCCTACAATTTCTGTCCTTTTAATAGTAATGCCATCCCCTAGCTGTGAAGTAATTAATTCAGATGTTGTAAGGTCTGCGCCTGATATTAACGATGAAGAATTCTCAATTCTAATTAAAATATTATTTTCAGATCCAAAGGTTTGTATTTGAAAATCCCCAATATTTAAAGACGATAATTCTCCTCTTATTTGAGACAAAGATAAGTCATCATTCTTCTGTAATTCAATTAAGGTTCCTCCTTCAAAATCAATTCCAAAATTTAAATTCTTATAAAAAAGAAAAGTTAAAGAAAAAATTATTGCTAATAAAGACAATAAACTTGCAAAATTCTTGAATCTAAGAAAATTAATTCTTAAATCTTTTTTTATCCATCTTATTGAGCTCATATGGGTAGCTCCTCAGGTTTTCTTTTAAGAAGCCACTGGGAAATAATTAATCTAGTAATTACAAATGCAGTAAAAAATGAAGTAATAACACCAATTGATAAAGTCACTGCAAAACCCTTAACTGGTCCAGTACCTAAAAATATTAAAATAATCGATGCAATTAATGTCGTTACATTAGCATCTAGAATAGTTCTAAAGGCTCTGTTGTAACCAGATTCAACAGAAGAAAATGGAGTTTTGCCATTATCATATTCTTCTCTAATTCTTTCAAAAATTATTACATTTGCATCAACTGCCATTCCAATTGTTAACACTATACCTGCTATTCCAGGTAGGGTTAAAGTAGCTTGTAATAAAGATAATACTCCGATTATAAAAATAATGTTTAAAGTAAGTGCAATATTAGCGTAAAGTCCAAATCTCCCATAACTTATAAATATAAATAAAAGCACTAAAACCATTCCAATTATAGTAGCTATCCTTCCAGAATTAATTGAATCAGCTCCCAATCCTGGTCCAATTGTTCTTTCTTCAAGTATATTTAATGGCGCAGGTAAAGCACCAGCTCTTAAAAGCACAGCCAAATCATTTGCGCTTTCAACAGTAAATCCTCCTTCAATTTGACCCGAACCACCAACAATTGGCTGTCTAATAGTCGGAGCAGATATTACTTGATTATCCAGCACTATCGCAAATGGCTTGCCAACATTCTCAGAAGTTGCTCTAGCAAAAGATCTTCCTCCAGCAACATCAAATCTAAAATTTACAACTGGTGAATTAGTCATTTGATCAAAACTTGCTTGTGCGTCTGCCAATCTTTCTCCAGAAACAAGAATCTTTTTATTTACCAACCAGGGTACTAGATCTTTATCATAAATAATTTCTGATCTTGGAGGTGGCTTACCCCTTAAAGCATCAGAAATGGACATTGAGGTATCAACCATTCTAAAGTTGAGTTTTGCTGTTTGACCTAACAAATCCTTTAATCTTTTAGGATCATCTAGACCAGGAACTTCCAGGAGTATCCTATTATTCCCCTGCCTTTGAATGGATGGTTCAGTTACGCCTAATCCATCTATTCTTCTTCTGACAATTTCAATAGATTGATTAACTGCAGATCTATATCTACTTCTAAGGCCATCTTCAGTAAAATTAATATTTAAATAATTGTTATCAGATTTAACTTCTAATTCAGAAACACTTTGATTAAGAAATAGATTATTACTTCCTTGATCTAAATTTTCAATCAATCTTTTGGCATTATTGATATCATTTTGCTCAACAATAAATACGCTAACGCCATCTTCTAATAATTTTAAATTTGAATATTTTATCCTATTTTTTCTTAAATTTGATCTTATATCATCGAGTAAAAATTCAGATTTTTCTCTTTTTATCGTTTCGGTGTCAACTTCTAACAACAAATAAGACCCTCCCCTTAAATCTAATCCAAGATTCAAAGTATTATTTGGTAATAATGGGATATTTGAACTTATATTAGTAAAATTAGGAAGGGCTAGTAGTGCTAAAAATAAACAAAAAATTGTTATTAAAAATTTTTTAGTTAAAGAGAAATATAGCATAAGTATTTATTTATCTTTAGATCGTACATCGGCAAGAGTAGATTTTACAGATTTTATTTTAACATTATTCCCGAAATCTATATCAACTTCATTATCTGACACATTTGTAACGGTTCCAATTAACCCGCCGCCTGTAACAACATGGTCACCTTTCTTCACACTATTCACCATATTATTATGTTCTTTAATTTTTTTTTGTTGCGGTCTAATAATTAGAAACCAAAAAATAGCAAAAATAAGAATCAGAGGAATAATTTGTACAAAAAAACCACCTGATGATTGAGCTAATAAAAAAGTATTTTCCATTTTTTCCTCTTAAAAAAAGATGATAGATCAATAGTCTTGTTATATTATAATATCAAATATAAAAAAAAATTATATTTCAATAGTTTTCATACCATTCATATAGGGTTGAAGAACTTTTGGAATATTAATTACTCCTGCTTTATCATAATAATTTTCTAAAATTGCAGCAAGAGCCCTTCCTACGGCCACACCTGAACCATTCAATGTATGAAGAAATAAATTCTTTTTCGTTGATTTTTCTTTGAATTTGGCATTCATCCGCCTGGCCTGAAAGTCTAAACAATTTGAACAAGATGATATTTCTCTATATTTTTTTTCAGAAGGAAACCAAACTTCTAAATCATAAGTTTTATAAGAGGAAAAACCTATATCTCCAGTTGATAGCAATAAAACTCTGTAAGGTAATTCCAATAATTGCAAAATCTTTTCGGCACAAGTTAACATTCTTTCTAATTCTTGCTCTGAATCCTCAGGCCTTGTAATGCTGACTAACTCAACCTTTGGGAATTGATGCAATCTAATTAAACCTCGAGTATCTCTTCCAGCAGCACCTGCCTCTTTTCTAAAACATTGTGTAAAAGAGGTAAATCTAAGAGGTAAGGATTCTTCATCAACTATCTTCTGCCTAACTAAGTTTGTTAAAGGAACTTCAGCAGTTGGTATTAGCCACATATCATTATCAGTTTTATATTGATCTTCACTAAACTTTGGGAGCTGACCAGTGCCATACATTGAATCTTCTTTAACTAAATTAGGAACATTTACTTCCTGATACCCATGTTTTTCAGAATGAACATCTAACATAAAGCTCGAAAGAGCTCTCTCTAACCTTGCTAATGAACCAGATGTAACTACAAAACGAGATCCTGAAATTTCTGAAGCCGTTTCAAAATCTATTTCTTTAATCTTTTCTCCTAATTCATAATGAGGTGGACTAGTTTCATTAATAATATTTCCTTTTTTTCTTATTTCTACATTTGAGCTTTCATCTTCTCCATCAGGTAGATCTGTTGAAGGTAAATTAGGTAATGATGATAAAATTTCTGTTAACTTTTTATCTAATTCATATTTATCATCTTCTAATTCTGATATTGAATTTTTAATATCATGAACTTCTTTATTTAATTTCAAAAAAAATGATTCATCATTATCTGATTTCGCTTTTCCTGCATCCTTTGAAATTTTATTTCTTTTTTCCTGGAGGTCTTGAATTTCAGATATTTTCAATCTTAGCTCTTTATCAATTTCTAATATTTCATCTAAATTTATTGATAAGCCCCTTCTCTTCCATCCTTCAGAAAAAACATTTCTATCTTCTCTTATTTTATTAATATCGTGCATTTATTTCTTCTTAATTAAATTACTATCTTCATCCTTACCTTTTTCTATTATAGAAACAATATAAATAGAAATCTCATATAAAATTAGAGTCGGAACCGCAAGCCCTATTTGACTAATAAGGTCAGGTGGAGTTAAAAATGCGGCAAACAAGAAAACTAAAACAACTGCATATTTTCTTCCTTTTTTCAAATAATTGGATGTAACAAAACCCACTCGGGCCAATAAAGAAAGTAAAATAGGAAGTTGAAAACATAAGCCAAAAGCAATAATCAAAGATGTTATTAAATTAAGATATTCACTTACTTTTGGAAGCATAAGAATCGAAATATTTTCTGAACTATTATCGATTTGCATATTTGAGAAAAAAGATAAGGCTAAAGGCATAATTATGTAATGAACCAGAAGGCCCCCTAATATAAAAAGAAATGGAGAAAAGATAAAGTAAGGAGCCATAGCAACTCTTTCTTTCTTATATAATCCGGGAGATATAAAGGAATATAATTCTAAGGAAAAGTAAGGAAAACTTACCAACAACCCTCCAAATAAAGCAACTTTCAATTTAACTAACAAAAATTCCTGCGGGGCGGTAAAAATCATCTGACTATTAGCGCCCATTATACTTTCATATGGACCAACTAAAAAAAGATAAATTTCTTCCGAAAAAATAAAAGAAACAACGAATGAAAAAGCTAAAATACAAATTGACCTTAAAACACGCCTTCTTAATTCAATAAAATGATCTATTAAGGGCGCCTTAGAGCTTTCTATACTTTCTTCATTCATAAATTCATTTATATTTCTTTATCAGATTTTCTAATATCATCATTGAGATTGTTAATTTCTTCTTTAATTGCGCTAATATCTTCTTGATTAGATATATCCACTTCATGCACAATAGATTCTATTGATGTTCTAATTTCTTTCGAATAAACCCATAATTTAGAAAGAAAATTATAAATAGCTCTTAGTGCACTCGGTAATTCTTTTGGCCCAATAAAAATGATTATTAAAATACTTAAGAGCAGTAATTCATTAAACCCAAAATCGAACATGCTAAAATTTAATTATCATCATCTTTATTTTCAATAGAGGTATTTTCATCATTATCGTCATCGGCCATACCTTTTCTAAAGCTTTTAATTCCGCTAGCTAAATCCGTCATAAAGTCAGATATCTTACCTCTACCAAAAAATATAAGTGCCAATAGAACAACAAGTAAAATTTGTAACCAACTTGGAAACATTATTTTTCTCCAGAATCTTCAATAGTATTTATATCATTGATTTCGTCTATACTGTTATTATTAATTGTATTTTCCGGATAAAGATCGGGGGGTAAATTACTATCTAATAATCCCATAGATTTTAGTTCTTGCATTTCCGGAAGGTCTTTAATGTTCTCAAGATCAAAATGAACCAAGAATTCTTCTGTCGTGCCATAAGCTAAAGGATTACCAGGAACTCTTCTTCTGCCATTAATCTTTACCCAATTCATTTGTAATAATGAATCTATAGTTCCAGAAGATACAGAAACGCCTCTAATTTCTTCAATTTCTGCTCTAGTAACAGGCTGATGGTAAGCAATGATAGCTAATGTTTCTATGGCAGCTTTTGATAATTTTCTTTGTGATTTGGCTTCTCTTTGCATAATAAAAGTTAAATCAGAGGAAGTTTTAAACATAAACTTATTGCCAATTTTTCTTAACTCAAGACCTCTGTCTTTATATAAATCATCTAACCGATCAAGAAGTAAATCTAAATCAGCATTTTTTGGAAGCTTTTCTATCAATGTCTTTTTATCAACTGGATCTGAAGAGGCAAATAAAATAGCCTCAACCACTCTAAGTTGATCATTTGGATTTAAAACTGAACTTTCCATAGCTTCTTCTTGATTAGTCATTATGCTCTAATTTCCTCCTGATTTTTTCTTTCTTCTTCATTTAGGCTTTTTATCCTTATGGTTCCAAAGTTTTTATTTTGATTAACCTCAATTAAACCTTGTTTAATCAATTCTAAACTAACGGTAAACATAGATGCTGCCGAACTTCTTCTATAGGCAATTGCACTTTCTGATGTGTCTTTCGATTTAGGAAGAAAATCTAAAAAATTTGTCCATTCTAAAAAAATTCCTAACATTGATTCTAATCTTTTCTTTGCATCTTCAATTGACAAAATAGGTAAGGCCTTAGGAGACCAATCTATAACATAATTTCTATTACGAACCTCACTATAAGATTTGATAATATCAAATATGGTATCTTTTTGAGAATAAGTTCTTATTGTTGTAGAAGATTCAGGCATACCTCTTCTAAATAATCTTTCTCCTATCCTATTCCTATTCATCAAATTATTTCCTGCATTTCGCATGGCTTCAAGCCTTCTTAACCTAAACGCTAATATTGCCGCCATTTCTTCTGCACCAGGTTCCTCCTCTTCAACGGGCAATAATAATTTAGATTTTAAGTATGCCAACCATGAAGCCATAACCAAATAATCAGCTGCGACCTCAATATCACGAGCATCTAATTCCTCAACAAAATCTAAATATTGATTTGCCAACTCCAAAATAGAGATTTCCATTAAATCTACTTTTTG
The DNA here is from genome assembly GCA_964001285.1 of uncultured bacterium. GTDB lineage: Bacteria > Pseudomonadota > Alphaproteobacteria > MED-G09 > MED-G09 > AG-430-B22. Next base: position 104,498 of record CAXFAF010000001.1, on the reverse strand, counting down.
TTCTTTAGCTAACGACAATAAAAGATCTAATGGACCTTCAAAACCATCTAAATCAACTAAAAAATTATTTTCGCTGTTCTGATCCACATACTATATATAGCGTCTATAAGACATAAAAACACTAATTAAATCATCAAAGTTTTTATATTAATTTTAAAAATCATATTAACTTTAATTAAATATAATAAATACAATCATTTAAACTATTTATATTATGTAATAGATAATATAATATCTATTGCGCCTTGATTAAACATGTGAATTGATTATCTATAAGTAAGTCGCAAATTTTCTTCGCTCTTTTATAGCCATCTATATTCATGGATATGATTCGATATTTATCATTTAAAGGAATAGTAAGCTTTTGATTAAGTATAATTTTTCTTGGATCTTTTATTGAATTTTTAATAGTTAATTCTTTAACAGAAACTTTATATATTTGCGCTAGTTTTGAAAGTGTATCGCCCTTTTTTACTCTTATTGTTTTTTCCTGTTTAATAGTTTCAATCGTTAATCGCATTGATCTAAGTTCCTCAAGTTGCTTCAATTTCTTAATATGAAATTCTGCATCTTTATAATTACCAAAAGTAGCATATCGAATAGTAAATAATCCCTTCCTCTTCTCTTTTTGCTCTAATAATTCTTCAGTACTTTGACATGAAGAATTTTCTCTCCAAAGAGAATAGACGCAAGGTATAGATTCGGGATCTTTCATTTCTGGAGGGTTTACAGGTAATTCCTTTATTGGATTATTATCGGTTAATATTAAAATATCCTTATCATCTTCAATTATTAATCTAGATATAAAAAAAGCAGAAATTAAAACTCCCATAACTAAAATATAATAAATTATTTTTCTAAATTTCATTTTTATAACTCATCCAATGCCTCTATGCCTAATAAAGATAATCCTGATTTTATTGTTATAGCAATAGCTCTTAAAAGAGTTATTCTTGCCAAAGAAAGATCTTTATTTTTATCATCAATTATAAGAATGCGCTTGTCATCTAATTTAAGGTTCCAATATTGATGAAATGATGATGATAGTTCTCTCAGATAGTATGGTATTCTGTGAGGCTCCATAAACATTGCAGATTGTTCAATTATTTTAGGGTAGTTTGTTAACAACATGATGATATTTTTTTCATTCTCATTTATTAAAAGAGATAAATCTGAATTTAATAACTCTTTATCATTTAATTTTAACCCTAATTTATTAGAGGCATTTTTAATTAACGAAGAAATCCTTGCATGAGCATATTGAATATAAAATACTGGATTATCATTGTTCTCATTTTTAAAAACTTCAAAATCAAATTCTAATTGTGCATCATTTTTTCTTGAAACCATCATAAATCTTACGGCATCTCTACCAACTTCTTCAATGATCTCTTTGAGAGTAATGAAACTTCCAGATCGTTTAGACATTTTTACTGGTTCACCAGCCCTAGACAATCTTACTAATTGACAAGTTTTAATCTCAAAATTAGCATTTTCATCAGTAATTGCCTTAACCGCAGCTTTCATTCTTGTTATATAACCTGAATGATCAGCGCCAAAAATATTAATCATTTTTGTAAATCCTCTCTCATATTTATTTAAATGATAAGCAATATCAGGCATAAAATATGTCCACTGACCATTGTGTTTTTTAACTACCCTATCTTCATCATCTCCAAAATCTTTCGATTTAAATAAAATATGTTTTTCTTCGTTCCATTTTTCTTTTTTGCTTCCTTTTGGTGGTTTAGTAGTCCCCTCATATAAAAGATTCTTTTTATCTAAAAGTTCAAATGTCTTAGATACTTTGTTTTCAGTTAGAAGGTTTCTTTCAGATGTAAATACATCGTGTTTTATATTTAATAAGCTAAGATCTTTCTTTATTAGCTCCATAACAAAATTAATAGATTCATCTTTAAATAAATCTATCCATTCATCCTCTGAGCAATCTTGAAATTGCGAATTAAACTTCTTATTTAAATCTTCACCAAGAGAAATTAAGTACTCCCCAGGATAAAGTCCTTCAGGAATATTTTCATCAGTATTATTTAAAGATTGCAAATATCTAAAATGTGCAGATCTTGCTAAATTATTTATTTGTTCTCCGGAATCGTTAATATAATATTCTCGACAGACGTCATAGCCAACAAATTCTAAAATATTTGATAATGTATCACCAAATACCGCGCCTCTAGTATGTCCAACATGCAATGGCCCAGTTGGATTGGCGGATACATATTCGATATTTACCTTTTTATTTTTTCCTATATTTTTTTTTCCAAAATTTTTTTTATTTTTTAAAATGTCAAAAAGAAAATTCTGAAGAACCACATCTTTAATTAGAAAATTAATAAATCCAGATTTAGTTATTTCAATATTTTGAAAATCATCAATTTTATTAAAAATATTTTTTATATCATTAAAAATAATATCTGAATCAACATTATTTTTTTTAGAAATCACTAAAGCCGCGTTAGTTGAAAAATCTCCATGGCTTTTATTTCTTGGAAGCTCAAAAGATATAGCTTGCAAATCTTGGGAATGATATTTTTCTTCAAGCCCTTCTATGAGGATTTCTTTATATTTTTCTAAAAGATCCATTTATAAATATTTTATATCTCTTTATTGTTAATGACTTTTGCATGATTCGCTGTGGCAGATCGATCAGTCATAGAAGCTATAAAATCACTTATAATATAAGCCTTTGATGATTTAGGCTTATTTCTACATAAATCCTGAAGATTATTAGGAAGTAATTCAATGTTATTTAATAATTGCTCAAAGAGTTCTTTAATAATTTTTTTTGATTTATCCCGATCTTTTTCCATTGATTTATGAGTATAAACTTTCTTTCTTAAGAATTTTTTTAATTGTATATCTTGCTTTTGCATTTCCAACGAAAAACAGGCTGTAGGTTCGTTATGATTTCTTATATCAACAACATCCTTGGGTTTTAAGTCTTTTAAATTTTTTTTTGTTTGGAAAACCAAATCGTTAACCATAAAACCAATTAACCTTCTGACTAATTCTTGAATGATCATAAATTCACTAATATTAGAATATTCATCAATAATATTTTTATAGATACCTTTGATTATTGGAATTTCGCATAAATCCTTAATTTTAAACTTTCCTGCCCTATAGCCATCATCAATATCGTGATTGTTATAGGCAATATCATCTGATAATGATGCGATTTGAGCTTCTAAGCTTGGAAAAGTAGATATTTCGAGATCGTGATCTTTAATATAGTTATTTATAAAAAAACCAATAGGAGATTTTGATTTATATTTTTTAATAGGACCATTATGTTTAAGAATCCCTTCTAAGGTTTCCCATGATAGATTCAATCCGTCAAAATCAGGGTAACGCTTTTCTATTTTAGTTATAATTTTTAAAGTTTGAACATTATGATCAAAACCACCGAAATTCTTCATACATTCATCTAAAATCTCTTCACCTGAATGAGAAAAAGGAGGATGACCTAAATCGTGAGATAACGCTAAAACCTCTGAAAGATCTTCATCAAGATATAGGATTCTAGCTATTGTTCTCGCTATTTGGCTTACCTCTAAAGAATGAGTTAATCTAGTTCTGTAATAATCTTCTGTATGCGCAATAAAAACTTGAGTCTTATGTTTTAATAACCTGAAATGCTCAGAATGAATGATTCTATCTTTATCTCTATGAAAAGGATTTCTATGCTGACTATCTTTTTCTGGATAAAGTCTTCCTTTAGTTTTTTTATAATCAGTCGCGTATTTAGCTTTTTTTACCAACAATATACCCATCAATTAAAGAATCACTAATAGATATACTTAATATAAATAAAGAAGATTATTAAGTTATTTTAATGTGCTAATACAGCTAACAATAACAAAGCAACAATATTCGTAATTTTTATCATAGGATTAACTGCTGGACCAGCTGTATCTTTATACGGATCTCCTACTGTATCACCTGTTACTGCTGCCTTATGCGCTTCAGAGCCCTTTCCTCCATGATTTCCATCTTCTATGTATTTTTTAGCATTATCCCAGGCTCCTCCACCTGCAGTCATAGATAGGGCAACAAACAAACCCGTAACAATTACACCTAAAAGCATTGCTCCTAATGCAGAAAACGCATCACTTTTTGTTGCTATAAAATTAATAAAATAAAAAAGAATAATTGGAGATAATAAAGGTAATAAAGAAGGAATAATCATTTCCTTGATTGCTGATTTAGTCAATAAGTCAACTGCTGATGAATAATCCGGTTTTTCTTCGCCTGTCATAATTCCTGGCTTTTCTTTAAATTGTTGTCTTACCTCTTCAACTATTGCTGAACCTGCTCTACCAACGGCAGTCATTCCTAAAGCAGCAAATAAATAAGGGAGCATTCCTCCAACTAAAAGACCAACTACAACATAAGGATTTGATAAAGAAAAATCGGGACTTACACCAAAAAAGTAACTCTCTTGACTTGCATTAGAGGAAAAATATTCTAAATCTGCGGTATAAGCACCAAAAAGTACTAAAGCCCCTAAACCCGCTGAACCAATTGCATATCCCTTTGTTACTGCCTTAGTTGTATTTCCCACAGCATCTAGTGCATCCGTAGTACTTCTAACATCTTCAGGTAATTCTGACATTTCAGCTATACCGCCTGCATTATCCGTAACAGGGCCAAAAGCATCTAGAGCAACAACCATTCCTGCTAAAGCCAACATTGTTGTAACTGCAACAGCTATTCCAAATAAACCGGCAAGGGCATAAGTTATAATAATTCCAAAAACAATAACTAAAGCTGGTAGAGCGGTAGATTCCATTGAAATAGCCAAACCTTGAATTACATTTGTACCATGTCCAGTTTCCGAAGCTTTAGCTATTGACTTCACAGGTCTAAAATCAACTCCTGTATAGTATTCTGTGATCCAAATTATTAAGCCTGTTATTGCTAAGCCTAATACACCACATATATATAAATCTAAACCATCGAAAGATTTTCCTGTAACAGTCATCGATGTATCAAAACCAACAACATAATCAGTTACAAAGTAAAGAACAATTAGCGATAAAATCGCAGTTGCTATAAACCCCTTATATAGAGCACCCATTATTGATTTGCTTTTTCCTAATTTTACAAAATATGTACCTATGATTGATGTAATCACACAAGCGCCACAAATTGCGAGAGGATAAATCATCATTGTTTCATTTCCTGTAAAGAAGATTGAAGCAAGCACCATAGTTGCAACAACTGTTACTGCATATGTTTCAAACAAGTCAGCTGCCATACCAGCACAATCGCCAACATTATCGCCAACATTATCAGCTATTGTAGCAGGGTTCCTTGGGTCATCTTCAGGAATTCCTGCCTCAACTTTTCCAACTAAATCACCGCCAACATCTGCGCCTTTTGTAAAAATACCACCACCTAATCTAGCAAATATAGATATTAAAGAAGAACCAAAACCTAGAGCAACTAATGCATCAATTACAACTCTTTCGCCTTGAGGAACCCAAATATTTGTTAATATATAATAATAAACTGAAACTGCTAATAAAGCTAAACCAGCCACAAGCATACCTGTTACAGCACCTGACTTAAAAGCAATGCTAAGACCATTTGCTAAGCTGATTGATGCTGCTTGAGTAGTTCTTACATTAGCCCTAACGGAAACAAGCATTCCAATATAACCAGCTATTCCGGACATAACAGCCCCAAGAAAAAACCCAATAGAAACTTCAAGACCAAGTAGAAAATAAGAAATAATAAGAATAACAATACCTACTATCGCGATGGTTGAATACTGCCTTGATAAATAAGCGCTAGCCCCTTCTTGTATTGCTCCTGCGATTTCTTGCATCTTCTCATTTCCAGTATCAGAAGAAAGTACCGAAATTGATGTAACAATACCGTAAATTACAGCCAATATACCTGATCCAATTATTAAGTGAATTATTTCCATTTATTCCTCCGAAACCATAAACAAATAATGAGCGAACATGCCAAAAGTTAATACAAATATCAAGCTAAAGGTTAATATAATGAATGACTGTACCCCTTAACTAAATCACTGAAATTCCTATCAATTATTTTTATACCTTTTTCTTTAGTCATTTTACCAATATTTGTTACATTTTTATAACTATCAAGACCTTTAGGGCCAGTAAATAAAACTTGATAATCATCTCCTCCAGTAAGAATTAATTTTTCGTACTTTATATTCTTCGAAATAAATCTTTTAACATCGGAAGACTTAGGTATTTTAGAAAAAGATATTTCAGCACCTAGTTCACTCATCTTACAAATATTATTTAAATCAACCAAAAGTCCGTCAGAAATATCTGTGGAGGCATTGGCTTTATTCTGAATTAATTTTAACAAATCCATTCTTGGCAGAGGAATATTGTATCTTAAAATCAGATTCTCTTTACATTTTTTATCAAACCTTATTTTCTTTTTAATTAAATTCATGCCTATCGATGAGTCTCCAATAGTTCCAGAAACATATATAAAATCTGATTTTTTTGCATTAGACCTTAACTTAATTCCCTTAGACGGAATTTTTCCAAATATTGTCAAACCCAATACTGTCGTAGCTTTAGTATTTACTGTATCGCCACCAATAAGTGAAATTTTGTATTTTTTTAAATCACTATTGAAAGAATCAATAAATATATTAATCCACCTTTTATTTACAATTTTTCCTGCTGAAAAATTAAACAAACAATATTCTGGCTTTACTCCCTTGGCTAATAAATCACTCACATTAACCCTAACTAATTTTTTAGCTATAAACTGAGGCTTATCTTTCTTAAAAAAATGAATATCTTCGACAATAGTATCTGTTGAATAAGCATAATTATTTATCACAGCAACATCATCTGTAAAATCAAAAGAATTCTTACCTCTTTTATCACCTAAAGGTTTAATAAATTTTTTAATAAAATCTTTTTCAGAAAGCATGTGTTTAATCTTAAAGTCCTTTATAATTCTTAGAAATCGTATCTAGAATAGCATTTATGAATGATGGTTCATCATCATCAAAGAAAAATTTTGTTATCTCAATATATTCATTAAATACAACTTTTTCTGGAACATTGTTATCATCTAGTAACTCAAAAACAGAAACTCTTAATATAGCCCTAGCTAATGAGTCTATTCTTGCCAATGACCACCCAACAAGATTATCATTTATTATCTTATCAATTATATCTTGATTTTGAGATACACCTTTTACTAACCTTTCAATATAATTAATATCTGGTTTCCCAAGATCATTAATTTCTTCTAATTCAAAAAAAGATTCTTCTGAAAAACGTTTTTTTATCTTTTCAAATGATTTTCCATTTATTTCCATTTCATAAATAATTTGAACAGAAAACAAACGTGAAGAACTTTTTTTAGATTTTCCCATTTTTTATTTCTATAAGTCTGCTGCAAGCTTTTGCTGCATGATAACCCTTATTACTTTCATCATCTTTGCTTCTTTCAAGAGCCTGTTCATAATTGTCTACAGTAAGGATCGAATTACTTAGAATTATATTTTTTGAAATAGATAATTCTGTTAAACCATAAGCAGATTCATATACAACAACATCATAATGAGAAGTTTCCCCTTTAATTATGCACCCTAATGCAACATATCCAACATTATCACTACCTGCTCTTTCAGATGATTTTTCATTAATAATATTGATAGCTGAAGGTATTTCTAATGCTCCTGGGACTTCAATTATGCGATAATCAATCTTATTATTTTCGCAATAACTTGTTGCACCCTTTAAAAGCCTGGAACTAATCTCTTCGTAATAATTCGCATTTATTATATAAAAAAAATTTTTAGTCATAATACTTTAGTCATTTAAAGAAATTCTTTCACTAATTTCTAAATTATACCCTTCAATATTTAATAAAGTACTTTTTGAATCAGAAATTAATTTAATATTTCTTACTCCAATATCTAACAAGATTTGTGCACCTACGCCATACTCCCTTAACTCAATTTCTTTTGAGGGATCATTATTATTAATTTTATTTAAATTATTAGATATAACATTTTGATCTGTATCTCTAATAAATATAAAGACTCCAAAACCAAGGTCATTGATTTTTTTAAAACCTTTATCAATCAGATTCTCTCTTGATGACTCAATTCCCACTAAGTCTTGAAAAACATTTACAACGTGAACTCTGACTGGTGTTATTTTGCTTTGAGCTATATCACCTTTTACAAAAGCTAAATGCTCTGATTTATCAATATTATTTTTATAAACTGTACAATTCCATTTTCCAAACTTTGGAATATCTATTTCTTTGGTTAAAACCTTTGAGATTATATGGTCGTTTCTAATTCTATAATTTATTAAGTCAGCAATTGTCCCGATTTTTAGATTATGAATTTTTGCAAACTCAATTAATTCAGGCAATCTAGCCATAGTACCGTCATCATTCATTATTTCACATATAACTGCAGATGGGTCTTTTTCAGATAATCTACTGATATCTATTGCTGCTTCTGTATGTCCTGTCCTAACAAGAACTCCGCCGTCTTTAGCCTTTAAAGGAAAAATATGACCTGGAGTTACAATATCTTCTTCTCTGGCTTGAGGATTAATTGCTGTTTGTATAGTTGTAGATCTATCTTTTGCAGAAATACCAGTTGAAATACCCTCTTTTGCCTCAATAGATACTGTAAAAGGTGTTTTATGTCTTGATTTGTTATCATCAGACATTAATTTAAGACCTAAGTGATCCGCTTTTTCTTCTGAAAGAGGAAGGCATATAAGACCCCTTCCATACTTAGCCATAAAATTTATTACATCAGGAGTAGCATCAACTGCAGGAATTACTAGGTCTCCTTCATTTTCTCTATCTTCAGCATCAACAAGAATAAACATTTTTCCATTTCTTGCCTCTTCAATAATTTCTTCAATGGGTGAAAGGTATTTTTTCATGTTTAATTTTTTATACTTTCAAATACATATCTAGCAATAGGATCAACTTCAAGATTTACATATGAATTTATACTAATATCACTCCAAGTGGTAAATTCCCTTGTATGAGGAATAATATTTACAGTAAAATATGTTTCTTCATCTTCATATACATCATTTATTGTTAAAGAAATTCCATCCAAACTAATGGAGCCCTTTTTAGTAATATAACCTTTAAATTCTTTTGGATACTTTATTGTAAAAATATTACTATTCTTATCTTCTTTAATACTTGATATCTGCGCTAAACAATCAACATGTCCATAAACAAAATGTCCGCCTACTTCATCTCCAATTTTTAAACTTTTCTCTAAATTAATTTTATTGCCTTCTTTCCAAAATTTACTACTAGTTTTCTCATCTGTTTCATTGGATACTTCTACAGAAAAGAAATTTCTGTTTTTATTTATTCCCTTATCGATAACAGTAAGACAAATACCCGAACAAGATATAGAAGAACCTAGTTCGATTTCGCTTATTGAATATGAGCAAGAGATTTTAAATATTCTGTGACTTGCATCTTCTATCTCAATAATTTTTCCTATATCAGTTATTATACCTGTGAACATTAACTTATCGCTTTAAAAATTTTTAAATAATTATTGTTTAAATTTATCATATTATGAAATTCTATATTTGGACTGTTTTCAAGATTAGAAATATTAAGACTTCCTACACTTGGTAACCCCTCCTCGCCTATAATCTTCTCGGAAGAAAACCAATATATTCTATTTAAATCTGACGAAGTAATAGCTGAAGCAATTAACTTATTTCCTCCCTCAACTAATATATTATTAAAACCCAATTCACCTAACGAATACAATACTCTACTAAAAGATAAACCTTTTTTAGTTTTAGGAACATGAAATACTTTAATACCTTTTTTATTTAAATTTGAAATTTTTTTCTTTGAAGATTCCTTGGAAGTGAAAATAAAAGTCTTATATTTATTTGCAGTTTTAACAATATTTGATTCATGAGGTATTCGTAAATTTGTATCCAAAACAATTCGAGTAGGAGAAAAACCTTCTAAGCCTGGTAATCTACATGTCAAAGATGGGTTATCTATTAACACAGTATTAATTCCTACCATTATGCCATCGTTAATAGATCTTAATCTATGGCCATAGTTTCTAGATAATTGATTTGTTATCCATTTTGACTTTCCGGTCTTCAACGCAGTTTTTCCATCAGCAGAACTTGCTATCTTAATATCAAAAATTGGTTTATTAAATTTCATTCTGTTAAAAAATCCAGAATACAATAATTCAGTTTCTTCTTTAAGAACTCCACAAGTAACCTCTATCTTAGACTGCTTTAATTTTTTTATACTTTTTCCATTTACAAGCGGATTTATATCTTTTGAAGAAATAACAACTTTTGATACACCACTAGAAATAATATAATCAACACATGGAGGATTTTTTCCTGAATGAGAGCATGGTTCCAAAGTAGTATATAATATAGAATGCTTTAAGTTTTTACTTTTATTAATTGCATCGTATTCGGCATGTGGGGATCCCCCTTTTCCAGTACAACCTGTTGATAGAATTTTATTTTCACTTGATACGAGAACGCAACCGACAGATGGATTAGTTCCTGTCATGCCTATATTTCGTTTAGCTATATTAATAGCTAGATTCATAAAGAAATTATCATCTTTAATGTTAACCATAATTATTTCTTATTTAAATTGGATTATAAGTGCAATCAATCTTTATCAATGGGATTAGGAGGGTTATCTAATTCACCTACAAAGTCTTCAAAATCACCAACTGCTCTGAAATTCTTATATACTGATGCAAATCGAACATAGGCAACCATATCTAACTCTCTTAACGCAGCCATAATTAAGCTCCCAATCAAACTTGATGGTATATCAGATTCACCAGTGCTCTCTAATTGACGAATAATTCCAGTTACCATTCTTTCTATTTTTTCCGGATCTATATCTCTTTTTCTGATAGCAATTTGCACAGAACCCATAAGTTTATCTCTATCAAATGGAGTTCTTCTTCCTGATCTTTTAACAACAGTAAGATCACGCATCTGTATTCTTTCGAAAGTCGTAAATCGTCCACCACAAGCAAGACATTGCCTTCTTCTCCTTATTGAAGATGCCTCTTCAGTTGGTCGAGAATCTCTTACCTGTGTATCTTCATTTCCACAAAATGGGCATCTCATTGGTAATCTCCATAAATTGGAAATTTATTACATAGATTAATAACTTTTAATTTTACCTCATCAATAATATCAGAATTATCTTCAACTGAATTCAATGAATTGAGAACATCACAAATATAATTTCCTACCTTTTGGAATTCAGCTTGTCCAAAGCCTCTTGTCGTTCCTGCTGGAGTTCCTAATCTTATTCCTGAGGTAATTGTTGGCTTTTCTGGGTCAAAAGGTACTCCATTTTTATTGCATGTAATATTTGCTTTTCCTAGAATTTCTTCCGCCTCATTACCTTTTATTCCCTTAGGTCTTAAGTCTAAAAGAATAAGATGACTATCGGTTCCCCCTGAGACCACATCAAAACCATCTTCAAGAAGAGTTTGTGACAGAATTTTAGCGTTATCAATAACATTTTTAGAATAATTTATAAATTCTGGCCTTAAGGCTTCTCCAAATGCCACAGCTTTTGCAAGTATAGTGTGCATAAGCGGTCCACCTTGAATACCCGGGAAAATAGCAGAATTAATTTTTTTTGATATTTCTTCATTGTTAGTTAGAATCAAGCCCCCTCTTGGACCCCTCAAGGTCTTATGGGTTGTAGTAGTAACAATATCAGCGTAAGGCATAGGTGACGGGTAATGTTTGGTAGCAACAAGGCCAGCAAAATGTGCCATATCAACGAGTAAAAAAGCTCCTACATCATCAGCTATTTCTCTAAATTTTTTAAAATCAATTATTCTTGGATACGCTGAACCACCAGCAATTATTAGCTTAGGTTTATTTTCTTTAGCTAGCGCATCTACTTCATTAAAATCAATTAAACAGTCTTCTTTTCTAACGCCATAGTGAACTGCATTAAATAACTTTCCTGATTGATTGGGTTTTGCCCCATGAGTTAGGTGCCCACCCGCATCAAGACTCATGCCTAAAATAGTATCTTGAGGCTTTAACAATGCTTGAAAAACAGCCTGATTAGCTTGTGAGCCTGAATGAGGTTGAACATTTGCAAAATTTGCATCAAATAATTCACAGGCCCTAGAAATTGCTAAATCCTCTGCTACATCAACATGCTCACAACCACCATAATATCTTCTGCCGGAATAACCTTCAGCATACTTATTTGTCATTATTGAACCTTGGGCATCTAAAACTGAACGAGAAACAATATTTTCGGAAGCTATTAACTCTATATGCTCTTGTTGTCTTTTTAATTCCTTTATTAATGCTTCATGTAATTTAACATCTGATTTTTTCAAAGTCTTTGAAAAAAAATCTGAAAAATCCTCATATTGTGTTGTTTTATCCGCTTCTGACATTTTTTTTTAAAAACCCTCTTTGAATATACAATATTTTGTATATTGGTTTATCTTATAACACAAATTATTTTGTTTTCTACCAAACCTTTTTCTCAATTAAGATACTTTTTAGAAGGGATATTTTATCTGTCATAATTCCATTAACACCTATATCTATAAGATTCCTCATTTCTTTTTCGTTATTAATTGTCCATGCTATGACTTTAATTTTTAATGATCTTAAATAATGTATATTTCGTTCATTCAAAAATCTAATTTTATATCTAGAGGTTGGTAAGGATGCAATATTAGAGTTTATCTTTTGTTTTAAATTAATAAAAGAAGAAACCTTTGTTAGTAAAATTTCGTTAGGACCCATTGAAGTTATACATTTATTATCAAAATAACCCCTAACAAAGTTTATTCTCTTTTGATTAAAGGAAGCAAAGCAAACTCTATCAATAGCTTTCATGTCTTTAACTAAATTTATTAAGGGATCGACACTTTCATCACATTTCATATCAACTGAGAAGAAACAATCGGGAAAATTTTCAAGTAATTCCTTTAGAAAAGGAATCCTATATTTATCCTTAACCTTAATAGCATTTAATTCTTTCGAAGTAAGATTTTGAATATTGCCTGAAAAATTTGTTACTCTATCAAGAGTTGGGTCGTGAAAGGCCATTAACTGGCCATCAGCATTTGTATGTACATCTGTTTCAAGAAATCTGTATCCTATATCAAAAGCAGACTCAAAAGCTTCAAAAGTATTTTCTGGCGCAAAATCTGTTCCGCCTCGATGTGCAAAAGGTATAAAATTATATTTTGTAATTAAATTATTCATTAAGCTGAGCAGTAGATTCAGAAGAATTTGTAAACTTATATTGTAAATTATAGCTTAATTTTATTAAAATTTAAATCATGAGTATTTCTAAATTCGATAAACAGTTATTACGAAGAATTATTGCTGCTATTATTGATGTAATAATAGTTATTTTTACAACAATATTAATTTTTGTAATAATTTCAGTAATTAATTTTCTTATATTTAATTTATTTAAAACCTCTACATATTTCATTTTTCCTGTCATTTTTTATTGTTATTTTGCGTTAACATTAGGAAGTGATAAAGCTTCAACAATTGGGATGAAGTTGATGAATTTTCAATTAAGAATAAAAAAAGGCTCTAAATTTACTAGGAAGAAAGCCCTGATCCATACATCTTTATTTTATTTAACACTACCAATTGGAATAATTTCACTAACTTACTTTATTTATCCGCTATTAAACGATAAAAGATCTTGTATGCATGATTTAATATATCAAACACAATTTTATGAAGAGCAAACTAATTAATGGGCACGATTGACTTTTATATGTGGGCAGTATTTGCATTAACAATTGTCACTATGATATTGTATTCATTAGATAAAATTAAAATGGAGATAATATCATTATTTGCAATAGTGGTATTATTGTTGTTATTTCAAGGCAGTCCTATTCTTGGAACATCTTCTGGAAATGCGGTTAATATTAATTTACTTTTACAGGGATTTGCTAATCCAGCGCTAATAGCTCTTATGAGCCTTCTTGTAATAGGCCACGGCTTATTAGTAACAGGAGCACTCGAAGATATAGCAGTCTGGTTATCAGGAGATAGAAGAAAAAACACATTATATAAATTTTATGGAATTATGATTCTAGTATTTATTTTAAGTGCCACACTTAATAATACCCCTATAATAATAATGTTTATCCCAATTATAATTGCCTTAAGTAAACAAATGGATATTTCCTCTAGATCTATCCTTATTCCTCTTTCTTATGTTTCTATTTTAGGCGGTATGACAACATTAATTGGCTCGTCAACAAATCTATTGGTTTCAGGAACAACATCAACATTAATGGGAAGAGAATTAGGCTTTTTTGAGTTTACTCATCAAGGTATTTTTCTTGCTACTATAGGCTTTATATATTCCATATTTATTCTTCCGATAATTCTTGAAAGACAAAATAAAAATATTAAAGACGAAAACCTTAAGAATAGTGAGAGCGGAAGAATATATTTAGTTGAATTAGAAGTTGATAATGAAAATCCGTTATTAGGAAAAAAATTCGTTTCTGGAATATTATCTGATTTAAAAGAAATAGCAGTGAATGTTATCATTCGTGGGGATGAAAAATTATTACCTCCTTTTGAGGATGTAGAAATTTTAAAACACGATAAAATTGTTTTAGAACTGACTAAAGACCAACTAACCGAAAAATTAAAATCCAATGACAAAATTTTTAATTCAATTGATAACACAGGTTTTTCTTCTGAAAGAGGGGTTTTAATTGAGGCGTCAGTAGCGCCAAGATCATTTTTTATAGGAAGAAATATATCGCAAACAAATTTTGAAGCTGAAACAAATTGTAAAATTATAGGCATAAAAAGTGATAAAAAATTTCTTAGAACATTACCGCGATTACAGAAAATGGAATCGGGAAATATTTTGTTAATTAAAGGAGAAGAAAAAGATATAAGAAATCTAAGGGGTAAAAAAGAAATTTTTCCAATAGAATGGTCTGCCATATATTTACCTGCCAAACAGTATATTTTAAGATCAAGAGTAATATTTGCAGTTACCGTCTTATCTGCAGCAACAGGAATCTTAAATATAACCGTTGCAGCATTATTAGGCGTCATTCTTATGCTTCTAACTAATGTCTTAAACATTCGTGATGCAATATCGGCACTTGACACTAAAATATTTCTTTTAGTGGCGTCATCAATAATGCTATCCACTGCTCTACAAGAAACTGGGGGAGCTATTTATATAGCTGATATACTAAAAAACTTAATGTTAGATTTTAACCTAATTACAATCCTATCATTGTTTTTTATCTTTATTGCAGTAATTACTAATTTCTTAAGTAATAATGCAACTGCTGTATTGTTCACACCAATAGCAATAAATTTAGCTCGTGACTTTAATGTCGAGCCAGAATTATTTATATATTGTTTAATTTTTGCAGCCAATTGCTCTTTTGCTACCCCAATTGGGTATAAAACAAATCTATTGGTAATGGGACCAGGGAACTATCAATTTAAAGACTACCTTAAATCAGGAATTCCACTAGTTTTATTAATGTGGTTAAGTTATACATTGATGATAAATTTTTTAGGCTATTGAAGTGAATAAACTTAAAAATATACAAAAAGAAGACTTTTATATTTCAGATTCTTCAAAATGCACATATCATCCAAGTCAACATGAAAGAAAATTATTTACTTTTATAAAAAGTTTTGAAGACCAAGATACCTATAGTTATTTAATATCTAAAGGATTCAGAAGAAGTCAAAATATTTTATATAATCAAATATGTGAAAACTGTAATAAATGCATTCCAATTCGTATAAATATAAATAATTTTAGTTTTTCACGAAATCACAAAAGATTAATTAAAAAAGGAAATATTTTTAAAAGAATTATTTCTAAAAAAGTAACTTATGAACAGTTTTACTTATTTAAGGAATACCTGGAATTTAAGCATAAAGGCAGTGAGATGAATAATATGATTTATGCTGATTATTATTCAATGATAAAGAATACAGGTATAAAAACTAAAGTAATTGAATATAGAGCAAAAGATAAACTTGTAGCATGTTGTATAACGGATGTCTTGGATGATGCACTTTCAATGGTCTATTCATTTTATAGTCCAGAATTCTTAAAATATTCACCTGGTAAATTTATGATCTTAGATCACATTAATTTAAATAAAAGATTTGGCAAAGAATTACTTTATTTAGGTTATTGGGTTAATGGCTGCAGAGAAATGGATTATAAAAAAAAATTTAATTCTTCTGAATTATTAATTAACGATAATTGGGTAAAGAATGACTAAAAGAAAAATAAAAACAAAGAAAAAAATTACTCGAAGGAATGCTTTAATTGGCGGAGCTTCGTCAATTCTCTTAGCTGGAGTACTATCAAAACCAGCAATTTCAAAAGGTATAAGACGATTAACCATGACACACACATGGCCAAAAAATTTTCCAGGCCTAGGTACATCTCCCGAAAGAATAGCTAGCCACATAAATAAGGCTACAGATGGTGAGATTGAGATTAAGGTTTATGCTGCTGGCGAACTAGTCCCTGCTTTTGAGGCTCTAGATGCTGCCTCAAGTGGTGTGGCGGATCTATACAATGGTGCTGAATATTATTTTCAAGGTAAGAACATTGGCTTTAATTTTTTTACTGCTGTTCCGTTTGGGATGACAGCTAATGAATTAAATGCCTGGATCGATCATGGCGGTGGTAGAGAATTATGGAATAAATTAAGCGCTCAATTTAATGTAATATCTTTTCAATCCGCAAATACAGGTGTCCAGATGGGTGGATGGTTTAATAAAGAAATATTGAGTATTGATGATCTTAAAGGTTTGAAAATAAGAATGCCAGGATTAGGTGGTGAAGTACTTAGAAGAATAGGTTCTGCTGCAGTTGCAATTCCTGGAGGAGAAATTTATCCCGCACTTCAATCAGGGGCTATAGATGCCACAGAATGGGTTGGTCCATGGAATGATTTAGCTTTTGCATTTTACCAAGTTGCAAAATTTTACTATTGGCCTGGCTTTCATGAGCCTGGTGCAGGTCTTGCCACGGGAGTAAATCTTGATACCTGGAGCTCTTTAACAAAAACTCAAAGAGAAATTTTCCAAAAGGTCTTTTCTCATGAAAATACATACACACTTGCAGAATTTAATTACCACAATTCTATAGCTCTAAATACATTAATAAAAAAACATAATGTTGTAATGAAAACCTTTTCTATTGAAATAATGAAAGAATTAAAAGAAAAATCCAATGAAGTACTTGAAGATGTTGCGACAAGAGAATCAATTTCAAAAGAAATTTACTTATCTTTTAAAGATAATCTAAAAAGATTAAGGGGTTGGTCCAAACATTCTGAATTAGCCTATATGTCAGCAAGAGAAGATATTTAATGAATTCCCTAAAATCTATTAATGAATATATAGGTCGCTATATATCTTGGTTAATAATAATTATGGTTATAGTTCAAATAATTATTGTTCTATCTAGATATATTTTCGGTCTAGGATTTATAAAACTCCAAGAATTAATGATTTATATGCATGGATCACTATTTACCATAAGCGCCGGTTATACATTATTGTATGACGAACATGTTCGAGTAGACTCATTTTATAGAGAAGCTACAGTTAGATATAAAAGTTTAGTTAATATTTTTGGAACACTATTCCTGCTTTTTCCATTTATTTTAGTAACATTCTTAATGAGCTTCCCTTATGTAAAAAGGTCTTGGAAAATTCTAGAAGGCTCTCCAGAAACAAGCGGTTTAAATGCAACTTATTTATTTAAAACTGCATTAATCATATTTCCTTTTCTTTTACTTTTACAAGCTATAGTTATTTTTACAAATTCAATAAAAAGTCTAAGAAATGAAAAATGATTGAGTATCTTGATCTTCTAATGTTCGCAGTGGCAATCTTGGTTTTAATACTTGGATTTCCAGTAGCCTTCTCACTTGCTGGTGTCGCAATAGCCTTCGCCTTAATCGGTGATCAATTAGGAGTATTTCCTATTCAATTCTTAAAAGCTATTCCTCAAAGAATTTTTGGAACCATGACAAATGAAGTTTTAATGGCCGTGCCATTATTCATATTTATGGGAACAATTTTGGAAAAATCAAAGGTTGCTGAAGATTTACTTGAAAATATGAGCAAATTATTAAAAGGCATTCGCGGTGGATTAGGGATATCAGTTACTATAGTGGGCGCGTTACTTGCTGCATCAACTGGAATAGTTGGTGCGACAGTAGTTACAATGGGGCTCTTGTCTTTACCTACAATGTTAAAAAATGGCTACAACCCTAAATTAGCTTCAGGCGTTATTACAGCCGCTGGTACTTTAGGTCAAATAATTCCACCCTCAATTGTGTTAATATTACTTGGTGATGTAATCTCCAATGCTTATCAAAAATCACAATTAAATATGGGTATTTTTTCACCAGATACAGTATCAGTCGGGGATTTATTTGCTGGATCGTTATTCCCAGGACTATTATTAGTGGCACTTTATATTTTATATCAATTTATAAAAGCTATTATTGACCCAAGTTCAACTCCTAAAATATCAATAGAAAGTGATAATACTAATTACAAAAATCTTTTCAAAGTTCTTTTTCCTCCTCTTTTTTTAATTATTGCTGTCTTAGGCTCTATTTTATCAGGTTTTGCAACTCCTACCGAAGCAGCGTCTGTAGGAGCTATAGGGGCAATTTTATTGGCTGCAAGCAGAATAACTAAAGAAAAATTTGTAACTAAAATATCAGCAGGATCATTTATAATTCTTCTTTTTTTAAATTTTCTATTTGATTTAAGATTAAACAGATCAGACTTAGGATTATTTGATATTCTTCCTCTTATTCTAGCTTCAATGGCATTTATTATTTTCTTAGTTTCAACTTTTTTATGCATTTATAAACTTTACTTAAGTAATGTTTTGGTCGATGCAGCAAGATCATCAACGAAAATTACATCTATGGTTTTCGTAATTTTAATTGGAGCAACTTTTTTTAGTCTTGTTTTTAGAGGTTTAGGTGGCGATGAAACTATTGAAAATTTTTTAACAAATCTACCTGGAGGCACATTTAGTGCAATATTAATTGTAATGATAGCAATGTTTCTATTGGGATTTTTCTTAGATTTTATAGAGATTACATTTGTTGTTGTACCAATTGTCGCTCCAATAATTCTACAAATGGGAATTGATCCAGTTTGGTTAGGAGTGATGATGGCAATAAATTTACAAACAAGTTTCTTGACTCCGCCTTTTGGATTTGCATTATTTTATTTGAGAGGAGTTGCTCCTGATTCAGTTAAAACAACTGATATTTATAAGGGCGTTATTCCATTTATTTTTATACAAATATTGATGCTACTACTATTATCACTATTTCCCTCTATTGCAACTTGGCTTCCTAATTATATATTTAACTAAAAATTTCTTGGAAAACCTTTAGGAACTTTTTTTCCTGCCTGACCTCTTTTTCCAGTCCAGTTTTCAATTTCTTCAAAAAGTCTATTTCTTCCATTTACATCAACAACAATAAGACCTTCATCAATGTTAAAGTTAATGATTTTTTTTAGATAACCTTCTTTATATCTTTGCAACTTAACGCCCTTGCCTTTTGACATCCTCGGAATCTCATCAAGAGAGAAAATAAGCATTTTCTTATTTTCACCAATTACAGCTATATGATTTCCTTTTATATTATCAGAACTCATTGCTTCATCGCCTTCTGATAAATTTAGTATTTGCTTCCCTGATTTTCTATTTGATAGAGCATCTTTATGAGAAACAATAAAACCGTTACCATATTTCGATCCAAGAATAATATTATCCTCTTCTTTATATGAATGAATTGATATTATTTTCTCTCCATCCTCTAAATCAATTAAGAGTTTTAGGGGATCACCGAAACCTCTTCCAGATGCTAGTTGCTCAGAATCAATTGTATAAAATTTTCCGTTAGATGCAAAAAATAACAATTTATTGTTACTGTTAGTTTCAAGAAATAGAAACAACTCATCATCATCCTTGAATTTAATTTCATTAAGATCATGATCAACGCCTTTTAGCGTCTTTATCCAAGCTTGTTGTGATAAAACTACAGTTATAGGCTCTGCTGGGGAAGAAAACTCATAATCAATAGCTTTAATTACTAGGTTATTATTTATAGAAGTTCTTCTTTTACCTATTTCAGTTTTCTTTGAGTAAGTTTTTTTTATTTCTTTAATTTCTTTTGAAACCTCTTTCCATTGAAGCTCATCAGACTTAACAAGTTTTCCTAATATTAATTTTTCTTTTTTTAATAAATCATGCTCCTCTTTTATTTTAATTTCTTCTAATTTTCTTAAAGACCTTAATCGCATATTTAATATTGAATTTGCTTGATTATTGGATAGTTTGAATTTTTTGATCAATCTTTCTTTAGGATGATCCTCTTGTCTTATAATTTTAATAACCTGATCAAGATTTAAATAAACAATTAAATATCCACTTAATATCTCTAATCTATCCTTTATTTCTTTTAATCTATAATTAGTGCGCCTGACTAAAACATCTCTTCTATGATCCAACCATGAAAGGATCATATCCCTTATATTGTGAACTCTAGGTATATTGTTATTTAAGGCATTAAGGTTAACTGAAAATCGTGACTCTAAATCTGATAAATTAAATAGAGCTTCCATAAGATGGTCTGGATCAACATCCCTATTTCTAGGTATCAAAACTAATCTAATTTTTTCAGCGGATTCATCTCGAATATCATCAAGAATTGGAATTTTTTTATCCAAAATTAATTGTGCAATTTTTTCGATCAATTTGCCTTTGTTAACTTGGTAGGGGATTTCACTAACTATAATTTTCCAAATACCCCTCTTCTCCTTTTCTATAGTCCATTTCGATCTTACTCTAATGTTCCCTTTTCCAGTTTTGTATATACCAAGAATTGTTTCTTTGGATTCGACGATTTCTCCACCAGTAGGAAAATCTGGACCAGGAATAAATTCCAACAACTTATCAAAATGAGAATTTCTATGTTTAATTAGATGAAGAGATGCGTTACATAATTCTTCAACATTATGAGGAGGAATTGATGTCGCCATACCAACAGCTATTCCAGAAGAGCCGTTTGCTAATAAATTAGGGAAATTTGATGGTAAAACAACAGGTTCCTTATCAACCTCATCATAAGTTAATCTAAAATCAACACAATCCTCATCAATTCCAGATAACAATAACTCAGAAATTACTGTGAGCTTAGATTCTGTGTATCTCATAGCCGCTGCATTATCACCGTCGATATTACCAAAATTACCTTGCCCATCAATTAATGGCCACCTAACAGAGAAATCTTGAGCCAATCTAACTAAGGTGTCATAAATTGCCTGATCTCCATGAGGATGAAACCTTCCCATTACCTCACCCACAATTCTTGCGGATTTTTTAAAAGAAGAATTTGACGATAAATTTAATTGCCTCATAGCAAAAAGAAGTCTTCTATGAACTGGCTTTAATCCATCCCTTACATCCGGAAGAGCCCTATCCATGATTGTTGTGAGAGCATAAGCTAGATATCTCTCCTCAAGGGCATCGATAATCTCTATATCTTTATATTGATCAATTAAATTCATTTCAATTCACAGAAATTTATACATAGATTCCTATTTATTTAAAAAATCTATTATTTTTTTTCTTGAAGAAGGAAGTTTTTTATTTAAATCAGAATAAATCCATTTGTTTAAAAAATAGCCTGTTAATTTTAAACCATCTGTAAGATCTACTTTATCTAAATTTTCATATTCAGAACTTAAAAGAAATGCTGGTAATTTTAAAAGTTTCTCTGACCAATCTTTACCAGCCTCTAAACCTACAGCTTTTCCGGATTTTGGAGAAACCCATTTTAACGAATCTTTAGCTCCACTTAAAACACATTCAGTTAAATCAATTCCATAACCCATTGAATCAAGATAACTAAACTCAAATTTAACTATCTGCTCTATCCAGTTATTATTTTCAGTATAATTGTCTAATAAGGAATCAAATAAAGTATAAATTTTATTACATGGCTCTCTTTCAGGCAATAAATCAAGATGAGAACAAATTAAATTCACTCCAGATAGATATAATTTACTTCTCATAATAATATGAGCTCTCGATAAATTAAGCTCAGTATCAAAATAACCTAAATGTTCTGAAAGTCGTGCACGCCAAGAAATATTGAGTTTATTACCTGTTAAATTTACCCCTTGTCCGCCTTGATTTTTTTTTAATCTTACTAATCCAGAATAAATACCATTATTCTCAGTTATAACCTTCATAATTAGTGAATTATCATTAAACTTTCTTGTATTTACTACTATACCAATATCTTGCCACTGCATTATTAACCTTTTTGATTAATTGCTAAGCCAATTCTATTATAATAATCGGGGTCTTTATCCCAATTTTTGTCAACCTTAACTTCAATTCCTAAATATATTTTTTTATTAAATACTTTTTCCATTTCGATTCTTGAAGAAATACCAATTTCTTTAACCATAGATCCATCTTTTCCCAGAATAATACCCTTATGATTTTTCTTTTTTACATAAATTGTTTGTCCAATTTTTAAAATATTTTTGTTTTCTGACCAACTTTCAGTTTTTACAATACAATTATATGGAACCTCTTCATGGACCATATGAAATATTTTTTCACGAGTAATTTCTTCACATACTATTGCGCTTTGTAGGTCAGTATAATGGTCTTCTGGGTAAAGCCATCCTTTAGAATTAGATAGCTCATTTGTGTAGTCTAGTACATCTTTGATTCCTTCACCAATTTTAGCTGAAATCATAAATGTTTTTTTAAATTCAAAATATGAATTAATTTCTTTTGATTTAACCAGTAGCCTTTCTTTGTTCATTAAATCAATTTTATTAATTACTAAAAAAGAATCTTTATTAAAATTTTTAAAATATTTTAAAACCTTAATTTCAAAATTACTTAAGCTCTTGGAACCATCAACAATAAAATAAGTCAAGTCTGCGTTAGATAGATTAAAAAAAGCATTCTCAACCATAGCCTTCTCAAACTTAGTTTTAGCCTCAAAGAGTCCTGGGGTATCTATAAAAATTATCTGAACATTTTTGTTGTTTAATATACCTCTAAGGCCCATCCTAGTAGTTTGGACTTTACGACTTACTATTGAAACTTTCTTTCCTAATGCGCTATTCAAAAATGTAGATTTACCTGAATTACTGGGCCCTATTATACTCACGACTATGTTAGTTTTAATTTTTTTAGCCAATTTCAAACTCTTTCAAGAATCTTTCTGCGGCATCTACCTCTGCATCCTTAATTGAACCGCCTTCCCCATTAATCTCGCCTATATTCTTAACTCTAACCTTAACAGTAAAGTTAGGATCATGATCTTCTCCTTCTTTTGATATAAGTTTATATTGAGCCTCAGATTTGTTTCTAACATGTAATAGTTCTTGTAGAATATTTTTTGGACTTATGTCTGCTTTCAAAATTTTCTTATCGGCTAAAAATTCTTTCCATAAGTTTAAAATAATTTTTTTTACACTTTGATAATCGCTATCTAAAAATATCGCACCTAACAATGCCTCAATTGTATTTGCCAAAATGGAATCGCTTAAATCTTCTTTTTTTTTCTTTTCAGAATTTCCTAGTTTAAGAAAATTCAAAATTTCAATATTCTTTGCGACTAATGTGCATTGCTTATTTTGGACAAGGTATCTAAATTTATTAGTAAGAAAGCCTTCTCTTTCATTAATAAAATTAATAAATAAATACTCTGAAATTACTAACCCTAGAACTCTATCGCCTAAAAACTCTAATCTTTCTTGATTTAAGTTATTAATATCACTGTAACTTGAATGAGTTAGAGCTTCTTCTAGTAATTCGATATTAGTAAATGTGTAACCAATATTTTTTTGCAATCCATCAAGACTATATTTCTTTTTATTCATTGTTAATAAATTCTTTTAAATACTCTTTCCCACTTAACATCAGAGTTACAATTTTTCTTTCCTAACTTTTTCCAATGCCATGAAAAAAATTTAATTTCCGCTTTCCCAACTAAATTCTTATGCGGTACAAAGCCAACTTTTTTAAGAAATCTACTATCTTGAGAGTTATCCC
The DNA here is from genome assembly GCA_964001285.1 of uncultured bacterium. Taxonomy (GTDB): domain Bacteria; phylum Pseudomonadota; class Alphaproteobacteria; order MED-G09; family MED-G09; genus AG-430-B22. The sequence continues at coordinate 80,297 of CAXFAF010000001.1, read as the reverse complement.
TATTATCTCCCATCATAAAATAATGATTATCTGGAACTCTATATATTTGTGTATTATCTTGAGGTAAATCGTCATATGCATCTAAAACCTCATAAGATTTTCCGCTGGGTAAACTTTCTATATAAGTTTTTGCTTCTTGATTTAAACACCCAAGAGAAGGGTCACTATTATTGATAAATTTATTATTAATATTAGTTCCTATAAATTTATATTCTAACATTTCTCCATTTAGCAAAACCTTTCCGCCAACAATTTGCACTGTGTCTCCTGGCAAGCCTATTACTCGTTTAACATAATCTGTCTTATTATCAGTAGGTAACTTAAAAATTACTACATCACCCCTTTTAGGATTAGAAGAAAATATCCGTTTAGGAATTAATGGCGCACTAAATGGGAGAGAATGTTTTGAATACCCATATTTCCATTTAGAAGCAAAGATATAATCTCCTATGCTAAGAGTATTAATCATTGAACCTGTAGGAATATTATAGCTAGAAAAAATAAATGATCTAAATACAAGAGCCAATAATAAAATCCAAATCAATGATACAAAGAAATTTTCCTTTTTTTGTTTTTTTATCATGTTAAGCCTTAGTTATTCTCACTGATAGCTTCTATAATAATAAATGCTTGAGCCCAAGGAAAATCATCAGTTATTGTTAAATTTATCTTTGCTTTGTGTTTTGGTGGCAACAAATTATTTAGCCTTTTTTTAGCGCCACCGGTCAAATTTATTGATGGTTTTCCATATTTGTTGTTTACAACGCCTATATCTTTTAAGTAAACACCATTACTCAACCCGGTGCCTAAAGCTTTTGTTAATGCTTCTTTTGCTGCAAATCTTTTTGCATAAGATGCAGCCCTTTTAAGTCTTTTTTCCGATTTTTTAATTTCAACTTCAGTAAAAACTCTATTTGTGAATCGATTTCCAAATTTGTTTAATGTTCTTTCTATCCTTTCAATATTAATTAAATCGTTTCCTATTCCAATTATCAATTGCTTCTCCAATTAAAACTTTCTTTCACAAATTTGTTTCATCTTTTTAACTGTATTTTCTAGTCCATCAAATATTGATTGGGCAACCAGAAAAAAACCGATATTTACTTCCTGAATACAATTAATTTCTGTAACTTTTTTTGTTGTTTCATAATCAAGACCATGTCCTAGATGAACCTCAATACCTGAATTATGAGCATAATTACACAATTCCTCTAATCTCTTAAATTCCAGATCAGACTTACTTTTACTCTCATAAAAAAGTTTGCAAAATTTTCCAACATGGAACTCAATGCAATCAACCTCACAATCTATTGCAGATTCAACTTGAACTTTCTCCGGATCAATAAAAAAGGAAGTTCTTATACCTTTTTTCTTAAGCAATAAATTAATTTCCTTTAGATAATCTAAATTATTGATAACATCTAAACCACCTTCAGTCGTTAACTCTTCTCTTCTTTCAGGAACAATACAGCATGAAAAGGGGTTTGTATTTATGGCTATGTTTAACATTTCTTCGTTTGCAGCCATTTCAAGATTTAACTTTCCAGGATAAGTCATTATAATATTTTTAATATCTTGGTCTTTAATATGTCTTCGATCTTCTCTTAAGTGTGCAGTTATAGAATCTGCTCCAGCTTTAAGCAATATATTACAAGCTTTTATAGGATCGGGATATTCTTCACCTCTAGCGTTTCTTAAAGTAGCAATATGATCAATATTAACGCCTAATTTAATATCAATATTATCTTTCATTTAATAACTTTCTTTATTCTTAATTTTTTCTTTCTATATAAAATAACTAATTTTTTTAAAAGAAAATACGATAAAAATGATGAAATTAATCCAAGAACAGTACTTCCAATAATAAATGACCATATGAAAGGCTTTATTAAAAGAAAAAAATCCCAGGAATAAAATGAAATGTTTTCAAATAAGTCCTTATTAAATTCATCAACTAAAATAAACATATTTCCTATTAAAATTGATGAAATCCACATAAACGGATAAGTAATTGGTGTGCCAACAAAGGTTCCTACGACTGAAGAAAGATAATTTGCATTTACTAACCATGAAAAGAATATTGCTATTACTATATGAAGCCCTATTAAAGGGGTAAAAGCTGAGAAAACACCAATAGCAAAACCTAAGGATATTGAGTGAGGGGTATCTGATATTTTAATTAATTTTGAGAAGTTAATATTTTTTAATTTACTATAACGCATAAATTATAAGTTTCTACTTCCTGGTTTTTCTGCGGGAATTAATTTCAGGTCATCAGGAATTTCATTAGATTCATATGTTGGAATATCTAAAGTCACTAAGCTTAACAATTCTATACCTATGTCAACATTACCTCCTGATCTATCAATTAAAGAGGCTTCTCCGATTACATTTCCGCCTAATCTATTAACAACATTTATTGCCTCTTTAGAAGATAGGCCAGTAGTTACTACATCCTCAATCATTAAACAATTAGATCCAGATTTAATTGAAAAACCTCTCCTTAAATTAAATTCACCATCAACCCTTTCAAGAAATAAAAATGGAAGGTCTAAAAACATTGCTATCTGATGACCTATGATTAAACCACCCATTGCAGGAGCTATCACAAAATCAATATGTTCATTGAAACGATTTTTAATCTTTTCTCCCAATGCAAGGGTTAATTTTTTAGCAAGTTTAGGTCTTGAAAGAGCTAAAGCGCACTGTAAATATTTAGTTGAATGTAGACCAGAAGATAAAATAAAGTGCCCCTCTAAGAGAGCGCCACACTTTTTAAACTCTTCTATAATCTCACTTTCTTCCATATTAATGAGTTACCCTTTTAACAGAACTAATTTCTGGAAGCCCATTTAAACTTTTAATAATATTTTCTATATGCTTTTTATCATCTACATCAATATCTATTCTTAGATTATAAAAATCAGTGTCTTTTTCAGTTAAAATTAAGTTAGAAATATTACCTCCATAATCAGCTATTGCGGCGCTAATAACGCCTAACGAACCAACTTCATTTATAATACTTAACATTATTCGGGCTGTAAAAGTAACATCGATTTCCTTTTTCCAATTCAATCTAAGCCATCTTTCAGGATTATTTTCATAATCATGCAATTTCTCATCCTTAGCGTGGTATATAGTTATACCCTTTCCTGGTAATGTAATTCCAATAATATTATCTCCTGGAACTAAAAAAGAATTCTTTTGAAACCTTACTGTCATATCAGGTAATAATCCTGATATAGGTAATGATAAGTTCTTTCCGTAAAATCTTTTCCTTTTAGTCTTTCTTTTCGTATTTGGGAAAACATGATCATAAACTTCAGAACCTGATGATTTCCCGGATCCAACCAATTGATAGAGTTCAACTAAAGATTTAACATTTAATGGGCCAAATGATCTTTCCAAAACATCTCTGGTGGGCTTTTTTCTATGAGATGAAAATACACTTTTAATGATTTCTTTTCCTAATAGCCTTTGATTTTTTATCTTATTTTCCTTTATAGCCTTTCTAATAGAAGATTTTGATCTTCCGGTTGTGACTAAATCTTCGTATGATTCAAGGGGAACGGGAGTTTTAGATTTAATTATTTCTACTTCATCACCATTATTAAGTTTTGTTCTTCTTGGTTTTATTTCACCATTTATTTTAACTCCTGAACAAAAAAGACCTAAATCAGTATGCAAAGCAAAAGCAAAATCTAATGCAGTAGAATCTTGAGGCAATGCGATGAGTCTTCCTTTAGGGGTAAAGCAATATACTTGATCATGAGAAAGTTCTAATCTGGTGTTTTCAAGAAACTCGTCCGTAGCCCCGTCTCTTTGCAAGATATCAATTAAATCAGCCATCCAAGATATAGAATTTAAATCCTTTTCATTTATAGATTTTTTATCTTTATAGGCCCAATGAGCCGCAACTCCTCTCTCATTAATTTCATGCATTTCTTTTGTTCTAATTTGGATTTCCACCCTATGATTACTAGGTCCAACTAAAGTTGTATGAATTGACTGATAACCATTCTTTTTAGGAGTAGATATATAATCTTTAAATAAACCAGGAACTGCTTGCCAGTTTTGATGTAAAACACCAAGAACTGAATAACAATCAACCAACTCGTCAACATAAATTCTAAAACCAAAAAGATCAGATAATTGTTCTAAAGACTTGTTCTTATTTTCTAACTTTTGCCAGACAGAATAAATAGATTTTTCTCTTCCGGAAACAAGAGCCTTAACATTATTTAATTTAAGTATTTTAGAAATCTTATCTGTAATTTCTTTTACAATCTTATTATTTTTCTTTTTTGAAACTTTAATTCTTTCAAAAAGAATTGAACGAATTTCTGGTTCGGTTTCAGAAAATGCTAGATCTTCAAGTTCCTCGCGCATTTCATGCATACCTATTCTTGCTGCTAGTGGCGCATAAATTTCAAGTGTTTCAGTAGCAATTCTTTTTCTTCTATTTTTATTCTTTAAATACTTAAGAGTTCTCATATTATGTAATCTGTCTGCAATTTTAATGAGCAAAACTCTTATATCCGAAGAACTAGCAAGAATTAACTTTCTAAAATCTTCTGCTGCTTTTGATTGATCTGGTTTGCTTTCAAGCTCGTTTAATTTGGTTACGCCATCAACGAGTTTTGCAATTTCTTTACCAAAATTATCTTTAATATCTTTAATAGTTGCCTTTGTATCTTCTATTGTATCATGCAAAAGAGCACATACAACTGATGAGGTGTCCAAGTTTAATTCCGCAAGAATGTTAGCTACTTCAATAGGATGAGAAAAATAAGGATCTCCAGATTCCCTTAATTGGTCTCCGTGCATAAGCATTCCAAATTGAAATGCTTTTTTTATTTCCCTAGTATCAACCTTTGGATTGTATGAAGTTATGCGATCAACCAAATCGTTTTCACGCATCAAATCTTCCTATATTAAAACGAACGCCTTGTATTTTTCTTATCATTAAGATTATCTTCAATAGCCTTTAACAACTCTTCTTCAGTCATTTGTTTTTGTTCAGGTTCTTCAGATTCTTTTTCAGAATCATCATTATCTTCGGCACTTGTACCTAATGAATCATTTTCTTGGGGTATTAAAGGAATATAATCTTCATCTGCTTCATCAACATCAATTTGTGTTTGAAGGCTTTCAATTAAATCTTCTTCCAGATCCGCAGATTTCAATTTATTTTCAGCAATTTCTCTTAAAGCAACAACAGGATTCTTATCGTTCTCTCTTTCAACTTGTAGCTCTGCTCCTTCAGCCATCTCTCTTGATCTAAAAGCAGAATAAAGAACCAGATCGAATCTGCTCTCTACTTTATCTACACAATCTTCTACTGTGACTCTTGCCATAATTTTATCCCTAAAAAAACCTATTAATCATTAAAGAACTCTAAATTCAAGTTTTTAGTAAATATTATTTAATATAATTATTCCTAATTAAATAATATAAATTATTTATGCAAAATTTAACAGAACCAAAAAAAAATTGCTCTCAATGTAATCGATTGTTCGAATTTAGGAAAAATAACAAAATTAATTACCCTAAATGGTTTAACGAACCAGTACCTAATTTTGGTAATGTAACTTCAGAAATAATGATCGTTGGTCTAGCTCCAGGTTTAAAAGGGGCCAATAAGACAGGAAGGCCTTTTACTGGAGATTTTGCAGGTGATTTACTTTATGAAACATTAGAAAAATTTGGTTTATCAAATGGAAAATATAAGGCAAATAAAAACGATGGTCTAAAATTAAGGAATTGTACTATTACAAATTCAGTAAGATGCGTGCCTCCAAAAAACAAACCGTCCGCAGAAGAAATAAATAATTGTAAATCATATTTATTAAATACCATTATTAATCATAAAAATTTAAAGGTTATTATTGCACTTGGACATATTGCTCATAGAAGCATTATTTCAATTCATAATCTTAAACAAAACAAGTTTCCTTTTTCACATAGTAAAGAGCATTATCTTGAAAATTATACATTAATTGATAGTTATCACTGTTCTAGATATAATACTAATACAGGTAGGCTTACAAATAAAATGTTTGATGATATTTTTATAAAGGCAAAAAAATTAATTTAAAAAAATTATTTGTTCTTTAATAAACGTGATTTTTGTCTTTCCCAGTCTCTTGTCTTCTTAACCTCTCTTTTATCATGCATTTTTCTACCTTTGCCCAACCCTATTTCAATTTTTGCTAATCCTTTTTTATTGAAGTACATTTTTGTAGGTACAATTGACATGCCCTTTTTTTGTGTTGATGCAAAAAGCTTATTTATCTCTTTTTTGTTTAACAATAACTTTCTTTTTCTTTTAGGATTATAATTAATGGAATTAGAATTTTGATATCTTGGAATATTAGAATTAATCAGGAATATTTCTCCCTCTTCTGCACTTGCATAAGATTCTTTAATGTTAATTTTGTTTTGCCTTATGCTTTTAATCTCTGAACCAGTTAAGACTATTCCTGCCTCAAAAAGATCGTCTATTTCATATAAAAAAGTGGCCTTTCTATTATCCGCAATAATAGTTTTGCCGTTTTGAGATTTCTTTCTTCCTCCTGATTTAGAAGACATTAAATTAGCTCAAGATCATTAATTAATTTATCTAATAGTTCTCTTGTTTCATTTCTAATTTTAACAAGAGGTAACCTTAATTCGTAATCAATTAGTTTCATTCTACTTAGAACATATTTTACTGGTGAAGGGCTTGTTTCAATGAATAGAGCTTTATGAAATGGCATTAAAATATCATTTAACTTCTTTGCTTCTTCAAAATTCCCCGCTAAAAAAGATTGGTGCATTTCCGAACAAATCTTTGGAAATATATTTGCCGTAACAGAAATACATCCATGTCCACCACTTTTCATATATTCATAGATTGTTTCATCTTCTCCAGATAATTGAAGAAAGCCATCAACACAAAGATCATTATGACTTTTAACCCTAGAAATTTCGCTTGTCGCATCCTTAACCCCTATAACTGAATCTATCTTGGATATTTCTCCCATTAAATGAGGCTGAATATCTATAACTGATCTAGAAGGAATATTGTAAACTATAATTGGTAATCCCGATGAAGCTTTATCTAAAGCCTGATAATGGGCATAAATGCCCTCAGGTGTAGGTTTATTGTAATATGGGGTAACTACTAGAGCAGCATCTGCTCCTGCATTTTCAGCATGTTTTAAAAGATTAATTGCCTCTCTTGTTGAATTAGATCCTGTTCCTGCAATTACTGGAATCCTTTTGTTACATTGATCTATTACTATTTCTACGACTTTCTCATGTTCAGGATGATCTAAAGTAGGGCTTTCACCAGTTGTACCAACAGGCACAATACCATTAGTACCTTCAGAAATATGCCATTCAACTAGTTTTCTTAATGCTTTTTCGTCTATTTCGTCATTCTTAAAAGGCGTTACTAAAGCTACGATTGATCCTTTAAACATAGATACCCACCAAAATTAATTACTATTTCTATATAAAGAATATTACCTATATTCTCCAATGATAACATCATATTTATTTTTAACAGAATAAATATACCTCTTCATTGCTTCTTCTTTTAAACTATTATTATAATTCTTAATCACAGATTGTTTAACTTCTTCAAATGGTAAAATCTCTTCTGGAAAAACTTCTAGGATGAATATTAAATGATCTCCATATATAGATTCAAAAGGTCCGGACCATTTGTTTTTTACAATAGTATCAAAATTACTTGAAAACCCTTTTCCGAAATCCGAATCTATTTCTAAAAAATTTCTTTCTACAAAACTATTACCAAGAATAAAAGGATCGCCATATGAATTATCAAGATTGCCCCTTAAATTCTTTAATATTAGATTAATTCTTTCGCCGTTATCTTCTGATTTAGATAAAAAAATATGCTGAAACGAATATCCTTTGTTCTTTTTATAAAGATCTAAATTTTCCTGATAAAAATCTATCAAATCCTTTTCGTCAAAATTTTCTATAAATTCTCCTTCTTTAAAAAATTCAAGCTTTTGAATTAATCTTCGTTTAATTATTTTATCATTTTTGTCTAAACCTAGTTTTAAAGATTCCCTATATAAAATTTCTTCTTCAATTAAACTGTCAACAATCATTTTTATTTCATTTGTATTTGGAGCTCTTCCAGTCTGATTTTCCCAAATAGTTAAAAGATTAATAACCTCTGAATCAGATATATAAATTGTATCCTTATCAGATAGGTTTATTCCGAAAAAGAGAACAATACATCCTAGCAAAACACCAAAAAATATTAGAAGTCTTTTTCTCACTTTACTTTGATGGAATATACCAAATAGGAGAAGACCAAGCTCTTTCTTGGATAGTTGGTTTTAATTCTGGTCTTGGACTCGATCCAGCTCGAATAGCGTCCCATGTTGACCATCTACAAGTAGGATTTTCTAAAACCCTTACATAATAAAAAGCCTTTACCTCAGGATCAAATTCCGGATCAGACCACAAAATTTTTAACTCTTCACTTCCTACATTATCTGTAATAGAACAATCACTTATATTAACTTTAGCGCCATTATCTGGACATCTATTTGTTGCTGGATCAACCTGCAAACCATCTGAACAAATAACATCATAAACTTTTTCGGAAGGTTCTGATGACCATTTGTCAACCCAGCCTTTTATAATTTGTACCCTTTGAAGATTTGCCCCATTACTAGCTTTTTTTGCCCAGACAATAAAATTAGGTATATCATCATTGGAATTAATGAGATTACCTCCCATCGGGACCCCCCTATCGTATAATTCACCAATGAGAGAAGAAGAATTTATGTCCATTTCACTTAAGTTAAAACCACCAAAAAATCTTAGAAGAATTCTGTTTCCGGTTGTTGCATAAGTTTCTTTTCTTTTAAAGGAAGAAAAAATTGACTCTCTTGTGTTTTCTTCAGCCCATACAGCCGCAATCCCAGAAGCACTCCATTGACTAAATCCTGTTTCAAGATATTTTTCTCCTTGTTCTTCCGAATACCTAAAAATTCTTTGATCTTCCGGTACATTTATAAAAATATCTAATTGCTCCTCAGAAAGGCCTACTGAACCACGTCCTTGTGGAATTCCATCTAAAATCCCTACCTTTGAAAAATAATTACTTTCATCGAATGAAGAAGCTGCCGTATGGGTATCGCTAGAACCAATTAAACCAAAAGTATAGGGGTTTCCTCTATCTAATTGTTCAAGCGTTAAACCTTTTAAAAGCGCATCTCTTACATAACTTCCATCTGGTCCACTGTATGTTGGTGGTACACTACCTACTCTTGAGTTCATTATTTCAAAATCTGCCCATTCATCGTTTGGTGATAAAATGGGATGCGTATCAGAAGTTCCTTTAACTTGGGTAACTTCAACAATAGGTTCATTTCTCATTCTCTGGGATGAATACTCCTTATCTATAGCCTCACCATTTGATTTGTGCATCTCAAACATACGACCATTGGAACCATTACTGTTGTGAGGTATTGCGAGCGAATCTATTCCCTTTTCTCTCCATTTATCCATAGTATTCCATAAATCCTCAGGATTCAGAGAATCAATTCTTGAATATGGTCTAACAGGGGCTTTCGAAGTTCTAAAAATCACATTTCTATGAAGGTTTTCATTGTCTATGTTAGTTGAGGCGGTATATTCATATGCTATAAAAGTAGTAAATTTACCAGGATCATTATGTTCTTCCGCTGCTCTTGCAACATCAGACCAAGCTGATTTATGGGTTTCATAATCAAAGGCATCTACAGCTAAAGAATTATTATTAGTTAAATAAGCTTTTAATAAGGAAAACCAACCTCCTAATTGTGCCCCAGCTCCGCTTCTTACTTGATCTCTAAAAAAAGTTATTCTTTCCAGGCCGCTTTCAACTGTTAGATTTTCCTTTCTGTTTAAATTGTGAAAAGGCTTAGCAGCCGGATGTTTTCCTGCTCTTGAATTGGGGTTAGCCCAACCATCCATCATTCCCATAAAAAAACCATGATCAGTAACAGCATAAAAATCTAAGGGCTCTCTTAATGTCATATCAAACCCTAAAGGATGCTGGATAGTTCCACCTTTAGCATATTTATAAGCATCATCGGGTGAATTTGTTGTGCCAAATATAAATGCATCAAAAGAATATTTTGTATGAACATGCGTATCTCCAAAATAAACATTTCTATCAACATTGTAATCTTTACTCTGAACATATTCAGATGAATCCTTTATTTTATAATCCTTAACTTCCTGAGAAGAATCAGAACAACTCACCAACAACAAAAAAATAAATACTATTAAAAACTTCAATTCTACCTCCCGATGGCGGAGAGAGAGGGATTCGAACCCTCGATACGGTTGCCCGCATACTCCCTTAGCAGGGGAGCGCCTTCGACCACTCGGCCACCTCTCCTAAAAATATATATTATTTAAAATGCCCATTTTACTTATCAATGTAAAGTTATTAAAATATAACTTTATTGAGAGAGATTATGAACGACAAAATAACTGAAGAGCAGAAAGAAATTTTATATTCTTGCGGAACTGAGGTTCCTGGAACAAGTGAATTACTTAATGAGAAAAGGTCTGGTGTTTATGTAACAGCTGATAAAGAACTGCCTGTTTTCAAATCAGAGCATAAATTTGAATCAGGAACTGGATGGCCAAGTTTTTACGATGCAAATCTTGATAATATAATTCTTAAAGAAGATCGATCTCATGGAATGGTAAGGACAGAAGTTGTTTCAAAATCTGGTGAACATTTAGGGCATGTTTTTAATGATGGCCCTAAACCTACCGGTCTCAGATATTGTATAAACGGATTAGCTTTAAAATTTATACCTGATGAAGAATAAAAATTATTCGTAATTCGTTCTTATAATATAAGATGAAATTAAAGGACAGAAAACAACTGACAGACCACTAATCCCAGATAAGATTGCTACCTGCCTAAAGTAAAGTTCTTCTAAACCACTAAATAAAATAGTTGATATGGCTCCCGAGCCAAATATTAAAACAGGTATAAACAAAGGAAGAATAATTATCGGCATAATTAAACCATGCCATTTAATGGATAATGTTAAGCTTGCGCCCATACAGCCTATAAAACTTAACGCAGGAGTTCCAACTAATAGCGTAACTAGTATGGGTAAAATAATCTCCTCATTAAGATTAATAAAAATCCCTAAAAGAGGTGTCAAAATAATAATTGGCAAACAATTGGAGAACCAATGAGAAAAACTTTTTAGTAATGAGAAGCTGTATAAAGTAATATTTTCTACAAGATAAAGATCTAAGGTCCCGTCATTATAATCCTCGTGATAAACATCCTCAAAAGAAAGAAAGCATACTAATATAACTGATACCCAAATAATCCCTGGAGCTATATTAGTTAATATTTCTCTTTGTCCTGAAACACCAATTGATACCAAAAAAAGAATAGAAGAATAAAACATTAAGCAAAAAATATAATTTGCCCTAAAAGAAAAAGCCTTTTTTAACTCCTTTAATAACAATAGGTTAAAAATTCGCATCAATTGATCCTAAATCTAAAATTAAATCAGGTTCTTTTGTTAATTTTTGGTGAGAAACAATAATAGCTATGCCACCATCCATACAATGATAATCTATTTCATTAATGAGACTTTCGGAGGTCTTTAAGTCTAAAAAAGAAAAAGGTTCATCAAGAAGCCAAATTTTTTTATTCGAACAAAATAATCGCGTTAAAGACAATTTTTGTCTTTGTCCTTGAGACAGATATTTACATTGAGTATTTAAATCTTTTTTAAGAAAAACTTTTTCCAGTACATTCTCATCATATCTATTTTTATAAAAATTAGCCCAAAAGACTAAATCCTCCTTAACAGTAAGATCACCCTTAATAGCTTGATTATGACCTAATAAAAAAATTTCTTCACTATTATCTATTTCTATTAAACCTAATTTAGGTGGTAAAATACCTGCTATTGCGCGAAGTAATGTTGTTTTTCCTGATCCATTTGGTCCCCTAATTAAAAGCTTTTGACCAGCTAATACAGAAAAGCTTAAATCCTCGAAGATCTTTTTTCCAGAACGTTCACACATTAATTTTTCTACTAATATTTTCATTCAATCCGATCTAAATCTAATATTAAAAAACTTAAAGATGACTAATAAACCAATTATTAATATTACTATTGGAGAAAACCAAAGAAAAAATGTATTCATTTTTAAGCGAGGTTTCATTAGAATATAATCTCCATACTTACTTCTTAAATAATCAAATATCTGATCATCGGTTTGACCTTCTATTACTTTTTGCCTTACCAATGCCCTCAAATCTTTTGCCAATGGTGCATCTGAATCATCAATTGTTTGGCTTTGACAAACCATACACCTTACTTGAAGATTAATATCGTGAATCCTTTTTTCTAAAGCAGGATTTAACTCTTGAGAATTTACTGCCGAAGACGCAAAGAAGATAAGAAAAATAAGAGAAATTTTAGTTATAGATGTTTTTTTAAACCGTTTTATAAAAGATAATAAACCCCCTATAGCCATAAATAAACCACCTAACCAAATGAAAATTATCATAGGCTTATACCAAATTCTTATAACCCAAGAATGTTCATCAATTTTTTCTCCTAGAACTAGATAGAGTTGAGAGAAATTATTATTTATTATAGCGGCTTCAGTAGTAAAAGACTGCTCAATAGGATAAAATCTTTTTTCGGGATAAAGATTTTCTTTGTTTCCGTTTTTTATTAAAGAAAAGTTACCTTTAGTGCTCACATAATTTTCCTCTATTTGCTCACTAATCCCATTAAAAACTAATTCGTAACCAGAAAACTTAATTTTAGATTGCGTATTTAACTTATCTTCAAATTCTTGCTGAAAAGAGCTTGAAAACGAAATACCCAAAATAATGATAGCAAAGCCAGAATGAGCCAAAAATGAAGCCCAATTATTTAGACCGACAAGTCTATAAAATATAATATTTTTAATAGAATTAGATAATAACCATACCGCAGATACAAATCCTATTATAAATAAAGGGGAAACTTTTGAAGTTAAAGAAAATATCACTAGTAAAGCTAATAAAGTTATTAATGTTGGCAAAATTAAACCTTTAATAACATTAAGTGATTCATTTTTGTGCCAGGCTAGCGCTGGACCAACTGCAGAGAATAAAGCTAAAAATATAGCAAAAGGGATTACAGTAACATTATAAAATGGTGGGCCTACAGAAATTCTATCGTTAGTAAATGTTTCAATTATAAGGGGATATATCGTACCTAAGAAAACAGTAAAACCAACAATTGTTAACAATAAGTTATTGATTATTAAAAATACCTCCTTACTCAAAAAATTCAACTCTAAGTTTGTTTCTTTTAAGTTATAGTTTTTTGCATAAACCGATAAACTTATAATTGTGATCACAGCAAGCAGAAGGAGTATAAAAATCCCTCTTGTTGGATCTGATGCAAACGCATGAACAGAGGTAATTAATCCTGAACGGACAAGAAAAGTCCCTATAATTGATAAAATAAAGCCAAGAAATGATAAGAGAACGCTCCAATTTATCAGTATATGTTTTTTTTCTAATGCTAGTAAATTATGCAGGAGCGCAGTTGAAATAATCCAAGGTATCAATGAAACATTTTCGACAGGATCCCAAAACCAATATCCCCCCCATCCTAGTTCATAATAAGCCCACCAAGATCCCAACGCTATCCCTATAGTTAAGAAAATCCAAGAAATTAACGCCCATGCTCTTAGGTTTTTTGCCCATTCCTGATCGATTGATTTTCTTATGAGTCCAGCTAGAGCAAAAGACCAAACTATTGATAAGCCTACATAACCAAGATAAAGAAATGGTGGATGAAAAGCCAATCCAGGGTCCTGTAATAATGGATTTAAACCATTTCCCTCAACAGCAATAATTTTATTTTCTTTTAGAGGGTTTGATAAAAAAAATAAATAAACAGTAAATCCTAGAGATAGAATCCCTTGAGACATTAATACTAAACTTTTAGTTATGCTATTAAGTAATTGATAATTAATGGATATTATAAATCCATATAAAGCCATAACCCAGCACCAAAGAAGCATGGACCCTTCATGACTACCCCATGATCCTGTTATTTTATAAATCATGGGTTTAAGAGTATGACTGTTTTCCCAGACATTCTGAATAGTAAAATCAGAAACAATAAAACTATAAATAAGGATAAAAAACGCAAAGGAAATTGAAATAAAGTGAATGATAGTTAAAGTAGAAATAAGATTTGAAAATCTTTTATAAAAATCTCCTAATAAAAAAAATATAGTCTGTAAAAATGACGCTGATAGCGCTAAAGCAATAAAAAAATTACCAAATTGACTTAACATTATCGCTCCACATTATTCTTTTCCAATATTTCTTTAACTTCTGGAGGCATATAATTCTCATCGTGTTTGGCTAAAATAGAAGAAGCGTTAAAAAGAAAATTTTCTTTTATTCTTCCTTCAGCAATAACCCCCTGCCCCTCACGAAAAAGATCCGGCACTATACCTAAGTAATAAACCCTAATATCACTTCTGAAATCAGTAATTGTAAATACAATTGAACCATCAGTAGATCTTAAAACTGATGATTCTTTAACCATACCACCTAGCCTAAGAAATGACTGATCGTTAATTTCACCTGATCTAACTTTTTCATATATTTCAGTAGGAGAATAGAAAAAAACAATATTATCCCTTAAAGCCCATAAAATTAAATAAATAGATACTGCAGTTATACTAATAAGGATAATTAATAAAGTTGCTCTTTTTCTTCTTTTAATCATCTTTATTTTGAATTGATTTATATAATTTCTTAGTTTTTAAAGAAAATCTAATAGATAAGATAACTAGTATTAACAAAAGTAATCCAGTAAATAAATAAGCTATGAGAACAAATATATTATAGTTTTCTAACATACTTCATATATTAACTATTTAGAATTTAAAGTATATGCAACAAAACGTCTTAGGTTTAATTCAGCAATAAATCTTTTAGAAAAAATATAAATAAATAATAACATAAATGATAAAAACATAATCATTAGCGGTATTAACATTTCACTATGAATTGATGGCGAACCAAGTTTAGAAATGCTTGCTGGTTGATGAAGAGTGGTCCAAAAATCTACTGAAAACTTAATTATTGGTATATTAATAAAACCAACAAGCGCTAAAACTGATGAAATTTTATCGCCTTTTGAAGGATCATTAAAAGATTTAGAAAAAATAATAAAACCCACATAAAAGAAAAATAAAATAAAAACTGATGTTAATCTAGCATCCCAAACCCACCAGGTTCCCCACATTGGCTTACCCCATAAAGACCCAGTAACAAGACAAATTAAAGTAAAAATTGCTCCTATTGGTGCGGCAGCTTTAGCAAAAATATAGGCTACTAAATGTCCATAGATTAAACCAATTAAGCTTGATACCGCAATTGCAGTATATATAAACATTGCCATCCATGCAGATGGCACATGAACATACATGATCCTTACTGTTTCACCCTGCTGATAATCAGGGGGTGAATGAAACAATGAAAACCAAATACCAATTAACAAAAAAAATAAAGATAAATACCCCGCCCATGGGGAAAGAATTTTAATATACCTCTCTAGAACTCCAGGATTTACAAGACTCGACTTCAAGAAATCTCCTTTATTAATCGTTTAAGTGTTATTTTATATAAATTATTTGTATTAAATGAAATTATTTTCTTTATCTTTCAGTTATCATAAGTAATTTGTTATAAAATTATATGGAAAAGAATCTTGAAAAATATTTAATTTCTAATGTTCGCTCTCTTGATGAGTGGAAGGATATCGCAAATAAATCATTAAAAGATATTTCAATCGAAGATCTTTACAAAGATTATGACAAAGATATTCAAAAAAAAATTCTTTATACAGAAAATGATTATAGCAAAATTACAAATTTCTCTTACTCAAGAGGAATTAAAAAAGACCATGATGAAAATTTACCTTGGCACATTTGTTCAATTATTGATCCAACGAATGATGCTCAGTTATATAATTCAAGAATTCTCAATGAATTAGAAAGAGGCGCATCATCAATTGAAGTCTCCTATATCCCTCAAGAAAATGCAGACATAATTTTTAATGGTGTAGATTTATCTATTGCACCTATTTTCTTAAGAAATACTGAAGAACCTTTAAAAAATGCATCAGCATTTTTGAACCTTTTAGTGGATTGGGAAAAGAAAAATAAGAAAGAAGCAATTGGTGGATTAGAAATTGATCCAATAGCAATTCAAGCAAAAAAAGGGGGAGAATTTAAAGAACAAGACTTATATCAGGACTATGTTGAATTTATTAAAATTAATAAAGAAAAGTCGCTAAATCTAATTACCTACGATGGAATAATTTGGAATGAATTAGGAGCTACATTGATTGAGGAAATTTCTCTTATTGTTTCAAGCTTTTTAGACTCAATTAAAAAAAATCTAATAGATGATCAAACCTCTTTGAATTTTACTGTTTCACTTGATACAGACTTTTTCTTAAATATCGCAAAGATCAGAGCCACAAGATTAGTATTAAAAAATATTATTAATCATTTTAATATTAAGCCAAAAATTTCAATTTCCGCTAAAACTTCGAAAGAAATGATTTACAAAGAAAGTCCTTGGGTAAATCAGCTTAGAATTACAAATGCTTCTTTAGCAGCTGCTATTGCTAATGTTGATAGATTAACTTGTTATCATATTACTAATCCAATAGGACAAGCTCCTGAGTTTGTAAGAAGACTGACTAGGAATACTCATATTATTCTCCAAGAGGAATCAAATATAGGAAAAATTCAAGATCCTTCAGGAGGGTCATATTATATAGAAAATATTACAGCAACTCTTTCTGAAAAATCATTGTTATTAATAAAGGAAATTGAAAAAAATGAAGGAATCTTTCAATTTATTAAAGACACAGATTTATTAAAAAAAATAAATCAAAATAAGGAAAAAAATAAAATTAATTTAGAAAATGAAACTTTGAAAAGAATAGGAGTAAATTTATTTCCCGATAAGGAAAAAAGAGAAATTAATGTTAAACCTTATGAGAATTTGGAATGATGAAAATGGATAAATTTAAAGAGATACAAAACTTAAACCTTTCATATGGTGACGATAGTGAAAACAAAAATGTTAAGGCTAAAGATAATGTTCTTGAAACTCCAGAAGGTATAACTTTGAAATCCTTTTATACTAAGGAAGATATTGATAATTTTAATCATCAAAAAACATTTCCTGGTATAGATCCATTTGTAAGAGGTCCTTATCCAACTATGTATGCCAATAAACCTTGGACAATTAGACAATATGCAGGATTTTCAACGGCAGAAGAATCCAATGCCTTTTATAAAAGGAACCTTGAAGCTGGACAGATGGGTCTATCCATCGCTTTCGATTTAGCAACACATAGAGGTTATGACTCTGATAATCCGATAGTTTCTGATGATGTTGGGATGGCCGGTGTTGCAATAGATTCAATTTTAGATATGAGAATTTTATTTAAGGATATTCCTTTAGATAAAATGTCTGTTTCTATGACCATGAATGGTGCAGTTATACCTATTATGGCGTTATATATTGTTGCTGCTGAAGAACAAGGGGTTCAACCAGAACAATTAAAAGGAACGATTCAAAATGATGTTTTAAAAGAATTTATGGTGAGAAATACATACATATACCCACCAAAACCATCAATGAGAATAATATCTGATATTTTTGAATATACATCAAAAAATATGCCAAAGTTTAACTCTATATCTATTTCTGGATATCATATGCAAGAGGCGGGAGCTTCCGCAGATCTAGAGTTAGCCTACACTTTAGCTGATGGTTTAGAATATATTAAAGCAGGTGTTAATGCTGGACTTGATATAGATGCCTTTGCACCAAGATTATCCTTTTTCTGGGCTATAGGAATGGATTATTTTATGGAAATAGCAAAATTAAGAGCGGCACGGCTTTTATGGGCAAATTTAGTAAGGGATTTTAAACCAAGTGACCCTAGATCTTTAGCATTAAGGACGCATTCACAAACCTCTGGCTGGTCTTTAACCGCACAAGATCCTCTAAATAATATAACAAGAACATGCATTGAGGCGTTATCTGCAGTTCATGGTCATACACAATCACTTCATACAAATAGTTTTGATGAAGCAATAGCCTTGCCAACAGACTTTTCTGCACAAATATCAAGAAACACCCAATTATTCTTACAAAACGAAACGGGAACTTCTGATGTAATTGATCCATGGGGCGGCTCATACTTTGTAGAAAAATTAACTCATGAACTTGCACAAAAAGCTTTAATTCATATTAAGGAAATAGAGGATTTAGGCGGTATGACTGAAGCACTAGAAAAAGGTATACCTAAAATACGAATTGAAGAATCTTCGACCAGGATTCAGGCAAAAATTGACTCGGGAGAAAGAACTGTAGTTGGAATAAACAAATTTACATTATCTTCAAATGAAGAAGAAAAAATTGATCATCTGGTAGTTGATAACTCTATGGTACTTCAAAATCAAATTGGAAGAATTAACGAAATAAAAAATACTAGGAGTAATAAGAATGTAGAAAAAAAACTTGAAAAACTTACTAGTGGAGCCTCAGAAAATGGAAATGTTCTTGAGCTTGCGATTGATGCTGCTAGAGAGGGAGCAACAGTAGGTGAAATATCTACTGCCATGGAAAAGGTATGGAAAAGGCATAAAGCAAAAATAAATCTTGTAAAAGATATTTATGGTGAGAACTTTAATTCAGATAGTATAAATAGCGTAAGAAAAAGGGTTAAAGATTTTGAAATTAGAGAAAATAGAAAACCAAAAATCTATATTGCTAAATTAGGTCAAGATGGTCACGATAGAGGACAGAAAGTTGTAGGAAGTGCATTATCTGATATGGGTTTTGATGTAGAAGTAGGTCCTTTATTTCAAACACCTTCTGAGGCGGCATCAGAAGCTATAAAATTAGAAATTGATGTAATCGCTTCATCTTCATTAGCCGCCGGTCACCTTACTTTAATACCAAAATTAAGAGAGGAATTAGACAAGCAAGAAAATAATAATATACATATAATTGTGGGTGGAGTGATTCCTAAAGAAGATTATTCACAACTCATAGACAAAGGCGCAACTGCAATCTTCTCTACTGGAACAAATATAGTTAATTCTGCTATGGAAATATTAGAGATAATCGAAAACTCTAACCCTTAACTACCCTTATTAACCCTTCCTGCGCTACTGAAGCAATAAGCTTGCCATCAGTATCAAATATAGAGCCTCTATTAAACCCCCTTGCCCCAGACGCCGATGGACTATCTTGTTGGTATAATAACCACTCATCAGCTTTAAAGGGTCTATGAAACCACATTGCATGGTCGAGACTTGCAGAATGAAGATTAGGATTCATAAAGTTAATACCATGAGGATTGGTACAAGTATCTAAGAGAGTCATATCAGACATATAAGCAAGAACACATTGTTGTAGTGAAACATCCTTTGGTAATTTTGATCTTGCTCTAAACCATACAAATTGTTTTGCTTCTTTTGGTTTTGGATCTAATAAATCAATTGGGTCAATTGGCCTAACTTCTACAGGCCATTCTTTTTTGAAAGAATCCCTATACTCCTCTGGAAGACTGTCTGATATTTTTTTTCTTAATTCATCTTCTGTAATTAAGTTCTCAGGATTCTCTACTTCTGGCATCAAGTCCTGATGGTTTAGACCATCTTCTTGGTTTTGAAAGGATGCGGCCAAGTGAAATATTTGTTTTCCATGTTGAATTGCAACAACTCTTCTAGAAGTAAAAGATCTTCCATCTCTCGATCTATCAACCTCATAAAGAATTGGAACCTTTGGATCTCCAGGTCTTAAGAAATATCCATGTAATGAGTGACAAATTCTATCCTTAACGGTTCTATTGGCAGCTACCAAAGCTTGTCCTATAACCTGACCCCCATAAACTCTTTGCCAGCGATCACTTGGACTATGACCTCTAAAAAGATTAACTTCTATTCTCTCAATATCAAGAAGGTTAATTAAATCTTCTAGTTTTTCATTCATTATTAACTAACCTCAAATTATCTAGCTTTTTGATTAAATAGAACAGATCTAGCTTTTTTTGCCTCTTTGCTTTTATCTGCTAAACCAGCGTTTTGTAGATTTCTCATTATCTTTCCAACATCAAGCCCCTTTTGAACGGCAGGACGAGATCCAACTTTTTCAAACCATTTAAATAAATAAGGAAAATCTTTTAATTTTTGACCTTGCATTTTCTTAGAAATTTTAGAAGGTAAAACCCAACCCCAGCAGGCCATATCAGCAATTGAATATCTTCCAGCCAAATATTCGTTCTTTCTTAATTGCTTGTTCATGACGCCATACAACCTATTAACTTCATTAGTATACCTTTTGACAGAATAATTTAATTTTTCCTTAGTAAATTGAGGTGCATACATTCTAAAATGATGGGCTTGACCTGCCATAGGACCTAATCCACCCATCTGCCAAAAAAGCCACTGATCTACATTTGACCTTTCTCTTTCATTTTTAGGATAAAATTTACCTGATTTCCTTCCAAGATATTGGAGAATTGCTCCAGACTCAAAAACAGAAATAGGCTTGCCACCTGGTCCATTAGGATCAACTATTGCCGGTATTCTATTATTAGGTGATATTTTTAAAAAAGAGGGCTTAAATTGCTCTCCTTTCCCAATATTTACAGACACTATCTTATATGGGATTTTGCACTCTTCTAGCATTATTGATATTTTCCATCCGTTAGGTGTATCTGCAAAATATAATTCAATTGGTTTCTTTGACATAATCTCCTCTTTTTCTAATTTTATACATTTAGTTTACTATTTAAAAGTTCATTAACAAGTTTTGGGTTTGCTTTCCCATTAGTCTCTTTCATAACCTGACCTACAAACCAACCCATTAGCTTCGGTTTTTCTTTAACAGCTATTACCTGATCAGGGTTGTTTTGGATAATATTGTCAATTATTGATTCAAGCTCTCCAGTATCTGAAACTTGTTTCATACCTTCTCTCTCTACTATATCCTCAGGATTTTCATCGTTATTTAACATTAGCTCAAAAACATCTTTTGCAATTCTAGTTGAGATGACATTTTCTTCAATTAACTGAATTAACTTTGAAAAATTATTTTTACTAATTGGGCTATCTTGAACACTAAATCCATTTTTATTCATAGCCGCAAAAAACTCTCCAGTTACCCAATTGGCAGTAATTTTTGGGTCTCTTCCTTTAGCAATATCTTCAAAAAAATCAGCAATCTCAATTTCTGATGCTAAGATATTTGCATCATATTTAGATAACGAATATTCATTCTGAAATCTATTTTCCTTTTCATCAGGTAATTCTGGTAAAGTTGCCTTTATTTCATCAACAATATCACTTGAAAAAGATAAAGGTAAAAGATCAGGATCAGGAAAATATCTATAATCATGAGCCTCTTCCTTGCTTCTCATTGATCTTGTTTCTCCTTTTTTAGGGTCAAACAGTCTTGTTTCCTGATCAATATTTTTTGAATCTTCTAAAAGTTCAATTTGTCTTCTTGCTTCATAGTTAATAGCTTGACCAATAAACTTAATTGAATTTACATTTTTTATTTCACAACGCGTTCCTAAATCCTCTCCTGGTTTTCTTACAGAAACATTTATATCTGCCCTTAAGGATCCTTCTTCCATATTGCCATCACAGGTTCCTAAATACCTCATAATACTTCTTAATTTCTTTATATAAGATTGAGCTTCCTCAGCAGAATTAATATCAGGCATAGAAACTATTTCCATCAAGGCAATACCGGATCTATTAAGATCAACATAAGAATAAGAAGGATTCTGATCGTGTAAGGATTTTCCAGCATCTTGCTCTAAATGTAATCTTTCAATTCTAATAGTTTTTGTGTTTTCATTGTCTAGATCAATAATAATTTCACCTTCACCAACTATAGGCTGTTTATATTGAGAAATTTGATAACCCTGAGGTAAATCGGGATAAAAATAATTCTTTCTATCAAAAATTGAATAATTGTTAATTTTAGCATTTAAGCCTAATCCAGTTTTTATAGCCTGCTCTACACAGACCCAATTAATAACAGGAAGCATACCTGGCATTCCTGCGTCTACGAAACTCACTTGTGAATTATGTTCTCCGCCAAATTGAGTTGATGCAGAGGAAAAAAGCTTTGAATTTGATATAATTTGTGCGTGTACCTCAATACCAATTACTACCTCCCAATCACCAGTTTCACCTTTTATTAAATTATTCATTTACCCACCATTTATCTGGATTTAAAGTATAATCAGATGATTTTTCTAAACAATGAGCAAAAGATAAAATTGATTCTTCATCAAATGAATTTCCTATTAATTGTAATCCTATTGGTAAATTTGCTTTATCTAAGCCTACTGGAATCGATATAGCTGGCAATCCTGCTAAGTTTACAGGTACCGTAAAAACATCATTCAAATACATCTCAAGCGGATCATTATTCTTTTCCCCAATCTCAAAAGCTGTAGAAGGTGTCGACGGACCAAAAATAACATCTACCTTTGCAAAAGCATTTTTAAAATCTTGGGAAATCATTGATCTAACTTTTTGTGCTTTTAAGTAATAAGCATCATAATACCCAGAAGAAAGAACATAAGTACCTATCATTATTCTTCTTTTTACTTCAGAACCAAATCCTTCAGATCTAGTTTTCTCATACATATCAATAATATTATCTGCATTAGCTCTATGAGTAAATTTCACTCCATCATATCTTGCTAAATTCGATGAAGCTTCTGCAGGGGCGATTATGTAATAGCAAGGAAGAGCATATTTTATATTAGGAAGAGAAATATCTACTAACTCTGCTCCTGCCTCACTTAACCATTCCTTTCCTTTTTCCCAATACTCTATTATTTCGTTAGAAATGCCGTCTATTTCATATTCTTTAGGAATCCCTACTTTTTTACCCTTTATACTTTTTTCAAGGGATTTAACAAAATCAGGTATTTCTTTTTTTGAACTCGTAGAATCCTTACTATCATAACTACAAATAGATTTAAGCACTAAAGCTGAATCCTTGACATTTCTAGTAATTGGTCCAGCTTGGTCTAATGAAGATGCAAAAGCAATTATGCCCCACCTAGAACATCTTCCATATGTTGGCTTTAAACCGACAGTACCAGTAAATGAAGCTGGCTGCCTAATAGACCCTCCTGTATCAGTACCTAAGGAAGCCAAACCCAGACCCGCAGCAACCGATGTCGCTGAACCACCTGATGAACCACCTGGAACCGTTACTTTGTTGTTGGAATTTTTCCATGGATTTTTAACTATTCCAAAAAAACTTGTTTCATTAGAAGATCCCATGGCAAATTCATCATTATTCAATTTCCCTAGTAAAATTGCACCATCGCTCCATAAATTCTGAGTTACTGTTGATTCATAAGGTGGTGTAAAGTTTTCTAACATCTTACTCGAAGCTGTCGTTTTAATTCCCTTTGTACAAAACATATCCTTAATACCAAAAGGAATACCCTCTAAAGCCCTTTCATTGCCCTGAGCATAATTTTTATCTGAAATCGAAGCAGCATTTCTTGCCAAATCAGCAGTTTCAGTTATGAAAGCGTTTAATTCTCTAGAACTTTCCATAGCGGTAATATGAGCATTTATCAATTCAGTTACACTAATTTCTTTTTTCTTCAATAAAGTTATTGCTTTAGAAATGCTTAAATTAGTTAAATCATCCATTAATCAACGACCTTTGGAACAAGAAAAAAACCATCTTCAGATTCAGGAGCATTTGAGATAACCTTTTCTCTATACCCACCATCAGATACTTTGTCTTCTCTAAAATTAATATTTCCATCTTCATCAAATGAAGAAAAAACAGGATCAACATTATCTGTGTTCAATTCAGATAACTGCTCTATCCAATCTAAAATATTTGTTAACTCAAGAGATAAATTTTTTATTTCTTCATCACTTAAAGATATTCTTGAAAGTCTAGCTATTTTTTTTACTAATTCATTATCAATTGACATTTTTCAGATCCTCATCAAAACTAAATAGCAAAGTCCTTCATGCATAGCAAATAACAATTATAGAGTATATGTTTACTAATGATCCAATAAAATTCAAAAATCTAGTTGATAATGAATTACCTTTATTAGCACTAGATCCAGGAACAAAATTAATTGGAATCGCTATTTCAGATATTAATAAAAAGATAGCAACGCCAATGGAAGTGCTAGAGTTTAAAAAGTATAACGATCTAAAGGAAAAACTTTTAAATATTATAAAAGAAAGAAAAGTGGGTGGAATTGTAATTGGTAATCCAATTAACATGGATGGGTCCGTTGGCCCTCGATCTCAATCTAGTAATTCTTTAGCGGATAACCTTTCTTCAGATTTAAAATTACCTATTCTCTTATGGGATGAAAGATTATCAACATCTGCTGCAGAAAAACTATTAATTGAAGCAGATTTATCAAGAAAAAAAAGAAGTACTATAATTGACAAAATAGCAGCAAGTTTCATCTTACAAGGATATTTAGATTTTATTAATAATTAACCAAGAATTATTTTTTCTAGAAGAGCAATTCTACACCAAAG
This sequence comes from uncultured bacterium, assembly GCA_964001285.1. Classification (GTDB taxonomy): domain Bacteria; phylum Pseudomonadota; class Alphaproteobacteria; order MED-G09; family MED-G09; genus AG-430-B22. Next base: position 55,613 of record CAXFAF010000001.1, on the reverse strand, counting down.
ACCATTTCTCATTTGTTCAAAATACTTAGCCCTTTTGTCATTATCGAATTCTCTTGGTATTTCATTAACCCTAGGTAACGGGTGCATTACAATTGAATCTCTCTTTAAAAGATTTAACTTTTCAAGACTTAAAGAATAATCGTGATCACTACCTCTCTCTTTTTGAACTCTTGTTACATACAAAACATCTGTCTTATCAATAACATTTTCAATATTTTCAGACTCTATACTATTACTTGGCAATAATTCACTTGGTAGCTTAAGACTTTCAGGACTTATAAAGTTAAAATTATTATTCTTATACCTACTTAAAAGTTTAACCAAACCCTTAACAGTTCTTCCGTTTTTTAAATCACCAATAAATGTTATATTTAAATTATCGAGACTTTTATTGTTATTAGAATAAATCGTAAACCCATCTAATAAAGTTTGTGTAGGATGTTCGCCTTCACCATCCCCGCCATTAATGATAGGCACAGAACTTACTTTAGCTGCACGGTTTGCTGATCCAGTATCAGGATGTCGCAAAACTATACAATCACTTAATGTGCTCATTGCTATAATTGTGTCTTCCAATGTCTCACCTTTTGTAACACTTGAAAATTTAACATTATTTATTGGAATCACTGACCCGCCCGTTCTGGTCATTGCACTATAAAAAGAAGAAGAAGTTCTTGTAGATGCTTCATAAAAAAGATTTGTCAGTATCTTTCCGGAAAGTGAGGTTGAAATATTATCTTTATTATTTAATGCATTAGTCCAGATCTCATGAATGAAATCTTCTGACATGTCGTCTACTGATAGAAGATGTTGCACATATTATCCTTTCAGATTATCTATATACATCAAAATGGAAATTTTAAACGCAATATTTTTATATTTTTTTATAATTACTTTTTCTTATCTTCTTGGATCAATACCATTCGGTTATTTATTAACTAGGTATTTTACCAAAATTGATATTAGAAATATTGGGTCAGGCAATATTGGAACAACTAATGTTTTAAGAGCTGGTAAAAAATCTTTAGCCATTCTAACCCTTTGTTTTGATATCTTTAAAGGTTTCTTGCCCATTTATTTGGCTTTTAAGATGGCGGATACAGATAACCAATCCATAACTTTTATTTATTTAGCTTCAGTATTTGCCTTTTTAGGCCATGTTTTTCCAATATGGCTAAAGTTTAGGGGTGGAAAAGGTGTTGCTACTTTTATTGGGATAATTCTTGGTTTATCCTATTATTCGGCGTTATTATTTATCTTATCTTGGTTACTTATAGCTTTAATATCTAAAAAATCTTCTATCAGTTCAATTTTTGCTAGCTTAATAACAACTATTTATTTCTATTTATTTACTAGCTTTCTTGGGCCTCTAGTTCTTTTTCTTCAATTAATTATATTTTTAAAACACAGTGAAAACATTAAAAGAATTTTAAATAAAACTGAACCAAATATATCCCTATAAATATAGTTATTAGTTAAAAAAAATAATTACTTATTTGACTTATTCATTAAAAAATGAAATTTCTTACTTTTTTAAGTGGAGAATCCATTGCATTTAGTTGTTGTTGAATCGCCTGCAAAAGCCAAAACTATAGAAAGCTACCTTGGCTCTGAATACAAGGTAATAGCTTCACTAGGTCATATTAGAGATCTACCTTCAAGCGAAGGCTCCGTTAAACCAGATAATAATTTTGAAATGATTTGGGAGCTAGGTGATAAAGGAAAAAAGCAAGCAAAAACGCTTAATGAGGCTGTAAAAAATTCTGAAAGTTTAATTTTAGCAACAGACCCTGATAGAGAAGGTGAGGCAATAGCATGGCATGTTCTTGAAGTTCTTCAAGAAAAAGGAAGTTTAAAAGACAAAAAAGTTTCAAGAGTTACATTTAATGCAATAACTAAAAAAGAAATAACTGAAGCTATTAGCAAACCAAGAGAAATAGACAATGAAATGGTGGAGGCTTATCTTGCAAGAAGAGCATTGGATTATCTTGTTGGATTTACAATTTCTCCAGTTTTGTGGAGAAAATTACCTGGCGCTAGATCTGCAGGAAGAGTTCAATCTGTTGCTCTTAGACTTATATGCGAAAGGGAAATTGAAATTGAATCATTTATACCTAAAGAATATTGGTCAATTGAGGGATTATTTTCATATGAAGATTTTGATCCTTTTGAAGCAAAATTAACACATTATGAAGGCAAAAAATTAGAACAATTTGATATAAATACTGAAAATAGATCTCTAGAAATTAAAAAAAATATCGATGACAGTAATTTTTTAATTAACGAAATTCGTGAAAAAGAAGTTACTCGTAAACCTTATCCCCCATTTATTACATCAACATTACAAATGGAGGCGTCACGCAAATTAAATATGACAGCAAAAAATACGATGATGACGGCACAAAAACTTTATGAAGCAGGATTAATAACATATATGAGGACAGATGGGGTACAGATAGGAAATGAAAGTATTGAAGAAATAAGAAATAGTATAAGCGCTATATATGGCGAAAAATTTCTTCCAGAAAAGATAAAAGATTATAAGGGAAATGTTGCAAATGCTCAGGAGGCACATGAAGCAATAAGACCTACCGATCCAAAGAAAACACCAGATATTGTTAAAAATGAATTAAGCAATGATCAACTTGAATTGTACTCATTAATTTGGAAAAGAACCCTTGCAAGTCAAATGAAAAATTGGAGAGGATTAAGAACTACTGTAATTATTAATAACGAACAAAATGACATTACATTTCGTGCATCAGGTACCGTCACAGTTTTTGAAGGTTTTAGAGCTTTATATGAAGAAGGAAGAGCTGATGAAAAAGAAGAAGCGCAGAAATTACCAAAATTGTCTAAAGGTGTTAACTTAGGAAATATTGCAATAAATACAAATCAACATTTTACTAAACCTCCAGCGCGATTTTCTGAAGCTTCTTTAGTTAAGTCTCTAGAAGAAAAAGGAATTGGAAGGCCATCGACTTACGCATCCATTATATCAGTCCTACAAGATAGAAATTATGTAAGGCTTGATAAGCGATATTTTTATCCTGAAGATAAAGGAAGGCTTGTTACATCATTTTTAGAAAGTTTTTTCCGTCAATATGTTGGTTATAATTTTACGGCAGAATTAGAAGAAAATTTAGACAAAGTTTCTAATGGAGATATTAATTGGAAAGAATTTTTAAATAATTTCTGGGATGAATTCAGTGATTGCTCTGAAAAGGCATTAGAACTCCGAACTAGAGATATTTTAGATCAATTAAATGAAAGTTTGGGAAATCATATTTTTAAAACAGATAGTGGTGAAATAGATAGAAAATGCCCAAAATGTGATGAGGGAACTTTAAGTCTAAAGACAAGTAGAAATGGAGCTTTTATAGGATGTTCAGCTTATCCAGAATGTAAATATACAAGAACCTTTGGCTCAAATAGTAATGTCGAACCAAGACTAATTGGGATGGATCCAGAAACAAATAAGGAAATCAATCTTTTAGTTGGAAGGTATGGACCTTACCTTGAAATAAAGAATGATAATGAAGAGGAAAGTAAACCAAAAAGAGCAACAATTCCTAAAAATATTGATCCTGATGAAGTAAATATTGATTTAGCTTTAAACCTTTTATCTTTACCGAAAGTAATTGGCATTCACCCTGAAGACGGTAATGAAATAAAAGCTGGACTAGGAAGATTTGGTCCTTATGTTCTTCATGAAGGAATTTATGCTAGCCTTACAAATGTTGAAGAATTATTTACAATTGGTTTAAACAGAGCGGTTGATTTAATTGAAGAAAAAAAGGCAAATCCTGGTAGAGGTAGAGCTAGTAAAAAAATAAAAGAACTCGGAAAGAACTCCAAGGATGGAAAGGAAATTGTATTGATGGAAGGAAGATATGGCCCTTATGCAAAATCTGGAAAGATAAATGCGTCAATACCAAAAGATTTTGATTTAGATTCCGTAACATTAGAAATCGCTATTGATCTTATTGAAAAACAAAAATCTAAGAAAAAGAAGTAATGAATAATTCGGTAAAACCTAAACCCGCTGCAAGCTTAATTTTAATAAGAAATAAAAGAAATAAAAGTGAAGTTTTAATGGGTCAAAGACCTAAAACATCAAAATTTGCGCCAAACATGTGGGTGTTTCCTGGCGGAAGATTAGAAAGATTAGATTTTTTTAATAATCAAATAACTTTGAAAAAAAAAGTATTAAGCGATCTTAATAAACTAAAAGCCACAGAATCTTTATCTAGGGGACTAATTTCTGCAGCAATTAGAGAAACAGAAGAAGAAACAGGCCTCAAATTAATCAATAAAAATTTAGATGGCTTATGGGTTTTAGCTAGAGCAATTACCCCAACTTACCAAAAAATTAGATTTGATACAAAATTCTTTGTTATAGATCATAATAACTTCTCAAAAAAAATTATTGGTAATGGTGAATTAAATAATTTAGGATTCCTTGATCTTTATAAAGCCATAAAGCTTCCGTTATTTGATATAACCGAATTTCTTCTCGAAGAATTAATAAAAAAACAAGAAAAAAAAATTAATAAAAAATATTTCCCCTTTTTTTGGCGATATAAAAAATCTACAAGAATAATTACAAGACCTAATAATACTTGACTAAAAAAGAAATATACCTATTTTCACCTAAAAGGTAGATCATGGCAAAACAAACTACAGTAAAGATTAAATTAGAAAGCACAGCTGGTACGGGATATTATTATGTTACTAAAAAAAATTCTCGTACTATGACTGAGAAAATGGTTGTAAAAAAATATGACCCTATAGCAAGAAAGCATGTAGAGTTTAAAGAAGGAAAAATAAAATAAGTCTAGAAGATGAAACCTTAAATCAAATTAATTCCTTATCATTAAAAGAAAATATCCCAATTTTAATAGTTGATGCAGATGAGGTCATTTTCTTATTTCTCGAAGGTTTAGAAAATTATTTAAAAAATAAAGGGCTGTTCTTGGATTTAGATGAACCAAGAATTACTGGCAATATTAAAGAAATAAAAACAGGAAAAAGAATAGATAATCTGGATATGAATAAAATAATGCCAGATTTTTTTAAAACTGAAACAGAAAATCTAAAAATAATTAATAACTCAAAGAATGTATTAAAAAAACTATCAAAATTTTTACAGATAATTATTCTTACTAACCTTCCCCATAAAGATAAGAATAAAAGGGTTAAAGCGCTACAAAGGAATGATATGAATTTTCCTGTAATTACTAATAGTGGTTTAAAGGGTGAAGCGGTAAAAAAAATACTTGATAAGACAAAAATTAAAGTTAAATCTTTTTTTATTGATGATATGCCCTTAAATATTGACTCAGTCTCCAAAGAATCATCGGATACAATTTGTATTCATTTCATTCAAGATAAAAGAATTAAGAAATTGATGCCAACTCCTAAAAGTGCAACAATTAGCTTTCATAACTGGCTAGATATAGAAAATTTCATACTAGACAATCTTAATGATGATGGTGAAAAAGAAACCCAATAATAAGATTATTCAATTTTGTAGAGATTGCTACAATCAATCGAAAGAAATAAGTAATAAATGCGAAATATGTTTCTCACCAAGAATAATTCAGCATAATGAAATATCTAATTTAGAAATTGCCCATATTGATTGTGATGCTTTTTATGCTTCGGTTGAGAAAAGAGATAACCCAAAACTAAAAAATAAACCTGTTATTATTGGCGGAGGAAATAGAGGTGTTGTTTCTACGGCATGTTACATAGCCAGAATAAAAGGAATTCATTCAGCTATGCCTATATATAAAGCTAAAAAGTTATGTCCAGAGGCAATAATAATTAGTCCAAATATTAAAAAATATAGAATAGTCAGCAATCAAATTAGAGACCTAATGAAAGAGCTAACACCAATAATTGAACCCATATCTCTTGATGAAGCTTTTTTAGATTTAAAAGGCACTTATAGATTGCATAAAAAAATTCCTGCTATCTTGTTGGCAAAATTAGTTAATAAGATTGAAAATGAACTAAATATAACTGCCTCAGTGGGTCTTTCATTTAATAAATACCTAGCTAAAGTTTGTTCCGATCTAGATAAACCTAAAGGCTTTTCAGTTTTAGGAAAAAATGAAGCAATTTTCTTTCTAAAAGATAAACCAGTAAATCTACTTTGGGGCGTGGGAAGCAAATTTAAAACAAAGCTTAACTCTGATGGGATAATCAATATAGGGCAAATCCAGAAAATGGAGGAAAAAGAATTAATAAAAAGATATGGAGCGATGGGCCTTCATATATCACAATTGTCTAAAGGTAAGGATTCAAGAGCCGTAAAAGCAAATAGACAGATTAAAAGCATAAGTCATGAAATAACCTTTTCTAAAAATATCAAAAATAAGAAAGAATTGGAGGATATTTTAGTTAATTTATCGCAAAAAATTGCCTTTAGAGCAAAATCAAGTGAATTAGGAGGGAAAACTATAAATCTAAAACTTAAAACAAAGGATTTTAAGTTAATATCTAGATCTAAAACTATTAGTCAGCCTACACAACTGGAAAGAATAATTTATAAGGTAGCAAAAGAACTCTTATATAATGAAAAAAACAATTATGAATATAGGTTAATAGGCTTAGGTATTTCAGAATTAAAAGAGGAAAGATTTTGTGACCTAGGTGATCTGATTGATTTAAAATACAATAATGAAAAGAATATTGATACCGCAATTAATTCTTTAAGAGCCAAGTTTGGTGATAATATAATTGAAAGAGGAAAAAATTATGCAAAACATAGAAGAGAATCTAAAAAAACTTAATGTAGTGCTTCCTGAGCCAGCTTCTCCAGTAGCAACCTATGTTCCTTATAATATAGTTGATAATTTATTATTTATCTCTGGGCAAGGACCTTTCGATGGATCTAAACTAATTACCGGAAAAGTAGGTGATGAATTATCTATTGAAGATGGCCAAGAGGCTGCAAGATTATGTGCTTTAATGATTTTATCTCAAGCAAAAAGAGCATGCGGAAATCTAAACAATATCAAAAAGTGTATTAAACTTGGGGGTTTCGTAAATTCTGGGAAAGATTTTACTGATCACGCCTTAATTCTTGATGGAGCATCAAAAATATTGATACAAATTCTTGGGAAGTCTGGTTGGCATGCGAGATTTGCAGTTGGATCATCATCTTTGCCGTTAAATATGGCAGTAGAGATTGATGCAATATTCGAAATAAAGAACTAAATGCAAAAGAATAACAAAATATTAATTTCCGTAGAAAACTCTTTAAAAGATATAAGTAAAAAAGAATGGAATAATTGCGCAAATCCTAATTCTAATGATTACAACCCATTTGTTAGTTATGATTTTCTAAGATCATTAGAAGAAAGTAATTCAATTAATAGTAATAGCGGATGGTATTCCTCATATTTTATTGCAAGAGATACAGCTAATAAAATTATTGGGTGTATTCCCTCTTACCTCAAAAATAATTCTTCAGGAGAATATGTATTTGATTATTCATGGGCTGAGGCATATCAAAGAATAGGAAGATCTTATTACCCAAAATTACAAATATCTATTCCCTTTACACCTGTAACCGCACCAAAATTACTAACCCATAAAAGCAAAAATCAAGATGTTGAAAAAGCACTTTTATATGGAATAGAAAACTTTTGTAAAAACAATTCATTATCTTCAGCACATTTAACATTCTTAACTAAAAAAGATCTTGAATTAATTAAACATCAAGGTTGGTTAATTAGAACTGACCAACAATTCCATTGGCATAATGATAATTACAGAGATTTCGAAGATTTTTTAGACGCCCTATCATCTAGAAAACGAAAAAATATTCGAAAAGAAAGAGATGAAGCTAATAAAAAAGGTATAGAAATTGAAATATTAAATGATTCAAACATAACAGAACATCATTGGGATCATTTTTATAATTTCTATTTAAATACAAGTATGAGAAAATGGGGACAACCTTATCTTGAAAGAAAATTTTTTAGTCTAGTTGGAAATACTTTGTCTAAAGACATTCTTTTGATAATGGCAAAACATAATAAGAAATATATCGCCGGTGCATTAAATTTCTTAGGAAGTAATACAATATTTGGAAGAAACTGGGGGTGTATAGAGGATCATAAAAATTTACATTTTGAACTTTGTTATTATAGAGCAATTGAGTATGCGATTAAAAAAAAATTTACTAAAGTTGAAGCAGGCGCTCAAGGCGCTCATAAGATTTCAAGAGGATACAAACCATCAACAACATATTCCGCTCATTGGATAAAAGATATTGATTTTTCTGAAGCAATATCAAATTATTTAAAAGATGAGAGACAATATATTCAAAGAAATATTGATAAATTAAATGAATACATTCCATTCAAGAGGTAAAATAATATGACTTATGATAAAAATAATATTTTCGCAAAAATTCTTAGAGGTGAAGCCGAATGCGTAAAAGTTTTAGAAAATTCTAAGGTTTTGGCGTTTATGGATGTAATGCCTCAAGCCCCAGGACATACTTTAATAATCCCAAAATATGGAACTTCCGATCTATTGAATCTTCCTGAAAATTATATGCAGCCAATGTTAAAAGCCACTCAAGAAATAGCCATAGCTGTAAAAAAAGTTTACAGCCCTACAGGTGTAATGATTATACAGTTAAATGGTGCAGATGCAGGACAAACTGTTTTCCATCTACACTTCCATGTGATCCAACGAAGCGAAGGTTTAGATTATAAGTTCCATGCAAGAGATGTTGAGAGTATGGATAAACTAGAATCTGAAGCAGAAAAAATAAGAATAGCCCTTAAAAATTAACTTTCAATTTTTTGTTCTTTTTTCTTTTTAGTTTTTTTAAAAGGCTTAAAGTCAAAAGTTAATTCCTTATCTTTTAAATCAACTTTGATATTACCTCCATTAGATAATTTTCCGTACAAAATTTCTTCTGCAATTGGTTTCTTTATTTTTTCTTGAATAAGTCTGCTGAGTGGCCTAGCTCCCATATTTTCATCATAACCTTCTTTTCCTATCCATAATGCGGCTTTTTCTGAGATTTCAATGAACACATTTTTGTTGTCTAATTGTGATTCTAATTCAAGAATAAACTTTTCTACTACTCTAGCTATTACTTTATCTGGTAAAGAATTAAAGGAAACTATAGCGTCTAACCTATTTCTAAATTCAGGATTAAATAACCGATCTATTGCCTCAACATCATCACCCTCCCTTTTATCTCTATTAAAACCTAGAGCAGGTTTAGCTAAGTCAGAAGCTCCAGCATTAGTAGTTAAAATAATTATCGTATTTCTAAAATCTACTTTTCTACCGTTTTGATCTGTTAAAGTTCCATAATCCATTATTTGAAGTAGAATATTAAATATATCTGGATGCGCTTTTTCAATTTCATCCAAAAGAATTACCGAATAAGGATTTTTATCTACACCATCAGTTAATAAACCCCCTTGATCAAAACCAACATAACCAGGAGGAGCTCCAATAAGACGAGAAACAGTATGCCTTTCCATATATTCTGTCATATCAAATCTTAATAGCTCTACCCCAAGTGTTACCGAAAGCTGTCTCGCAAGTTCTGTTTTTCCTACTCCTGTAGGCCCGGTAAATAAATATGAACCTATAGGTTTTTGAATTTCTCTCAACCCTGCCCTAGATAACCTTATTGAAGTCGATATCTCATCAATAGCCTTATCCTGTCCAAAAACCATTCTTTTCAGTGATTTATCTAAATCTTTCAGTTTCTTAGTATCATCTCTTGATATATTCCTTGAAGGTATTTTTGCCATTCTTGAAATTGTTTCTTCGATATCTTTTTCGGTTATAAATTTCTTTGATTTTGGAGAAATTATTTTCTTAGCTGCACCCGTTTCATCAATGACATCAATAGCCTTATCAGGTAATTTTTTATCATTCATATATCTAGAGGATAATTCTACAGCACATTTTATTGACTCATCGGAATATTTAAATCCGTGGAATTCTTCAAATCTGGATTTAAGGCCCGATAAAATCTTTATTGTATCTTCTACACTCGGCTCATCAACATCTATCTTTTGAAATCTCCTTGAAAGAGCTCTATCTTTATCAAAAAATTGTCTAAATTCTTTATAAGTTGTTGAACCAACACATCTCATATTTTGATTTTGAAGATATGGTTTTAATAAATTAGATGCATCCATAGCTCCTCCAGAGGTAGCTCCAGCACCAATAACAGTATGTATTTCATCAATAAACAATATAGAGTTATCAATATTTTCGATTTCTTTTAAAACAGCTTTTATTCTTTCTTCGAAGTCACCTCTATATCTTGTGCCTGCTAATAATGCTCCCATATCAAGACAGTATATTGTTGATGATTTAATTACTGAAGGTACTTCTTCATAAACAATTCTATATGCTAAGCCCTCAACAATTGCAGTTTTACCAACGCCCGGATCTCCAACTAACAAAGGATTATTCTTTCTTCTTCTACATAGAATCTGAATTAACCTTGTTACCTCATCATCTCTACCAATTAGAGGGTCGATTAATTGGTTTTTTGCTTTCTCATTTAAATTTTCACAAAACGCTTCTAAAGGGCTTCTCTTTTTATCAGACTCAAGTTGTTCCTCATTTATATCTTCGGAAATATTAATAGAAGTATAATCTTCATCTTTTCTTATGCCATGAGAAAGAAATTGAACCGCATCATATCTTGACATTTCTTGCTTTTCTAGAAGATAAACTGAATAACTTTCTTGTTGAGAGAATATAGCAACTAAAACATTGGCGCCATTCACTTCATTTTTTCCGGACTGTTGCACATGAATTGCAGCTCTTGTAATAACTGTCCGATAACCTGCGGTTGGTTCTGGTAATTGATCTTTATCGGGAAGAACAAGATATTTTTGTTCATCAATAAACTGAATTAAATCTCGCTTTAATAAAATTATATCTACGCTACATGCTTTTAATAAATTAACAGCATCACTATCTTCTAACAATGCCAATAGTAAATGCTCTACCGTAACATGTTCATGCTTATTCTTAGCTGCATAGTCAATTGAGCGCTGGAGAGACTCTTCTAAGCTATGAGAAAACCCTGACATAATTAATCCTTTTCCATTGTGCATTGTAAAGGGTGATCATTTTTTTTGGCAGTTTCTAGTACTTGAATAACTTTTGTTTCGGCTATTTCATAAGGAAATACCCCACAAATACCCACCCCATTTTGATGAACATGTAACATGATCTTGGTTGCTTCATCATTATTTTTATGAAATAACTTCTGCAGCAAGAAGACTACAAATTCCATTGGAGTATAGTCATCATTTAGAAGTAAAACTTTGTAAAGAGAAGGTTTCTTTAATTTCTCTTTGGTTTCAAGTTTAGTATCTTTATCAAAATCAACAAATTTATCTTCTTTAGACATTTGTTTCTAAATTCTCCTACTTATCTTTCAATAAAACATCCCTTGCTTTATTAATTTTAGCGCTTAAGTAATCGGATCCACCTTTATCTGGATGGTTTTTTTCGATTAATTTCTTATGTGCAGCTATAATATCATCTTTCGTTGCGTTGAAATCAAGACCTAAAATATCTAAAGCCTCATTTTTATCCAGATATATTTCATTCACTTCATTCTTAGCAAAAGAATTATAAATACCTAATATTGTTTTTAATCTTGTTAACCACAATGAGATAGCTAATAGAGGACCTGATATATAATAAAAACCTCTAAACAAAAGTAATACTGCAATAATCAAAAAAATTATACCAACAAAAAATTTTATAAGACTCTGAAATCTTTCTGAATCTATTGATGTAATATATCTAATTAAATAAAATAAGATTATTAGAGTAACTAATCCATAAATAAAAAAAATCATCAAATTAATCCTAATTTACTTAATTCAGAAACAAGCTCTTCGTCTTCTTTTTTGTGTTCACTTTTCTTATAAAGCCTAATATCTTTTGGTGCATCTTGAACCTTTAAGTACCTCCATCCTTGAAAGGGTCTTTCTTTTTTATGTGCCGTTAATACAATATCTTCGGTTAAGGTAATTTTACATCTTCTTATAGAATCTTGCCCGATATAGACATCTATATCCTCAATAAGCTGTCTAGCTTTAATAAATCCCTTAAATACCCAAAATATCGATCCACCATCTATTAACTCTAAATATTTTTTAGGAAACATTCTTGTTATGTGAATGGTTTCGTCATATTTTTTTCTTATTAAATCCTGCCTCTCATATAAATCTTTAATTTCCTTGGCCCCAACACATAATTTTTTAAGATGAATGGTCATTTTTCTTGGTAAATTTCTACTACATCTGTTGGAGAAAAAAGGGAAAATATTCCAGGACTTATTGCGCCACCTATAAGATACCACTTTCCCTCGAAGAACGCAGATGACATATCATGTCTTGGTGTTGGAATAGGTTCTTTAGCAATCCATCTTTTATTAACAAATGAAAAGTGATTATCGTAAGTCTTATTTGGGTTAAGTAACTTTCCGCCAACAACATGAAGATTGTTATCAATCTGTTGTAAAGAAGGTGATGCTACATGCAATGGATAATTATCATATTTTATCCATTTATCGAGTTTTGGGTCATAAATTGTAAAATCATCAATTATTTTTCCTGATGAGATTTCTATACCTCCAATTATAGCAATTTTTTTATTAAAAACTGTAAATCCTGGTGAATAAACAGGATTTAAAAACTTTGATAAATTATATTGCCAATTTCGTGAAATAAGATCATATGACATAACGATTTCAGGTTCATCGCCTATTCCGCCTAATACATAAATCTTATTATCTATTTGAACCATAATATGTTCAGCTCTTGCAAAAGGCATAGGGCTAATTTCTGCCCAATTAGACAAGATATCATCATAAATCCAACATTTATTAGTTATTTTCTTTCCGTCATGGCCGCCACATAAAAATATATTTGTTCCAAAATTAACAATTCTAAAACTATGAAGGTCCTTAGGAAAAATACTTATAGGCCGCCATATTTGACCCTCCAAATCAAAAATCTCAGAAATCGGGTTATTGCCAACAATACCTTTACCACCAATAACAATTATATTTTTGTTCAGGATTGCAGCTGATGTACCACTTTTTGCTTTAGGTAACGGCACTCCCTCTTCCCACTTCGAATATCCAAAAGAAGGATAAAAAATAATAAAAAAGAGAGAGAAAGTGAATATAAGTATTTTTTTTAGAAATATAAGCATTCAGAAGACCTAAACAAGAAACCATGCAGCTAATCCCAAGAAGCTAAAAAACCCTACTACATCGGTTATTGTTGTTAAAAAAACAGTAGAAGCTATAGCTGGGTCAATCCCAAGTCTATTTAGACCTAGAGGAATTAATATGCCAGACAAACCTGCAATTAGCATATTAACTATCATTGCTATTGCTAGAACAATACCTAAAGGAATATCACTAAACCAAAGGGCGCTCAGGAAACCAATTATTATTGCAAAAAATATTCCATTATAAAAACTTACCAATATCTCTTTATTAATTATCCTTTTATAATTAAGCGGAACTAGATCTCTTGTTGATAATGATCTTACAGCAATGGTAAGCGTCTGGGTCCCCGCATTCCCTCCCATAGAAGCTACAATTGGCATTAAAATAGCTAAAGCAACCATTTCTTGTATAGTTCCATCAAATATAGAAATAACAATTGAAGCAAGTATAGCGGTTAATAAATTTATAAATAACCATGAAAACCTACTTCTAGAAACTCGAAGAGCATTATCTGTAATATTTTCATCTCCAACGCCGCCAAGAAGCTTAATATCTTCTCCAGCTTCATCTTGAATTACATCAACAATATCATCAGCGGTTATAACCCCTATCAGTCGACCATTTTCATCAATTACAGGTGCCGATACTAAATCAAATCTTTCAAACTCATGTGCGACCATTTCTTTGTCCATTTCCGCAGATATGGTAACAAAATGATTAGATTGTAAATTCTCTAATTTATCATCTCTTTTCGATTTCAGGAGATTGGACAAAGATAAAGTTGCAATTGGTTTAAAAGATGGGTCTATTAAGTAAATCTCATAAAATTCACTAGGTAAATCACTACTTTCTCTAAAAAAATCTATAGCTTCACCAACATTCCAATAAGGGGGTGAAGAAACAAAATCGAGACTCATTAATCTTCCAGCGCTATCTTCTGGATAGTTAAGGGAAAGCTGAAGCTCTTCTCGATCGCTTTCCGGAATTTTTTGCAAAATTAAATCTTTTTCATCTTCTTTTAAATCTTCAATGACATGTACTGCATCATCAGTTTCTAAACCGGGTAATAGATTGGCTACAAAATTATACCCTAAGTATTTTATTATCTCTTCTCGAATAACATCCTCCAAAACAGATAGTGTTTCAGGATTAAAATCATCTTTAATTAAATCAATAAATGATTTTCTTTCTGTAGATTTTAATAAATTTATAATATCTGCAATATCTGAAGGAGGAAGCTTTTTGATTATATTCACAACTGTTTCCTTGTCCCCTATATCAACAGATGACATTATTTTTAAAACAAGAGAAGGATCAAACCGATCTTTAAAGGTTATTATATTTTCATTAATTCCTTTATTCATATCCTTGTTACCTTTTTGGTGCGGCCGAGAAGACTCGAACTTCCACGGGTTTTATCCCACAGCGACCTCAACGCTGCGCGTCTACCAGTTCCGCCACGGCCGCATAATAGCAAACATACTTATATCAATTGTTAATAATGAATTGTAAAATAATTAACAAATTAATAAATTAATATTGTCATGAATAACAATGAAATAGAATATTTTCTTGAAAAGAATTTTATAGATTATCCACTTTCAATTAGTTTAATGGAAAAAAAAGTTGAAGATATACATAAAAATAAATGCAAAGAATTTTTATGGTTCTTAGAACATGAAGATATTTATACAGCTGGAACAAGTGCAAAATCAGAAGATCTTTTAGAGCCAAATAAATTTAAAGTTTATAAGACAAATCGTGGAGGACAATATACTTATCACGGGCCAGGTCAACGAATTGTATATGTAATGTTAGATTTAAGAAAAAACGGCTACGATATTAAAGGATTTATTACTTTATTAGAAAACTGGATTATTTCATCATTTAAAGCGATTGGAGTTATTGCAATAAATGATAAAGATCATGTTGGAATTTGGGTTGAAGATAAGAACAGATTAAATAAAATTGCATCGATAGGTCTAAGGGTTAGAAAAGGTATCACCTTTCATGGGATAAGCATTAACATAAACCCTAATCTAGAAAATTTTAAAGGAATTAATCCTTGTGGAAAAAATCCCTCAGCTGTTACTAGCATTAAGGAATTAGGATTAAATAAGAAAATAAAAGAATTTGATAATCTTTTAATAGAAAATTTCGAGAAGACTTTTAAGGCTAAACTTAAAGTTAGAGAAACTCTAAAATAATTTGGTCCGATGCTAGACTATCACCATTACTACAGTGAATTTTCTTAACTTTTCCAGATAATTCTGCTCTTAAAATATTTTCCATTTTCATTGCTTCTATGGTGCACAATTTATCTCCCACCTCTACTTCCTGACCTTCAACCACATCAATTGAAACAACCAGACCGGGCATTGGGCATTTCATTACTTTCTCATTTGATTGAGACTCTTTTTTAATCATATATTTCGATAAGTTATATGCTTTTTTACTTAAAACTTTTAAATCTGATGAATACCCGTATCCGCTAATATTGTATCCATTAATCGATTTCTTAACTTTAAATGTATATTCTTTATTATTTATATTTATGTGAGTAATAGGATCTCCTGATTGATAATCTGAATCAATCGTAATTAAATCTTCATTGTATTCGATTATTAAATTATCTTGTCTGTCATATGTTTTAAATTCAAAAGTAAAATCTTCTAATAAAACGATTAGAGATTTTTCAAATATTTTTTTTTTATTTGAATTATTTCTTGTTCGAAATTTATCTAAAGTATAAAGATATGCTCCTGCAATTGAGAATAATAATGCAAATTCACTTGTATCTATTTTTGGATTATATCCCTCAGGATATTCATTATCAATAAACCCTGTATTAATTTCTCCACTAACAAAATTCTGGTTTCTAATAATTGAGGTTAAAAAATTAATATTGTTTTTTATTCCTTCAACATAATGATTGTTTAACGCTTTTTCCATTTTTTCTAAAGCTTCATTTCTATTTATGGCGTATGAACATAATTTAGATATCATTGGGTCATAGTAAATTGGTATTTCACCACCTTCATAAACACCTGTATCATTCCTAATACCTTCAATATTATCAGGAACTTTATAAGAATTTAATCGACCAGTTGAAGGCATAAAATTTCTTTCGGGATCTTCTGCATAGATCCTTGATTCAATTGCCCAACCGTCAAATTTAATATCATCTTGTTTAATTTTTAGCTCTTCGCCACCGGCTATTCTTATCATTTCCTCGACTAAATCAATTCCTGTAACAAGTTCAGTTACTGGATGCTCGACTTGTAATCGTGTGTTCATTTCCAAAAAATAAAAGTTTTTGTTTTGATCTACTATAAATTCAACAGTTCCTGCGCTTGTATATCCAATTGAGGAAGCTAATTTTTTTGCCTGATCTCCCATCTCAGCCCTTAAATCATTATCAACAAAAGGGCTCGGGGATTCTTCAATAATCTTTTGATTTCTTCTTTGAATAGAGCATTCTCTTTCTCCAAGATGAATTACATTTCCATGATTATCAGCAAGAATTTGAATTTCAATATGTCTAGGTTGCTCAATAAATTTTTCTATAAATATTCTATCATCACCAAAACTTGATTTTGCTTCATTAACAGAAGAATTGAACGCTTCGGTAACTTCACCCTTATTTTTTGCTATCCTCATGCCTTTTCCACCTCCTCCTGCTGAAGCCTTGATCATTACAGGAAAACCTATTTCTTCTGAAATCGTTATAGCGTCTTTTGGGTCACTAATAATTTGTTGATATCCTGGGATAATATTTACACCTGCTTTTTCAGCAAAAATTTTAGATTCTATTTTATCACCCATAACCCTTATAGGTTCGGAAGATGGGCCAACAAAAGTAATTCCTTCTCTTTCAAGCTGATTCGCGAAAGAATAGTTCTCTGAAAGAAAACCGTATCCCGGATGAACTGCATCTGCACCAGTTTTTTTGCAGGCCGAAATTATATTATCCGATAGCAAATAAGATTCAGATGAGGGTGCAGGTCCTATATTAATAGATTCATCAGCCAATTTTACATGAAGAGATCTACTATCAGCATCAGAATAAACGGCAACTGTCGAAATACCTAGCTCATTACATGTTTTTATAATTCTACAGGCTATCTCACCTCTGTTTGCTATTAGCAGTTTGTTAAACATTATTTACTCATAAAGGAAGATTATCGTGTTTTTTCCATGGATTAGATAATTTTTTATTTCTTAAAAGTTTTAATGCACGAGCTATTCTTGGTCTAATATTTCTTGGCATAATTACATCGTCTACATAACCTCTCTCTGCGGCTACAAATGGATTAAGGAACCTTTCTTCATATTCACTAGTATGTCTATCAATCTTATCTTTATCATTAATGTCTTTTCTATATAAAATCTCAACCGCTCCCTTTGCTCCCATTACAGCAATTTCAGCGCTTGGTAATGCATAATTAATATCACCTCTCAAATGTTTTGGCGCCATCACACAATATGCCCCGCCATAGGCTTTTCTTGTGATTATTGTAACCTTAGGCACAGTAGCTTCCGCATATGCATATAATAACTTAGCTCCATTTTTAATTAATCCGCCGTATTCTTGGTCAGTACCAGGCAAAAATCCAGGTACATCAACAAATGTAACTAAAGGAATAGAAAAGGAATCACAAAATCTAACAAATCTTGCTGCTTTTCTGCTAGCGTCTGAATCTAAAACTCCAGCCAAATTTAATGGTTGATTACCAATAAAACCGGCTGTATGACCATCAACTCTACCAAAACCTACAACAATGTTTTTGGCAAAATCTTTCTGAATCTCAAAAAAATCACCTTCATCAATAGATTTAATTATAAATTCTTTAATATCATAAGGTGTATTAGCATTTTCAGGTATAAGAACATCAAGACTTGGTTCTGATCTTGATACTTCATCATTAGTATCCTTGATTGGGGCATTCGATGTATTACTTGAAGGCAAAAAATCTATAAACCGTCTAATATCCGATAACATATCAATATCATTATCATATGCGCCGTCAGCAACTGATGATTTCGTCGTATGAACCTCTGCTCCACCTAGTTCTTCTGCTGTAACTTCTTCATTTGTTACAGTCTTTACTACATCAGGGCCAGTAACAAACATATATGAGGTGTCCCTAACCATAAAAATAAAATCTGTTAAAGCTGGAGAGTAAACATCTCCTCCAGCACAAGGGCCCATAATAAGAGATATCTGTGGTATAACACCTGAAGCCAAAACATTTCTCTGAAATACCTCAGAATAACCTCCAAGAGAATCAATACCTTCTTGGATTCTTGCTCCACCAGCATCCAAAACACCAATCAAAGGGGCGTTATTCTTAATTGCCATATCTTGTATTTTATTAATTTTCTTCGAATGAGCTAAAGATAAAGACCCTCCAAATACCGTAAAATCTTTGACATAAAGAAAAACTAATCTTCCATTTACTTCGCCTGATCCAATTACTACGCCATCACCAGGAATTTTATTCTCTTCCATTCCAAAGTCAGTACTACTATGTTCAACAAACATATCATATTCTTCAAAAGAATTATCATCCAATAAAAGCTCAATTCTTTCTCTTGCAGTCAGCTTTCCTTTTGAATGTTGAGAATCTATTCTCTTTTTCCCACCACCAATTTTAGCTTTTTCTCTTCTTTTTTCTAATTCTTTAATTATATCTTCCATTTATTGCTCTTATATTAAATATTTCAATACCTCATAAATTGACATCATAAGGAAGTTTATATTTTTTCCATTTCTCCTCCATATGAGGAGGTAATTTAGCTTCAAAATACATTTTTTTACCATTAGGATGATAAAACTCGATACTTCTACTGTGCAAGTGAAGTTTTTCATCCTTAAAAGTATTATTACCGTACCTTTTATCACCTAAAATTGGAATGCCTAATTCTTTTGAATGTATTCGAATTTGATGGTTTCTACCAGTAATTGGCTTATATATCATAAAGTTCATTTTATTATTAATATTCTTATAGTTAGTATATTCTGTTAAAGCGCTATAATAAGAATAAGAATTTTTCTTTTTTATTTTATTATCAATCATTCCTCTTTTTTTATTAAAATTTCCATAAGTAATGGCCCAATAATATTTTTTAATTTTTTTTTCACGAAAAGAATAAGATAGATAATCGGCAATTTTTCTATTTAATGCCACCAAAAGAACACCGGATGTATCTTTATCTAGTCTATGTACTAACCTTGGGTCAATATTTTTAAAGGATGATTGAAGAAGGCCATCTATATGTTTTTTTATTTTGGTACCACCCTGAACAGCTATTCCATTAGGCTTATTAAGAACCAGTAATTCATCATCACTATAAATTAACATACTATCAATCTGATCTTTTGATGATTTGTCGTATGTATATTTACTTTTAACATTTGCTGATCTTAATTGAGAGGAGATAGAAATCTTATCTTTTGTATTTATACGATAATTTGATTTCACCTTATTATTGTTAACTTTTATATTTCCTTTCCTTAAGGCAATTTCTATCTCGCCTTGAGAAAGACCTGGAAAATTCTTTCTTAACCATCGATCTAGTCTTGATGTGGAAAAATCCTCCGAAACAATATAGATATCATTACTCATGCACTTAAAAGTTTTGTTATCCAAAATCCAAAAAATACGGAAATAATTGAAAAAGAAACTGTTCCTAAAATATATAAAATAGAAATGATATAATCCTTATCATAAATTAAGTTCATTATATCTATTGAAAAGGCTGAAAAGGTAGTAAAACCACCAAGGAACCCTATCATCAAGAATGCTTTTAAATTTTCATTATTTAAATCTTTCAAAAGATAAAATATTACTCCAATAATAAATGATCCCAAAACATTTACTAGAAATGTTGATATAGGAAATCCATTTTTTGTTGTTTGAAATAAAATTCCAAATAAATATCTTGTTATAGAGCCAAGAGCACCTCCAATAGCTATAAAAATAAATATCAATCTAGACCCCTTATTTTTATTTATGATACTAAACAAAACATATAATAATATATATAAATATAATATGCGTATGTCAGATCAATTAATAGACACAACAGTTACTTGGTTAAAATATTTGGGTAATTATTCAAATAAGTCTTTTGCAAATAGTAATAATGTAAAAATTAATAAGATAAATAAAATTTCAGTAAATCTTTATAAAAAAATCTATAAAGAGGTAGGTTCAAAATATAATTGGATAAGCAGACTTAAACTTAATGAGAAAGAGCTAAAAGAAATAGTTCATAATAAGAATGTAGAAATATACCTCATGACTGTAAAAGGTTTATTTGTTGGCTTTCTTGAATTAGATTACAGATCCTTAAAAGAAATAAAGATAGTTCACTTAGGGCTAAAAGAATCTTTTATTGGAAAGGGGTATGGCAAAATACTTCTTAATTTTGCTATAAATAAAGCAAAAAAAATAGGGATTACACCATTAATTCTTCAGACAAATTCATTAGACCATCCAAATGCATTAATGTTTTATCAAAAAAATGGATTTCAGGTCTTCTCAAGAAGAGATACAAAAGTTATTAAGAGTCATATTGAAAATGAAAAAATATATAAATAAATCTTTAAATCTATTCATAATTATATTTACGATAATTTTTATCATCTCACCTAATCTTTTCGCTTATGATAAAATTCTTCACAGAGGAAATGGAGCTGAACCAGATACACTTGATCCACACTTGGCAACAGGTCATTGGGAGGGGAGTGTTATAAATGATATATTTGTAGGTTTATTTACAAAAGGAATTGAAGGAGAATCTTTAAAGGGATCTGTCGATAATTATTTAGTAAGCGATGATGGATTAATTTATACATTTTATCTTCGTAAAGACCATTTTTGGTCGGATGGAACTAATGTTACATCTCTAGACTATGTAAATGGCCTTAGAAGAGTATTAGATCCCTTAACAGCTTCCCAGTACGGTTCTTTATTATATCTTATTAAAAATGGATTCGAGGTAAATTCAGGATCTTTATCACCAGAAAAATTGGGTGTAGAAGCTTTAGATGAATATACCTTAAGGATATATTTAAATTACCCTGCACCTTATTTCGAAGAATTATTAACTCACTACACAACTTATCCAGTGCCTAGTCATATTTTATCGAAATATGGAAAAGAATGGATTAAACCAGAAAATATTGTAACAAATGGTCCATATAAATTAAATTCCTGGAGAGCTCATGATCATATTTCACTAAAAAGAAATGTCAGATTCTATGATAATAAAAATGTTTGGTATGATGAAGTTAGATATTATCCAACCGAAGATAATGAGGCTGCTCTACGAAGGTTTAGAGCTGGCGAATTGGATATAAATAGTGGCTTTCCTGAAAATAAAACTTCCTGGTTGAAAAAGAATATGCCAGAAAATATCAGACAAGATAACATACTTGTTGTTACCTACTTAATATTTAATACCAGTTCTTCACCTTTTGATAATCCTGAAATAAGAAGAGCAGTATCTTTATCTATTGATAGAGATGTTATTGTTAATAAAATTAGAGGATTTAATGAAACAATCGCTTGGTCCCTTGTTCCGAAAGGAATTCAGAACTATAAATATGAAGAACTAATCGAAGAAAGAAAACTTACTCAATATGATAGGTATAACTTAGCCAAAGAATTATTAGAAAAAAACGGTTACAATAAAGATAATCCTTTAAAATTCACCCTTAAATATAGACAGGGAGGCGACCAAAAAAAGCATATGGTTGCTATACAATCTATGATGAGAGATGCAGGAATTTCATTAACTTTAGAAGGATCAGAACCCAAAGTTCTTTATAATTATCTAAGAACAGGCGATTTTCAAGTTGGTGATGCTGGCTGGATAGCTGATTTTAATGATGCATCAAATTTTTTATTTTTATTTCAAAAATCTTCGGGACCGTTAAATTACGGAAACTATAACAATCCCATATATGATAAATTAGTGGATGATGCCCTTTCAGAGTTAGATATAAATACAAGAGCTAGAAAACTTAAAGAGGCAGAAATAATTCTTCTTAGAGATATGCCGTTTGCTCCAATACTATTTGGAATTAGTAGATGGTTAGTAAAAGAAGATATTGTTGGTTGGAAAACAAACTATGCAGCCTATCATCCGACTAGATTCTTAAGACCAAAAAACGGAAAAGATTAAGGCTTGACCATTATTATAAATGATCAAGCCTCTTAATTTTTAGAATTGAGTTGCTACCCTTACATACCAAAATTGAGATCCCCAAGTTCTATAAGAAGGATCAAAATCATTAGCGAAAGATTCTGGGAAATAAGGTGGATCTTCATCAAGAAGATTATCAACACCAAGAGTTAAAGTAGAATTAATGCTTTCAAAGATGTAAGACGCTTGTGCATCCCAATACCAAGTATCACCTAAGACCCTTATAGTGTCTCCAGCAATATAAGAGCCTGTAGCACTGGTTCTTGGCACTTGATTAGCCACACCATCTACTTCACCATGATATTGTCCTGTTAAAGAAACAGTCACTTCATCTTGATTCCATATTAGGGCTAAATTGGCTTTAACTTCCTTAAACTGATTTCTTCCATTACCAGTAGCATAGCCAGCATAATGCTCGATAGCACCGTCAGCTTTAGTAACATCATATGTATCAAGGAAAGCTATTTCTGAAGAAAATCTCCAATTTCCGAGCTCATCACTCCAGTCATATGTAGCAGCGACTTCAAAACCTGAAGTTTCAACCATACCAATATTATTAGTAGTGTTTCTTAAATCCTTTACAAAACCAGTAGAAATTCTATCAATTAAAGCACAATAAGCCTGATTATTTTCTCTATAACATCCATTCATAATTAACTGTGAACCAATAGTTGAAATTGTATTAGTAATCTCAATTTCATAATAATCAGCATAAAGTTTAAGACCTTCAACTGGAGCCAAAATTACACCTAAATTAATACCCTCAGATTCTTCTGGTTGAACATTTGGATTACCTCCAACAGTCACTCTTATTTGAGTATTTGGTTGTGTAAATCCTGCAGGTACACCATCAGTTAAACATTGACCAGCCTGTGTACCATCAGCATTACCAGTAAAGTTAGCTGCATTGACATCGCATGGATCTTGAATTTCTGGATAACTATCATTATTACCGCTATAAAGAGAAGAAATAGAAGGCGCTCTAAAACCTTCAGCGAAAGTAGCTCTGAAAGTCACAATATCATTAGGTGAATATGTTAAACCATATTTAGCATTAGTGGTTTCACCAAAAGATGAATAGTCGGAATATCTAACAGAAGCACTTAAGTCTAGACCTTCCACTATCGGTATAGCTAACTCAGCATACATCTCGTCAACCTCAAATTCACCACTTACAGGACTAGCTGCATTTCCAGAAGATAATCCAGCAGCAATAAATGCATCAGGCTCGAAACCACCTTCTTCTTTCCTATGCTCAAAACCAAAAGCCATTCCAATTGGCCCGGCTGGAAGCTGAGCTATTTCACCAGTAACATCAATTCCGAAATTTTTCATTTCATTCTCACCAGTGTCATGGGCTAAGAAAGTAATATATTCAACCATTTCAGGGGTAATTGAACCTGTTCCTGTCCATAAGCCATCCCCAATATATTTACTATCAGATCCCTGACCACCAAATATATTCAAAGGCACACAACTACCAGTACAATCATCACCACTAAGAGCTTTTTTGATATTACCAGTATTTAAAAGTCCTTTTGTGGTTGTTACACTTTTATTTTGCGCCCAGCTGAAATATGTAGAAATATCAAATCCAGCTAACTTTGTTTCAAGACCAATGTGAATCCTATAAGTCTCTATGTCTTGAATAAAGTCACGATTACCAGCTTCAAGAAGTCTACGCCCTAACCAACCTATGGCATAACCATCTGGGTAATTGGCATCATTACAAGCTTTTCCTTCTACAGAAGTTCCATAAAGATCACAAAATTCAAGTCCAAATGGGTTGAAAGGGTTGTTTCTTGATATCCCCTCACTGCCTCCAAAATCACCAAAACCATAAAATAACGGCATTGGAGCTAGTAATTGGTCAGATACCCTGTTTTGATAGGTTCCAAAAAGAGTTACCTCAGTATCTTCAGCAATTTCAAATCTTCCTTTTGCAAAGAAGTTTTTTCTCTCACTTGGTGTTTCAACATAGTTATAGGGATTATAATTAAATCTATCATCTGGACTTGTCCAACATCTAAAATCGCTAGGAGCTGAACCTGCAGTTCCTTCAGAGGGGGTAAAATTACTACATCCAGGAACTACTCCGCCGTAAGCTAGTCTTCCTTGAGGTGTTCCAGAAGAACCACCAAAACTTGGTCTAGCTGCTGTTTCTTCTCTTTCCCAATTGCCCAATTCCTTTATATCTACATAAGATGCGCCCATCATAAAAGATCCACCATCAAATGTTGAGCCCATGCTTATTGAGAAGTTGTCAGCAACGCCTCCACCATCAAAATATTCACCTCTTTGGAAGGAAACATCTACACCATCATAAGAATCTTTTGTTATTATATTTACAACAGCACCAATAGCATCAGAACCATAAATCGCAGAAGCTCCATCTTTAAGTACTTCAACTCTTTCAACTGAAGCTGATGGTATACTATTAATATCCACTGAACCATTGGCACCTTCACCACTATTGACCCATCTTCTTCCATCAACAAGAACAAGTGTTCTGCCAGAACCTAGATTTCTAAAATCTATTCGAACAGATCCATCACCACCATTATTATATGTTCTATTCAAACCAGATCCTTGTCCAGGAAGTTCTAGCAAGACTTCACCAATAGAAATTTTACCAGATAAAAGTATATCTTCTTGATCAACGATTGAAACTGGAGAGAAACTATCTGTAGCAGTAGTTTTTATTCTAGAACCAGTAACAATAATTTCTTCAACTTCATCAGCACTCTCTGACTGAGCATATACATCAAAACTTAAAGAAAATATTACTAAGAAAACAATTAGATAAATTGATTTCGCAAATTTATGTATAGTTTGCATAAGACCCCCATTAAAATTATTTATATTCAATAACATGATACCACTTTAATTGCTTTTGTGTCAATTTTATGACAGATGAACAATATGACAAAGATATTTAATAAATTATGTTATATTTAGCTTCTAAAAAGAGGTATTTATGAATAAAGAAAATGAAGAAAATCTAGCAATTTTTAATGATCTGTTGGGAATAATGATTCAATTGCGTGATCCTAAAACTGGCTGTGAGTGGGATAAATCACAAAATTCATACACAATAAGAAAGTATTGCATTGAAGAGGCTTACGAAGTAGTTGATTCTATTGAGAAAAATGATGTTAATGCATTACGAGATGAATTAGGTGATTTATTGTTTCAAGTTATATTTCATGCACAAATAAATAATGAAGAAAAAAATTTTGATATCTTTGATGTAATAAACGATCTTTGTAAAAAAATGATTAGAAGACATCCTCATATTTTTAAGAAAAATAAAAAACTAAAAAAAGAAGAAGTTCCAATTTCATGGGAAAAAATTAAAGAAAAAGAAAGAACAATAGATGGAAAAACAGGAATACTGGCAGATATTCCAATTACTTTTCCAGCAAATACAAGAGCAGTTAAATTACAGAAAAGAGCTGCTCAGAACGGATTTGATTGGAATAAAACAGAAGATATTTTTGATAAAATTAATGAAGAAATTGAAGAATTAAATCAAGCAATTAATGAAGGCAATAATAAAAACATAGAAGAAGAAATGGGAGATTTACTATTCTCTATTATTAATCTTTCCAGAAAATTAAATATCGATCCTGAATCTTCATTAAGAATAACAAATAAAAAGTTCTACGATCGAATAGTATATATCGAAAATAAATTGGAAAAAGAGAATAAAGAATTTAAAGAAACTGATCTCTCTAGACTTGAAGAAATTTGGACAGAATCAAAGGATAAAATTAAACAGGAAGTATAGTAGAAATGGCATGTTTATAAACAAGTTGTATATTATTATTCGAGCCTCTTAAAGTTATAGTAGAAAGATCAAAAGAAGTTATTATTCCTTCTAACTTTATTCCGCTTACTAAAAAAATGGTTACCAATCTGGCTTCATTTATTAAGCTATCTATAAAATCAGATTCATTAAGTTTTGATATATTTTCTAAAGAATTATCTAGCATTCTTACCTTATATATTTCAAAAATAAATTTTTTAAATTAATAATATAAATCTAAAGTATTTATAATTTAAATATATTAGTAGTAACTAGCACTTACTCTAAATAACTGCTCAACCTCATGAATCTTTTCTGGTGTAGAAAAGATTGTAACATAATCACCTTCTTTTATTTTTGTATCACCCCTTGGCATAATAATTTTTTCATCTCTTAATATTCCTCCAATTCTTAACCCGCTTGCAAGATGAAGCTCCTCAATAGTAGGGCCTACCAAATCAGATGAGGATGATACCTCTCCTTCAATAACTTCAGCCGAACCATCTGTTAGAGTATAAATATTCCTAATATGCCCTCTTCTTACATGTCTTAAGATTGATGAAACGGTAATAGCTTTAGGATCTAAAAAATCACCTATATCAACTGATCTAATTAAACCCTGGAAATCTTTATTATTTAATAATGCAATAACTCTACTGCAGCCATCACTTTTAGCAAAAGCTGCAGATATGAAATTTGTTTCATCACTGTTTGTTAAACTAATTAGGATATCTGCGTTAGATATTTCAGCTTCATTTAGTATATCTTTATCCATTCCGGAGCCAAGAATAACAACAC
The DNA here is from genome assembly GCA_964001285.1 of uncultured bacterium. Taxonomy (GTDB): domain Bacteria; phylum Pseudomonadota; class Alphaproteobacteria; order MED-G09; family MED-G09; genus AG-430-B22. The sequence goes on along the minus strand of CAXFAF010000001.1, from coordinate 28,524 downwards.
ACTTTTCAAATTTATCTGACAAGTTTTCTGCCACTTCGTCCCTTAGCTCAATAATTTTTAAAGAAATATTATCTATTTTAGATTCAATTAATTTAGCAACTTCTTTTCCTATAGAGCCCCCTCCAACAAGAATAATTCTTCTTGCTTGTTCGGGTTTTTTTCCAAATATCGATAATGCTCTTTCCGCCATATCACTTGGACAAATAAGATATGCTAAATCGTCTTCAACTAAATTATCTTTTAATTTAGGAGTCAAGATATGCCCATCTCTTTTAAGACCTACAATTACAGTATTTAAATCAGGAAAAAGTTCTGTAAGTGAACTAATTTCGGTATTTTTTATAGGACAATCTTTATCAACTTTAATTCCTAAAAATCTTAATTGATTATCCCCAAATGGAACATTCTCAAATGTTCCTGGTAATTCAAACCTTCTAAAGACAGATTCAGCAACTTCTTTTTCTGGTGAGATAATAATGTTAACAGGTAAATTCGTATTTGTGAAAAGATCTTGGTATGATGGATTTAAGTAAGATTTATCTCTAACTCTTGCAATTCTTTTTGGAACTTCAAATAATGAATGAGCAACTTGACAAGCCATCATATTTATTTCGTCTGATGGAGTAACCGCAATTAACATTTCTGCATCACCTGCTCCTGCTTCGCCTAGAATGTCTGGGTGAGCTCCATGGCCTACTATTCCTCTAACATCAAGCTTACTACCTAAATTTTCAATTAATCTTTTAGAAGAATCTATTACTGTAACCTCATTACCAATTTCTGATAATTTTTCAGCAATAGCTCTACCACTTGAACCTGCGCCACAAATTATTATTTTCATATCTTTTCCAGTTAATGGGTTATTTAAAGTTAGTTATTTTCTGTAATTTTTTTTTGGGTTTAATATCAAGATCATTTAACTTTCTATGTAATGCTGAACGATCCATACCAATAAATTTTGCTGTTTTACTAATATTTCCTTTAAAATTATTGATTTGCGCAATCAGATATTTTCTTTCAAAATCTGAACGAGCAGACCTTAAATCCATTTCTAAGTCAATTACTAAAAATTTATCCAAATTTAAACCCCTTTAATATGTTGCTTCTTTACAACAAAAAATAATAAATGTCACTATAGACAAATTAAAGATTCAGTTTTGGAAAAATTACTTCTGGATCAGGTATTTTTGTGCCAATTTTAATGGCGAAGTCATCCCCTAAATTGCTAAATTGCCTTTCTTGGGTTTTAATATTTAATAGACCTAATAACTTTTTTGATCCATCAACTAAAACCGGCTGAAGAATGATGCCAAAATTTCTTAACATTTCACATGTAACCCATAAAACTGTATTCATTCTATCGACATCATTTTTGGCTAATTCCCATGGTTTTTCATCAGAGAAATATTTATTAGTTAAAGAAATAGACTTAAACACTAAATCTAAATAGTTATGTATTTGATAATCTTCCATATATTCTTTAGATTCCTTATAAAGACCTTTAATAGAGCCTAAGATAATTAAATCTCTTTCTTCAAGTTTTCCTTTATCAGGAATTTTTGATCCACATTTATCCTTAATCATTGTTAAGCATCTCTGAGATAAATTTCCTAAATCATTAGAAAGATGTGCATTTACATGTTTTGTAATCAATTCATGGTCATAAATGCCATCATTACCAAATGGAGTAGTAGATAGCATATAATATCTTAATTGATCTACGCCATAAAAATCACATAACTCTATTGGATCTATAGTATTACCTAGACTCTTAGAAATTTTTTCACCTTTGTTTAAAAAGAAACCATGAGAAAAAATTGTCTCAGGAATTTTGATTCCTGCAGACAGTAAAAAGGCAGGCCAATAAACTGCATGAAAGCGTGTTATGTCTTTACCAACGAGATGAATATTTGCAGGCCAGAAAGACTTGAAAGAATTATCATTTTGAGCCCAACCAAGAGCCGATAAGTAATTAATTAAAGCATCAAACCAAACATATATAATATGACTTACATTATTTGATACAGGTATGCCCCATTTAATATTTTTTCTTGATATTGATATATCTTTTAAACCAGAGGATACAAAGTTCTTAATTTCATTCATTCTAGATTCTGGTTTAATGAAATCTTTATTTTTTTTATATAAATCTAGTAAATCTTTTTCATACTTAGAAAGCCTAAAAAAATAACTTTCCTCATTTATCCATTCAACTGAGTTACCCTCGGGCGAAATATAATCGCCATTCTCATCTTTTAATAATTCATCTTCAGTATAGAAAGCTTCATCTCTGATTGAATACCATCCTGAGTATTCGTCTAAATAAATATCACCATTTTTATCAAGCACTTTCCACAATGCATTTACATTAATTTTATGCCTCTCTTCAGTTGTTCTTATAAAATCATCATTACTACAATTTAATAAACTACTTAAATTTAGAAATTCTTTTGAAATCTTATTCACAAATTCTAAGGGCTTTATATTTAATTCGTCTGCCTTTTTCTGAACTTTTAGACCATGCTCATCTGTTCCTGTTAGAAAAAAAACATTAAACCCATCCAGTCTTTTAAATCTTGCAATTACATCTGCTGCAACCATTTCATAAGCATGTCCAATATGGGGTGAGCCATTAGTATAAAATATAGCCGTGCTTATATAAAAGTTTTTACTCATTTAATATTCTCATAAATTTCATTTGAGCTTCTAATTAAAAATAATAAATCCAATATGATATGATTTTTTAAATTATTATAATATTGCCCATCATATATTATTTTATGTATATCATCTCTTATTTCAAACAGCCTTATGATGTCTTTCCTATGTTTATAATTATTATTAGATAAATTTTTAATCCTTTCCTCAAGATAGGAGACAACTAATTCGTAAAATAATGATAAGTTTTTATTAATATTTAAAGAATTTATTAAATCATAAATATCCAAATCACTATGATTAAAGAACAGGTTTTCAACTTTTGCATTAAGATCCCTAACTTCATCTTCAAGTAATTGAATGCATTTTCCTAGACTGCCATTTGACAAAGATATAACCCTTTTAAGGTTTACAGTTTCATCATCAAAACCTTCTTCAAATAAATAACTTTCCAATTCCTGTTCATTAAATCGCTTAAATTGAAGATCAATGCACCGCGATTTAATAGTAGGCATTAAAGACTCGGGATTATGAGAAATTATAAAGAAAACAGAATTCACAGGTGGTTCCTCAAGTATTTTCAGTATGGCATTTGAAGAGTTGGTATTCATATCTTCTATTGAATCAATTATGCAGACTTTATAGTTACTTATAGCGGGAGTATGATTAAAAAAATCTATGCAACCTCTAACCCGGTCAATGTCTATAGTTATTTTTTTTTCTTCATCATCTAACTCAAGAACCATAAAATCTGGATGAGTATTTTTTTCTATTAAATTTGATGTCTTTTCAGATTTGCCAATATAAAGGTTATCTTCTTTTGACCCAGATAATAAATATCGTGAAACTCTATAAGCAAATGTTGCTTTACCAATTCCTTTAATTCCGCTTAGCAAATAAGCATGATGAAGGTGATTATTAGATAAGGAATTTAATATATAATCCTCGATATTTTGATTTCCATTAAATTTATATCTTTTTTTTGGAGATTTAAGCGCCATTCTAAACCTAATTATTAATATTAATTATTTTATCTATTTCATTTTTAATAATGTCACTTATTTCTTTTTCAGATAATTCTGCATTTATCACTTTACAGCGTTTCTTATCTCTATTAGCTATTTTTAAAAATGCTTTTCTAATTTTAACATGAAAATCTAAATCATAATTTTCAAATCTATTTTCATTATCCCCTCTATTTGAAGTGCGTTTTAAACCAATTTCGGGATTAATATCTAATATAAAGGTTATATTGGGCTCTATATCTCCTATTATCAATTTTTTTAACTCAATCATATTATTTAAACCTAAACCATGGGCAATCCCTTGATACGCATAGGTCGAATCATAAAATCTATCACAAATTACGGTCTTTCCTGAATTTAGTGCGGGATTAATAAAATTTGTTAAGTGCTCATATCTTGAAGCCCACATCAGTAATGCTTCAGAAATAGGAGTCCATTTTTTTGTATCGCCCTTAGTTAAAAGATCTCTAAGTATTTCTGCCGATGGTGTGCCTCCCGGTTCTCTTGTTTTTACAGTATCAATTTCTAAATCAATTAAATAATTGTATAATCTATCAACTTGAGTAGATTTTCCTGAACCGTCTCCACCTTCAAATGTAATAAATAAATTATCCATCTCTATACAAAAAGTAATCTAAAGATTGAATAAAGCCAGTAAAAAAATTAACTTTTGAGACATCTTCTCCAGCATATAAAGGTAACAAAACATTTTCTCTATTTGGAATAATAATTAATGCCTCTCCAATGACATCTCCTTTATTGACTGGAGCTATAATTGGTTCTTTGAAACTATATTCTATTCTCAGACCTCTTCTTCCAGGTATATCTAGAAGTAGCTCTAGATCATCATAAATTACCATAGGTAAAATATCTTTTCGTCCATTCCATACCTTTGCATAATCAATAATCTGATTATCAGAAAAAATTAAGTATCTTTTAAATCCTCGATAACCATAATTTATTAATCTAGTGATTTCAGATGTTCTCTCTTCAACGCTATCAAGTCCAGTTACTACGCCTATCAATCTTTTATCATCTTTGTTTGATGAAACAATGATACCAAAACCTGAAGAACTAGTATAACCAGTTTTTAAACCATCTACACCAATGTCAGATCTCAAAATATTATTCCTATTGTATTGCGTGATATTGTTCCAAGTGAAAGACTTATCGGAAAAAAAATTATAATAATCAGGAAAATCAATAATAAGTTTTTTTGCAAGAATTGATAAATCTTGGACTGTTGAATAGTGCTCATCATCATGAAGTCCTGACGAATTTGCATAGTTAGTTCCTAATAATCCCATTTCCTTAGCGTATAAATTCATTTGTTCAGCAAAAATTTCTTCGGAACCAGAGAGAGATTCCGCAACAATAACACATGCATCATTTCCTGATGAAACGACAATTCCCCTAATAAGATTTTCGACAGAAATTTCAGTACCCAATTCAGCATATATTGTTGACCCTTCTCTCTGGTAAGCATTCATTGATACTGGAAACTTATCCTCAAAAGAGACAATACCTTTATCAAGGGCATCAAAAAGAATGTATAATGTCATTAATTTTGACATTGAAGCTGGAAATATTTTCGCATTCTTATCTTTAGAAAATAATATTTGATTGCTATCAAAATCAATTAATAAGGCACTTTTTGCTTTAGTACTAAAAGGATATAAATCCTCAGATTGAAAAACAAAGAAGAATAGAAATAATATGAAGATAAATTTTTTAAACATAACTATTTTATTTCTCTTTGTTTAAAACTATTTTAGTTCCAGTTATCCCAATAATATTAACTGTTTCTTGCAATCTTATTAGATATTCTTTCCTATAATACGGGCCAATAAAAACCTTAAATAAACTAACGCCATCTTTTTCTTTCTTTTCTATCTTTAATTTTGTAAAGCCTTTAAGCATTTTTTTAATCCTTTCAACATTTTCCTTATCTTTAAAACTTCCAATAGTTAGATTGTAAGTATTTTTTGAATTCTTCTTCTTATAAGTATTTATCTCAGAATTATATAAATACTTATTTTTTGGAATTACTCTTCCCAACGAATCATAAACTTTTGCACTCGAGTAATATTGAACCCTAACCTTAGAAGTGCCCTGCTCTTTAAATCCTAATCTTTCTGCTGCTCGCATAGATAAATCAATAATTCTATCTTTTGCAAAAGGTCCTCGATCATTAATCCTTAATATTATTGATTTATTGTTTTCTAAATTTATTACTTTCACAATAGATGGTAAGGGTAGAGTTTTGTGAGCAGCACTAATTTTAAACATATCAAAAGTTTCTCCATTAGCGGTTAATCTTTTATGAAATTTCTTTCCATACCATGATGCTACCCCCACCTCATCATAATCAGTATTCTCCGATGGATAATAGACTTTACCATCAACAAGATAAGGGTCTCCAATCTTATAAGAGCCTCCGAAAAAAGGGTTTTTATTATTTTTGTAACTTGGAATAGTATTGTTTGACGTACAACCAATTAAAGATAAAACTAATGTTAATATTGTTATTTTTATAAAAGGCATATTAAAACAATTTGTATCAGGATTCGTTAATTTAATTATTTAGATAAATAAAAAACATATGAAATTTAATCAAAAAAATATTCCTACAAATGATATAAATATCAGTACAATAGTTGAAGGAGATGGTGAACCAATTATTTTAGTTCATGGATGGCCAGAGAGTTGGTATAGCTGGAGACACCAAATAAATCCATTAGTTGAGGCTGGTTATAAAATTATTGTCCCTGATGTGAGAGGTTATGGTAATTCCGATAGACCTATTAAAGTTTCGGATTACAGTATGAAGAAACTAACTAGTGATATTATTGGAATCCTAGATTTTATAGAAGAAGAAAAGGCACATATAATTGGTCATGACTGGGGCGCACCAATATCATGGTATACAAGTCTATTACATCCTGACAGAATACTTTCTGTTACAGGTTTATCTGTTCCTCATTCTTTCTTAGGTAATGATGTTAAGCCTACTGACTTACTTAAAGAAATTTATAAAGATAATTTCTTCTACATATTATACTTTCAAGAAGAAGGAAGGGCAGAAAAAGAATTAGAAAAGGATTTAGAATTTTCTCTAAGAACTCTTTTCTCAAATTCGGATTTTTATGGATTATCCCAAATGATAAAATTCCAATCAACTCTAAATAAGAAAAAAAATGAAGGTTTTTTAGATGGAATGCTTGAACATAATCAATTACCGAAATGGTTAAATCAGGAAGATCTTACTTATTATGTTAATCAATTTAAAAATAGCGGAATGAGAGGACCTCTTAATCGATACAGGTGTATAGATATTGACTGGGAAGAGTTAAGATTTTTATCTGATAAAAAAATTGAAAAACCTGCATGTTTTATTACTGGAGAACTAGATCCAGTCAATTTTATGATTTTAGAAGGGTTGCGAAATCTAAATAGTGATAAACCCGACAATGAATTATTTTCTGAACACCTAAATAAAAACTATTCAGATTTAAGAGTACTAGAGATAATTAAAGAGTGTGGTCATTGGACGCAACAAGAAAAACCTAAAGAGGTAAATAAAATTTTATTGGACTTTTTAAAAAAAATATAAACATTAAGTATTAATTCCTGCGGAGGGGTGGCCGAGTGGTTGAAGGCACTGGTCTTGAAAACCAGCAGGCGGGCAACCGTCTCGGGGGTTCGAATCCCTCCCCCTCCGCCAAAAATCAAAAATGAAAAAAGAAATTGAAAATATAGTAGATGATTTATGTAAAGAAAATGGAGATTTTCCTACGACTCTTATTCGGTTGAATGGTTACGAATATAAAGTTTTTGATTGGGGCCCTAAGACTCTTTATGAATATTTTAATCTCTACGAAGATCATGTTGATAAAGATATGATCGTTTTTGAAAAAGAAAGATGGACATTCGGAGATGGATATAAAGTATCTGCGGCCTTTGCTAATGCCCTAATAAATGAGTTCAATATTAAAAAAGGGGACAGAGTAGCCATAGCATCAAGAAATTACCCTGAATGGATATTTAGCTTTATTGCCATTACATCTATAGGAGCAATTGCAGTACCTATAAATAGCTGGTGGACAACAAATGAATTAGAATACGGATTAAAGAATTGTGATGCTAAATTAGTCATTGTAGACGACGAAAGATTAGAAAGGATTGAGCCATTTTCAAAAAAACTAGACTTAAAAACCATAATTATAAGACCAAATAAGTCAGATGATAGCAATTGGAAAAATATAATAAAAAAATATCTTGGTAACGAAATGCCCATAAAAAAAATTTCTCCAGATGATGATGCAACAATATTTTATACTTCTGGCTCTACAGGCCACCCAAAAGGAGTTTGTTCTTCAAACAGGGCTGTTATTTCTGCCCTATTACAATGGATGGTGGTCGCAACGGCAAGAAATATAAGAGAGGAAATAACCCCAGACGCTAACTTACAACAATCCTGCCTTTTAACTGTTCCTTTATTTCATGTAACTGGTAGTCATGCACAATTTATGTTGTCATTTTTGTCAGGAAGAAAGATGGTCATTATGTATAAATGGAGCTCTGAAGAAGCTTTGTCCTTAATTGAAAAAGAAAAAATAACCACATTAAATGGTGTGCCAACAATGACTCTAGAAGTAATGCGAGATAAAAATAAAAAAAACTATGATTTATCATCTTTGAAAGAATTATCAGGTGGTGGTGCTGCAAGACCATCTTCACATGTGGAAGAATTAAAGGCTGAATTTCCTGATGCATCACCCGGGCTTGGTTATGGCTTAACAGAAACAAATGCTGCAGGGGCAGTAATTTCAGGAGACGATTATTTAAAAAGACCTGGATCTACCGGAAAACCAACCCCACCCTTAACAAATATAAAAATTGTTGATGAAAATAACAATGAATGCAAAGCAAATGCTGTTGGAGAAATATGGATCAAATCAATTACTAATTTTACCTGCTATTGGAAAAATTCAGATGATACAAATGAAGCATTTGATGAGGATTGGTTTAAATCAGGAGATTTAGGCTATTTAGATGAGGATAATTTCTTATTTATAGTTGATAGAGCAAAAGACATTGTCATAAGGGGAGGAGAAAATATCTCATGCTTAGAAGTTGAAGATGTATTAAATAAACACCCTGATATTTTAGAGGCCAGCGTATACGGTATACCTGACGAAAGATTAGGTGAAAAATTATGTAGCTCAATATCTTTAAAGGAAAATGCTAATTTTAACGAAGACAAATTTAAAGAATATTTAAAAAAATATCTAGCTTCTTTCAAAATTCCAGAACATTTTGATTTACACCCTGATAAGTTACCTAGAACAGCTTCGGGAAAAATATATAAACTAACTTTAAGAAATGAGCTTAAAAGAAAAATGGGAATTATTGATTGAATATCCTAAATGTAGCTGAAGCTCTAGCTATTTCCTGTTCTTTATCATCCCTTAGAACTGATTCAGCAAATCCAACAGATCTTCCAACCTTAATAACATTTCCTTCACCAATAAATTTTCCAGGCAAAGCAGGAGATAAAAAAAACGTCTTTAATTCTATGGTTGCATGTTTTTTTTTATGCATTGTATGTAATGCATGACCACAGAGCATATCTAAAGTTGTAGCTAAAATACCGCCTGTAATTTGATTATTTCTATTTACAAATTTTTTATCAATAAAATAGCTATGCTTAACTAAACCTTTTCCAATTTCTATATGTTCTCGATTTAATAATTTCCCTATGGGCGGAACAATACTGAGATCTTTCATAATTTTTTCCTACTAATTGGTACTTTATTACGTTAATTCCCCGTAAGAAAAAAGAAGATATTTGCTCCTTTTGAAAACATGCTGTATGTCTAAGAAATAATCAATGAGAAAAAAATGAATTTAGGTAGAAATTTTTATAAACCTCTTGCAGATGGAGCTCCAGAACCGTCAAATGAACCAAATGATAATTTGGAAAGAGTTATTCATTTTTTTCCACCACATTTAAAAAAAGTAACTGATAAATTACCGTCCTTGTGTAAAGCTTCTGATATTATTTTAGGTAATTTAGAAGATGGAATTTCTCCAAAAGATAAAATAAAAGCTAGAAAATCATTCGTAAAAGTTTCAAAAAAATTAGATCTAAAAAATACTGGTTTATGGACCAGAGTGAATGCAATAAACAGTAAATGGTTTCTGGATGATGTATCATATATAATTGAAAATCTGGCTAATAAACTTGATGTAATAATGCTTCCAATGATTAATACACCAGAAGAAATATTGTTTGCTGACAGGATAATTGCGCTAAATGAAGCGAAATATAAATTAAAGAAACAGATAAAGATTCATGTCATCTTGGAAACAGCTGCAGGAATTATGAATGTTGAAGATTTGGCGGCATGTAGCCCAAGGTTACATGGATTTAGTCTTGGGCCTGCGGATCTTGCTGCATCAAGAGGAATGAAAACCGTTAGAGTTGGAGGCAGTCATCCTGACTATGGAGTTTTAGGTGATAAACAAGAAAAGAAATCAGATAGAGAATTCTTACAACAAGATTTGTGGCATTATTCTTTATCAAAAATTATAGATGCATGTTCAGCTAATAATATTAAATCTTTTTTTGGCCCTTATGGAGATTTTGATGATCCTGAGGGCTGTGAATCACAATTTAGAAATGCATTTATCTTGGGTTGTTCGGGGGCTTGGTCTTTGCACCCTTCTCAAGTCGAGATTGCTAAAAAAGTTTTTTGTCCAAGCGTAGAGGAAATTCAAAAAGCATCTAAAATTATAAAAGCGATGGGTGATGGAACAGGGGCAGTAAAGGTTGACGGCAAGATGCAGGATGATGCAACAGTTAAGCAGGCAAATGTTATAATTAATTTAGCCATGAAAATTAAAAAGAAAGATCCCAAATTAGCAAAAGATTTTGCTGTTTATTTAAAATAAAAATATTAATATGAAACACAACATAGGAAGTAATCAACAACTTTCCTAATCGGAGAATATAATGGAAAGAGACGCTAAATTTAAAATAGGTGAAATAGTTAAACATAGATTCTTATCTTTTAGGGGTGTAATATTTGATGTCGATCCAACATTTAACAATACTGAAGAATGGTGGCTTTCAATACCTGAAGATATTAGACCAAAAAAAGATCAACCCTTTTATCATCTCTTAGCGGAAAATGAGGTCACTGAATATGTTGCGTATGTATCAGAACAAAATCTACTTAATGACGAAACCGGTGAACCAGTTAGACATCCTCAAGTCGATGAAATATTTGGAACCTTTAAAAATGGATGTTACGAGATACAATCTAGTAAGATGCATTAGAGAAAGGTTGTACTTTGATTAGAGACAGAAGACCTTATTATATTAGAAAAATTATCGAAAATTTCTATAAATTATGGGTCAACTATTATGTCAAACCACAATTCGAAAATGTCGGCATAAATCTTGATATTAACAAACCATGGAATTTAGATATCTATGGTGGAAATATTTCAGTTGGGGATAATGTTCATATAAGAACTTCTAAGAATGTAATTACACAAATCTGTTCTTGGAATAGAAATAATTCTAATGCAAAAATTAAAATTGGGGATAATGTTCTTATTTCCCCAGGAGCAAGGATTCTAGCGGCAGAGGAAATAGAAATTTGCTCTAATGTCATGCTTGCAAGTAATGTTTATATAAGTGATTCAGATTGGCATGATCCTTACGACAGAATTGATTCTCCTGGGCCTAGTAAAAAAATAGTTATTTGTGACAATGCTTGGATAGGAGAAGGTGTTAAAATTTCAAAAGGGGTAAGAATAGGTATTAACTCTATTGTTGGTCTTGGTTCAATAGTAACATCAGATGTCCCTAACGATAAAATTTATGCTGGTAATCCAGCTCGAGAAGTTAAATCACTTGATAAGAACAAAATACTGCGGACTAGAGAAAAATTATTTGAATCTAATAATTATAATCAATTGATGGATTACTTATTAAAAGAAGACCTTAAAGAAAACAATCTATTAGGCTGGATTAGATCTCTATTATTCCCAAGAAAGGGTGATTAAAACAAATCCTTAATTCTATCTTTAGAAATCCCCCATTCTAATAAGGCAGTCTCATTATGTTGTCCATTTAATGCAGATGGACCATTAATTTTTGATTCTGTCCTAGAAAATCTAGGCGCTGCATTAGGCTGCATTACCCCATCAAATTCTACAAAAGTTTTCCTATCAATATTATGTTGATGATGAGGAGCTTCTGAAATTGATAACACCGGGCTAAAACAAACATCAGTACCTTCCATTATTTCACACCATTCGTCTCTATTTTTCATTTTAAAAATTTCTTCGATCTTTGACTTTAAAGTTGGCCATATATCCCTTTCCATTTGGTCATCAAAATCAGGATCTTGTATTTCTGCTTTTTCAAGCAATAAAGCATAAAATTGTGGCTCTATCGAACCAATAGATATAAATTTTTTATCTTTTGTTTCATATACATCATAAAAATGTGCCCCTGTGTCCAATAGATTTGATCCTCTTGATTCATTCCAAATACCGGAGCTAGAAAAACCATAAAACATTGACATCAAAGATGCTGAGCCATCTGTCATTGCGCAGTCAACTACTTGGCCTTTCCCTGAAATTTTTGCCTCATGAAGAGCTGCTAACATTCCCATGGCAAGATAAAGAGCCCCGCCTCCAAAATCTCCAACAAGATTTAGAGGGGGAACAGGTTTATCACCTTTCCTTCCTATAGAATCCAGAGCACCTGTTAAAGATATATAATTAATATCATGACCAGCTGCTTGAGATAGACTTCCATATTGTCCCCAACCAGTCATTCTCCCATAAACTATTCTTTTATTAACCTTAAAACATTCATCGGGGCCAAGCCCTAGATCCTCCATTTTACCTGGCCTCATTCCTTCCTGTAAAATATCTGCTTGAGAAACAAGATCTAAACATATTTCTAAATGGTTAGGATCTTTTAAATTTAAAACCACAGATTTCTTTCCCCTTCCTTCAATTATATGCTTAGAACCTCCTTTCGGGGATCTATCTACCCTAAGAACTTCAGCGCCCATATCAGCTAATAACATACCGCAAAATGGTCCGGGCCCTATTCCTGCAAATTCCAAAACTTTTATGTCTGATAAAGGTCCGCTCATGTTAACTCCTTTTATTTTTATCTAAGTTTAGATCAATATTAAGTTCAGTAATTTTTTTTCTCAATGTATTTCTATTAAGACCCAGAATTTCTGAAGCCTTTAATTGATTTCCTTTTTTATTTTTTAAGATTTCAAATAATAATACTTTTTCGACTTCGCTAATATAATAATTATATATATCTCCTGAATGTTCTTCAAAAATCTTATTTAAATTTTTAGAAAAATAACGAGAAGCAATTGATGAAAAACTATTATCAATTTCAGTAATTTTCTTATCCATTTGCTTTAAAGTTTTAATTTCATCTTTTAAGGCATTATTTTCGATAATGTCTTCTGTATAAAGCGCACATAATTTCATAATAAAGTTTTCGAGTTCCCTTACATTTCCAGGCCAATTATAATTTTCAATAATTCTATAACCTTCAGGATTAATTTTTTTTGGATTAAGCTTTAATCTCCTAGCTTTATCAAAAAAATGGTTAATTAGTTCAGAAATATCTTCTTTTCTATCTCTTAAAGGAGGGATGGTAATAGGAACAACATTCAATCTATAATAAAGATCCTCTCTAAATACTCCTTCTTCAATTAACGAGGGAAGATTTTTATGAGTCGCTGCAATTATTCTTGTGTCAGTTCTTATCTTTTCTTTTCCGCCAACAGATGTAAATTCTCCTTCCTGCAAAACTCTCAAAAGCCGAGTCTGAGCTTCGATAGGCATATCACCGATCTCATCCAAAAATAATGTTCCCTTTTCTGCTAGCTTGAATTTTCCATCACTTTTTTGATGTGCACCCGTAAAAGAGCCCTTTTCATGACCAAATAACTCACTCTCAATTAATTCGCTAGGTATAGCGGCCATATTTAAAGCAATAAATGGTTCGCCAGACCTTGGTCCAAATTGATGCAAGGCTTTAGCAACTAATTCTTTACCAGTTCCACTTTCACCATAAATCATAACGGTTAAATCATTCTGTGATAATCTGGCAATAGATTTGTAAAGATCCTGCATAATCATTGATCTTCCTACAATTAATTGCTTGTCGCCTGTTTGATGAGTTTTAGGTTTTTCTTTTTTATTTTTTTTGTGGTCTATGGCTTTGCTTACAAGTGATACCAATTCTTGAAGATCAAAAGGTTTTGGTAAATATTCATAGGCACCTTGTTGAGTTGCAGAAATTGCAGTTTGGAGATTATTTTTGGCGCTTATTACTATAACAGGAAGGTTACTTCTTAACTCGATTATTTGAGGTAAAATATCAAACAACTCACCATCAGGCATCATTACATCTGTTATTAATACTTCACCCTCACTGCTTTCAATTAATTTCCATAATTTCTTTAAGCTATCCACTGAACGAACTTCATACCCAGAATCTTCCAAAAACCTAGTTGTTACCAACCTGATTGAATCATCATCTTCTGCAAGTAAAATAGTCTTTTTGCTCATTATTCTATCTCCGCTATTAATCTTATGATAAATTCAGATCCATCAATATGGTTATCAAGTTCAATCGACCCATTATGATCACTGATTATCTTAGAAACTATAGATAACCCCAAACCACCTTCTCCATTTTTCTTTGAAGAAACAAATGGTTGAAAAATATTTGGTAGAATTGATTCAGAAATGCCTGGTCCATTATCTTTAATGCTTATTTTAATGGGAAGCCTTACCTTTCTATCACTGTAGTTATCTTTTACTACATATCCATGCTCATAAGATGTAGAAAGAATTATCTTATTTTCCTTATTATTACCTTTCTTAAAAGCTTCTATAGAATTTTTAACAAGATTTATGAAAACCTGAATTAGCTGGTCCTGATTACCCAATACATTTGGTATTGACGGATCATAATTCTCAATAATATCTAACTCAAAATCATTTGAATTTAACATTATCTCTTTAACATGCCTTAAAACAGTATGAATATTAATAGACTTTAAGTCTAAGGGAGATGTTGCATCAAAAACTTCCAGATTGTCTATTAACCTTCTTATCCTATCAACTTCCTTACAAATTAAGTTAGTCATCTCAAGATCTTTCTCTTTTAGGTTTTTTTCCAAAAGTTGTGCAGCCCCTCTTATTCCGGAAAGAGGATTCTTTACTTCATGGGCAAGAATTTGAGACATATTTGACATTGCTAATTTATTTTTATGGTTTTCATTCTGAAATAAAAGTTTCTTTTCATAATAGTCTTCAAGAAAAACTAATTGATATTTATTTGGTAATCCTGAAATCATAGAAATTTGTACATCGACATCTTTATGATCGCCCGTCATCGGTGTTGATAAATCAATTTTATATTCTTTAAATGACGAGCTAGTTTCAATACAATTCTCAATTAAAGAAATTACCGGAGATGAAAAAGGTATGAAGTCCTTAATTGATCTGCCAAGAATAATTTTTGAACTAACTTTAAAAAAATCCTCAGCTGAAGAATTTACCATTGATATGATCTTTTCATCATCTATTATTATGATTGGAAAGGTAATTGAATTTATAATATGTTCATGTATATTGAGATGTTTATTCATAATAAAATGCCTAATAATTAGGCAATTATATGTTATGCTTAATATATAGGCAATATTCATTATTAAAAAGTTAAATGATTCACTTTATAATTTTAGCAGCCGGTGAAGGAAAAAGGGCTTTAGGCAGTAATAATAAGCTACCAAAGCAGTTCTATCAAACAAAAGGCTTTACACCCTTAGAACATATTTTGCATTCGGTTAATAAGAATCCTTTAATTGATTCAATAACTTTAGTTTTAAGTAGTAAGTATTATAAAAAATATAATTATTTATATAATAAATACAATAAGTTAAATAATATAATTAAAGGAGGGTCTAATAGACAAGAATCATCGATTAAAGCCTTAAATAGCCTTGTTAAAAACAAAAAAAATTATATGAAGGATATTGCTTTATTGCATGACGCGGCAAGGCCTTTTTTAGAAGATAAAATAATTAATCAATGTATAAAAAATCTTGAAAAATATGACGGAGTTTTTCCTGCTGTAGATATTGATGATACATTAAGAAATAAGAAAGATTTTAAAACTGTAGATAGAAATTCTATAATTGGCTCACAAACTCCACAAGCTTTTAAATTACATAAAATTTTAAATGCTTATAAAAATGTGAAAGGTAATTTTACTGATGATCTTTCTGCAGCTCATGAATATGGTCTTAAATTAAAAAGGATTAAGGGAAATAGGATTAATTTTAAAATTACTGATCATTCTGACTTAAAAATGTTTGATAGACTGATAAATTATTATTACATCAATAAAGTTGGAATAGGATATGATTTCCATAAATTTAAAAAAGGTAATTTTCTGAAACTTGGTGGATTAAAAATAAAAAGTAAATATAGCTTAGATGCTAATTCTGACGGAGACCCAATCTTGCATTCTATTACTGATGCTATATTTGGAGCTCTTGGTCAAAATGATATTGGGCACCATTTTAAACCTAATGATAAGAAATTTAAGAATGTAAATTCTTTAATCTTTTTAAAAAAGGCTTTAAATTTTATAGAAGAAAATTATGGCGAAATCTATAACCTTGATATTAATATCATTTGTGATTATCCCAAAATTAATCCCTTAAAGGAAAGAATTAAAATTAATCTATCAAAAATTTTAAACATTAGGGAAAACAAAATTAATGTGAAAGCATCATCTACGGAAGATGAAGGATTTGTAAATTCTAAAAATGGAATCGCTAGTCAATCCATAATATCGATTATGGCGCCAAGATGAAAAATGAATTAGCTAAAATCATCTCAACAATTTTTTATATTGGATATTCGAAATATTTACCAGGAACAATAGGATCTTTACTTGCTATACCAATAGGTATTTTAATTTTGAAAATAAGTGGTGTTGTTGCTCTCTTAATATTTATTTTTATATTAACTTTAATTGCATTGTTTTCTATTGAAATTTACATAAAAGAACACCAATCAAGTGATCCTAAAGAAATAATTATAGATGAGTTTATTGGACAATTAATTGTTCTAATCTTTACTTCTTTTTCATCTTTAGCAATATTTATTGGGTTTTTACTTTTTCGTTTCTTTGATATATCAAAGCTATACCCTGTCAATAAAGTTGAAAAAATAAAAGGTTCTATTGGGGTTTTAGCTGATGACATTGTTGCTGGATTAATGACATGCATCATAATATTATTAATTAAACAATTTGGAATAATTTAATGGATGAGAAAAAAATAAATGGCTTATCTGAAGATATAATAAAAAAGTGCAAAGATAAGAATCATATAATTGCAACAGCAGAAAGTTGCACGGGAGGTATGGTTGCTAGCTCTCTAACATCAATACCTGGTTCGTCTGAAGTGTTTGATAGAGGATTTATAACCTATTCTAATTTATCAAAATCAGAATTATTAGGAATTAATTATGATATCATAAATGAACATGGAGCTGTATCATCTGAAACCGCAATTGCTATGGCGCTGGGAGCAGTTAATAACTCTCAAGCAAGTATCTCCGTATCTATAACGGGTGTCGCAGGACCTTCAGGTGGAACAGATATAAGCCCTGTAGGAAAAGTTTATATTGCTACAGCAAATGATGATATAACAAATTGTAATGAATTTAACTTCGATGACAAAGGAAGAGACTTTATCCGATTATCATCAGTATACGAAGCGCTAAAGATGGTTTTTTCAATTCTATGAAATATTAAGAATCCTTTTCTCAAAAGATGAAACGGTTTTAATTATTAAACTTTCTGAATTCTTTTCAATAGTTTTTTCTAAGATCTTATTTTTTAAATCTATTTCTAACATTATTGAAACTAGGGTTCCTTCATCATATTCATCAAAAATCCAGTTAGCCTCTAAATAATTAAATGGACCTTTTACGCCAAGAACATTAATTTTTTTTTCATATTTATCTAAACTTACTTTACTAACAAAAGAACCCGAGAACATTAGAAATTTCATTTCAAGCCGAGCAAAAAAATAATCATGAACCTTTCTTTCAATAATTGAAGACTTACACCATGGAACAAAATCGGAATAAGATTTAACATCGGAAACTAGCTCAAAGAGATCTCCAGAGTTAATAATTGATTGTTTCTTTTTTTCAATCTTTATCAACTAACTATTACTTTTTAACCTTTTCTGGCGTAGAATATGAAAATCTTCTTCTGCGTGATGAGATGAACGAGTTAAGGGACTTGAAGATACCATCAGAAAACCCTTAGATTCAGCAATAATTTTAAAATTCTCAAATTCTTCAGGCGATAAATACTTCTCAACGGCCGCATGCTTCTTAGAGGGTTGTAAATATTGTCCTAAAGTCAAAAAATCAACATTCGCAGCTCTTAAATCATCCATAACCTGCATAATCTCGTTTTTCTTTTCACCTAAGCCTAACATTAGACCTGATTTAGTAAATATATTGGGGTTTTTATTTTTTACATTATCTAATAGTTTTAAAGAATTAAAATATCTTGCTCCTGGTCGAATAGATAAATACAAACTGGGTACAGTTTCCAAGTTGTGATTAAAAACATCTGGTTCTTCTTCGAGTATAACATCGACAGCATTTTCTTTTCTTAAAAAATCTGGAGTCAAAATCTCAATTGTCGTATTGGGAGAACTTTTCCTAATAGCTTTAATTGTTTTGCTAAAATGGATTGCGCCTCCATCACTCAGATCATCTCTATCAACAGAAGTAATTACGACATGATTTAACTTCATTTCTTTAACCGCTCTTGAAACCCTAAAAGGCTCAAAGGGATCTAATTTATCTGGTATGCCGGTTTTAACATTACAAAAAGCACATGCTCTAGTACATGTATCGCCCATAATCATAAAAGTGGCGTGGTTTTTCTGCCAGCATTCTGAAATATTTGGACAACTTGCCTCCTCGCAAACTGTAACAATATTGGATTTGGATAAAATTTCTTTTGTTTTCCGAAATTTTTTAGAACTTGAGACCCTTACCCTTAACCAACTAGGTTTTTTTAAGGAAGTGTTTTCTTTATTATTAACCTTTTCAGGATGACGGGTAGAGGACAATTTGAATTTCCTATTAATAATGTTTAATCTAACAAAAAAATTTGTTTATATCAATTTTACTAGAAATTACTTAATTAACAATGATTAATAAATCTTCTTCAGAAGCATATCCCAAATATTCTCTTATTATTTGATCAACTAAATCGGAATCATTAAATTCAACCAAATTCTTAATCTTAACTTCTAAAATATTATTTTCACCTCTAATATTTTCTAATTCCAAAGCATTGCTTGTTAATTGAATATCCATTTTATTATATTGAATAACGCCCCTGGAAGAATAAAATAAATTAGTTAAAGCAAAAAAATTAATAAATAGAAAAAAGAGGACTATAGAAGAATTTATAATTAACTCTTTTACGCTAAATTTTTCTAAAAGATTCCAATTATTTAATAGAAAACGAATCATAGAATCACAGAATCACAAAACAATGTTATTGGTCAAGAAAGAAAAATTTAATTTTATTTTAGAATCGAATTACCAGCATATTGCGATTTACCCTTTAAAGCCTCTTCTATTCTAATTAATTGGTTGTATTTCGCTACTCTATCCGATCTTGTCATTGAGCCAGTTTTTATTTGCCCTGAATTTGTTGCAACCGATAAATCTGAAATAAAAGTATCCTCCGTTTCCCCGGAACGATGCGAAATAATATAAGAATAATTATTATTTTTAGCTAAATTGATAGTATCAAGAGTTTCAGTTACAGTTCCAATTTGATTAACCTTAATAAGTATGGAATTAGCTGCTTTTTTATCTATACCCATTTTAAGCCTATTTGAATTAGTAACAAACAGGTCATCTCCCACTATTTGAGTTTTGTCGCCGATGGAATTTGTTAAATCTGTCCAACCATCCCAGTCATCTTCATGTAAAGGATCTTCAATAGAAAAAATTGGGTATTTTTTTACAATATCTTCCCAAAGTTTAATTAATTCTTTTGTATCTTTTGATTCATTCTTTGATAGATAATATTTACCATCTTTAAATAACTCTGATGCAGCAATATCTAGAGCAAAGACAATGTCATCTTCTAATTTATAACCCGCTTTTTCTATAGATTTTGAAAGATAGGAAATTGCTTCTTCAGTAGATTCAAGATCTGGAGCTACACCTCCTTCGTCACCTACATTCGTACTATAACCATCATTAGACAATAAATCCCTCAAAGAGTGAAATATTTCAGAACCCATAACAATTGCATGATTAAAAGTTTCCGCAGAAATAGGCATAATCATAAACTCTTGAATAAATAGAGAATTATTTGAATGAGCTCCACCATTAATAAGATTCATCATTGGTACAGGTAAAATATAATTATCTATTGAATTAATATGCTCAAATAAATTTTTTTTTTCCGAAATAGCTTGAGCCCTTGAAACGGCCAATGAAACGCCCAAAATTGCATTGGCGCCTAACCTTGATTTATTATCAGTTCCATCAAGTTCGATCATCTTAGTGTCTATTAAAATCTGTTCTGAGGCATCTAAACCTGAAACTAAGTCTTTTATCTCAGAATTAATATAATCTACTGCCTTTTTTACTGTTTTACCGGATAATATTTTGGTCTTATCTCTTAATTCATGAGCCTCGTAAGCTCCTGTAGAAGCTCCAGATGGCACTGCAGCCCTTCCTAAACTTCCGTCATTCAATGTAACATCTACCTCAATAGTTGGATTGCCCCTACTGTCAAAAATTTGTCTACCTAAAACATTATTTATTGATGTCATAACAAATTTATCTATCACATCTTGTTCATTCTTGCTATTAACTAAAAAAAATTTTGAAAATATTAATATGCTAAATAAAAATAAATCATTAGTTCTTTTTTCCGGTGGACAGGATTCAACCATATCTTTGTTTTGGGCTTTATCTCGATTTAAAGAAGTTTATACTTTAGGTTTCAATTATAACCAGAATCATAAAGTTGAAATGGATTGTCGATTAGATATTTTAAATAAGATTAAATCGGACTTTTCAGATTTTAAAAAAAAACTTAAAGACGATTATATTATTGATTTAAAAGAAATTAATAATATTACAAATTCTTCGTTGACTAATAATAAGAAGATCAAAATGGAAAATAATCTCCCTAATACCTTTGTTCCTGGAAGAAACTTATTATTTTTCAATTACGCAGCAATAATAGCTTATCAAAAAAAAATTAAGAATATTATTGGCGGCATGTGCGAAACTGACTTCTCGGGCTATCCCGATTGCCGTAATGAAACTATAAAATATCAAGAAAAAACAATAAATTTAGGAACAGAACAAGATTTTAAAATAATTACCCCGCTAATGAATACAAACAAAGCTGAAGCATGGGAGATGGCGTTTCTTGATTATGGTATAGATTTCTTAGAAATGATTATAGAAAATACACACACTTGCTACAAAGGGGATAGAAAAAATAGACAGGACTGGGGATATGGTTGTAATAATTGTCCAGCATGTAATTTAAGATCAAAAGGCTGGTTAACTTTTATTAATAAATATCCTAAAATTAAAGAAAAACTATATGTACACAGTTAAAGAAATGTTTTTTACCATACAGGGTGAGGGTTACAATTATGGAAAACACGCAGTTTTTTGTAGGTTCACAGGTTGTAATCTTTGGTCAGGACTGGAAAAGGATAGGGCCAAGGCCATATGCAAGTTTTGTGATACTGATTTTATAGGAACTAATGGAAAAAACGGAAAAAAATTTAAAAACGCTGATGAAATTACCGATAAAGTTCTTTCTATATGGAAAACAAAAAATAAACCTTTCGTTGTTTTGACTGGCGGTGAACCTATGCTTCAAGTTAACAATGAATTAATTAATTCTTTACATAAAAAAAACTTTAATATTGCTATAGAAACTAACGGAACAATTAAAGTACCTAATGAAATTGATTGGATTTGTGTTAGTCCTAAATCTGAAACAAACATTCTTCAAGATCATGGAAATGAATTAAAATTTGTTTACCCACAAGAAAATATTTCACCAAATATATTTGAAAATATGAGATTTGATTATTTTTATCTTCAACCTAAGTATGATAATAATTATAAAGAAAATGTTATTTTAGCTAGAAAATTTTGCAGAGATAACCCTAAATGGAAAATAAGCTTTCAAATGCATAAATTCATTGGGATTCCTTAGGATAAATTATGAAACATTTAGGAAAATCAAATAAACATCATAATAAACCGTCTATAAAGATTTTAGATAAAATTAAAAACAGTGAAAAGGAAAAATTTTTAGTAAGATTTTCTCAACCTGAATTTACAAGTATTTGTCCTGTTACTTCGCAACCTGATTTTGCACATATTGTAATTGATTATGTTCCTAATAAATGGATAGTTGAATCAAAATCATTGAAATTATATTTTCAAAGTTTCAGAAATCACAAATCCTTTCACGAAGAAGTAACAATGCTAATAAGTAAAGATCTTATAAATCTTTTAAAACCTAAATGGCTTAGAATTGGGTCTTACTGGTATCCTCGAGGAGGAATGCCAATAGATGTCTTTTGGCAATCATCTGAACCCCCTAAAGACTTATGGATACCAGAACAAGGTGTACAAAATTATAGAGGAAGGGGCTAATTGCCTTTATTTATCAAAAGATTTTACAAGACTATCTAAGGCTTTAACTTTCTTTAAAATATCTTCAAAATCATCAAGTTTTGTTGCCGAAGGTCCATCACACAGCGCTTCATTAGGGTCGGGGTGAACTTCAATAAATAAACCCGCTAATTTTAAGGCTGTACCAGCCAAAGCTAGATCAATAGCCTGATGAGATCTTCCTCCAGTTGAATCACCTAAACCCCCAGGAATTTGTAAAGAATGGGTAACATCTAAAATCAAAGGATTATCTAAATTTTTTAACTCTGACATTCCTAAGAAATCAACCACCAAATTATCATAACCAAAAGATGATCCTCTTTCACATAACATAATATTTTCATTTCCAAAAGATTTGCACTTATCAACAATATTTATCATTTGTCTGGGAGAGAGAAATTGACCTTTTTTTATATTAATTGGTAAACCCGTCTTGCATACCGCCCTAATTAAATCAGTCTGCCTACACAAAAATGCGGGAATTTGAATTATATCTGCAACCTCAGCAATTTTATCAACCTGATAAATCTCATGTACATCCGTTATGATAGGAATATTTAATTTATCTTTTAATAGTTTAAATATTTTAACTCCAGTCTCTAATCCTGGCCCTCTGTATGAATTAACAGATGATCTATTTGCCTTATCGAAAGAAGCTTTGAAAACAAAAGGCATATCTAATTTTTTAGTAACATCTTTTAATTTCTTAGCGACATTTAAGGCCATATCCTCATCTTCTAAAACATTTAGTCCGGCAATAATTGATATTGGAGATGAGTTAGAAAAACTTATGTTTTTAATATTTATTGATTTCATCTATTTACCCTTAGCAGATAATCTTGAATTAACAATAGATGCTTTAATAAAAGATGCGAATAAAGGATGTGGGTTAAAGGGCCTTGATTTAAGTTCAGGATGAAATTGAACACCTATAAACCAAGGATGATTCTTAAGTTCGACAATTTCAGGTAAATATCCATCTGGGGACATGCCAACAAAAGAAAGGCCGGCCTTTTCAAGTTCAGGTCTGTACGAAATGTTAACCTCATACCTATGTCTGTGCCTTTCTATTATTTCTTTATTTCTATAAATTTCTCTTACTTTAGAGCCTTTTTTAAGAATAGCGGGATAAGCCCCTAATCTCATAGTGCCTCCATAATCGCTTTGCAGGTTTCTTTTTACTACCTCTTCATCTTTTATCCATTCTTTAAGCAATCCTATTAATGGACTATCTGTTTTACCAAATTCCGATGAACTTGCTTTTTTATGATTTAATAAGTGTCTAGCAGAATCTATAACAGCCATCTGCATACCAAAGCATATACCAAAAAATGGCACCTTATTTTCCCTAGCAAATTTTGATGATAAAATTTTACCTTCTGAACCTCTCTTACCAAAACCTCCGGGAACAAGTATTCCATGAACATTATTAAAAATTTTTTTATTTTTATTTTTCTCTAATTTTTCTGAATCAATAGTTTTAATTTTTACTTTTACATTATTAGAAATACCTCCATGAGTTAGAGCTTCGAATAAAGACTTATAGGCATCATTTAAATCGAGATACTTACCTACAACCCCTATTGTTACTTCACCTTCTGGATCCCTTATACTTTCTACAACTTTGTTCCATTTTCTTATATTTGATTTAGGAAGCTTTTTCTTTCCTAAGGCATTTAAAACCGCAACATCAAGTCCATTATCTTTTAAGTCTCTTGGAACAGCATAAATTGTATCAACATCTATAGCCTGTATAACCGAATCCTCATTTACATTACAAAAAACTGATATTTTTTTTCTATCTGAATTAGAGATTTTTCTATCGCACCTACAAACAAGAATATCAGGCTGAATACCTATAGATCTTAATTCTTTAACGGAGTGTTGTGTAGGTTTAGTTTTTACCTCACCTGCAGCTGAAATATAGGGCATTAATGTTAAATGTAGAAAACATGTTGTATTTTTTTTAAGCTCATTGCTTAATTGTCTAATTGCCTCTAAAAAAGGAAGACCTTCTATATCACCTACGGTCCCCCCTATCTCACATAAGCAAAAATCAACATTTTTATTATTTGAGAGAATGAATTTTTTTATTTCGTCAGTAACATGAGGAATTATTTGAACTGTTCCACCTAAATAATCACCTTTCCTTTCTTTACTGATTATCCTTTTATATATCTGACCAGTGGTAATATTATCATTAATAGATGATGGCACATTGGTAAATCTTTCATAATGCCCTAAATCTAAATCTGTTTCCGCCCCATCATCAGTAACAAAAACTTCCCCATGTTGAAAAGGATTCATCGTTCCTGGATCAACATTTAAATAAGGATCTAGTTTTTTTATCTTTACTGAATATCCTCTTGATTGTAGTAGCGCACCGAGTGCGGCAGAAGTTAAACCTTTGCCTAAAGAAGAAGCCACGCCACCAGTTATAAATATATACTGTGTCATGGAAGTTAATTATAGCAAATAGAAATTAAATTACAAAGATAAAGATTGATTAATTAAGATCAGGAAAATCATTTTTGTTATCATCAATGTCAATTTCAAGCTGAGGCATGTTTTCGCTACCAATATTATCAACAATAGATGAATTCTGGCTAGAACTGGAAAGCAAAGCCAGAGAAAGGCTAGTAATAAAAAAAATAGTGGCAAAAACAGCAGTTAATCTAGATAGAATATTCCCTACAGCACGACCAGACATAAAATCTCCAGAGCCACCTATTCCAAGCCCTCCTCCTTCAGATCTCTGTAAAAGAACTAAGACTATCAAAATAATAGCAATAATAAGATGAATAACTAAAACAAAGCTTAACATAATAGATAAGCTTTTAACCGATCACAGCATATAATTCAATTTATTAAATTAATTGCTTTAAGATAGCCTTCATATCTTTAATTTTTAAACTTGCACCACCTATTAAGGCTCCACTTACATTATTAAGCGATATTATAGTTGATACATTTTTAGGGTTGACTGATCCGCCATACAATATTCGAATATTTTTAGCTCTTCCGCCGTAAAATTTACTCAATTTTTTAGAAATAAAATTATGAACCAATTCAATGTCAGAATTATCAGGAACTAAGCCAGTACCAATAGCCCACACAGGTTCATAGGCAATATCCAAATAATTTGGTTTAACATTATTTTTAAGAGCCCATTTAATTTGATTACCTAAAACTTTTAGAGTATTAGATCTTTTTCTTTCGGCTAATGTTTCTCCTACACACAGTATAACATTTAATCTTTGTTTTTGAGCCCTAACAATTTTTTCATTTATTATTTTATTAGTTTCACTTTGATAAATTCTCCTCTCCGAATGGCCAACAATACAATAATTAGCGTTAAGATCACTTATCATAGAAGAAGATATTTCACCTGTATAAGCTCCACTTTCTTTTGTACTGCAATCTTGAGAACCTATATTCAATTTAGACCTAGATGTTAATTTAGAGAATCTATCAATCAGTGTATATGGCGGACAAATTAGAACTTCAATATCCTTAAGAGAGTTTTTAGATATAAATTGTTTTAGAGAATTAATAAAAGTAAAATCTCCCTTTTTCCCATTCATCTTCCAATTACCTGCAATAAGTATTTTCTTCTTCATTGTGACTTAAATCCTGTAGTTTATATTTTTTTAATATAAGCTATTTCTTGCGTTTTTGTTATCAGAAGATACATTATGCGGAAAATAATGTTAAAATAATTATGAGATAAATTTGATGTTAGATTTTTTACGAAGAAATGCCTCAGGCCCATTTGGACTAGCTTTAATAATATTATTAGTTCTCGCATTTTCTGTGTGGGGAATAGGTGATATTTTTAGAAATTATGATGTTGGTACCCTTGCGCGCATAGGAGACAGGGAAGTAGAAGCTCAAGAATTCTTATTTCGATACAATAGAGAAGTGAATAGGGTTTCTTCTGAGTTAGAAAGATTTGTTTCAACTGAAGAGGCTAGAGAATCTGGTTTGGATTATCAAATTTTATCAAATCTTATTCTTGAAAAAACAATAAATTCTTCTGGCGATAAAATGAAACTAAGGCCATCGGATCAATCTTTAGCCGATAGAATTAAAAATACTAATTCCTTTAAAAATGCATTTAATCAATTTGATAAAAATGTTTTTAATCAAGTTCTCAGGCAGAATGGTATTACTGAAGCTCTTTTTCTTGAAATGGAAAGAGATTCTTTATCTCAAGTACAAATATATAGGGCTTTATTTGATAACCTTGAATTATCTAAAGAATTTAATAACTTAATATATAAATTTCAGTATGAAGATAGAGAAATAGAATATGTAATTTTAAACCTAAAAGAATCTTCATTGGAAGAATTGTCTTTAACTGAAATTGATGTTGATGATTATTATAAAAAAAATAGGAACAGATATAAATCTGAACCCACGAGAAATTTTTCTCTAATAACTCTTCTTGAAGTTGACTTAAGTTCATCTATAGATGTTGAAGAAAACACAATTAGAGAAATTTATCAAAATAATGTTCAGGATTATGAGAAACAGGAAAAAAGAACATATTATTTAATACCTTTTTTAGACCAAGAATCAGCAAATTCGGCCTTAATAGATTTCGAAGAAAATAAAGATATACTCAAAATAATAAATAAAAGAGGTTTGACAATCCAAGATGTTGAGCAAAAGTCATTATCGATAGATCAAGGTTTGACCCCGGAGATATCAAAACTAGCTTTTGAATCAAATCTAAATCAATTAACTGGTGCGGTTGAAGGCCCATTTGGACCCTCATTGGTCTATGTCAAAAATATAGAAAAAGCTACAAGAAGTTCTTTCGAGGAAACAAGGGAGCAAATAACTGAAGATTATAAATCTAACATCGTCCAAGATAAAATTTACAGTCTTTATAATTTAATTGAAGATCAAAGGGCTGAAGGGTTAACATTTGAAGAAATTTCTAAAGAAAATAGTTTAGATCTTAATCAATATAAAGATGTAAATGAAAACGGAAAAAATTTTTTCAATGAAGATCTTGATGAGTCTTTGAAAAATGCTCTTTTAGAAATGATTTTTGAAGCTAATGTTGGAATGGAAATTGAACCTTACGAAGATGAATCTGGAAATATTATATTTTTAAGAGTCGACGATATTATTGATGAAAAGTTTATTGATTTTAGCTCAATAAGAATTGAAGTAAAAGAGGACTTAATTATTGAGAAATCTAAAGAAGAGTTAAATAAAAAATCATTAGAATATCTAAATTCAATTATAGATGGTACCTCAGAATTAGAGGAAATTGCAAATAAATTAAATGTTGCGGTTCTTAAAAGTGGAAAATTAAATCGATATACTTTTGATGAAGTTTTTTCTAGAAAGGCAATTGATCAAATTTTCAAAACAAGTCTTAATAAACCTTTTATTTCTGATGTTGGAATAGGAAATAGTGTCCTTATAGGTTTGGTAAAAAAAATCGAAACTAAAGAAGAGAATCAAGAAAGAATTGATATTATAAAAAATCAAAACGAAGAAAGAATAAAAAATGAATTACTTTTTGCACTTTCTCAAGAGTTACAAAGTGAATTAGAAAGTGAAATATTTCCTGAAAGATTGGATATTTTATTTGAAACTACTGCATCTCAAGGACTATTCTAAAATATGGAATATACCCTTTCCATTGATTTAAAAAGCTTTAAGAGAAATTACGATGAAAAAAAGCATCAATTAGTCTTTTTAAAAACTGGAATTGATGATTTTGATCCTTTAACTGTATTTATGAAAATATCAGATGATAAAAAAAATAGCTTTTTTTATGAATCCTTAAAAGATGGAAAATTGAGCGGAAGATATTCTGTAATTGGAATTAAGCCTGATAAAATTCTTGAAATAAAAGGAAAAAAATCAAAGATATATTCAGGAAATGTTATTCATCAAGAATTCGATAAAGACCCTATAAACTCTTTAAGGGAGTTTACTAATGATAGCCTAATAGAAATGAATAAAA